>JBCDIX010000007.1:0-148032 GCA_038748405.1 Cyanobacteria bacterium P01_H01_bin.21 | reverse complement strand
GAGACCGATTTGGTCTACAATCCCTGCAATGATGCCTAAGTGATCAATATCTTCGACACGCATCATCCCCTCTAAGCGGCTCTGCAAAAACGTTACCGCTTAAATTACCTTATTTTGAAACCTAACCTGCGGAATGTGCGCTATCCAGTCCTGATGGGCTATCTCAAAGTAGCTACCTTACGAGAGGCTATACCTTGTGCTAGTCTTGCAATTCCAAAAGAGACTAATCAAGGTTACTTCAATATGTTCCAAGCACCGCACCTGACTCTCGCATTACTTGAGCAGATAGAGCATAGGCACCATGTTCTTGAAACAACCATTGATGAAACTCACCTATAGTAGAGATTTTGCCTGTAATCTTAAGCAGTGTTTCTAAGCTTTTGGCTTCTTTTTGTCGCCTTGCGATTAGCATTACCTCGTCAATACCTGCATCACTCACCGCATCAAAGGAGATTTGACAATCTTGGGGCAATCCCTCTAAATGATAAATCCATTCAAAGATGACCCGTGTTCTCGGCATGTGAAACTCAGACGTAATTACCAAAAGTCGTTTGATATTCAAAGGTTCAACATGGATCATGCGTGAGAAAAAAACATTATCAATGGTGTCATAGGAGCTTGTTTCAAGCAAAATCTTTTCTGGAGCCACACCTTTTTTAATCAAATAGTTAGCGGCTGCCACAGATTCAAAAATTGGATGCCCGTCAGTATCTAATGAAGGGGGTTTATGGGTAGTTCCAGCGCTCAGGGTTATTAGGTAAGCCTCCTGGCGTTTTTCAAGGGCATGCTCTAGCCGACGCTGGGTCCATAAGGGTAATGCTCCATCAGCACGAACCCCTCCCCCTGGAATCAGAATGGCATCATAAGCATCCATTAATCCAGCTCTCCGGAAGCATATTTTATGTCTAACCTGATAGATTTTGACAGATACCTTTGGCCGCTTAGTACAGCAACTAATGGGTTAAGAACAGGCTAAGTGCTATCCAACAGCCGTGTTAGCAAATTGCTCAACAGCATCAAAACCCAATCCCTTACGGATAACGACGGGTTCATCCTCGGTCATATCCAGAATCGTAGAGGCTAGATAGCTCGGATCGGCTTCACTATCAATAATCAAATCTACCTGCTTCTCTAAGGCATCAAACAGCTCATAGCGAGAGAAATACGCTTCATCCATATCTGCGGTATGGGCCGATGTGGAAATAATCGGATTACCGAGGCTGTGCAGCAGTGCCTGGCAAACCGCAGAGTCTGGCACCCGAATCCCTGTTGTTTTACGCTTTGGATTCATCACTAGTTTAGGCACCAGTTTAGTAGCAGGCAAAATAAAGGTGTAAGGCCCCGGAATCAGATGACGCATTGTGCGATAGGCAGGATCGCTCACATAGGCGTACTGCGCAATATTTGATAGCGAAGAACACAGAAATGTCAGAGGTTTATCATTGGACAATTTCTTGAGCTGTCGGACTCGCTGAATCGCGCTTTTTGACTGTAAATCACAGCCAATGGCGTACACCGTATCGGTAGCGTAGAGCATGACTGCGCCACTCTGTAGCTGTTTTCGAATTTTCTCAATCTTAAAAGATTGGGGCGACTCTGGATGCAGGGTATAAAAGGTAGCCATGGGTCCAGCCCTCACTCGTTACTTGGGACTGCAAAAGGTATCTTAACGAGTGTTACCGTATTTTTACGAAAACGGCTAATTCTCTTAACACAAGTCCTATGGCTATTTCTGGCTCTAAAACAGGTGTACCAATTCATCAGCAGACGTTTTCCTTAGACCATACAGCGTTCACTACGCTACTTGCCAACACCGAAAATCTACTGATCATTCAAGATCTTGATGGGGTGTGTATGGGGTTAGTGAAGGATCCACTAAATCGGAAAATTGAGCGAACGTATGTAGAGGCTGTAGCTGCATATGACGGCCATTTTTTTGTGTTGACCAATGGTGAACATATTGGCAAACGTGGGATTAACACAATTATCGAAAAAGCATTAGGGCAGGCTGTTGAGAATTTACATCTGCCGGGGCTAGCCGCTGGAGGCATACAGTGGCAAGACCGCTGTGGTCAGTTGACCCATCCAGGTGTCAGTGACGATGAACTAGCGTTTCTCAAATCTGTCCCCAATCGAGTAGAAACTACCCTGCATGAGTTTCTACAGAAGGTTGACCATGGTTTATCGACTGAGCAGCTGACCCACTGCATTAGTGCATCTGTTTTAGACAATGTGGCATCCCCCACTGCCAATCTCAATACGTTTTACGAAATACTTGGAAATCCGACTCTTTATCAACAGATCCAAACACAGATGAAAGCGCTGATGGATCAGCTGTTAGCAGAAGCTGCACAGAAAGGTCTAAGCGACTCATTTTTTGTGCACTATGCCCCAAATTTAGGTCGTGACGATAATGGCGATGAAGTGGTGTGGTGGGCTGATACAACCACATCTGGCACAACAGATTTTCAGTTTATGCTGCAGGGAGCTGTTAAAGAGGCTGGGGTTCTGGCTCTACTCAACCGTTACTACTTTAAGAAAACAGGGGTGCACCCATTGGGGATTGGGTTTAACGCCCGACAAGCGCCTAAAACCATGGAGGATATGCTGGCATTAGTTCAGCAGGACTTTGACCCGGCTCACATGCCATTAATGATTGGTGTGGGGGATACTGTCACCAGTCAGGCTGTAGAAACAGATAATGGTCTGACGTTTAAGCGAGGGGGAAGCGATCGCAACTTTCTACAGCTGATTCAAAATATTGGCAAGGCGTTCAATAACGGCAATATTGTCACCTATGTTGACAGCAGCGGCGGCGAGCTCAAAAACCGACGCCCCATTCAGGTCGAAACTCACGACGGCGCCTCAAAAGTCATTCAAGGTCCTGGCGATCCAAGAGATAGTAGCGATCCGCTCAAGCTGAATGTGGTCTTCCCCGGTGGTCATCGTCAATATTGTGCAGCATTCCAGGCTGGGGCCATCGCGCGTCGTCAACCGTAAGGCCCGCTTTAAGCTCATCCCCAACGTCACACTGCACAGCCAGCCGCAGATCATATTAGTTGCTCAACAGAAAATCAAACCCCAAAAATAGAGTAAAGACGTTACATAAAAGGCGTCTACACTATTTTTCAAATTGACAAAGATATTCAATCAAAGACTTATATCAACGGTTGTAAACTTGGGTAAAGTCGGGTGAGATCCTCATGTGTCTAGTGCTACATTAACCCTATAGAAACAACTGAATAGCAGTCAGGCAAACAACCTTATTCCTGACACTTAAAACCCTAAAATCACCTCAGATTTAGTTACATGTCAAAGAAGGGCTTTAGCTATTTCAAATATCTGAAATAAGCCGCCGAATCTCAATCGATATAAGACAAGTAGCAAATTTGAACCGTAAACCTTAGTGAGATTTTCCTATCTATTTCTCCAACCAAGTTAACAGTAGACTAGCGATTGTTTTTGAGTTTTGCCAAATCATAAAGGGATCAGTTAGAAATAGCTGATCCCTATTTTAATGGCGATTTTTATTTGTATAAATCTGATTTAAGCCAATAACATAAATCCCTAATGGTGGATTGGCTAGCATTGGTAATCGGTAATACACGATGGCATTGGGCCTGGTTTCAGGAAAGCGCCCTCAAACAAGTTTGGCACACCAGCCATCTCACAAATCCCTCCCCCCCAGACAGACCATTGCGCTCAATTTGGGCAGAACAGGCACCCCCTCAGATGCTGCATTTACCGGTTGAGTCGATGAAAATTTGGGCTATTTCAGTGGTCCCCAGACAAGCGAAGTATCTAAACCATTTGCCTACGATTCAATGGATCGAGCGCTTCCCTCTTAGAAATGTGTATTCCACCATGGGACTAGATCGAGTCGCGACACTGTGGGGAGCAGGTCAGCATTACGATTGGCCAGTGTTGGTCATTGACGCTGGCACCGCCCTCACTTTTACAGCTGGCAACGCTGGTGATTTTGCTGGAGGCGCTATTTTACTGGGCATGCGATCGCATTTAGCAGCACTCCATCACTCCACGGCCGTACTCCCTTTCATTGAACCGCCAGCGGATTTACCGTGTCGCTGGGCTGACAACACAGCTAATGCTATCCAAAGTGGAGTCATTCATACAATGTTGGCTAGCATTCAACAGTTTATCCACAGCTGGCAGCAGCAATATCCAACAACAACGATTTTATTTACAGGCGGCGACGGTCAGTATCTGTATCGGCTTTACCAGCAACAGATACAACAAAACCAGGTTCCGATAAACAGAACCTGGTTTGATCCAAATCTTATGTTTTGGGGAATTGCGGCTTACCGCAGCGAGGAAACCCGAGAACTGTAGGCCGTTGTATCTGTACCAGCCGTAGCTGATGGAATTGCCGACTCACTGTCCATTGCCTGAAGTCGTTCTACTCGATCTCGAGGATTGGGGTGAGTGCTAAATAGAGCCGGTGGGCTGTTGCCACTATCTAGCTTCTGCATCAGAGTCGCCATACCAGTCTGGTCATAGCCAGCTTCCCCCATGGTTACAAAGCCATGCTCGTCGGCCACTAGCTCATCCTTACGGCTATTGGGCAGATGTAAGGCAACGTCTACAGCGATCGCAGCCATCTGATTTCGACTTAACCCAAAGGCACCAGCCACTCCCTGGGCAATAGCCACATCCCGCATTTGATCAAGCGCATGTTTTTCAGCGATGTGCCCTATCTCATGGCCCAACACACCAGCGACCTCAGCTTCATTCTCGGCGGCTGCAAGTAACCCGGTGGTGACATAGACATATCCGCCCATGGTGGCAAAGGCGTTGATGCCGTCGTCTTCAACTACCTGAAATACATAGGGGATATCTGGGCGGTCGCTATGGGAAATCAGACTTTGACCAATTCCGTCTACGTAGGCTGTCAGCGCATCGTCACGATGGAGTCTAAATGACTGAGAGAGTAGCTGCTGGTTGACCTGTCCACCTAAGCTAATTTCCTGCTCATCAGACATGTTCGTGATCTGAAAGACCTGAATGGTCGGCAAAATAATATCAAGCAGACCAGCCGTCGCCGGTCTTGGTATTACAATGCCTAAACTCAGCGTCATCAGAAAGGCCATAGTGCCGTAGGCCAAGCGGCGTTGCCAGCGATTGCCCCAGCGGAAAATTCCATTAGACATGGTCAGCGTACTGTGTCGGAACGATAAATAAAGCGAAGACGGATAAGGCTAACTCTGCTGTTTTTTTAGCAATGATGGTTCAAACAATATCCGTAACTTGACCATAGCGAGAGCCTTAGAGGCTTTTCCTATGGGCTGTGACAGTTAATCGATTGTGATTTTATGAACTAAAGTCAATGTAACAAGTCAAGCTATGGGGCAGCATTGGTCAAATAGCGGATGCGGGCGCACTAAAGATGCGGGCGCACTAAAGATGCGGGCGCACTCAATAAAAACACTGCGGGACCAGCCATGATTCACAGGCTTTTGTCCACCCAATCTGACCACCCCATGATTAAATACTAACGATTGCATTCCCCGTTCAATAGAGGGGCTTTGCATATCTGTTACATTATCGCTTGAGCTGATGGGCACATCTTCAAGCACAGCAGCTTAAATCGCTAGAAAATTTCGGAGTGCCAAAAGCTATGGCTATTTTGGATTCTAAGGGACGTTTATTTGGCAAAATTAGCCTTCTCGATATTGGCGCAGGGCTGATTATCCTGATGGTGGCAGTCGCAATCTTTTTCTACCCTGGAACCTCCGGTTCAGTTGCTCAAGTAGGTGCAGTTACTCAGGATGTCGAAGTTGACGTTATGGTGCGTGGCCTGACTGTACTCAATCCTGAACAGTTTTTGGCTGACCTGAAAGCTGAAGGGAGTACTGACATAATTATTCGTAATCAGCCCTACGGTCAGGTTACCGTCACAGATGTTCAACCTCTACCCCGCAGCACAGCTGTCGCTCAACCAGATGGTTCGGTCGAGTCATTTCCCGATCCTCGTCCTGAGCTAGGTTACACAGCTGACATGTTGATTACTTTGGCCGGTCCTGCCCAAATTACTGACGATGGCCCTATCTTTGGCAACAGCAAAGTAAAAATCGGCACCCCGATTGAACTAGAAGGCAAAACTTACACATTTAAGACCAGTACCGTTGCAGTACGCATTCCTGAGTAGGGTCCATCCACAAGACTTCAAAATGTGATTTAAATCACATTTAATACTCAGCCAACTATCATCGATTTTTCTAAGGGCTCTCACTTTTCTATCAGAAGATGTTCAGTTCCGTTCTCCACTATTGAAGGCAAGAAAGCATAAAACCTTCTTAATCATTGGAGGACACACAATGAAACGCTTCGTAATTTCTGGCTTATCCGTTCTGCTAGCAGCAGCTGCAATTGCCCCTGCTGTTGAAGCCAAAACTCCCAACAATGACTCATTAGTAGACACAACTCTCCAACAGCGTCGTTTAGAAGCTCTAGATCTACGCACTAAGGGCAGTGACTCACTAATCGATACGACCATTCAGCAACGTCGTTTGGATGAACTCAACTTACGCTCCAAGAGCAGTGGTTCATTAGTTGACACAACTATCCAGCAGTATCGCCTTGATGCGTTGGATGCACGTGACAAGTCGTGAGCACAATGGCTAATCACTAACTTAACTGCACTTCTAAAGTAGAAATGCGGTTACACAGGTATCGGGTCACTTAGGTGACCCTTTTTTATGATCATTTCCCCAATTCTTAGGCTGAAACATTGAGCCCTCGTCAAAAGAGTCGCTATGATTAAGATACTTGACATTTCTTAAAGGTTTTTTGTCATACATGACTGCAACTGCCGACTCGCAGGGTTTTAAGCAATTTCTAGAAAAACGTGTTTTATTGGGTCGGCCCCTTACCACAGAGTTAAGCGCTATTTTGCTGGTTTACTTTGTGCAAGGCATCTTGGGTTTAGCCCGATTAGCGGTCAGCTTTTTTCTTAAAGATGATTTGGGGTTGAGCCCCACAGAAGTTGCAGCATTGACCGGTGTGGCAAGTTTGCCTTGGACGATTAAGCCTCTATTTGGTTTTTTATCTGACGGTTTACCCATCATCGGCTACCGTAGACGGCCCTATTTGATCCTATCGGGTCTAATGGGTACGGCCGCTTGGTTAGTATTAGCCGGTTTAGTACAAACTGCCTGGCTGGCGACAGCCATGATCTTGATCAGCTCAGCATCTGTTGCCATTTCAGATGTCATTGTGGACTCTCTGGTAGTAGAACGGGCGCGTCAGGAATCCCAAAGTGAAGCGGGTACATTGCAATCTCTCTCGTGGGGAGCCTCCGCTGTAGGAGGGCTATTAACGGCCTATCTGGGCGGGCTATTACTAGAACAAACCAGTACCCGCACAGTCTTTGCGGTCACCGCTACGTTTCCTCTGATTGTGTCGGTTGTAGCCTGGCTAATTGCAGAGGAGCCGGTCCAGAAAAAATCGAATATTCAAACTGTTTGGACCCAGATTAAACAGCTTAAGGCAGCCTTTAGTCAGCAGGCTATTTGGATGCCTGCTCTATTTCTATTTCTTTGGCAGGCCACACCTAGCGCTGATTCAGCATTTTTCTTTTTTACGACCAATGATTTGGGGTTTGAGCCTGAGTTTTTGGGTCGGGTACGACTGGTGACAAGTGTAGCGGCATTGCTAGGTATCGCCATTTTCCAGCGTTTCTTAAAGGCTGTGCCGTTTCGCAGCATCTTTGCGTGGTCAACAGTGATTGCTTCACTGGGTGGCATGACCACACTACTCTTGGTAACCCATGTAAATCGCAGCCTTGGCATTAACGATCAATGGTTTAGTTTGGGTGACAATGCCATTCTCACTGTGATGGGGCAAATTGCCTTTATGCCTGTGCTAGTGCTGTCGGCACGTCTCTGCCCAGCGGGTGTAGAGGCCACACTTTTTGCCTTATTGATGTCAATTGTGAATTTAGCTGGGTTAGTTTCCCATGAGCTTGGGGCTCTTTTGACTCACTGGCTGAATGTCACTGAAACAAATTTTGACAACCTTTGGCTACTGGTGACAATTACCAATCTGACCACATTGTTACCTCTACCTTTGCTGTTTTTACTGCCCAGCACTTCCGCCTCGTCAGATCATCAATTAACTGAATCATCAACAGAAGCGCTGACTGATGAAGATTCGACAGCTCCAAAACCAGTGCTGACATCGTCATAGGCCTATCTGTGCCTTTTAGGGCGGTGTGCTCACTCCGTAGTTTTTATCGTCTATTACTTCTTTTATTTCATAGCCATGCAAACTGTTTCATCGCCCAGTAGCTCTGTAAATTTTGATATGGACGATTGGCGCAGCGGCTACCGTTCGCAGCCCAATGAATATGTGTATGAAATTGACGATATTGATGGAACTATTCCGGCTGACCTCGAAGGGACGTTATTTCGAAATGGGCCAGGGCTGCTGGATATTGGTGGCTACCCTGTTCATCATCCGTTTGATGGCGATGGGATGATCACAGCTATTTCGATTAGGAATGGTAAAGCGCATTTTCGCAATCGCTTTATACGCACTGAAGGCTATGTCAAAGAACAGGCTGCTGGGAAACCCCTCTATCGAGGTGTGTTTGGCACGCAAAAACCGGGTGGCCCGTTAGCGAATGCGTTTGACTTTCGACTGAAAAATATTGCCAATACCAATGTGATTTATTGGGGCGACAAACTTTTAGCGCTATGGGAAGCGGCTGAACCACATCGGCTTGAACCGAATACGCTCGAAACATTGGGGTTAGATTATCTAGAGGGTGTACTCAAGCCGGGCGATGCTTTTTCGGCCCATCCTCGAATTGACCCTAGCTGCGATCGCACTAACCAACAGCCCTGCTTGGTCAACTTTGGTATCAAAACTGGGCTATCCAGCACCATAACTCTTTATGAGTTTGACCCCAAAGGTCGCCTCGTGCATACCTACCGTCACAACATTCCAGGGTTTGCATTTCTGCACGACTTTGCAATCACTCCCAACTATTGCATCTTCTTTCAAAATCCGGTGAGCTTTAACCCATTGCCATATCTAGCAGGCACCAAGGGAGCTGCGGAATGCATCCAGTTCAATGACAAACAGCCCACTCGGGCCTTTATCATTCCACGCGATGGGACAAGCCCCATGCAAACGATTGATGTACAGCCTTGCTTTGTTTTTCACCACGCCAATGCATTTGAAGCTGATGGAAAGCTGTATCTAGATTCTGTCTGCTATCAGGAGTTTCCTGATCTTAAAGGTGCGGAAAACTACTTAGAAGCAGATTTTAGTCGTATTCCTGAAGGGCAGCTATGGCGTTTTGAATTAGATTTAGCAACTAACACCAGTAAGGCCAAGTGTTTAATTGAGCGTGGCTGTGAGTTTCCAGATCTCAACCCGAACCATGTTGGTCGCCCCTATCGCTATTTGTACATTGGTGTTGCTCACCGCCCACAGGGTAATGCTCCACTCCAGGCGATTCTCAAACGGGATTTGATCACTGGCCAGGAAGAGATTTGGAGCTTTGCTCCCCGTGGCTTTGCTGGTGAACCTATTTTTGTCCCTCGTCCCGAGGCTAAAGCCGAGGATGATGGCTGGCTCTTAAATCTGTTTTACAACGCCGAGCGCCGCTGTTCAGAGCTGGCAATCTTGGATGCTCAAAAGATTACACAGGGTCCGATAGCTACACTGAAACTGCAACATCACGTTCCCTATGGTTTACATGGCAATTTTACACAAGATCTAACTGTAGATTTTTAGCGAGCATCGGTTTTTACTCATTACCGTGTTCTACCATCACCTGCGTAGTAGGGGATACCATCTATTTATGGCATCACACAGTTGACGCCTCAAAGCAGACGGGCATTCTGCGTAGTGTACTCAAGTGATCAATAACACCCGTACCGATGATGAATAATAACCGAGCATCAAGTAAGGAAACCTTGAACTATCGATTGCGCCCCAATGCTCAGGGCGTTTGCTTAGATGTTTGGGAAAATAGTCCGGTGTTTGCCCCTGGGCAGGCATCTTACCGTTTTTTTGTCAGCTATCAACTCAAGTCGGCTGATGACGCTCAGGCAATTCTAGAGCGCTACCTAGTTGCAAATGATATATACGACGCTGTTCCTTCCAATGACGAAGTGACTCCCATACATCTCAGAACTCTAGCTGGCTCGCATTCCTTTGCTGAGTAGTGTCAGGGGGTGTCTGAGGTCAGTTGCCGCTGTTCTTCTTCTAGATAGTAGTCACCTAAATCGGAGCCATTGATAACAATGGGTTCGTATTGCAGTATGCCATTTACATACACCTGCTCACCCACAGCTGGAGCAGTCTGCTGAGTCAAAACCCATACCTGCCCAGTACCGTCATCCAGCTGATAAAGCCAGCCGTTCAAAATTGCTAATCGCTGAGTTACCGAACCTGCTAGCGGCACAGCACGCTCAACTTGCTGAGGCTGCCGCAACGAGTCAATTGTGACAGTTGCTTTTGGCAGCGATAGCGTTGGCACAGTGCTGCCCGATGGAGCCTGACAGGCAGTGCTCAAGACAATCAGGCCAATGCTTAGACTCATCTTTAGTCCGTAGTTAAGAAAGCACATCACAACATAAAAAGATCTAGCAGGGGTAAGTAGCAAGGAAAAAGATAGGGGCCATCGCAATCTGCAGCCAATATCACTGGAGCCAATGTCAGCGGATTTTGCGCGAAGATTTGCTGGAGTAACCGATATAGCCGTGTCTGATTTTGGACAGGTGATAGCCTTTGGTAATCTGAGGACAGCCGACGTCGCTAGTATCCCTAATTGACTAGTGACGCTGGCACGATTACCGATAAAGTTAGCAAAAATTTCATGGCCCAGCGGTTAGATGGCAAAGCGCTTGCTCAAAAGATTCAATCTCAGTTGGTAACTGAGATCACTGCAAATGGTGAAACACATACGCGAGCACCAGGGTTAGCCGTTGTCATGGTTGGAGACAATCCTGCCAGTGCAGCCTACGTTAGAAATAAAGAACGTGCCTGTGAGCGCATGGGCATTGTATCTTTTGGCTCTCATCTGCCCGCAGATACCTCTCAAACCGCGGTAGCTGAGTTAATTGACAGGTTGAATCAAGATGAGCGTGTTGATGGCATTTTGATTCAGCTGCCACTACCCGAACATTTAGATGCAGTAGCGTTACTAAATCATATTGATCCAGCTAAAGACGCTGATGGTCTTCATCCTGAGAATATCGGTCGTCTTGTGCGAGGTGAGTCTGGTCTGCGTAGCTGCACCCCAGCTGGCATCATGGAAGTCCTTAAGGAATATGGCATTGACCCGGCTGGAAAAAGAGCTGTCGTATTAGGACGCAGTATTTTGGTTGGCAAACCTATTGCACTGATGTTGTTAGAGGCCAATGCAACGGTCACCATTGCTCACTCTCGAACCCAGGATATCGCCAGTCTGTGTCGTCAGGCCGATATCTTAATCGCGGCAGTCGGTCGACCAGGCATGGTGAAGGCTCACTGGATAAAACCAGGGGCCACAGTTATTGATGTAGGTATCAATCGCATTCAAAGCGACAGCGGTAAGTCTCGGTTGGTTGGAGATGTTGATTTTGCTGCTGTAGAACCCGTTGCAGGGGCAATTACTCCAGTACCTGGTGGAATTGGTCCTATGACTGTGGCCATGTTGTTGCACAATACAGTATTAAGCTACCGTAAGCGATTTAATGGTTAAGCGCGATCTCAAATTGCCCCAACGTATCGCCATAGGTTCATAAATACATTCATTCCCCATAACTATGATGACTACCGATGTTGCTGCTGACTTTGATCTCAAAACATACCTTGCCACTCGGTGCAGTGAGGTAGAAGCAGCGCTCGAACAGTCATTATCAGTGACTTATCCCGAAAAGATTTACGAGTCAATGCGATATTCGTTACTAGCAGGGGGTAAGCGTTTACGACCAATTCTTTGTTTAGCAACTTGTGAGCTAGCAGGTGGGACAGCGGCTCAAGCCATGCCCACTGCCTGCGCCCTGGAAATGGTGCACACCATGTCACTCATCCACGATGATTTGCCCGCAATGGACAACGACGACTATCGTCGGGGACAGCTAACAAACCACAAAGTCTATGGTGACGATGTGGCAATTTTGGCCGGGGATGCACTCTTGGCATACTCGTTTGAATTTATTGCCGACCGTACTGAGAATGTACCCCCCAAAGCTGTTTTAGACGTGGTTCGACGCTTAGGAAAAGCCGTTGGAGCAGAAGGATTGGTGGGGGGTCAGATTGTGGATTTAGCCTCTGAGGGCAACCCAGATACATCAATCGAGACTCTAAACTACATTCATATGCACAAAACGGCAGTACTGCTGGAGGTGTCTGTGGTGGCCGGAGCTATTTTGGCAGGAGCAGAGACAGAAACTGTGGAGCGTCTTTCCCGCTATGCTCAAAATATAGGCCTAGCTTTTCAGATTGTTGATGATGTCCTAGATATTACTTCTACAAAAGAGGAATTAGGCAAGTCAATCGGTAAAGATATTCAAGCCCAAAAAGCTACATATCCTAGTATTTGGGGCTTAGAAGAGTCTAAGAAACAGGCTGCCAATTTAATACAAGCTGCAAAAGATGAGTTAGCTCCCTTCGGTCACTTGAAGCAACCCCTTGTTGCGATCGCAGATTACATCACTGCACGTACGCATTAATATCTCATCAACGTTATATCCATATGGAAGCCTTTAGCGAGATTTTTCAAAACCACGTTCTTGTTGTCTCTCTTGTCGCTTGTTTAAGTGCCCAGTTAATCAAGCTGATCGTTGAAGCGATTACTCATCACCGACTCAATTTCCGTGTTCTTGTGGAGACAGGTGGAATGCCTAGCTCCCATTCGGCCCTGGTTACGGCCCTAACCTGTGGTATTGGTCAAACTATTGGCTGGTCTAGCCCAGCCTTTGCGGTGACTGCAGTATTTGCCGTGATTGTTATGTACGATGCTGCTGGAGTACGTCAGGCGGCTGGGAAACAGGCACGCGTATTAAACCAAATTGTGGATGAGTTCTTTAATGAGCACGAGTTTCAGGAAGATCGGCTTAAAGAACTACTTGGTCATACACCTGTTCAGGTTGTTGCCGGTGCAGCCCTTGGAGTGTTTATCGGTTTGTTAGCAGCACCAGCTTATTAAGGCAATAACAGCAAGAAAAGGTGTCGACTCTATTGAATATTGTCTGTTAACCTGATCACCTGTTGACCGTCCACTAAAAACGAGGTTAGGCCACTATCAACTAGCTCTTGCAATCTAGCTGCTGCTGCCGATGAATCAGTGGTGTGTAGTACTAATAAATAGGGCTGCTGTTGATAGACAGCTAGCCCGATAGTCCCTTGCTGAGCTAAGTCACGACCAATATCAGGATTTTGCTGATAGTCCACTAGCACTGCTACCCCTTCCCCCAGTAGGGTCGGTTGATACTGGGCAAAACCATTGTCACCATTGGCAGCAACAGCCGCTGGCTCCGCTGCAGGTTCAGGGGTGGGGTCTGCCGCAGGCTCAGGGGTAGGGTCTGCCGCAGGTTCAGGGGCAGGGTCTGCTGCTGCAGCGGGTTGCGGCTGCTCAGGTTCCGCTGCTGGAACCGCTGGAGACTCTGCAGGTTCTTCTTCTGTGACAACAATGGGCTCAGAGACTGCGGCAGGCTCAGAGCCCTCGGCAGGTTCGGGGGCTGTAGCAGGCTCAGGAGCAGTCGCCACATTAGCAGCAGATGGCTCTACCACAACCGTTTCCAACTGCTCAATATCGTTGAGGTACAGCGCCCAAGAGTTAGCTACCTCTAGGGAATTGAAACCGCCAGCACGGATGACGGTATCGCCCAAGTAGTTACATACCAAAGTGGTTTTATCGACGGGCAATACAGAGGTAGTGCGATCGCGAGTTGCCTCATCAGCACCCCGCACTAACAGCAAGTATTCTCCACTGGCTGGTGGTGGACAGTCAGGATAACTTTGAGCTACCCCCTGACCGCTGGTACCCAGAAGAATAATGATTGCTCCACTTAGCCACCGATATCCCATAGCTAAAGCTCCAAGCTGACTAGACCGCATTTGTACTCAAGCCACCATATTCTAGAAGAAACATCCCAGAGTTATAGCTTGAATAATGTTTATATGCCAGCTAAGCTGCGGGTGCTAGCGAAGCTAATGGATCGTTAACTGACGTCAGTGGAGTCTCAAACTCTCCGATAGCAATATATTCAAGTCTGAGCTTTAGCCAGGTAATAAAGACCTTGTCAGTTGAGACGACTGCCGCCGCAGGCTGTGGACAGCTTGCCTTTACAGCTTCTAGCTCAGGTGCTTCCAAAAAGGCAGGCTGCTTAATGAGCCAAAAATCAATCTCTTTTTCTTGTTCTTGATAATAACGTCGTCGTTCCTTAAGAACTTCTGCTAGAGGCTCTTCTTCTAACAGAAAACGCTGGCTAGCTGTGGCGTAATAATATGTCGTCATACGTCTTATAAAAGCATTAAAGGCAATCACCCAACATCGGACTTTGTTTTGATATCCGACAGACAGAATTTTAACAAGGAATGCAAAACCACGGTAAACCCTGCAATCAAACCTTGCCTACGAGCGGCCCTGCTAAAGATTCTTGACGAGTGCCTAAAAATCTACAGGTGTTGTGGCTACCGCACGGGGAGTTTCCTTATCATCATCTAGCAGATAACCATCTTCATCGTCATAGTCATCATCAAGCTCATCCTGAAGAGTCACATTAGCACCGTTGATCAAAACGCCTAGCAAACGAATATCCTCATTGAGGTCCAACTCTTCAAGCGCCGTATTTAAAACAGCTCGTTCTGTCACTCCAGGTCGTGCGACCAAGACCATTCCGTCAGTCTGCTCCTCAAGCAGTAGCGCATCATCTACACGACTCAGAGATGGCGTATCCAAAATCACCATGTCAAATCGCTCTCGTGCATCATCTAGAAAACGACGCATCTCACTCGATTCCAAAATTGCTGCAGCCTGACGCTGAGGCCCAGGACTGGGTGATACGTACAAATTCTCGATAAATGGCACCATACGAACGTTATCGCCAATGCTGCCACCGTAGTAGCGCAGCGGCTCCGTTACTACCTGCTCATCATTAACTAAGCCCAAGTACTGAGCTTTTGAACCGGAGCGTAAATCAGCCTCAACCAATAGAGTCCGTCGTCCAGCCTGAGCAGCAGCAATCGCCAAATTGTAGGCAGTAACACTCTTACCTTCATTGGCAATAGTGCTAGTAATCAAAACGACGCGAGGTCCAATCACACTATCCTCAAACCCTGTCAGACGCAGCTTGCTCAGACAGCGCTCATAGCTACTGTGATACTGAGAGTCGGCCTGCACCAAAATAGGAGCCGCTTTAGCAGGTCGTGTACGAATGACCGGAACGGCCCCCAAAATAGGCATATCCTGATCGCGTAGCAATTTTTCCAAATCTTCTGGTGTACGGATAGTGCCATCCAACATATCCAAAAGGAAAATGATGCCGCCGCCAGCAACCAGACCTAAGATGCCACCTGCTAATAGAATCGTTGCAGGGTTGGGTCTTTCGGGTTCATTGACGACAGCGGTAGGTGGACTTGCGACCGTCAAACTACTCACCGTTTCAGCCTCAGCGGCTTCTGCATCAACGATACGGGCTTGAATTTGATCATATAGGGCCTTCTTTAGACCTACTTGATAAGCCAAACGCTCACGTTCTAGCTGCTTATTTGGCAAACTTGAATACTGCTCACGCAGATCTTGAGCAGAGAGCGCCAGCACCTGATTTTGAGTAATCAGCGTATCCCGCTCAGTCTGCAGATTAACTAGCTGATCTGCTAGAGCCGCTCGAGCAGGGTCCAAATTGCTATTTACATTGACCACTCCAGCAGGCAAGGCTGCAGTTTGCCCATCTCCAGATAAAACTTCGCTCACGCGGCGATTTAGCTGCGACTGTATGGCATTTAGATTACGCAACGCATCTACAACAATTGGGTGATCAGCTCGATAATCTGACGCTTGTAAAACACTTAGCTCACTTTCTACCTGATACGATTGAGCACGTAAATCGGCAATCAGGGGGTCAGCACTCAGTGCCGAAGACACATACGCTTCATCTGCACTGAGACCTAAACGAGCCTCTAGGCTTTGAATTTGAGTATTTATACCTGCCAGAGTAATTTGATTCTGCCGAATTTGCTGCTGACTACCCGATATCTGACTTAGTAAGCTACCGTCCAGAGCTGCTTGAATTGCAGGACCTTCCTGACGATCGTACTGTTCTAACGTTTGCTCAGCCTGTCTAAGCGCAGTTTCAATAGGTGGTAATCGCTCGTTTAATGCGTCAATGATTGCCTGTAATCGTGCTTTGTTGCGCACACGACTCAGCTCGACCATTCCTTGAAACAGCGTGTTCAGAACAATTGTCGCAACTTCCTCATCTTGATGAATAAAGCGGACAACGGCTTGCACACCTGGATCATTTTTATTACCACCATTGACGTCTACAGTCGTGTTACGACGAATCTCTCCTGGGGTAAAATCTAACCCTCGATTACCTAACTGCCGAGATACCTCTTGTAGCAGCAGGTCAGAGAGCAACTGATCTTCGCTAATGATGCCCCGACCGAGCTGATCGATCGTGTCTGCTGTATTTGTTAACGAAACCAATGGAGAATTATCAACCAGAGTTCCCTCGGAATAGTACTCAAGCGGCGGTGGCGGCTGCAGAGCAACGACTCCCGAAGCTCCCACAATCGACAACAAGCATGTCAGTCCAGCCCACTTGTATCGCTGGACAGCTAACGTGTACCGCTTGATGATAGGAGATACCATGGACACTCACCGAATAAAAAGGACTAGTTCGAAGCAAAAGCCTGAACTGCTCAGGCAAAAAGATTAGTGATATGTCAAGGGCCTGAAATTACCGATCCGGACATTTAAGCAAATCATAGCTCAATCGTTAAATCTATCCTGCCTTGGAATATGCCGTGTTTACAGACCTGCTAGTCGTCGTCAAATAAGTCACCAAAACTGTCAAAGAAAAGCAGAAAACTCAGAGTATCTCGGAAAGGCTGAGTAATCGTATTAATAGCAAAGGTAATACGATTGATAAAGTTGCGGCCAACCACAATCACATCGTTATCCCTAAGGGGTGGGTTTTGAGTTGGGTCCCCATAGATAGCATCCTTAGCATTTAATTTTATAACTACGGGTTCACCTTCTTCTGGATCAAACCGAATTAACGCTACTGAACGCAGATTTGCCTGATTAAGGGGTAACCCTATGCCGTCACCACCCCTTACAGAATCACCCACTAGTGCATCGGCAAATGTGCTGCCATTGGGTATCACTCGGCCACCTGCAACACCAGCTGGGTAGTTAAATACTCGAACTACAATATTGGGTTGAGCAAGTGTTGAACGGGTGACAAAATTAACATCATAGTCTTGTGCCTGTGCCGGATCGAGGCGCGCAATAATAACAACATCTCCATTTTCTAAACGCTCCTCTGGCAGAGGATCTCCATCGCGAATAGGTGTGTAAAGATCAACAGTCTTTTCGATGACATTATTGTCAGGTAAGCGTCGCTGAATTCGCACTTCACGCAAATCTGCTGTGCTTCTAGCTCCACCAGCTGCCAATAAAGCAGCCGTTAGCCGAGGAACTTCGAGAGGATAAAGTCCGGGACGCTCAATCTCACCCAACATAACAATCTCTACGCCACGCTGAGCGGTTAGAGTAAGCGTCACATCAGGGGCACGAAACTGACGTGGATTCTCAGCACGTAGGGTCTGATAGTCAGGAATAATGCGCCTATTAATCTCAGTTTCCGCCACTTGATAGGGCAGTCCTTGGAGGGCCTCAGTTAGACCAATGGAACGGACCTCAGCCAATACTACATATTGGTTGTAAACAGCTCGAATTCTATTCTCTGCTTCATTCAGGGTCAGCCCTTCTAGGGAAACAGCCCCTTCAATTGGCAGAATTACATTTCCTTGCTGATCAAGAGTTGCTTGAAATGAAAGATCAGGAAATCGCTGAACACTGACAAAAATGCCATCGCCAGGTCCCAAACGGTACTGATCAAATGCATTTTCAACGGAGTTGGGAGTAGTGCCAGTGCGAATACGAGGATCTAAATCTTCAAGTGTAGGTCGTCGCTCTAACCTTTCAACTGAAGGAATCTCAGCCCCATCTGCATCTAGAGGTAACTCTTCATCGGCAGTAGCATCATCTTGAGCGGGCGCTAGTTCTTCCTCGGCAGGCAAAGGATCTAATTGAGCCCTGCTTGGTGCCTGATAGAGAGACCAAAAGACCAAACCTAATAAAAGTTGGCCTGCCAATAAGCCTAACTTTTTATCAAGAGAAACTTGAGATACTGTGGCATTTTTAATGAGAACCATACCAACTTAAAAGTTAACAAAATGGGTTGGGAATAGAACTAATTTTCGAAAGCTATAAAAGTTTCAATGTAGTCACTTTAGCTTATCTTTGTCACCACTATAAATTTCACACAAACGCAATTGCGGACATTCTTAGCCCTAAGACTCATCGAGAAAAACAGTATTCTCTAATGATTTTTGTACCTGCTGGCTAAGATTTTCTAAATCAGAATAAAAGAGTGATACATCTCCAAGCGGAGGCATTGGAATTAGCATACTTACTGCAACCCACGGTAACCGTTCTCTTCGACTCCACTGATATTTTTGGTCACGCCAGAACCAATGATATGGAGCTGGATGCCCCCCTTCAGGTAAGGCGTACCACTGGGCAACTGCAAAGGTTTGGGTTGATGTCCAAGCCCGAAAAGTATCGATACTCAGCGTCCCTGTGCGCAGTCGGCGCTGGTCAGATGTTTGCCATTTTTGAGAACCTTTTATATCAATCCACTCAACTTCAGGCTGGTCGTCCGCTTGCCCCTGCGGTTTCAGGAAGAGTACCATCTGCTGCGGAGTGGAATCGCTGGCATAGGTCAATTGCTGGACTGACCACTGAGAACCACCAATAGGGAGCTTTTGCTGAAAATCTTGGGACCAACCTTCTATAGATAGACCAGTCTCCTTAAGCTCTCTAATAGCGCGAATTTGAGGAACCCCCGGTGGCGACTGCCAGGACAACTGCCCTGAAACATACTGAGGAAGGGCAACCGCTGCAATGATCGCGACCAAAACGGCAACAACTAACCATCTTGGCCAAGTTCTAGATTTAGAATCTGAGGAGAACAACGACAACGCCATTTGCAAAACTATCCATTTGTGCAAGATTGTGACTTTTCTGAGAAAATGATGCCTTAAAAATCAACTGGAGGTGTGTGTTTTACAGGCTGGTTGCCATCAGTATGTACATTTGCAGTCGCTAGCTTCAACGGGACATGGCTTTGAATAGCGTTTACTACCAAAACCAAGGAACCCAACATAATCACTGAGTAAATATCGCCTCCCCAGCTTTCATGCAGCCAGTGAAATGCCTCCTTCATACTGTTGCCATGGAAAAAGGTCAAAATCGTATTACGGAGGATATTACCGATGACACTAATCAAAATGATGCCCACAAAAAAGATTCCTGTGCGCAGTCGTGATCGATATATACCTGTCCAGTACGTCAGAACTAGCCCCATATACAGGCTAGTAAACAGCATTTTTAGACCTGCACAGTGGGGCGCGACTTCCACCAGCTGCTGATTCATACTCAGGTAGATATTATTGACTTCCACGTCATAGCCCAGACCGTGCAAAATGGTCCCTGCGACTGTTGCGATAAACCGCTGAAGTGGAAGAATGTAAGGCTCAATTAGGTAAGGTAGCTGTGTTGGTGTTGAAAAAATAATTAACACTAATGGGAAAAGCATGAGCTTCAGACCTGCTGGACCTTTGAGACACAGCAGCAGGCCGGTAAGCATCAGGGGGAATGACAAATTGATTGCATCCATCACCCCACTGGCGTAAAAAACAAATGCGACGGCTAAACAAGCAATACCGCTCCAGTGACAGCTATCGTTTAGCCGATGCCAAGTTTGACGTTTATCCCAGCACAATTTGAACGCCAAGGGAATACCTAAGACACCATGGCTAAAATATTCATGCTGAATACTAATATCCTTATTGACCCAACCATCCCACACCCAGTGATAGAGCAAAGGTCCGTAGAGGATAACCAGACAGCTAATCACTATTAGCTCGATCGCCCAGCGCGAAGATTTAGATTGAGGAACGCTAATCATAGTAGATGTTTCACTAAAGTCGGTTTAAATCAATACTGGGCAAGTTTTAAGCACCTTTGAAATTGTTTCGACAACGTATTCTAGTTGTTCGTCAGTCATGCCTGGATACATAGGCAACGATAGAATCTCCTGGCTCAATTGCTCAGCGATGGGGAAATCACCAGGCTGATATCCCAGGTGGTGGAATGCGGGCTGTAGGTGACAGGGCACCGGATAGTGAATGCCAGATTGAATATCATGAGCAGTTAGCTCTTGTTGTAAACGGGTGCGGTCAATCTGACAGTTGGGGGTTAAACGGATAACGTAAAGGTGGTAGACATGACCACTGCCGCTGTAATTAGCCATGGGTAGTAGACCAAAGCTAGCGAGCGGCTTTAGGGCCTCATCATAAAGTTTAGCTAGCCGATTGCGATCGCAGTTCCAAGCCGCCAAATGCTCAAGCTTAAGCTGTAATATGGCAGCCTGTAGCGTATCCAGACGACTGTTGGTTCCTCCAGGGTCTGTGTGATAGTACTTTCGTGTTGAACCATAGTTGCGCAGGGATTTGACAGTTTGGGCAACCAAATCTTTTTGAGTCACCACCATCCCACCGTCACCCATTGCTCCCAAATTTTTACTGGGATAAAAGCTAAAGGCCGCCGCTAACCCAACACCGCCAGCCTTAAATCCATCTCGCTCAGCTCCATGAGCTTGGGCCGCATCTTCAAAGACAATGACATTATGCTCCTTGGCAAAGGAGTGCAGGGCCTGGGGCGACACCATCTGACCATAGAGATGGACAGGAATGATGGCCCGAGTTCTACGATTAACGGCCCGCTGCGCTGCGGCTAAATCAATCAGCCCTGTTTCCAAATCACAATCAACAAAGACGGGGGTTGCCCCCGCCTGCAGCACGCCTATCAAAGTCGCCACAAATGTGTTGACAGGTAAAATCACTTGATCTCCGGGCCCCACACCACAAGCCCGCAGCCCTAGAGTCAACGCGTCGGTCCCAGACCCCACACCGATGCCATATCGAGCATTACAGGTAGCAGCAAACGCCTGCTCAAAGTGGTCAACTGACTTACCTAGAATATAGTCACCGCGTTCAGCCACAGCCATGATCGCCGCCATCAACTCTGAGCGAAGCCGACCATGCTGCTTAGATAAATCAACAAAGGGAACAAAGCGCGAACTAGCCATAGTGTGAATAATTCCTACCGAAACGTTGGCATTGCTCCCATGTAAGTGGACAACAATTACCGAGCAGGCACAGCTGCTATTTACAAAATGTTCCCTAGAAAATGCTTGTCAATGCTTAAGGGAACCAATCTCACACATGGGCTGACAAAGTCTTTATGCGATCAAAACGGTAGTGTTTAATGCCCTATCTTTCAGTGTCTCCTGTAGATTTAGGTCTTGGGCATACCCAGACGATGAATTTTTTATGAAGCTTGTCCTATGACTTTGTCTCTGCTTCAGAATTGACGCGCGACATGCTTGACTTTATGGTGAGCGGAACCTTTAGCACCAGACGGTATCGTTCGTTTTTCCTCACACTATGGACATTAAGACAGCTCGACATGTAGTAATGACCCAAGCAGATGTGACTGTGGCTGATTCATTTTTAGCCCGGCTGCAACAGCATTCTCCGCCCGTGCCTGGTCAGGTGACATCATTATTATTAGCCTTAACAACCATTGCAAATGAGTTTAAAACCGCCGAACAGCTAGAACGCACGTTGGTTTACGCCCTCCATCAGCTGGCCTATGAAAGTCGTCAATCTTATGAGCAGGGCCGACGTGCACAGGTAGAGTGGCCCCCGTTATTAAATGCCGATATTGAACGAATTGCGATCGCAACTGCCAAAATTTTTAAGGGTGGTGAGGTTTAATCGCCACGCCTTTGTAGAAATACCCCATTAACTTGGGTAAATCATTGGCATAGAATTCATCCCACTCTACGTGGTCAAAAACCGTTTTAACGATACTGGCGATGGGTCGGTCAATATGGCAACCGTCAGCAATGCGTCGCTGAATTGGTGTAAGCCGACGCTGCCAGGTGCCAATACCTGGTTCAGGACTGAGACCATGCTCAATAAAGATAAACTGCCCACCTGGCTTTAGCACTCGATAAACCTCCGACAAAGCCTTGTCCAGGTTAGGGATGCTGCACAGAGTCCAGGTGCACACCACAGCGTCAAAACTTTCAGCATCCATGGGCAACGCTTCAGCGTTGGCAGTTTCTAGAGTGATATTTATCGATGAATTTTGCACCCGTGGATGTGCAATCGCAGCCATACCCTCATTGGGATCAATAGCCGTCAGTGCGGTCACCCCTTCACCGTAGTAAGGCAGATTCAACCCCGTCCCAAATCCAATTTCCAGCACCTGCCCTTTGACGGACTTAAGCAACGACTGGCGATAATGGCTCAATTCCCGGCCAGACATTGACAGGTCCAACAAGCGCGGAAAAATCAGCCGAGAATAAAGTCCCATACTCTAATTTCTAAATCCTCCATGGCATTCCCCCAAAACATCAATACCCCCTCCCCAGACTAAATAGTAGTATCTTGTTGACTCATCGCTTATCACCAAAGACGTTATGGACTCACTCAAGGGACGTGATCTACTTAGCATGGCAGACTTGAGTAGCGTAGAGCTACACGACTTACTCAACCTGGCCGCGCAGCTAAAAGCTGGCACTATCCAGCCCCAATGTCCCAACAAGGTGCTTGGATTAGTCTTTTCCAAAGCATCGACACGTACCCGTGTGAGCTTTTCGGTCGCCATGTATCAGCTCGGGGGACAAGTGTTAGACCTCAATGCTGGCGTTACTCAAGTAGGGCGGGGAGAACCGACTGCAGATACCGCCCGTGTCCTTGACCGCTATTTAGATGTTGTAGCCATCCGCACCTTTGAGCAGGCTGAAATTGAGGAGTTTGCTCGATATGCCTCAATTCCCGTAATTAATGCCCTGACCGATCTTGAACATCCCTGCCAGATTCTGGCAGATTTGCTGACTCTGCAAGAAGCCTTTGGCACCCTGGAGAACTTAACCATGTCGTATCTGGGTGATGGCAATAATGTTGCCCATTCACTGATGCTGGGCTGTGCTCTAGCGGGAGTCAATATTCGGGTGGCCACACCAGACGGCTATGCTCCAGAGCCAACCGTCGTTGAACAAGCTAAAGCAATCGCTCAAGGACGCAGTGAGGTAGTGGTCACTCAAGATCCAAAAGCAGCTGTTCAAAATAGTCATGCACTCTACACAGATGTTTGGGCCAGTATGGGAGCAGAAACCGAAGCCGCATCAAGGATTCCTCAATTTCAGCCCTATCAGATCAATCAGACCATGCTCGACCTTGCCCACCCGCAGGCCATCATTTTGCATTGTTTACCCGCTCACCGTGGCGAAGAAATTACCAACGATGCGATGGAAGGGCCTCAATCGCGCCTTTGGGATCAGGCTGAAAACCGACTGCACGCGCAAAAAGCATTGCTGGCAGCTATTTTGAGTGAGCCTTAGAGGTTTGGCCTAGCTTGATAAAAGATAGACAAACCACACTAACTAGAATGACTAACCCTAAAATTCCAGATAAAGGGTTGCCGTGGATACCCGTTACCCACTCAGGAACACGGCCTGAAGGTACCACCAGGTCTGCTACATCCACAATGTAGTAGCCCCAAACTAGCCCAGCATGCAAACCAATGGGCAACCCCAAACTGGCAAACGGACGTGTTGAGCGGTGAATATGTCGCCAGGCGGCCAAAATAATCCCCAGCAGCAGCAGGCCCAAAAACTGAGGCGAGGTACGGAATACCTCTGACAGGGGCTTAATAAAATGAGCGATCGCAAAGATAACACTGCTCCAGACCATAGCCTGGGCGCGTGGCAGCGTCGTTTTCAACTCAGTGAGCAACCAACCACGGAACAGAAGTTCTTCTGCTAGCCCCACCCCGATACCAACAGCTAATCCTTCTAGAGCAATCGCCAAAAGCGGCTGGAATTGGAAGCTAGCCCAACCAGCAAGCACCTTGACCCCAAACAGTAGACAGACTAAACCAAACCCAAAAATTAGGGCCAAAACTGTATCGGCTAAAAAGCTCCAGCTAAAAACTAGGCCATAGGTTGCAAACGGACGTAGCCAACCATGACCCCAGCGCCCCCAAAACCAAGCATTACCAATAAAGCAAAGGTATAGGAAAACTAGCGCCAGCGTGCTTGTCAGCTGTACTTGCCCCAAAAAATATCCGGCTCCATAACACACCAGTGCAAACGGAGACCACAAGATTAGTAAGGACACAAAGAAAAAGGCAATACGCCCGACCAGCGAACCGTGAGAAACCCGTTGATA
Organism: Cyanobacteria bacterium P01_H01_bin.21; assembly: GCA_038748405.1. Classification (GTDB taxonomy): domain Bacteria; phylum Cyanobacteriota; class Cyanobacteriia; order Phormidesmidales; family Phormidesmidaceae; genus Leptothoe. The sequence continues at coordinate 123,474 of JBCDIX010000007.1, read as the reverse complement.
GCAGCGCTGCCAAAGACTCATGGGTGCTTAGAAAATGCTTCGCCAACGCCAAACAGCCTAGGGTTACTCATCAGGCTCAATGGTGCTTGTAAGCCCTTTAGAGCGGAGCATCTCACTATAAAACTCCGCATGCTCTAGCTCACACACAATCACAAGACCCACGCCCGAATTGTGAGCCTGCATCATAATATCGACCGCCTGCGGTACCGATAGACTGGGTACGCTCTTCACTAAGGCGTCTACTACATATTCCATGGAGTTGAAATCATCGTTATGTAGCAAAACCCGATAGCGGGGAGCATGCTGCCGCTTATTAGACGTAACTGTTTTTTCAATAGTCCCGGTAGCCACCATAACCTTATCAATCGTTAAATCAAGCGAGGTTTATATTCACAAACAGCTAGTTCTGAGAAAAAGCCCAAAACGTAAGCCACACACACCGTTTTTAATTTTAACCAGAACTTATCTTAAAACTCCGTTGTGAGCCTCAAAACAATCTTCAGGCAAGGACTTGCGAGTTATTAGCAATTCGAGCAAGCTTTAAAAGCAACGAATAAATAATTTAAGTAAATACTTCGCAACACGCTAAATGGTAGTTTATTAGCTAATTTAACAAAAATTGAACTTTTGCATCTCAAATAGACAAAAATTCTGCTTTGTAGCGGCTAGTCCTTATCAGGACAGCTACCTGAGATTACAGCCCACCTGTAATTAACGTCTATCTCTATTCGCTTTATTGAAATCTTGTTTTCAACATGGTTACCATAAATACCGGTCAAATTGTATATCTTGAATGCTTAGATCAGCGACTGTATGCCGAAGCAATTCAGCTGGCCGGCTCAGTACGCTTATGGTGTCGGCCCTTAATGCTGGTATGTCATCTTCCTTACGGTTCGCACCAGCAGCAGATGATGATTGCAAAAGCAGCGGCCAGTCCTGAGGCTTGCAACCTAGACCTTTACGATTTAAAAACAGCTCCTGATCTTGTTTGGCCAATGGAGCGGTTTAAGCTGGCGTACGATACAGACTTTTTCGCCTTGCTGTTTCACCTGCGTATTGCGGACAATACTAGCTCTGAAAACTTAGCTAAAAAACATTTTCAACACTTTTTACATACGTGTTGGAACCAAAATGATTCTGACGACGATGCGCCCCAAGCGTCTACGAAGCTAGTCTCAATACGATAGAAATTTAGACAAATATAAATAGGTAAAGCTACAGCTACTTAGTTTACGAGCAAGTGGCTGTAAACCAATTCAGGGGGCTATGGGACTGTGGGAACAAGCTTAATACGTCCTTCATCCATTTCACTCATGAGGAGTTCAAGCGCCTCATAGTCAACTTCAGATATATAACCTAAGCGAGAAAGTTCAGAATTAATCTGTTCCTCAATATCGGGAGTCAGTTTCTTGGTATATAAAGCTTTCTCTACAAGCTGGCGAATGGCAAACGAGTGCATGATTTTAGCGGGATTTTAATCAGTGTTTAGAGCCCATGGACCATTTTCCATCTGGAACATGGTTGCCACTGGTTGGGGTTATCTCAAGTGAAACTGCTTAGGTTGGTGTCCCTCAGTGATCGGCATCACCAAGTGTCGCTGTCGAACGGCGTTACCCTCAGTAGAGTAGTCATGGCTACTGTTTGACGAGTCAACTTTCTGGAAACTTCAAATAGTTAGGCCAGACATTAAGATTTCACAAACAGTCTTTGGCTGTCTGGGCAAGCTGAGATTCACCAAGTTAGCTTCGACAACATATGGAAAGGTCGTAGTCAGACATTTATTTCAATCTAATTATGCTGATAGGAGACAGACTATGAATACCGTTAAAACATCAGTTAAGGTTGTGCGACCTGTAGGCGCTCTAACATCCGCAAATGCTGATGCATTTAGAAAAGAAATGCTAACTGCTATCACCTCTGATAATGCCAGCGAAGTGGCTGTTGATATGGCAGCTGTAGATAGCGTAGACAACTCTGGCCTGGTCGCTATCCTGGCTGGCTGCAACACTGCAAAGCGTCATCGTAAGCGTTTAAGCCTATGCGATGTTGCACCTCCAGTCCGTATTGTTCTTGAGCTAGCTCAGCTTGACCGCGCTGTTTCAATGGTGGACACTCAGGAACTTCAGGCTGCCTAAGGCCAACTTCAAGGACCTTTGCCCAAAAGCAGTCACTTTGACCCGGTAAGGTTACTTAAAACTAAGGGGCTCTCAGCTATGGTTGAGAGCCCCTTAGTTTATGGGTTTGATACCTCTGTCTGGTCTCTTTATCAGGCTGGCGCTAGTCTTCGGAGGTCGGCTATAGTTTATGTCTGAGTTGTATTTTCTTCGCCGTGGCTATCGCTGTAGACCAACTGATTACCCCAGACATTGCTCGCCCTGCCCGCTATTTAGGTAATGAGCTTGGAGCAGTTCATAAGACGTGGGAAACTGCCACGATTCATTGGGTGCTGACCTACCCAGAGGTCTACGAAGTGGGTGCTTCCAATTTGGGGCACATCATTTTGTACAGCATCATTAATCAACAGCCCAGACAGCTTTGCGATCGCGCCTACCTACCTGGAGCAGATTTAGCCCAAAAGCTCAGAGAAAGCAATACGCCCTTATTTGCCGTCGAATCTCGTCGACCGCTGACTGAGTTTGATATTTTGGGGTTTAGCCTGAGCTATGAACTAGGTGCCACCAATATCTTAGAGATGCTAGAGCTAGCCGGTATTCCTCTCACCTGGCAAGAACGCTGTAGCGATGGCCCTTGGGGTGACTCTAGTTGGCCCATCATCTTTGCAGGGGGGCAAACCGCTACGTCGAACCCTGAACCCTATGCTGATTTCTTTGACTTTATCGCCTTAGGGGATGGAGAAGAACTGTTGCCCGAAATTGGCCTGGTGCTGGAAGAAGGTAAAGCGGCAGGTATGAGCCGACAGGAAATCTTGTTGGATCTCGCCCAAGTGCCCGGTGTCTATGTGCCACAGTTTTACGATATGGCCGACGACGGTTCCGTGCATCCCAATCGAGAGGATGTACCGAGCCGGGTTCTTCGGCGGGTGGCCACACCTATACCTGATTACAGCATTGGGTTAGTCCCCCATGTGCAAACGGTGCACGATCGTCTCACCATTGAAATCCGTCGGGGCTGCACTCGCGGCTGTCGCTTTTGCCAACCTGGTATGCTGACACGTCCTGCCCGAGATGTTGCCCCTGAGCAAGTAGTCGACACCATTGAACGCGGTATGCGAGCAACGGGCTACAACGAGTTTTCTCTGTTATCTCTGAGCTGCTCTGATTATTTGGCTTTACCTGCAGGGGGCGTTGAAGTCAAAAATCGTCTCAAAAACGACAATGTGTCACTCTCGTTGCCCAGTCAGCGGGTCGACCGCTTTGACGAAAATATTGCCCACATTGTTGGCGGCACCCGCAAAACTGGGCTTACCTTTGCACCAGAAGCGGGGACCCAGCGGATGCGCGACATTATCAATAAAGGATTAACCAATGAAGAGCTGCTGCGAGGTGTCAAAACCGCCCACGAACAGGGCTGGGATAAGGTCAAACTTTACTTCATGATTGGGTTACCGGGTGAAACCGATGCGGATGTTCTAGGGATTGCTGAAACGATTCAGTGGCTGCGCCGAGAGTGTCGTACCAAAGGGCGCAGGGCCTTAAATTTCAACATCACGATTTCTAACTTCACCCCTAAACCCCACACTCCCTTTCAGTGGCATTCTGTTTCCACAGGCGAATTTGAGCGCAAGCAGGCCATGTTGCGAGAAGCGTTCCGTTCTATTCGCGGTGTCAAAGTCAACTTCACAGATGTCCGGATTTCTGCGATGGAGGACTTTGTGGGGCGAGGCGATCGACGACTGTCAAAAGTGGTCAGCCGTGCTTGGGAACTGGGTGCGGGCATGGATGCCTGGTGGGAAAGTCTAGAGCGAGCCTTTAATGCTTGGACCCAAGCGATTGATGACGCTGGACTTACCTGGAAATATCGTCAGGTAGAGCAAGGCGAATGGAATTTGGGCGAGTCCTTAGAACAAGAAACAACCCACCAGCTAGATGATATGAACCGCTGGCAAGCCGCGATGGATGCCCCTCTACCCTGGGACCATATTGATACCGGCATCGATAAGCAATGGCTACAGGATGATCTCCGGCGGGCTCTAGCGGCAGCTATTGTCCCCGACTGTTCCTTTGAAGGCTGTTCTCATTGCGGGGTGTGTGGCACAGACTTTGGGCACAACGTTGTCATTCCACCGCTTCCTATCCCGACATTTGAAGGTCATGGCAAACCCAAGTCTGAGCGAGTTCAACGACTGCGTATTACGCTCGGAAAATTGGGAGATATGGCTCTAATTGGCCATCTGGACTTGGCTCGGATGCTAGACCGTGCCGTCAGGCGCGCTGCTTTACCGATTTCATTTACAGGGGGCTATCATCCCGGTCCACGGATTTCTCCAGCCAATGCTTTGTCTTTAGGGGCAACCAGCACTGGAGAAATTGTTGACTTCGAGCTGACCGAAACTATGGATGTGGCTGACTTTAAACAAAAGCTCCAGACACAGCTATCTGAAAACTTGCCTATCTATGAGGCTCAAGAAGTTGATATTAAAGCACCGTCTGCAACTAAGACCCTAAAACAGGCCGATTATCTACTGGCGATTGCGGCGCAGACACCGAACCGTGAGGTTGCCTGGCAAACTTTGATAGATAACATTTTGGCAACAGCCGAAATCGTAGATACCCACACAACCAAATCAGGCAAAGTTAAGCAGATCAATCTGCGAGAACGACTGCATCAGCTAGAAATCGTTGACAGTTTGCCTGCTGATTTGCCCAGCAGCGTTAGACAAAAGCTTGCTACAGCTGGGGATATCGTCATTCGATATGTGGGTAGCTGTCAAAATGATGGGAACATGCTGCGTCCTGAACAGGTGCTGCGTATGCTAGAACGACAGCAGATGGATTTTACGAATGCGCCGTTATCATTGGCACATGTGCATCGTCAACAGTTAATCCTGACCGAGAGCCTTTAGTGAGGTTCGTCACCCTGCTTTCTTTACAGCTGTTATGAAAGTCATTCTGTGGTCAACCCTGTCTACTCTATGTCTGGTTTTGCCTGGGCGCTATGCCTGGGCCCAAACAGAGCAGCCATCAGCGACAAACTGTCAGCTGATTAATCAGCAACCTAGAACAGACAGCGTAGCAGAAGAGACAGAATCATTACCCCAGACTGTATTGGCAGAGCAGATTGAAGCAATGTGTCAGCTGAATGGTCAACGACCACGAACCGATGACGGTGCGATCGCAGCAGACGACAATCCATCTCCCGAGGGCTTTACAATGCCGAGCCTATGGTGGCAAGAGCAGCAGGTGGGAGATGCAATTAACATGCGGTTGATCGATAGCTGGCAAGCGTATACCGACACCGTTAGCATCGATACTGGCAACACTATTGCCCATGTTGATGTCATAGTAAATGGCCAGATTTGGCCAGTACTAAACTATTTAGAACGCTACTCCATACTTACTCAGTTTGGAAAAAGCGCTAAAGCCTATGGCTATCAGCTGAGAATTTTTACAGGCGGTCGACTGGTGGGCCTACATGTGTGTGACTTTACCGAAGGGTTTGGCTCTAATGCCAACCAGGGTGCTGCTGACACAGCCAACCCAAACTGTCTAGTAGAACTAAACTACTTTGGCCAGGGAGCTATTCGGGGGGGGCGTCAGCGTTAAGTAATCTAGCAAGATTTTCTTGACCCCGATTTGATAGCGGCAGCAATACCTCACCATGTTCAGGTATTAACAGAGCTTGCTTAGCTAGTTGAGGGGGGACATCAGCATTCGGCAGAAAAAATGACGGCGAGACCCCATAGCTAGAGACAGAGATTTGTGTGGCAGTGGATGGTTGCCAACAAAACTCTAGCCATGATTGAGCCTCCTCAGTGATCTCTGCATTAGCGGGTGCTACCCACAGATCACTAGTCAATACGGTTCCCTCCTGGGGGTGCACCGCACCCAGCCGCCGGTAGCGCACAAGCGTTGCCAAGATATCTCCGCTCCAGCCGACGGCTAACCAAACATCCTCATTAACCAGTGCTTTTAGATAGGCGTGAGAGTCAAATACCTTAACTTGACGATACAGCGCTAGCAGCTGCTCTTTGACCTCATCTTTTACTAAAGCGGCTTCATCATTGACGGAATAGCCTAGTGCCATCAAAACAACAGCTGCCGCTAGCCGGGGATGATTGGGCATAGCGATACGCCCTGCTAATTCTGGTCGCCAGAGGTCTGCCCATTTAGCGACAGCTTTAGCATTGGAATCAAATACAGCTTTTTGATAGGCGATCATTAACCCTTGGGTGCGGTATGGTACCGCCCATAGGTCTCCTTTAGCACTTGAGTTCCCTTGACTATCACGACGAAGCAATCGCTGCCATGGGTCAGGCAGCATCCCGACCTGCGGCAGATCCGGCAGTGGCTGAATTAATTCCTGACGAATCGCATGGTCTAACCACGGATCGCTCAGGGTAACTAGGTGAGTGTCGACAGTTGGCGTAGCCGTATTGTCTGATGCTTCCCCATTGCCCAATGACAATAAACGTCTCCATAGGGGGGTGGCCACTGGTGAGCGCGTTTTCCACCACTGCAGCTGTTGATAAATCTCAACCAGGCTAGCTTCAGCATCAAACCGGGTAGGGATGTCGCGACCAAACGTCTTTAAGACTTGAGATGGTACCGAACGAGCCAGCAGCTTTACTTTTAGGGCAACAGACGCACCGGGACGGCAGCTAGCTACAGCAATCCCTAATAAGCCCCACAGTACGGTACGTCGCTTTAACATTTATCTTTTCTGAACTGTCTATCTAACGTAGCGCAATAGGTAGGCAACATTATGGGCGGCCTAGCAATTCAACAAAGTCTTTTATAGTTTGGCGCACAGAGTTCACAACAGTGGTGATTGCTGTAGATTTTACAGCCGCTCCATTAAAAAGGGGCAAGCATTGTTGCTTGCCCCTAGAAGCTTATTGATAGAAACCCTCATACTAGGAGTAATTTCTGTCAGCCTGCTGGCAATTAGTCAAATGTTGCTGGTGCAGAGAAGCGAGTTTTACCAGCTCCCCACATATCGCCCATAACCTTGGGTTGAAGCAGAATATGACCTGAGATGGCAACTAAATCATCTTCGGTCAAGCTACGCATCTTTGGAAAAATGTCAGTGCTCTGAGTACTGGGATGTAGCTCAGAAATCTCAGTCAACCCATCATAGGTAGTAGGGTTGTGCAAATAGTCAACAAGAGCTTCCAAGTTGTTCCGGTTAGGATAAGCACCTTCCAACGCTTCAGGCTCTAAACCAACGTTGGGATTAGTCTTGGTAATACCCTGGACATGACAGGTAGCACACGCGTAATTAAATTTCTTCCGCCCCTGGGAAACCTGCTCTAGAGACAAGACAACAGTATCTCCCTGCTCATTTAGGGGGATGGTACGGATTGTTTCATCCAGCTCAGCCGCCATCGCGTTGCCACCTACAACTAGGTTACCGACAAGAAAAACAGCCGCGACCACCAGCCAAATGCACTTTTTAAACATGATTCTCCTCGAAATGGATCGCCCATAAAAGGCGCAACACAGCACAAAGCAATTGAGCCTGACAATTAGGCTAGGCTCGCGATTTGCAGCTATCTGATGATTCAGCTAGCTGATAGTTACTAACCATCATGCCACCGATAGGGTCAATTCCCAAGACAGTTAAGGGGTTGACTATAGCACCGGTTTGATCGGCACAGGATGTCCGTTTGCGGCTCTCTTCAGCGAGACATGACTTAGAGAAGGAGACGTATCGGGCAGCTGATGTAACCGAATTAACTGGGCAAGGGTGTCTTTAAGCTGAGTCCGAGGCACAATTTTGTCTATAAAGCCGTGTTTGAGAAGATACTCTGCCGTTTGAAAGTCGTCTGGCAACTTCTCTCTAAGCGTTTGTTCAACCACTCGACGACCAGCAAAACCAATGGTCGCTTTGGGCTCTGCCAAGATAATGTCGCCCAACATCGCAAAACTGGCCGTTACGCCACCTGTAGTGGGATGGGTAAGAATTGGCATGTACAGCAGACGACCATCGCGATGACGTTCCAGTGCAGCTGAAATTTTAGCCATTTGCATCAGGCTTAGCATGCCTTCTTGCATGCGGGCACCCCCTGAAGCGCAGACAATCACAACCGGGAATCGCGCGGCTGTGGCATGCTCAATCAATCGGGTAATTTTTTCACCAACAACCGAGCCCATACTGCCGCCCATAAAGCGGAAGTCCATGACTGCCAGGGCAATATCTTCGCCGTTGATCTGACCAACGCCGGTTTGGACACCATCATTTAGCTTGGTCTTATTTTGCATATCGCGCAGCCGGTCGCTGTAGGCTTTGCGATCGCGAAACCGCAAAGGATCCTTTGGCGCAATCTGTTCATTTAGGGACTGCCAAGTATCAGGATCGATTAGCTGCGTAATGCGCTCGTCACTGAACACACGATAGTGATAGTCACACTCTGGGCAAACCATCTGGTTAGCCCGCAAATCCTTGGTGTAAGTTAGGACCCCACATTCATCACACTTTGTCCATAGACCATCAGCAATTTCGCGCTCATGACGATCTTGGCTAATGGGGCTTTCTTTCTTACGATTTGCAAACCAGTCAAAAAGGGACATAAACCCTGTTCTCGATACATAGCGTTCTCCAATCCTACCGGCTTGCCCACCCCCCTGGAATAGTTGAGCAGGATTTTATCGCCGTCACAGATTACGGCTGACTCTAGATAAACAGGCTCAAATAGGCTTGTATCAAGGTGTTTCCAAAAAATAGACTTATTCCTGCACCAAAGGCTAAAAATGGGCCAAAGGGAATCGGTTGCCGACGATCAAACCGGCCCAGCATCAGCCCCAGACCACCGCCTAGGGCTCCCAAAAATGAGGCTAACAACACGCTCAATAGCAGACTCTGCCACCCTAACCAGGCTCCCAACATGGCGGCTAGTTTGCCATCACCCCCCCCCATAACAGTCTTCCCTACAGTCATTGCCCCTAGCAGAGAAATTATGTCAAATAGCCACAGACCTAAAACAGTGGCTGCAAAACTAGCCACCATAGCTGAGACAACAGATTGGTCAACCGCGAGAAATACTTGAGCAATCCAGCCTAAACAAACCCCTGAAGCTGTTAGTGAGTTTGGCAGGGTTAAGGTGTCGATATCGATCAGGGTAAGTGCGATGAGCCAGCTAATGAGTCCCCAATAAACGGGTGTCTCAAGGGTCCAGCCAAACCTCAAAAATATAGCGACGTAAAGCAGTCCGCTACTCAGCTCTACTAGCGGGTATCGAATCGAGATCCTCGTTCTACAGTAGCGGCAGCGGCCCCACAGCCATAGCCAGCCAAGCACAGGCACATTGTCGTAGGGCCTTAAACGGGTCAAACAGCTGGGGCACCGAGACGGTGGCGACAGCAGTGACAGCCCCGCTGGCAATCGATAAATAACAACATTCAGAAAGCTACCGATAGAGGCCCCTAGAGTGAAAACCAACAAACATGGGGCCAGACTCTCTAGCATCTAGTGCAGACCTGGCTCTAGCTGAGTCAAGGGAATAAAGCTTTCATGGGGCAGCAAAACGGGTTTGGGGCCAAAGATGAGTTTGCCACGGCGGGTTGTGCGACCAATGGCTACACCAATGGGGCGCTCAACCACCTCGGGATGGACTTCGTAATAGGTGCGATAGATATGACGGGCCGCCCGCAACAATGCTGGATCTAGCATGGATGAGGGGGAGCGTAGATTAAGCGGGCTACGCTGAATTCCGGCTGCTGCCACACTGGGATGCACCGCCGCCTCACCTTGGTTACCGTACCCTGGTCGCTGTAAAGATGACACGACTGAATACTCCCTTTTACTCAAAGAACACGTATTTGATGGAACTGCGCTGAATTTAACTAAACTCAGCCATTTGCTGAAGATACCCCATGTCCGCAAATAGAAACAGCCCTGCCATGATTCAGTACACCAATACTAGCCATCATCGATAGATTGCGCTAGAGGGGGTTGAGTAGCCTGCTGAGCCGGCCATATTAAACCAAGGGTCCTGTTAAACTCAGAGATTGTCTAGGCTAGGGCCTGCAAAAGTGCTTCACCCATTGCTTTACAGCCAACCGCCGTCATGCCATCAGCCATGATATCGCCCGTTCGGTAGCCTTGATTTAAAACTGTGTCTACGGCGTTTTCAATCAGATCGGCCGCTTGGGGCTGACTCAAACCATAGCGCAGCATCATAGCAGCACTCAGCACTTGAGCAAGCGGGTTAGCTTTATCTTGACCCGCGATGTCAGGGGCTGAGCCATGGACTGGTTCAAAGACACCTGGACCTGATGCGCCCAGACTAGCGGACGGCAGCATACCGATACTGCCTGTCAGCATGGCGGCGGCATCGGACAGAATATCGCCAAATAAATTGCCTGTGACGATGGTGTCAAACTGTTTAGGCCACCGGAGCAACTGCATCGCAGCATTATCCACGTACATGTGGGTCAAATCTACATCAGTGTAGTCATGAGCTAAGGTAGTGATGCGATCGCGCCACAGCTGAGACACTTCTAATACATTGGCTTTATCAACCGAGCACAAACGTCCCTGACGTTTTTGGGCCGTTTCAAACGCGACATGACCAATGCGATCAATTTCGCTACCGGTGTAGGCCATGGTGTTAACCCCGCGCTGGTCACCATCGGCATCGAACACACCACGGGGTTGACCAAAGTAAATGCCGCCTGTGAGTTCACGCACCACCATGATGTCCACACCTTCAATCACCTCACGTTTGAGGGAGGATGCATCGATCAGCTGAGGCAAAATCGTAGCTGGTCGTAAATTGGCAAAGAGTTTTAGACCGGCTCGCAACCCCAATAGCCCTGTTTCTGGTCGCTGCGCCCGTGGCAATGAATCCCACTTGTAGCCGCCAATAGCGGCTAGTAGGACGGCATCGCTCTGTCGACAGGTCTCTAAAGTCTCGTCTGGCAGCGGGCTACCTGTTGCATCAATAGCAGAGCCACCAATGGGCACCTCAGTAAAGTCAAACTGGATATTTAACTTGGCACCGACGGTCTTAAGGACATCAACGGCAACGGCTGTAATTTCAGGCCCAATGCCATCACCGGGAAGAAGGGTAATACGAAACTGCTGGGTCATGGAGACTTATTTCGAGATCGCAGATGATCAGAACATCATATTGTAAGCATGGTGTAGCGCTGGAAACGAACCGGTTGTGGTTGACTACATTTATCTTCATGGGTTTGCGTCTGGACCGACGTCTTACAAAGGACAGTGGCTGCGATCGCAATTTCAGACCCTAGATATCAATCTCCAGCTTATGGACCTCAATCAAGGAGACTTTGCTCATCTCACCCTGACTCGCCAAATCAACCAGGTCATCGAACAAATTCAGGGACCGACCGTGCTAATTGGGTCTAGCTTAGGGGGGCTGGTGGCAACATGGGTAACTCAGCAATACCATCAGATTGAACGTCTTATTTTGCTGGCCCCGGCTTTTCAATTTCTCAACCAGTGGTTGCCAAGACTGGGGTCAGAACAGCTCAATAGCTGGCAGTCCACAGGTTGGCTCTCGATTTACCACTATGGTTTGCAAACTCAGCAACGTCTACATTATGACTTTTTGACCGATGCTCATCGCTACCCCGATAGCCAGTTAACAAAATCGCTGCCTACATTGATTCTCCATGGCTACCGCGATGACGTTATCAACTTAGAAGCCAGTCGTCTCTATACACAACATCGGCCATGGGTAACGCTACATTCTCTAGATACTGACCATGGCATGGCAGATGCTATGGATGCGATCTGGGGGCATATTCAAGACTTTTGTGGGCTCTAATCATCGCAAGGGGCCATGGCAAAATGGGATGATTAGAGCTGCTGCCCAAAGTATTGCCCATGCTGCCTTTTCTGCGTGCTGATTTGGCCCACCTTAAGGCTTATCAGCCCCATCCACCCATTCCAGAGCCCTACGACCAGCTTGATACCAATGAAAGTCCCGTTGACTTGCCAAGCGAGCTTAAGGAATCTCTAGCCCAGCATTATCAGCAAACCATTGCCGCTAATCGCTATCCAGACGGTGGACACCAGGCACTTAAGCAAGCCATTGCTGAGTATGTGTCAGAAGCAGACGTCAACGCAGCTGCTGAAAATATATCCGTTGGGAATGGGTCTGATGAATTAATTAGATCTCTATTAATCGCGACAGCTATTGGCAATGGAGCAATTTTGGTAGCCAGCCCTACATTTTCTATGTATGGCATTTTGGCCAAAACCTTGGGCATTCCTGTGATTGATATCAAGCGTCGAGATGATTTTTCTATCGATTTAGACCAGGCTCAAGCAGCTGTAGACAAGCACACCATTCGAGTAGTGTTTATGGTGCATCCCAACTCACCTACAGCCAATCCTCTCTCCAGTGCTGAAATTGACTGGCTACGTCAGCTGCCGAATGACGTACTGGTGGTGATTGATGAAGCCTATTTTGAATTTAGTCAGCATACCCTTGTGGCCGACAGCCTCAGCCATAACAACTGGGTCATTTTGAGAACCTTTTCCAAAGCTTTTCGGCTGGCAGCACATCGTGTTGGCTATGCGATCGCACAGCCAGCGCTCATTGAAGCACTTGAAAAAGTCAGACTGCCCTATAACCTGCCTAGCTTTTCCCAAGCCGCTGCCCTGACAGCATTAGCCAATCGCAGCTTACTTTTAGAGGCTGTCAACACCACCATTCAAGAACGGCAGACCATGGCCAATTGGCTGAGTCAGCAGCCAATGCTCATCCAGTGGCCCAGTGCGGCTAACTTTATCTACTGTCGTTTGAGCGATAAAGGGATATCACAATTTGGAATGACCCAGGCAGAGGGGCTGCATCACCTCTTCACATCACTGCGTCAGCAAGGCACGCTGATCAGACACACGGGCGGTGGGTTACGCATTAGCCTTGGCACAGCTGTAGAAAACCAGCGCACCCAGGCAAATTTACAGCTCGTTTGCCAGTAAGCGCCTAGATATTCATCCCTAAACGTACCCGGCGTACGGTTTGAGGCAAAACCCCAACCATCAAAGCAAACGCTTCGTTGGGTACGTTATCAATCGTGCTCTTGTCAAAGTAGGTTTTGAACTGATCCAAAATCATCTGAGCCCGATCAGCAGAGCGCGGCTGATCGGTAAAATTTTGGGTAAGTCGAATCCATTGCAGACGAATCTTTAATGCCTTTTGGTGATCTTCATGATCATCCGGCTCAATTAAAGACAAATTACCCAGTGGAATAATCTTTTGACAGCCCTGGTCGAAGTCTCCGCCCACAGCGGCGCCAGGTCCGGCAAACTCGGCGTAAAACTCCCGAAAAAGAATCAGGCCGTTACGACGACGACTATTGACGACCAGTAAATCGCCACGATTAATTTTTTTGAGCAGACTGTCAACAGCTAAGGTTTCATTCACAGGCACACTAGAATTTGAACCGAGAGGCTGCTTTGCTCGCTCAGTCCACCACTTTACCTTACTATCTTCTAACTGCATCGCATTACCCGAGGAAGGTTTTGCCTGCACCGTGAAAATATGAGCACGTTTTCGGCCAAATTGTTTAACCGTTGATGAGTAGAGTGAGGGTGGCTTGGATTGAGCATCCATCATTTTAGAGCGTCTACCTGGGGGTAAGGTAATCCAGACTAATTACTCTTATTTGATACGAACACAATGACTTCGTACACGAAATTACTAGAGTTTTATCCAGTCTTTTACAGTTACCAGTCCCTCCTCATACTCACTACATAAAAAATAATATTTATCAGGAGGATATGGATATTTTTACGGGGTGTGGGGTTTGAAACACTGTATCTAAAGTAAGTTAAAAGATCTCTAAATACGTAAACGAAAGCATTCCAATATTTTCTAAGAGATTGTTTCTTAGCGTCGTTAAATATTTAGAAAAATAGCTCTTTTACCATCATTTGTCGGCGCTGCCAGGGATAAGGTTGACGACAAACGTCATAACCAATCTTGCGATATAGGGAAAATGCGGGCGGATTATCAGTAGCAACGTGGAGGTATAGTCGTTTGCATCCCCAGGTTTTGCTGATGGACTCACAGGCTAAAAGCATTTGTTGGGCCAGCCCTCGTCGCCGATGACGCTGTTGAACAGCAACATTGGCAATGTAGGGACGACGGGGCTGGAGTGGTTGCCAAAGCTGCGATCGCAACGAAATTTCCACCGTTCCCACAATAGAAAAATTGGCTGACTTATCAACCACAACCAAGCACCCGTACTGCTGGGGTGAAGACTTGAGACGACGCTTAATATCTTCTTGAATACCCAGACGTAGAAGTGGATACAGCCAGCGATTAACGTGATCTTGAGGGTAAAAACTCGTCAGCAGCAGCTCGACCAATTGCGATAAATCTTCAGGGTAGGCAGGCCGCAGCCTATAGTCTTGGGGCAAAGCATGGGCTTTTTCCCAGTGGAGTATGGACATGGTAAACAGCTAGCTAGCTGGGGAACTCTGGATCAGTGATAGGACCATTCAACCAGGTAATGCCCACATCATAATCAATGGTTGAAATCACGGTCTGAGGGCGCACTACTATTTTCGGCCATCTATTCATTTTCACAGTCGGTTTAAGTAACCAACAGGGTGAATGTCCAGAAAAAATAATCGACAAGCCAAGGCTACAAAGCTCAAAATTTTAGTCGTCGATGATGAAACTGACAATTTAGATCTTCTATATCGCACCTTTTATCGCGAATTCCAGGTTCTTAAGGCAGAAAACGGGCAAGCCGCTTTAGCTAGCTTGGCAGAGCACCCAGATGTTGCCGCGATCATTTCAGACCAACGGATGCCGCGCATGAGCGGTACTGAGCTGTTGCTGCAGGTAGCAAAACATTATCCCAATACCATCCGTATCATGCTGACTGGGTATAGCGATGTGGAGGATTTAGTAGACGCCATCAACACAGGCAAAGTCTTTAAATACATCACTAAGCCCTGGGAAGCCGATCAGCTGAGGCTAGTTGTTCAGCAAGCGATAGAAACGCACTTAGTGCTCAAAGCAAGAACCCGAGAGCTGGACTGCATTCTAGAGCAAGAAACATTACTCAACGAAATCACCCATACCATTCGCAGTGCTGCAACTTCAGAGAAAATGCTGCAAATTATTCCCCAAGCTATGGGAACAGCGTTTGAAGCCGATTACTGTGTCTTACGGACCTTACAGGGCCCCCCAGGCCAAAGACAAAAGTATTGGATCTATCAGGTAAAATCAGCCGCGACCATTAATGAGCAGACTCTTGTAGAGACCGCTTTTGATACTGATAGCTTGCAGGTATTTACTGGCTCAGACATGCCTGATCGCGAGGCCTATCACTCACTTAGCCTATGTTCTAGCGTTCTCATACCGCTGACCAGCAAACATGAACCGCTGGCAATCTTGGCTCTGCACCATCGCCAACACCCTAAGGACTGGCAGCCAGAAAACATCAAACTGCTCAAAACATTGGTAAACCAAGCCGCGCTAGCGCTAGACCAAACTTGGACCTATGAGCGAGTACAGGCACTGGCTCAGCGAGAAGTATTAATTAATACCATCACTCAGGCGATTCACAGCAGTCTGGAGCCTAAACAAATTTTTTCGGCCATTACCCACAAACTGGGTGAGGCTCTGCAGGCTGACGGCTGTGCCATTTCCCTATGGTCTCAGGAGGATGACTATGTCGACTGTGTGGGGCTGTACGATGCCACACAAGTCAACGTGCCGACAGTGTCAAAATCCCAGGTCAAAATTAACGAGAATCCAATTTTACAAAAACTATTGGCCAGTCGCTCACCAGTCGTTTTTAATGATCTCTTAGATTCATCAGCCTATACCCCTGCCCATCTCTCGTTACAGGTCAAGGCAGCGGCGTTGTTGGTTGTCCCTTTAATTACCGATGGTCAAATTATTGGCAG
The DNA here is from genome assembly GCA_038748405.1 of Cyanobacteria bacterium P01_H01_bin.21. Taxonomy (GTDB): domain Bacteria; phylum Cyanobacteriota; class Cyanobacteriia; order Phormidesmidales; family Phormidesmidaceae; genus Leptothoe. The sequence goes on along the minus strand of JBCDIX010000007.1, from coordinate 107,451 downwards.
CATTAGTCTGCGCCAGACCCAGCCCCGTCACTGGCATATGGAAGAAATCAATTTAGCTCAGGCGGTGGCTAATCAAGCCGCCATTGCTGTCCAGCAAGCCAGGCTATATCAGACAACGCGGCAACAAGCTGAGCAATTATTGGCGTTAGATAAACAAAAGACCACGTTTTTTCAGAACATCTCCCACGAGTTTCGGACTCCCCTCACCCTCACCATCGGACCTTTGGAAACCGCTGTAGAACAGGGCAGCGGTCTCTCGTTGGAACAGTCAGCTATGGCCCTGCGTAATTCACAGCGGCTGCTGCGGCTAGTCAATCAGCTCCTCGACCTGCAGCGGCTGGATGCTGGCAAAATGCAGGTCACATTTTATCCCTGTGACTTTGCTCAGGTGGTTCGGACCGTTGCGGAATCATTTCAGGCTTACTGCGATCGCAAACACATCACCCTCAGCACCCAAATCCAGCCCTGTCCGCCGGTCTATCTCGACCTTGAAAAGTTTGATAAGGTCTTATACAACATCCTTTCCAACGCTGTTAAATTCACACCAGCCGAGGGGGCGATCCAAATCACCCTCAACACCTTTGAGCAACGCTGCTATCTAGAAATTGAAGATACCGGTATTGGTATTCACAAAGAACAGCTACCCTATATTTTTGAGCGGTTCCAACAGGCGGATGGCTCCGCCAGTCGTACCCATGAGGGTACAGGCTTAGGCTTGGCTCTGGTAAAAGAGCTGGTAGAACTCCATGGCGGTGAGGTGCGTGTGTCTTCCACCTACGGTGCTGGCACCATGTTTACAGTGGAGCTGCCCACGGGCACTGACCATCTGCCTACCAAGCAGATTGGTAAAACCCCCCGTACCCTAGAGCAGCGTCGCGCAGCCATCGAACTCGCTGACTTACATAATCAGGTCGCGGCCACAGCGGCCAAGCCGCAGCCTGCTAAGCTTCAGCCTGCTGCACTCCAGCCCTCTAAGCCCAGTCTGCCAGGCACCACCATCCTTGTCGTTGATGACAATCCAGATTTACGGCACTACGTGGCCAGCATCCTAGAACGTCAGGGATATCAGGTGAAAACGGCTGACAATGGGGCAACCGGACTAACCGTAGCCCGCACGGTGCAACCTCAGCTGATTATTACCGATTTGATGATGCCCCAGGTTTCAGGCCTCGAACTGATTCAGCAAGTGCGGGTCGAACCGACGCTGCAGGGCACGCCGATTATTTTGCTCACAGCCAAAGTCGATAACGATACGCGTTTAGAAGGCGTTGAACAGGGAGCCGATGCTTACATCTCAAAACCCTTTAGGGATCGTGAACTGCTGGCTGGAGTGCGCAATCTATTAGCCCTGAAAGCCAATGAACATAAAGTTGCAGAACTCAATCAGTACTTAACCAAGTCTGTACTCAAGCGTTTTTTACCGGCGTCCCTGGTTCAAAAAGCAGCCCTTGGAGAATTGCAGCTTAATCTAAAACCAGAGCCCCGCTTAGTCACAGTGCTGTTTAGTGACATCGTTGGGTTTACTCAGCTCTCAAATACGCTGCGATCTCGTCGGGTCGCTGAGCTGCTCAACGAATATTTTGAAGTGATGACCCACGCCATTTTTGCCAATGGCGGTACAGTCGACAAATTTATGGGAGACGCCGTATTGGCTCTATTTGGTGCGCCCGAATATCTAAGCCCCAATGAGCAAGTCAGACGTGCGATCGCAGCAGCTCGACAAATGTACCAAGCCCTCGCAGACCTGAACCAGCGCTGGAGCCAGCAGGGGGTGCCCGCTGTAAAGTTTCGCTGTGGCATTCATCAAGGGACCGCCGTAGTCGGCATGTTTGGCAGCGCAGAAAGAACCGACTACACAGCCATTGGCCCCAGCGTCAACATTGCCGCCCGCCTGCAAGAAGCCGCTGATGGCGAAAGTATTCTAGTGTCCGCCGCTGTCGCCGACTACCTTGACGAACAAGAAATCGTTAAATTTAGCCCACTGCAGCTAAAAGGCATCGACGAAACCGTGCTGACATTTAACGTCAAAACAACGCTTCCGGACGTAAAGGCGTTCCATGGAACGCCTTTACGTCCGGAAGCGCCTCGGGTTTAACGTCAGCCGATTACCCTGTCGGCAGCCCATAGCTGTGCATAATGTGTCGCATTCGTTTTTTGGCCCGTGAGACCCGCTTGCGTAGGGTCGCCTGATTTGGAATATCTGTTTCCCCCAGCTCTGCCAGACGGCTGGTGATTTGTTCCCACGACAGCTGCTCAATGGTTCGCCACACCAGTAGCTGAGCCGTACTGTCATCTTCACGAGAGAGCGCTCTCAGGGCTTTGTAGAGCAAATCAATCTCGTGTCGCAGGTCGATAGCCTCTAGCACATACTCAGGCTTAGCACTCACACGATATTCAATATCTTCGTAGCTCTGGGATGCTTGACGCTGAGCCTGGCGGCTTTTCTCACGCACTACGTTAAAGGCTGTACGTTTTAGCCAAGCATGAGGGTTATAGATAACCTCACCCTGACGCTGACGGGTCTTCCCTCGCAAATAAGCCTCAAACAAAATTTCATACGGCTCAAATTGATGTATCAGGTGAAACTGATATAGATGGCGGCGAACCGTAGCCAGCGTGGAGTAAGCATAGGAGTTGCCTTTACCTAAAATTTCCGAAAGGGCAAGATCCAAAACATCCAGTAAAGGCAAGTCAGGTTGGTCAGCCATACCAATGAGCCAGGTGATTCTCTTAATAGTGACGTTCAGTCTGAACCTGTGACATTCCGCACCATGTCTATAGTTGTTCAGAGATACGTAAAATTGCGGATCAAAAACCGCTACTTATCAGATTGGGTAGCACCCATTGGAAAATTATTTAAAATTCGCCGTCACAGTAGCGTAGCCACGGACACTAACCACTTAGCACACTCATTTGACAGACTTAAATGGAGATAATCCCATGTTTAGCAGCCCCAGCATTAGCGAGCATGCCCAGCAGCATCGTGACTTGATTCACACCTATTGCCAACTATCGGTGCAGCCTACCCTTAGTGAAGTTGATACCGAACGTCTTGACGCTATCTTAGCGCTCGCCGAGAGCGAGCCATTAATAAGCTTTTTAATTGATGAAGCGGATCATATGCTGGCACACCTGCATAGCTTCATTGACGAGAATGATATTGTCGACCAGCAGAAAAAACTCCAAACCTGTCTTAATGAGGCATGGCTAGACCAAGCATTTCAAGACTTAGCCCATCGCTTGCAAACCTCCCAATGCAAAAACCTACAGCAATATCTCAAAACTGAGGGGTTTTATAACGGGGTCATTGATGGCGTCATGGGCCAGTCGACTAAAGCAGCCATGCAGCAATGTTGCGATCAGCACAGCCAACTGCCACAGCCATTACCGATTAATACGCCTGATATTGTGACTTAGAAAAGTACTGTACGCCTTCTCTAGCAAGCTTTTTGCCCTTAGAGCGCCATTTGGCCGCCAACCCAGTCTCTGTATTGACCACTACCCTCACCAGTCACAGATGTACGGATGCCATCACTAATAGATAAGTAAGGCTATTAGAATCCTGTAAAAAGCACTATGCAATCTAAGCTTCAGAGTTTAATCGCACGTTATCAAGAAGGTGAGCGTACATTTCATGGATTGGACTTAAGTGGATGCGATCTGAGTCATCTCCAGCTAGCTGGTATTGACCTTAGCTACAGCATTCTTAGGGATGCTTCTCTAGTGGGTACAGATTTAGCATGGGCCATTTTACGAGATGTTAATCTGACCAATGCCAATTTGACAAAAGCTCATTTACACCGGGCCAACCTACGTCGGGCAAATTTAACCAAGACTGTTTTACAGCAGGCAGATTTGCGAGCAGCTGATCTGAGCGGGGCCACTATTGTAAATACAATTTTTAATGAAAGTAACCTCTGGGGTGTTGTCGCACCAGAGGGCATACATTCAATCTGCGCTGGCTAGCTTCGCTTACTCAACGCGTAGACGACGGGTGATGACAACTAGCCCATCGTCGCGGATGAGTAGCCCTGAAACCCACAGACTATCAGCGGCGGCTGGCGCATCTCCTAGCTTAAACAGGCCACCTGCCGATAGCAGCTCCAAATCGATGGGGCGTGGCGTAAAGAAATCTTCCGCTGTGGTGCCCTCATCCAACGCTGCACCCAGCAAGTAACGTTCGCCTAAGGGCTCTTGAATAATGGCATCAAACCCATAACTTTCACCGGGGGCGACTCGCTCTGGCAAAATTACCACCACGTCTGAACTAGCAGAACCAGAACTCAGCTGATTCCGTTCAGACAAAATTTCTTGAGACGTAATTTTGCCATCCACAAACTGCTGACGGGAGCGAATCACCGACTCTAGCGTGAGACGACGAGGAGTCGTTTGCGTACCATCAATGTAGGTCACCGTTTCAGCAACGTAACCACCCTCTATCTCTTCCCAGGACTGTAGCTCTACGCGGTAGGTCAGGGTGTCATAGCGCTCCCATAGCTGAGGTAGTGTAGCCTCTAGGGTGTCATAGCTAAAGCCGTCATTGTTGGTAAACCCGTCATCATGCAGCGTCATGACGGCTTCAATATTTTGAGCGTTAGAGGCAGATTCCATCTGCTCTAGGGCATTGACCAACGCAGCAGGTGCTGTTTCCGGAGGAGCGGCTTGAGCATTCAAGCCAAATATACTCATCCCAAGCACAGTCAGTGAACAGAGTGACCAGCGGCAAGGATGAATCATATGTAAAGTCCTCGATAGTTGTATCTGAATAACGTAAGTCGATGGTCAAATCGGCTAAAAAGCACTATCCTGGAGCCGACTTGACTGGGTACGGCTCACAAAGAGCTGCTACATTCGCGCCAATTCAGCGGATAATAGCTGCTGACTAAGTAACGTAACTGTAACCTAAGCCCAATGTCTACTCCAGCCGCTCAATTATGATGTGGCGACTGCCAAGAGATAGTTTGGGTTTTTCACATTATGGACGACAGACAAGAAAATGGTGAAGGCAATAAGCTCTTAATTGCCGCTAGTGGTACTGGCGGTCACCTTTTTCCTGCGATCGCAACTGCCGAACATCTAGATGGCCCGATTGAATGGTTAGGGGTACCCGACCGACTAGAAACTGAACTTGTCCCCAAGAGCTATCCCCTCCATACGGTGCGCATGGGTGGCGTTCAGGGGAAACTCGGGCTGGGTACGTTAAAAATTTTGGTGCAGCTCATACAAGCGACCTGGACCACGCGACAGCTGCTTAAGCAGGGTGAGTTTCAGGGAGTCTTTACAACCGGAGGTTATATCGCTGCACCCGCCATTATTGCCGCGCGCAGTTTAGGGTTACCCACCGTGCTGCATGAATCTAACGCCATGCCGGGCAAGGTCACTCGCTGGCTCAGCCGCTGGTGTTCGGTAGTGGCCATTGGTTTTCAAGAAACTCGTAAATATTTACCTAAACAGGCAAAAACTGTATGGGTCGGTACGCCCGTGCGATCGCAGTTCCATACAGATAGCAATGCCACGCTTCAGGACTTTCACATTCCTGACGGTGTGCCCCTTATTGTCGTGATTGGTGGCAGTCAGGGAGCGGTTGCCGTAAATAAGCTAGTGCGCGAAGCCGCGCCTGGATGGTTTGATGCAGGTGCCTGGGTCGTCCATCAAACCGGTACCAATGATCCAGACACAGACAGTCTGCGCCATCCCCATTACATCCATCGGCCATTTTTTAGAAACGTAGCAGCTCTGTTTAAGCGAGCCACCTTAGTGATTAGCCGAGCCGGGGCTGGAACTCTGACCGAACTCGCCATGACCCATACCCCCTCAGTTCTAATCCCCTATCCGTTTGCAGCAGACGATCATCAATCGTACAATGCCGGTGCCTTTAGTGCTGCAGGGGCAAGCAAAGTGTATCGTCAGACAGAACTCAGTGGCAGTGCCCTAAAAAAGCGAGTCTTGACATTACTTGCCGCTCCCGAAGAACTAGCCTGCATGCAAGTGGCAGCAGAAGCGCTGGCCGTGACTGATAGTGCCGAGCAAGTCGCCAATTTGCTAGAGAAAATAACCCATTAAACAGCAGGCGGCACTGACACCCCAACAGTCGTTTACCGGCCTTCCTAAGCATCAGCGGTGATTGTCAGGGTGCCAACCATACCGGCCTCAGCATGACCCGCAATCGAGCAATGTAGCTCGTAGGTGCCTGGTTTTTGTGGCACAAAAACCCATTCAGCTTCAGCACCTGGTTTAAGTTCTACTTCATGAACAGCCCCTTTCACCTCAACATTACCGGCCTCTACCTTCTGGGTCCAAATAACATCCGTGAAGTCTTTTGCAGTGAAGTAGTGTTTGCTAGGGCTAGGGTTGTCGAGCAACAACTTGTAACGCTTTCCAGCATCAAAGGTCAGGGTGTCAGGTTCAAACACCAATCCGCCAGCTTCATTCCCTAAGTGAATTTTGAGCGTATCTACAGGCTGCTGACTGGGTGCGACAGCTGCTAGAGCACTGTCGGCAGCCACAAAACAAGTGGTAACAATCGACAGTAAGCCAATGGCTATCAGAACCAGACCCTTTGTCTTCAGAGTGTTTAGGCAAGCGTTTAAATTTACCATTGGCCTGTCTCTGTAATCATTATCGATATCAAAATCTTACCGGCTGTTGTTCTCTCACCACCCTAGAGAGTCTCAAGAATTATTAAAGACACCCGATTAAAGGTCAGAGTTATCAAAGGGATAAGGATTTTATAAGGTCCAAAAATTAATGCTGGAGAGACGTTCCATGGAACGTCTGTACGTCCAATAGTGGAGCCTAATTAATTTTGTTTCCAAAGTCATTAACGCTATCGACAGCCTCAAGAGAACGGCCAAATGGATAGTGGATAGAATCTGGTTGGCCATTACTCAGCTGAAATCGTACGGACTCAGCTTGAGCAATGGGAGAAAAGAGTGCCAGCGTAGCAGTCAAAACAAAAGCGGTAAATGCAGTGCGTCTCATCTGAAGGGCTCCAACAGTCTTGTTGCAATCGAATACTTATTAGAATGCCGAAACGATCTGAATAGGGTCTGGATCTTAACTGAAAAGTTTTTAAGCCGTTTCTGAAGTTAGCTGAGACACTTATTGCATCTGTCAGGTTAGTTAGGACAATCGATATCCCTGAAAGCCCCAAATTACAACAGCTCACCTATAGCAATCGACGAATGCATCCGTCGATTGCTATAGGTGAGCGAGATCACAAAGTACCAAACCGGGGCCGCAGTTAGCCCTCTCTTGTGAGCCACTACCGATTAGCGGCTCCCGTAAAGGTATCGTTAACTATGTTAGGGTTATGTCATGAATCCAATAGCTGGGTAGCATGCTGTTAGTTGAGCGCAAAGGCGCATGCTACCTGGGCGGTTACCCACGTGTTTATGTAGAGGTAACCATGTCAGATACTCAGTCAACATTTGAACAAGCTGTGGCTGCTTATAAGGAAAAATGCAGTCGCAACAACCTTACCTTCCACGAGCCTAGTGAAGAATATTCAAATATGATTCATGACGTTATGTACCTGCGGGTTAGCCCCGTCAGTTACGTAGCCCGATATGATGCTCGACGACAGCGTGTTCTCGCTTAAGGTGCTTAAGTGCCATAGCGCCTTGGGTTCTATGGCAGAAGAAACTTACTGGCTAGTAACGCTACCTGGGTGCGATCGCGAAGCTGCAAATGCGCCAAAATACTACTCACGTGGTTTTTGACCGTTCGCTCTGAGATATGCAAAGTCTCAGAAATTTCGCGATTGTTTGCCCCTGTTGCAATCAGCTGCAGCACCTCTTTTTCCCGTGGTGAGAGCGATAGCACCTCTGGTGGAATATTACCGGTTACTTGGTCTGTTATCGTCTGGGTTTTAGCAAACAAACCCGGTCCTAAATAGGTGTACCCCTTATGAATAGACCGAATGGCTTCGGCTAACTCTTCGGACGGAGTATCTTTGAGCAAGTAGCCCTTAGCACCGTATCGCATCGCATCGGTAACATAGGCCGCATCATCAAACGTACTTAGAATTAGTACATTAATCTCGGGCCAACGCTGGCAAATTTGCTGAGTTGTCGCCACACCATCCATCACTGGCATCCGCACATCCATAAGTATGAGATGAGGCTGGTCTGGTGTCTCAACCAGAGCCTCAATCACGGCTAATGCCGCCTGGCCGTTTTCTGCCTCGCCCACGACTCGTAAATCAGGCTTAGTCTGAAGTAAACTGCTTAACCCTTGGCGAATCAGTATTTGATCATCAACAATCACTAGCTGGATCACGACATTACCTCAGCTAGCGGTAACTCTATATTGAACTGACATCCTTTACCTGGTGATGTCAACAGGTGTAACTTACCTCCCGCTGCGACCGTTCGTTCCTTCATGCTGTTGAGACCAAACCCAGCTGTGTTTTTGTCAGGATCAAACCCAACACCATTATCGTTGAGCATCAGCCATAGATATCCAGATTCTGTTTTTACCTGTAGTTTAATTTGGTCGGCCTGACTATGACGTACTACATTAGTCATAGCTTCTTGCACTAGCCGATATACCGCAGTGCTGGTCTCTGTTTTGAGTGGAGCTAAGACATCAATATGGTAGGTAAATTCTCCTGAAATCTGCTGCTGAAAGTCTCGACATAGCTGTTCTAAAACGGTTGCCAAAGATTTACCCTGGAGTGGATCAGACCGCAAAGTAGAAACAGAATGACGAATTTCTGCCAGTGCTTTAGCTGCCAGCTGTTGAGCTACTTCTACATGCTTTTGTGTCTTGCAGGTGTCAGACTGAGCAAACAATAGTGCATTCTCTAATTGAATACGCAGAGCTGTGAGATTATGACCCACGGCATCATGAATCTCTCGGGCAATGCGATTACGCTCTTGTAAAGCAGCCTGATCCTCAATACGCAAGGCATATTGTCGTAGCTGATGGTGCGCCGCCGCTAACTGCTTTCGACTCGCACGTTCTGACAGTAATGCCTCTACAAACAACAAAACAAAGGTCAAGGTCAGACCAGACAGTACAATGCCATAGATACCGATGATCATACTGATAGTTCTGACATTCTCCATTGTCAGCGGGGGTGGCTCGGTAAATTCTAACTGCAAAGCTTGCAGATCTAGAAGGGGTATGGAGAGAGATGCGATCGCAATTCCAAACACCAACCCGGTCAACAACCAGCGCTCCCAACGACGAAAAATCAGGTGTCCGCGAATCACCACCACCAGGTAAGGCATCAAAAACGGTGACTGCCAATTTGCTAAGGACGTCGCTAGTAAAATCAGTCCAAACTGGACAGCGATATATCCCAACTTACTCACGGCTGACCCTGTCGGTAGCCGTCGTCCCAGCAATCCAATCAGTAACAAGCACATCAGGCTCCATAGCCAGGCAAAAGGAATCGGCTCCGTCTCGGCCAGTGATTGTCCTAGCAGGCTAGAGAGGTAGGGCAGGCTTTCCCATGGGAGTTCTGAAACAGCAATGCCCAGCAGAATCCACTCAATGATATGGAGCACTCGAAAGGGATGGGGTTGAGATTTCGGCCAATATTTCATTCAAGGGTCAAAAAAGTAGGGTGGTAAAGACGCAATGGATATTAGAGTTAGTCGCATTTGACGGAGTGAGGCTGCCACTCAGGTGGAGCAAACATACTTTTTAGCACTTCAGCAACGGTGTGAGACTTTTGGATGTCGGTAATGATTTTCCAATATTCAAAAGCATTCACTTTCAGAGGGTTATGCGTACCAATATTATCGGTTAAACCATAAATCACCTTTTCTGTTTCAGCTTCATAGGTGCCAAATAGCTGATCCCAAATACACAGGATAGCGCCATAGTTTTTGTCTATATACCGTGGGTTTGCCCCATGATGCACCCGATGCAGCGATGGCGTATTGAGAATCCTATCTAGAAATCCCAAACAGCCAATTTTTTGAGTATGAATCCATACTTGATACAGTCCCAAGATCTGTACCGCAATCAGAATCACTAAAGGATGGAACCCCATCAATGCCAGGGGAATATAAAAGATCCAAGCAATAAAGTCTTCCGTCCATGCCAATCGCAGTGCCACAGAGAGATTAAAATCAGTGGAACTGTGATGGACACTATGGTGAGCCCAAAAAAGACGGATGCGATGTTCAGCTGTGTGCTGCCAGTAATACAAAAAGTCGGCGATCAAAAGCGCCAATAAGATCATCCAAGGATTGCTAGGGATACTAAAGGGGCTAAAAACAGTAAACAGTGACAGGCCAATAAACATTACAATGCCGGCGACTGTACTGCTGAGGATCTCATAAACAATACCAATGACAAAGTTTGTTGCGGTTTCTTTATAGTCTCGTCGCTTCTGAGTAACCAAATCAATCACGACCTCGACTATGATGATGAGTATCATCACATCAGCAAACTGTTCCATTGGTCGCAACAGCCAATTCAATTGAGATTCTAGAATTTCTATAGTCATAGAGAATAGATTTGCAGAGTATCTAATCAAGCAAAAGGTTAGAGGCTTGAACTCGCTTACTCTAAACAACTTGAGAAGATCACCACCAGAGACTTTAGATGCAAATAAAATATCGGCTTTAGTCCTAAAGTCCTATGGATAAATCGATCTTTAGAACCATTTACTTGAGGTATATAGGGCGATGTTATCGGCATCGGAAAGTTTCTAGGATAAGACCCTGACTGAGGTGTCAATCACATCATGAAAGAGCTAGCATTAACTCGTATCAAACCTATCCCCAAATGGATCATTGGAGTGATAGCTGTCGGAACAATTGGCGCACTCTCGCTGAGCTACCTACAACGACGTCAGCAGCCAGTCACCACACAACAAACGATAACCGTTAAGCAACAGAACCTCATGGCCAAAATCCAAGCCAGTGGGGTTGTGCAAGCTGAACGCACGATTAATTTGAGTCCCGAAGATGCAGGTAAAATCGCTGAACTGTTTATTCAAGAAGGAGATTTTGTGAGTCAGGGACAGATCATTGCCCGTATGACTAGCCGTCGTAATCAGGCCGAAGTAGCTCAGTATGAAGCGGCGCTTGCCCAGGCCCAAGCAACACTCGCACAGCAAAGGGCTGGTGCTCGTCCAGAAGAGATTGCTGAAGCTCGTGCTCGGGTCGCCACTGCAGAAGCCTCAATCAACGCAGCTCAGACCCGATTACAACAGGCTCAACAAGAGCTGTCTCGATTTGAGGGGTTAGCTCAACAAGGGGCAATTTCTACCAATGAACTCAACACCTACCAGACAACGGCTCAAGAATCTAGCGCCAACTTAGTGGCTGATAAACGACGCTTAGAAGAATCTCAAGCCGTGCTAGCGAGACTACAAAACGGCACTCGCTCAGAAGAGATTGAGCAAGCAGAAGCAGCGGTCGCCCAGGCTAACGCTCAGCTAACTGCGGTCCAAGTGCGTTTTGATGAAACTATTGTGCGCGCACCGTTTGATGGCGTTATCACACGTCGATTTGCTGAAACTGGCGATTTTGTTTCACCAGCAACAGCGGCATCATCAAGCGATGGCGCGGCATCTACCTCTATTGCCGAACTCTCAAGCGGGTTAGAAATTGAAGCTAAAGTTCCTGAAGCCAGCATTGCTCAGCTGGCGGTGGGACAAGCCGTAGAAGTCCGGAGCAGTGCCTACCCAGATCAAGTGTTTGGAGGTGAAGTTAGCCTGATCGCCCCGAGAGCAATTCGCGACAATCAAGTCACTGTTTTTCGCGTCAAGGTCACCATCAAGTCAGGACAAGAACAGCTCAAGTCTGGCATGAACGTGCGCCTCACATTTATCGGCAAACCTGTAGCCGATGCCTTAGTGATCCCGTTGGCGGCTGTTGTCACTGAGTCTGATGGCTCGACGGGTGTTTACGTACAAGAAGAAAGCGGCCCCGTACTACAACCTGTTGAACTGGGCACAACCACAGGTGCACAGGTGCAAATCTTGGACGGGCTAGACGCTGGGACAGAAATTTTTATTGAACCGCCAGAGGGTCAAATTATAGAGGGTGTTGATAACCCGTTTTAATCATGCAACTTACTGAAAATATCCAGATGGCGGCTAAAAACTTAAATGCCAACCGTCTGAGGAGTCTATTAACCATGCTAGGTATCATCATTGGCAATGCTTCTGTGATTGCTATGGTAGCCATTGGAGAAGGCGCTAAACAGTTTACTCAAGACCAGTTAGAATCGTTTGGCCCTAACCAGCTAACTATTTTTGCCGGTGGCGAAGACTTGGGGCCCACCGACGATGTGGCCGAGATAACACTAGCAGATGTAGATGCGATCGCAACCCAAGCCCCTGCTGTTTATGCGATCGCCCCGCAGATTAACACAAACCTGCAGTTTACCTATGGCTCTCGCTCCCGCAGCGGTGACATCATTGGTTCAACACCAGGGATAGCCTATGTGCGCAGTCTTCAGCTCGCTAGGGGCCGTTTTCTAAATTCCACTGACTTAGACCAGCACGCCCAAACTATTGTGTTGGGATCTGCGCTAGAGAAACGTCTCTTTGGTGACACCTCAGCCCTAGGGAAAATGGTGCAGGTGGGTGATTTTAGCTTTCAAGTCATCGGTGTAATGGCCAGCAAAGGTACCCTGTTTGGGGTGAACTATGACGAAACGGCCTATGTCCCGATTACGACTATGGCCTACCAACTATCGGGTCGACAGTCTCCCAACGGTATTCCTATCGATTTTCTAGAAATTTCCGCCCAGGACTCAGACAGTATTCGAGCCGCCGCTTTTCAGATCAGCAACATTTTGACCCGTCGCCATGGCAAGAAAAACTTTTCGGTGTGGGCCAACAAGTCATTTCAAGATATGGTCGGCAGAATCACCGCAGGGCTAAGTATGGTACTAGCTGCGATCGCAAGCATTTCTCTTGTCGTCGGCGGTATTGGCGTAATGAACATTATGTTGGTGTCGGTGACTGAACGAACCCACGAAATTGGCCTACGCAAGGCCATCGGTGCCACTCAGCGTGTAATTCTGACCCAGTTTCTGATTGAGGCGATTATTTTATCAGTGGCCGGAGGCCTTATCGGGATTGGGCTAGGCACCAGTGGAGCCATGGCAATCGCTATTTTTAGCCCGCTTAAACCAGGAATAACAATCAATTCGATTGTTATTGCCACAGGGGTTTCTGGGACTATCGGTCTAATTTTTGGTGTTGTTCCTGCCCGTCAGGCAGCACGACTAGACCCAATTGTTGCCCTACGGAGTTAACGATGTCTCTGATTCAAGCCGCTGACATAACCAAAACCTACACCATGGGAGATGTCCAGGTGCATGCCCTAGACGGTGTTAGCTTTTCTATTAATTCAGGCGACTACTGCTCAATTATGGGAGCCTCAGGCTCGGGTAAATCTACTCTGATGAACATCATCGGCTGTTTAGATCGCCCCACCACCGGTCACTATCAGTTAGATACTGTGGGAGTTGATCGGCTTAGTGATGATGAGCTGGCCCACATCCGCAATCGTAAAATTGGATTTGTGTTTCAACAGTTTCATCTGTTGCCCCAGCTAACGGCCATGGATAACGTTATGCTACCGATGGTCTATGCAGGGGTTAGCCACGAAGAACGACGACAGCGTGCTGAAGCAGCCCTTGTACGTGTAGGTCTGGGAGACCGTTTACAGAATAAGCCACGACAGCTATCGGGAGGACAACAACAGCGAGTTGCGATCGCACGTGCCATTGTGAATCAGCCAGTCTTACTATTAGCAGACGAACCAACCGGTGCTTTAGATACACAAACCACTGAGGAAATTTTGCACATTTTTGGTGAACTCAACGCCAGCGGTATGACCGTTGTCATGGTCACCCATGAAATAGAAGTAGCCCGCAACACCCGTCGAATTATTTGGTTTCGAGACGGCCAGATTTTGCACCAAAACCTCAACCCACAACAGCTGGGTAATGTGGCCGCAGCATAAGCTCCCGCAAGGGCTCAGACCGCTTTACAACAGAGCCAGTGGCGATGGGAATGAGGCTACCAACACCCCCAAGAGCTGTCCTTCTTCTAAAATCCAACGGGCAATTGGCTGGGGAGCCTCAGGTTGAGCAACCTGACACATCGAAGATAGGGTTTCTATTACATCCGGAGGATGACTGTTCACCGGTTGAATCACTGAGTCAGTGGAGTGCATGAACGTGTTCTCTTTGAGCTGAAAGCATAGCGCACTTGTCCTTAGTTAAGGCTGCACTTTTAGCTTAAACACTTCCTGGGCAATTCTGGTGATCGTCATTTCTAAAGCATGTGTTTTATATCACATAAAGATTGTGACAAAGTTATTTCATAAAACCGCATAATGACCTCTTACTAGTGGCTTTAGCCATTATGCGGCCTAGAATTATCTGTGTAAATTTTGACACACCCTTATACCAGGTGCCGACACCGACACTCGATATTACATTTACTAAAAATACTCTTCATATGCTTTTTGACCGTATTCAGCGCAATTGTTAACTCTCTGCTAACTTCTCGGTATGAATATCCTTGTAGATACAGCTGCCAGACTTCAGCTTCACGGCCAGTTAAACCATATCGATAAGCATCACATTCAGCACGATGGTGAGCAATCTGAGTTAAGTCATCAATGGTGACAAGAATACATTTTGTGGGCTGATCGATGAGTTCAATCCATTCCACATTGAGATGGAGCCGGATACCACCTGGTAAAAAGATGGTGTCGTATAGCTGTAGGGTGTGGTCGGGAAAATCAGCACAGCTCTCTAGTAGAAAATTACGGAGAGCCTTTACCTGCTCGGGCAGCGCCCCAAAGCCAGGCCGAGCAGGCGTACCAAACATCTGGCCTGGCACTGCTTTTCGCAACAGAATACAAAATTCATCTGCTCTAGCTGTCGTTCGCAGTAGCCTACCAGCGTGATCAAATAAGATAAATCCGCGAAATGGGAAAACCTGTCCTAGCAGGACATCAAAGATCAGATCCAGGTTGTCAGACCCAAAACTTAACTGGGTTGAGCGATTAGTTGGCTGTTGAGACACCTCATCCAGGGGGAAACTGAGGGTTGTCGCGGTATTGAGCACCATAAGTCTGATTACGAGGGGGGAACAACGTGATTAGTCGTGGTCCAAACCCAAAGCCCAGGGGCAGAAATCGGGGGGTCGACTGATCACACTTCCTACCCTACGCAATGTAGCGGAGCAGCATCGACGAGAGAGCTGTAGCGATCGCAACCAGACAGAAGTCACGGTTAAGGACGTGTGTTTTTACCAAGAACGCAGTGGCATCCAAAAGAGGGATGAGCTAGCATCAAGCAGGGTGAAGCAGGGGTGAAGTATTTTATCTGCCCTGCATTTATGGCCTACAGGAGCGGCGCTACCATGAATCAGGAGCTAAAGCCAAACGAAGTTGAAGAGTGGTTTCCGTTAGACATACAAACTAAATACATCGAACATATTGTTCATCAGCCAGGTTTAAAAATAACACTGAGACAGGCTACCTACTTTGTGCGTCTGTGGGGTTATGGCTACCTGATGCAGCGGGGGATAGACCACGCACCCATTACTACCCTAAATCGACAGATTGGTAGCTTTTACTGCTCCCACAGCGACGCGGCAGACTTGTTTTATACCCAAACTCAAGGAACACCGCGTGCAGCCGGGCAAATGTTCGACAAACTGGCCTCTAAAAACCTCCTGAGGCGGGGTGAGGCCGATGGGGTTGCCACCCGCATTAGCTTAAATATTCCACAAAATTTTGAGCTGCCCGAGCAAGAGGAGAATGACTCATTTTACCCCGATAGCTTTGACCCTCGGAATGATGCCACACTTGTTGCCAATATCTTAGAAAAGCTTTATAGCTATGACCCAGAACGACCTGAGTCTATGTTACACAACATCAAGAGAGGCATCCGTCAGTGGGCGAGACAATATCCTGATGGGTTGCGAGTCTTGCGACGTGCATCTAGCAAAGAGCCTGTCGGCTTTGCAGCGTTTTTACCCGCTCACCCTGATTCAGAAGAGAAATTTGATCTCTCTCCCAGTCGGAGTTTACATCTAAGTCGTCTAGATGTGAGAGAAGAAGATCCAATTCAAGTAGCTACTAAGGGAGACCCTGACTGCTATACCGTTTTTGTTCGCAGCTGGCAGATTGAGCTAACGGTTTGGACATATGAGACCGCTTGTGAATTTATTCGAGATTCTCGTGCCACTCTAAAAAAAATTCAAGACGATTTTCCTAATTTGAGCGACATTTACACCATTGCCATTCATCCTTTATCTGAAGACTTTGCCCTAACCCTGGGTTTTCGGATGACTAAAGCAGATCCTGACTCATCGTTACGCTGGCTCTATATGCCCCTCGACCGATTTCTTGAATTGGACTACGAGGATGTCTTACTCAATTTTGACTATAGCCACCGCTATACGTAAGTGCATTAGCCTGCATGCGCACTAGGTGGTTTACTACACATCTAGACATGGAAAATTCACTTTAGAATGGAGTGGTTCATACATAATTTAGGCATTTATGAGCCGCCCAAGACAGCAACCTAATCGTCCAACGGTAGACCCACGAATTAAGTCGCAGAAAACGACTGGTAAACTAAAGTCTTTTCGGCCACTGCCTTACCATATTGCCCTGAGCCAAGCAGCGCGGCTCGAAGCTTGGACCCAAGAAACAGATGAAGCAGGTGGCCCAGCAGAAGCCCTGGACAGCAGCGATTTTGACCCCAGGCTGATGGAAAGAGAGTAATGGGTGACGTCTTTATCAGCTTAATCAATCAAGTCGCTGGGGCTACCCGGATAGAAAGTTTTTGAAAGGACCTGCGACAAATCGTAGGGAAGCATTTCTGGGAATTGCCCCTTAGCAAAATTTGTCTCTTTAACAGCAAGCTGTACCCCTTTTGCATAAGCTTTTTGAATCGCTTCTGCCAAATAGGGCTGCAAGCTTGGATTATCGTTTAATAGATCAGCAATATCTAAGCGCTGAATTCGAATGGTTGCTAACCAGCTACGACTTCGCTTTTCAGGCTGATATTCCCATTTGAGCAAGTGTGCCAGCAGAATGGCCAAACGATTGCGAAGTTCTTGACGTTGCTGCCGCCCCAATGATTCAATCTCCTCAATCACATTGGCAGTATCTACCTGGTGCCACTGTCCTTGCCGCATTAGCTGAGCCTGGTGTTGAGTCCATGCGTAAAAATCTGTCTCATAGAGAGACTCTGTTAGCTTTTGAGGTAGTGGGGACATCGTTACACCTCGGTTTTGAGTGAAGCAGCAGAGCTACCTTAAGTCTAGCCCTGCCGCCCGTTAGCTATCAGATTGGTGAGCCTATGCTTCAGACCGTAGCTTTTCTAAAACGCTTTGGTCTTCCATGGTGGTAGCATCGCCAACCAGTTCTTCGCCACTGGCCAGGTTACGTAAAAAGCGACGAATGATTTTACCGGAACGAGTCTTGGGTAAACCGTCGGCAAATCGAATTTCGCCTGGACGTGCGATCGCACCAATTTCTTTGACCACATGCTGCTTTAATTGCGCTGCCAGCTCATCACTGGGGCTATGGGTGCCTTCTAAAATTACAAATGCAAACACATCTTCCCCTTTAATTTCATCTTTGCGACCCACCACAGCGGCTTCTGCCACAGCTGGGTGGGATACCAGAGCCGACTCAATTTCCATGGTGCCGAGGCGATGACCCGATACATTGAGCACATCGTCAGTGCGGCCCATAATCCAGAAATAGCCGTCTTCATCTTTGCGGGCACCATCCCCAGCAAAATAGACATAGTGACCATCCTTGGGGGGAATGTGCTCCCAGTAGGTGCGGCGGAAGCGGGCATCATCGCCGTAGACGGTACGCATCATGCTAGGCCAGGGATGCTTGATGACCAGGTAGCCCCCTGCATTCGCTGGGACGGAGTTACCATCAGCATCAACAATGTCGGCCAGGATGCCAGGGAAGGGCTTAGTGGCTGAACCAGGTTTAGTTGCGATCGCACCCGGCAATGGCGTAATCATAAAGCCACCGGTTTCTGTCTGCCACCAGGTATCAATAATTGGGCACTTCTCACCACCAATCACCTTGTGATACCAAATCCACGCTTCTGGGTTAATGGGCTCACCAACAGTGCCTAAAATCCGTAACGAAGACAGATCGCGAGCATTGGGATGCTGATCCCCCATCTTGAGAAATGCACGAATCGCCGTAGGAGCCGTGTAAAAGATAGTTACCTTATACTTTTGCACCACATCCCAGAAAGCACCAGGATTGGAAGGACGGGGCGCGCCCTCATACATCACACTGGTGGCACCGTTAGAAAGCGGGCCATACACAATGTAGCTGTGGCCCGTAATCCAGCCCACATCAGCCGTGCACCAGTAGACATCATCTTCTTTTATATCAAAAGCCCACTTAAAGGTCATGTGGGTATAAAGGTTATAGCCCCCAGTAGTGTGCACCACCCCCTTGGGCTTACCGGTGGTACCGCTGGTGTAGAGAATAAATAGCAAGTCTTCACTATCCATTGGCTCAGCCGCACAGTCAGTAGAGGCGCTAGGCTGTACTTCGTGCCACCAAACATCGCGACCGTCAGTCCAGTCCACATCTTGCTTGGTACGCTGCACCACCAACACATTGGTCACAGTCGGCACAGCATTGTTGGCTAGAGCCGCATCTACCGCAGGCTTAAGCGGCATGGCCTTATCTTTACGGAAACCGCCATCCGCCGTAATCACAACTTTGGCCTCAGCATCATTGAGGCGATCTCGTAGAGCTTCAGAACTAAAGCCACCAAAGACCACAGTGTGGGCCGCACCGATGCGGGCACAGGCCAACATTGCCACAGCCGCCTCAGGAATCATCGGCATGTAGATGCCCACCCGATCACCTTTGGCCACACCCATGTCTTTAAGGACATTAGCCATTTGGCACACTTCAGCGTGTAGCTCAGCATAAGTGAGGGTACGAGAATCACCAGGCTCCCCTTCCCATACCAGCGCTGGTTTATCTCGACGATGAGTGTCTAGATGTCGATCTAGACAGTTATAAGAAATGTTGATTTTGCCACCGACAAACCACTTGGCAAAGGGAGGCTGCCAATCAAGAACGGTGTCCCATTTTTGAAACCAGTTCAGTTCCTGCTCAGCTAGCTCAGCCCAAAATGCAGCGGGATCGGCAGCTGCCTTGTCGTAAAGGGCCTGATACTGATCAGCACCAGAAACAGTTGCCGCTGCCGCAAACTCAGCGGGCGGCTCAAACAATCTCTGCTCGTGCAGAATAGATTCGATAGCAGGCTGTGAGTTAGGGGATTGTGCCATAGGTCGTCTTACTAGCGTTTCTATATGCGGTCATTTGAAGGCTATAGGGTGCAAACGCAGCTAAGCCGAAACCGTATATGTTTCTCAATATTTTTCGATGGAATGGCATCGAGAGGTCATTTTGGTTAAAAAATGTAAATTAATTGTGATGGTTAAGGAAGGATTGGAGGCATGAGAGGAATTGGATTAAAGCAAAATCGGTTGCTTGGGGTCCCTCCGAGTTCACGTTCGGCTGAGCTCACGTCGAAGCCCAAAACCCCTGGGCAGGGCCGGAACGCCGCCCTACGACCCCAGCGTATTAGGTCTTAATCGCGCTAGGTGGGGGTTACGGTGGGGTCGATTATTTTTATGCTGAACTTTCTCCTGCAAAAAATTTGGAGTACACAACCTAAACATAAAATTGTTTTTTAACGATTACTAACTATGAGTTTGGCTCAGTGAACGCTTTGTAGCGTATGCATATTGAGGAATGGTCAAGACATTTAAACACGGTCGTTTCATGCCATCCAAAAAATTGAGCTGTGCAAATGTTAGCTCTAATTGCTGGTCATTCTTTCGCAACAACTCTGTTGTCTATTACTAGATATCAAGAACAGGCTCTAGCAGCCTGAGAAACGGCTAGATTATGAAAGAGAATCTATGGTTTAGCGAGTTAATTCTCCTAAACAATATAGGTAAGTTTATGATCACCATAGTCTAGAGATACTTAATTTCGAATAAATCGGTCAGCTTTGGCCAACAGTCTTTCTCTCATCATTGGGTCAGCACGCACTATGTCTGAAGTAACCACACTGCTCCAAAACTATAATCAAGGTCGGCGAGATTTCTCTGGCCTATGTCTGGCTGATGCGAGCCTCAGCCATGTGGACCTAAAAGGGTCGGATCTTAGCTATAGCGATTTGAGTAATGTTGACTTGAGGCAGGCAAACTTAAGGGGCGTTGATCTCAGCTACGCCAAGCTGAGTAAGGTTGATTTGCAGAATGCAGACCTGCGCGGAGCAATGCTCATTGGTACTGATTTACGTGATGCTAGCTTGCAGGATACTAATCTGAAGGACGCTGACTACATACCTGGAATCACTCGCTTCCCAAACGAATTTGATCCTGAGCAAGCAGAAATGAGCTGCGTCCAGCGCCACACAGCGTAAACCCTTCGTTAGTACAAGAAATAAAGGAGCAACCCTGGTGCAATTAAAACTGCACCAGGGTTGCTCCTTTATTGAAAGGTTTACACCTGAACTTCTTCATTAAAGTCAGTAACTCCATCTCGCCACACAAGAAGGTGCTAAAAGGTACCCTTATGGGTAACTCAGGGATAGGTGCGAAAACGTACAATGCTTTTGTAAGCAATACGGAGCTATTTATAAATTTCCCGTATTTTAGCCTAAGGATCTGGGCCAATCGAACAACTGTCTGCTAGCCATCTAGCACTTTCATACAGATACTACATTAGACACATAGGAAGCAAACAGTAATAGTCAACGATCTTACTCTCTGACGCAGTTGAGCGAACGGTCGTTGTTGATTTAAAGGATAAGCCAACCCATTAAAGACGCGATGCAGCGACAGCTTTAAGAGACAGTCAAACCGAGGATCAACAACGCCAGCGAATATATGCGCTAGCTCAGAACAAAGTTGTTCTGAGCTAATAGCTAGTACCTGAAACTTGCCAATGTTTTTTAGGAGATAATGTAATGTCCCCCGTCCTATTTATTTCGTTGCCGTTCGTATTACTGTTGCTGATGGCCCAAGGCGCTGGCACTAGTAAGCCTAAGAAGTCCACAGAGCCTAAAGACTTTGAATACCAGGATGGTGACATTATCATTATTCGTAAGCGGTCTGGCAACAAGTCTTAAACAATATTGCTCTGATCATAGAAGTGATAAAACAGCTCCTAAGAACTTTTCTGGGAGCTGTTTAGCAAATGCCCCTGCGATAAATTAGTAGATACCCCTGATGAGCGTGTCGAGCTTTGTGTATTGCTCTACTGATAAAACAGACTCTCGGGGAGTAATTTCGACTAGTTTTTTGTGATCTTGATCTTCACGACGGGTGTTCTGAATATCTCTTATAGCGTGATCAAACAACTGCTCGACTAAGGAAAAAGCCTCTGCCAATATTGGCGGAGGCTTAACTGTGTTGTATCTCTGTTGAGAGGAAAGGGTGAATAAGACAAAAGATGTTGCTAAATTTCGAGAAGATTTAAACTGCAACACTCAATATGGAGTGCTCTTGGCAGAGCGACTTAATTCTTGAAATCAGTAACGACGACTCAAATTTCTGACAGCTCTTGCAGATCGTTATGCCAAGAAACCTAATCTCTTACCGTTGTCACGGGCTAAGCGGATTAGATTTTGACGCTCAGTACGATCCACACCAAACCAGTTACAAACTGCTGTAATCGCTTTGGAGTGTAGTGCAATTGCCTTACCGCGCAGCTGATTGAACTCACGCTTACCTAATTGGCTACGAAGCAAGATTACAAGAGGTGCAAACATGATGGCTCCTTAATGTCGAGGGGTTTAAGCCGCTGCCCAAAGAAACTAAAAGACTAAGAGATTGCAGCGCTTTGTGTTTATATAAATAATAGTAACGCAATGTAACGATTATGTTACATTGCTTGCATTTGTTTTTCTTATGTGGGTTATTTCGGCTTTCACAGTCGCCCGTAGGCACACTGACGTTTCCCCATAATCAATTTGCTCGGAGGGGAAGCTGTACTACAGCTGTATTAGGGCGGCTCCCCCTTATTTGCTCTTTTACTTCTGTGTCTATCTAAATCAGGGGTGAGCTACTGCTCCATCTCAGTCTGCATTAGGTTTTGCAGAGCTTCAACAGTCGCTGGATCTAATTCGCTTTCATGGCGAACCACAATCCACTGTCCATCCCTCTTTTCCAACATATCAATGTTGATTGCTGAGCCGAGATAGGTGAGGGCTACAGCTCGCTCAAAGACCGTCAGATAGCTTGTGACTACGGCGCGATCGCCTGCACCACTAATAACCAGGTTGGTTGCCAAATGACGTTTGTTGGTAATCAGCGGGCGAGAAGCTTCGAGAGCCTGAGCAATCTGGTCAGGGCCAGTGGCATCACCAAAGTCTGTGACAAATACTGCGTCGTCTGCGTAAAAGCTGGCATAAAGGGCATAGTCGGCTGCATCTAAGGCATGGTTCAACCGGGCAATGACCTGGCGAATAGCCAACTCATCAGCAGCGCTTAGATCATTTTCTTCAGTGATGTAAGCAACATCTTCTAGATTGTTCTGGGCAGAACTGTCTTGGGCGTTTGCCCAAGCTAATGGAGAGGCTACAACAGTGGCCGATGTAGCCAGGGCCAGGGTTAGGACAGCAAGGACGGCTTTAGGATAAGTCATTTGAGTTTTTTGAACCTCCATAGTTTTATTGCGCTGAAATTTTGAGTTGTTTTGCCACATCAGCCACAATGGCTTCGTTGCTGTAGGGATAGTCATGGCCAGGCTGAGTGATTTTTGTTTGAGGAAGATGTTTTGCTATCCAAGCTTGAATACGTTGACGCTGTTCTAAGGTGTATCGGCCACCAATCAGCACCAGATCAACGCAACCTTCCAGTGCTTCGAGTTTTGCTATCCCTTCAGCTTCACTCAAGGTTCCGTAAATGGTGATATCGCCAAGGCGTTGAAGTTGTTCAATCACTTCGTGGCGTCGCTGGGGGCTTCCCCCAAAGAGAACCATGATGGGGGCCACTGCTGACCCTAAGGATTCGTGAAGAAGTGCGTTCATAGTTGGTTGGTTAGATTCGACCGCTTTGAAAGTTATGTTTAGCCTAATGAACGGGACAATCTTTCATCAACCTGCTTAAATGAGATACATTGTTTCACTGATGGGACAATCATGGAGAGTTTAGACTTAAACGCTCTGGTCGTTTTTGCCCAGGTGGTTAAGCAGGGCAGCTTTATCGGCGCAGCACGATACTTAGATTTACCCAAGGCTACGGTGAGTCGTCGCATTCAGCAGTTAGAGGAGGCTTTGCAGGTAAAACTTCTGGAGCGATCCACTCGCGTGGTGCGCCCTACAGAACTGGGGCAAATCTACTATGGCTATTGCGATCGCATCCTGACGGAGATCGAGGAAGCTCAGGCTGCAGTGGATGCACAGCAGGCCGAACCTGCAGGTATTCTCCGTACCAGCGCTCCGAGTGCTTTCACGCAGCTATTTATTCAAGAACTCATCCCAGAATTTCTAGATCGCTATCCTCAAATTCGACTGATTCATCGAATCGTCAATCACTCGGTTAATCCCCTGCGAGACGGCTTTGATGTCTCCATTCGGATTGGCCAACTTGAAGACTCTCAATTAAAGATTCAGCCACTGGGGGAAGCGACCCCGCAGCTATTTGCAAGTCCTCACTACTTAGAGCGATATGGTGAGCCCGATACGCTGTCAGATTTAGTGCACCACAGAACTATCGTTACAGGAACTTCCAATCGCCCCCAGTGGATGCTCTTCAATCAGGACAAACGAGAGGTTCTTGATCTCGTTCCTCGGTGTGTAGTGAATGATCCAACATTGGCTGTCTCGCTCGTGATGTCGGGTGTAGGCATTGGTCTTTTGCCTACTTTTTTATGTAGGGAGGCAATACAGTCCAAACAGGTGGGGCGTATTTTATCGGACTGGCATGGGCCGAAGGTACCGCTCAATGCTGTTTTTCCAACAACCTATGAGCAGTCTCCTAAAATAAAGGTTTTTCTACAGTTCTTAAAAGAGAGGGTAGTTCTTAAGCTGTAAGGATGCATGACTGATCGCTCATTTACCAAACAATGCCATTTGCCAGGGATAAACAAAGAGATTGGCTAAGAGTCCGTGGCTATCCCCCCAAGACATTCAACTTACCTAAACCAACATATAAGATTCTCTTAATATTTCAGAGGATCCACTTGACAGCCTCTCTTTCAGACGAAGATGACTCACGACCAGCCAGAGACAGTCCCTCATGTTTACATTTGTTCATGTAATATTAATATAAGCAGATTCTGAAGTAGCTGTCTCCTGAGGCTTTAGCTGTATAACTACTTCGATGTTTCTAATAATTGGTCAGTGCCTAACGGCATCAGGGCTGCTAGCTGCAAGATTTTTAAGGAAGATTAAGATGCATACTCAACATCAAGACGACGTTAAAGTTGCTGTTTACAGTGCAAATATGCCTACCCCTGAAGATCAGCGCACTCAGGATGTTTGGCTAGCTGTGTTTATGTCTCTTGGCGTACTTGCCATCGTTGGATTGCGCTTTATTGCTTAAGACGCTCAGAAAATTAACTCTAGTGAGCACCTGTAACCCCTTCAAAGCAGAACCATTGCTTTGAAGGGGTTATTTTATGTCAGTAGACAACCAATGTCGTCACGATCACTTGACATCTAAAATCGTAAACAGTAACAATAGATACAGAAATGGCTTCGTTCATCCTAAACAGGTTGCTTTTGCCAAGTTTAGGACGGAAGTAGGCAGCTGCTCATTGAGCTGTTGCGCGAAGGAACGTACCTCAGTTACTAAAACATTTGTTGTCTCTTGAGGAAACGACTCCCATGATTATTAATCACACTACTGATTCGGCCCCTGTTGTAAAGAAAGGGCGCTTGCTCGGTCACTTGAACCGTCAGCAAAACCGTCAACGTCAGCAGTCTATGCTGATGCGCTCTATGCAAGACATTGGTCAAGACAAGTCTCTCTAAGAATCATATAGATAGATAGTTGAGCCTTAAATAATCAAGCGCGCAAGGGAGGTAACTTTGATACCTCCCTTGCGCGCTTGTGCCATCGCTGCAAGCTAGGGTTCGGAAGGAGAAACTGTTGCAGGTATTTCAAGCAGCTGACTGGCTTCTACTTGGTCGGACCAGACATTGAGTGTAGTCCCTAGGGATTCATTGAGGGATGCGATCGCATCTGCCAAGTCAATAGCTGCATTCACCTCATTATTTTGTGCCTCAACCAGGTCATTTTGCAGCTCTAACACTTCAAAAATATCTCGCGTTCGCCCACGACGCTCTCTGGCGCGGGCATTTTCCAGACGTTGCTCAGCAAGTTCACGGGCTAAACGCGTCGCTTCAATACGATTGCGAGCAGATTCTACATCCCGCAGCTGATCCGCCACATTTAGCCGAATATCAGACTCAAGGCGGTCTAAATCATTTTGTAACTGTTGCTGGGTTACCTGGTTACGCTGAAAAGCTGTTTCCGTTGACTCATCTTCAAGCAGTCGGGTCAGCACCAGTTCGGTCGATGCCTCAGAAAAGTCTCCTGTACTGGCATTGGCACGTAAATCTAAGTTCCAACGACGGTTATCTGCTGCAACGACACCATTTAGTTCAGCAACTTGCACATCCAGCTGCACCTGGCGATAGTCAGGGCGATTGATGTAGGCCGTCGCCACCAGTTCATCTAGGGGTGGCACATTAGCCTCTTGCTCAAGAGTACTCAAAGTGGCAAGGGTCTCGTCTGGAATTGAAATTTCAATCGACTCTTCTAAATCCAAAAGATTTAAAAGATCAGATTTAGCCTGTTCTAAATTGTTTTCAGCTTCTAAAACATTGGTTTCAGTAGCCGCCAGGTTAGCATCGATTTCTACGAGTTCAAATCGCGCTCGGCGGCCAGCTTCCACCAGCGCTTCCACCGAGCGACGCTGTTGTTGCTGGGTCTCAAACGAGAGCTGTTGAATCTGCAAACTAGCCTGGGCCCGAATCAAGGCATGATAAGTCCGCACGCCGTTGGTAATGTCGGTGATCAGCTGCTGCTGTAAATTCAGCTGGTTACCGGTTTCTTGTAAACGAGCAATCTCTACTGACGCGGTGTTTACCCTGCGCCCTGCCCCTCGCAACAGTGGCTGAGTCACCGTTAAATCGACATCTTGCTCATCAATCAGATCTACCGTTACCTCTAAGGTGGTGCCGAGAGGAGTCAGCAGCTCTCCCCCTAGCTGAGCCTCGCGGGTAATATCAGTTGTGTCACCCGTGCGATCCACAACACCCAACTGCAGTGTTGGGGTAAAGTCAGGTTGAAAAATACTCTCAGCTTCACGCAGCTCCTGACGCTGAGCAATACGTTCTAATGCGGCATTTTTTAGCTCACGGTTATTTTGCAATAACAGAGTGACAACATCGGTCTGAGTCAATGACAGCGTTGTATCAGAGGCGTCATCTGGCTCAGTAACATGATTGTCTTCTATGGGTGATGGGTCTGCCGAGCTTTCGGCTGGCGGTAGCTCTGGTAGCTGAGCCCACACTGGCTGCACTATCGCTAATGTACTGACCACAAGAAAGGTAACTATCGGTGCTCTCATCAGTCACTCCGCAGCGCTTTAACGATATCGATTTGGGTGGCCCGCAGCGCGGGAATAAAGCTAGCCCCTACACCTACCGCTACCGCGGCCCCCATGGACAAAACAGTATTTCGAGGAGAAAACCGATAGGGGGCTTGTATAACAACTGTGGTCGCGACTCGGGTTAGCCCGTGAACGGTGGCCACCGCTACCGTCCCACCTAGGAGGCTTAATAGCAATGCCTCTAAAATAAACTGGCCCATCACTTCGAGCTTTGAGGCCCCAATTGCTCGACGAATGCCAATCTCTTTTGTGCGTTCTAGTACAGTGGCAACTGTGATATTGGCAATGCCGACACCGCCAATGACCAAAGCAATTAACCCAACCCCCGTTAGAGCTGCTGAGGCAATTTGTTGAACTTCTAGATCTTCTAATAAATCGTCAGCATTACTCCAAACCTGGACCTGAGCCTGGGGAAAACTCTGTTGTAAGAATATTTCAACAGCATTACTTAAGTCATTGATTTGGGTCAGAGAGTGTGAACTAATTTGTATCGAATCCCATCCATATCCACCCGAGAGCACGTTGGCAAAGGTTTGAGTCATCCACAGCTCTCCTCCTTCTCCCCATTCAGAGTTAGTTTTCGACTCCATTACGCCAATAACGACAAATCGATTACCACCGGCGTAAATCGCCTTATTTAAGGGGGATTGGTCTTGAAATAAACTAAGCGCTAACTGTTCATCTATAAGAGCGACAGGGCGATAGTCTTCTACATCTATCGGGTCAAAAAAGCGACCCTGCAGCATGCGTCGTCCTGTCGTGTCTAAGTAGTTTAAGGAAACACTGCGGGCGCGGACTTCAGCTTCTTGGGCCTCGTACTGCACTGTGTTGAGACTGAATACATTGCTGATGGAGCTAATGGAGCGAATCTCGACAATGGAGTCGGCGAGAGCTTTTTGAAATTCTTCGTCTAGTTCAGGCTGGGGACCTTCTTGAGCATAGACCCATGGGCTGACAAAAGGACGATCTCGCTCAGCCAGCTTGAGGTCAATCTGGTCGCGGGTAATGGTTTGAATGTTGAGGGTGGCGCTCACGGCTCCCACCCCCATAAATACGCCAAAGGTGGTTAAACCAGAGCGCAGCCACTGATTAGTCAGGGAGCGCCATGTCATAAACAACAGGTCAGGTAAGGGAAGTCCCATGTGTCGCTATTGGTCAAATGCTTCGGGGGGCAAAGAAAAGCCAGAGGCTTCTGTAATGGGCATACCAGGGGTAATGGTTAGTGTCGGGGGCACCAGGGCAATCTGGTCGCCCTGGCTAAGGCCGTCTGTCACAGCGACCAGATCTAGACCTTGTAGCCCCAGCTCAATCGGCTGCTGTTCTGCATTACCTCGCTGATTGCGTATCCAAACAAATGGCTGCTCGCTGTCACGCTGGACGGCTTCAGGGGGTACTACCAGTACGTCTTTCTGCTGTTCTGTAATGATGTCAACGCTGACAAAGCTACCGGGAATTAAGGCTTGGCTAGCGTTGTTAAGGCTTACCTTGGCGGTAACTCGAGCCTGACCTTCTTGTGAGTTGCCGCCACCCCCAGCCGCCGACAGAGCCTGGGGTGCTAGCGCCACTACCCGCCCTTCATAGTCTTGAGCCTCGGGACCAATGGCTCGCACTCGTGCCGGTTGATTAATGCTTACTTTGGCCGCATCCAGTGTGGAGAGCTGCAGCTCAACGATTTCTTGATTGGGGTCTCCTAGGGTGAGCAGTCCTGTATCTGTTGCGATCGCTTCTCCAGCACTAACCTGTACTTCCAGCACTACACCATTAATGGGTGATGTCACCACCCGGTCATTGAGCTGCTGTTCTAACAGGGTTAGTGTGTCAGACGCGGTTTTGATATCCAGCTCGGTCTTAGTTACAGTCAGCTGGGCATCTTTTAGCTCAGACCGGACTCGATCGACATCGGTCTGGTCTTCACGCACCTCATCTTCAGAGATAAAGCCCTGGGCTGCTAGTTCCTGAGATTCTTGAAACTGTTCTACAGCAGCATTAACACGCTGCTGAACTTCAGTAACTTTTTCTTGATTACGGCTGAGGTCAAGCTGCAGTTTTTGGATTTCAACCTGCTGCGATCGCACCTCTTGTTCATTCCTGCGATCGCGCAGCACCAAAAGCGGTTGCCCTGCCTCCACGACGCTACGGACATCTACCAAAACCTGCTCAACCGTCGCCTCGTTTTGGGGTGACTTTAACGTCTGCTGACCGCCCAACGCCAGGGTACCGCCCGCTGTCACCGTTAGCTCAACTGTTGAACGCTCAACTGTATGCAGAGGCACTGAGACAGCTTCTGTTTGGGGACCGCGATAGCGCATGTAGCCCCAGCCAGCCGCACCAGCCAGTGCAGTAAACCCTAATAGCCAAATTGCGATCGCGCGATATTTTAAGGAACGCGGAGTCGCCTCTAAAGGCTCTACAGCCGTAAGCAACGTTTCTCCAGACTGATCCGGAGAGCTAGCATCTGTCATATTTTTTGCTACCTAAACGGCAAATGCACAAAACGTTCACCCATCCATCAAATCTTACAAAGACTGACCGATGAGTGTCCACAAGAAACGCAGGTTAGACGAAACAACTCAACCTACACCTTATGTTCAGGATTCTTAAAATCACTCTTACAGCCCGCATCCCAAACATTTGGCTGATTGCCATGCCCTGGAATACCACCGCTGTCTTTGAGCATCCGCGCTAGATGCATACAGTTCCAGGCTAGAAATGTAGTATTGCGATTTGTAAAATCGTTGTTGGGGCCACCAGAGCCAGGGTCTAAGTAAGATGGGCCAGGTCCGACTTCACCGAGCCAACCTGCATCCGCTTGGGGAGGAATCGTATAACCAATGTGAGACAGTGAGAACAGAATATTCATGGCACAGTGTTTTACACCATCTTCATTACCCGTAATCAGCGTCGCCCCGACCTTGCCATAGTCTCGATACTGGCCTTTTTCATTGAGTAGGTGAGTATAGCCATACATCCGTTCTAAAACACGGTTACATACAGAGCTTTTCTCTCCTAGCCATACCGACGTACACAACACCAAAATGTCGGTTTCATCAATCTGTTTTTGCAGCTGAGGCCAATCATCTCTATCCCATTCAGGGGTTTCAGACATATCTAACCCTAAGCCAGCCGGAATCTCATAGTCAACAGGACGAATTACTTTTGTTTGGATACCGTTGACTTCAAAAATCTCTTTAGCGATATTGATCACTCCACGAGTATGGGAGAGTACGGGGGTACGGTTGAGGGTACAGTTTAAGAATAGTGCCTTGAGATCACCATAGGTTGCAGGTGCATTCTCACACTGATTTTGAGTGATTTTGGAAAGTTGTTCTGTCATGGTGTTGTGTTCGATTATTGTTTATGGAAATGGGTTAGGCCAGCAGTAATAAAATTGTGTAAAGACCAGCCCCTACCGTAAAGGAGCCAAAACAACTTTTTTGCTCGTCGGGCAGTTCTCGTTTGAGAATATTGAGAATGATGCTACCGGCTAAAAATGACCAAATCATCAGGATGCTGGCCTCGTTAAAGTGAAAAACTTGACCTGCGATCGCACCAAGCATGACCGCTGCAGTTAACACCCAACATCCATACTTATCATAGGGTGAGTGATAATGCTCTCGCATGCCATGGTCCACAACAAAAAAGTGTAGTGCAACAGCAGCAAAGAACAGAAGACATTGGACTAACGTATGATTTGCCATCTCTTGTAGCAGATATCCGACAATTGTATTGAGCACAGTAAATGCAGCCAGATGAATCCAAAAAACCGTATACTGCATGCCACCATAACTGCTTTTGATACGCTGCTGACGGGCTTTTAGGGCTAAAATATCTAGACCGTAAAACACCAGCAAACCTAGCAGTGACAGTAGATATACATGGTTCTCAAAGTAGGCAACAATGGGCACTTGAGAGTGTTCTACAACCTCTTGAGCATGGCTTAACTCCGGGAAAATTTCTAGAAAGACATAGCTAATAGAAACTCCGCCAGCAAAAGACATCCATCGAAATTCAGGAATAAAGGAAACTACATTGAGTTTAGAAACAAACGCATGAACAAATGCAAGACCAACCGCTAACGCAAACCCCGGTCCAGACATAACAGCCCTCCGCCTATGGAAACTAGCGTTCTTTGGACAATAGTGATGTAAACTTCAGCAACAGAATCTGTCCGCAATATTGTGTAGCTACGGTAGATTATAAAGATGAGTAATCCCCATCTGCGCTCTACGTTGGCACACTCAACAAAACTTTGAACGGCATGTCTTGCGATTGATTGTTACTTGAGAGTCAAGTTTGGTTAACGCTCAATCGTTTAACTATAGATTAATTCTTAAGGTCCTCAGGTCAGCTAAAGATCGCTGATAGTTTGATTCGATAAGTCAATAAAGAATGGCGCACACCTTGATGCTACCGGCAATATTCCTGCCAAGTAGCAGTTGTGATTGGATATATAGCTTGGCACCCATAGGTGCTGCTATCTAACGCATTGATTTCACGTCATCCAAATTGAAATATTTGAGCAGCTGACTGCCATTTTGGATGTGGGGATCTTCTAACTCCTCAGCCACCTGACGTTCTTATGGAAGATTTTTATCGCTGCGGCTTGTCCCGACAAGAGTTAAATATGCGAGCTGCCCACTCTCTATATAGAGCGGGGTGGATGCTGGCGGAAATTAACGGGGTTTTACGAAGCGGCTATATTAGCCCTACAAAATTTCAGAAGATTCAGGAACATGCGATCGCACTTGAGCAATTGCAGCGAAAATTTGGTCCACCCCCTACGCTCAGCTCATCCACAGATACCAAGCGGTTAGAAATTAATATCACCAAGAATAGATTGCCTGTCTTACGTGTGATGAATCGCGGCGTCGAAGCAGCTGCCGCTGTGCTGAGTCACCATGGCTGGCACTTATCACAGGTTCGCAACGTGCTAAAACCACCGGCCACTGACCTAGATGACCTGAGCCTTACCTTCATGGATAATTTGCCAGGCATGCTACATCATTACCAGAAACCACCCACTAACTCTGCTGTCAGCACCTTCATCACGTTGTTCTGGTGTGGTGGATTAATTTTTCTAGGAGTCTCACTCATTTTTCACATGCTGTGACTTTTTTAGACAGGCTCAGTAGGCGGAACCACTGTGTCCCCAGAGCGTCTTATATATGTGTTCGTTGTAAGGAGTATTCAACATCAGCAGTGCTGATGTTTTTGGCGTTCAACACAAGAACACCGTACTCCCAATGAATTCATAACAGCCGTGCGTAGCTCTCAACTTGGACATACGCATTTTGATCGGGCTGTGCATTGTATGGATCTAGAGATATATGAAACACGTTCAGCCTGATGCCTTGTTGGAGCAAGCTATAGACATAAGAGCAGCTCGCACCTTGTGTAGAGACGGTTGGTCCTGTGAACAGATCAACGCTGTGCTTCAAAATACTGAAATCAGCCACGAACAATTTGAAACTATTCAATCCCAGTCTAGGGAGTTGGATAAGCTGCAAAAGATTTTCGGTGCACCTATTGACTCGCTACAGGACGGTCATGCTGAGCCCAATAAAGGGGAGATTGCCTTTCTCAACCGTGGTCCAGATGCAGCGGCCTCTGTCTTACGAGCAAAGGGCTGGAACAACCATGAGATCACCCTTGTGATCAAAGAATCCATGTTTGTGCCACTAGAGGAGCCCACATCGGACTGGTTAAGCAATCAGATAGCCTACAACAGCTATGAGCCTAAGCCGCCAGCGACTGCAGCCTACGGCGGCAACGGTTACCCCCGTGGGGGCTACCCAGGGACTTCTAACAATTTTGCGGCGACCCGCGCCGTCCCTCGCAGAACTGCACGCGGTTCATTGGGGCGCGACATCTTTATCTTGACGTTTATGGCAACGGTCGCCCTGGTCATGGTGTTTACGTTGCTCTAAGTAGTTTTAGTGCTCAATTACAAACTCATCAAACCGGTTGATAGACAGACAGTCTTCGACCTCGATGCGTTTAACGTTGGCTCGCTCAGGCCCGGTCCTAGACCATTCGGTTAGGGCTTTGAGCTGTTCATCAGGACCATCGGCCACAATTTCCACTGTATGGTCAGGCTTATTAGTGACATAGCCTGTCACACCAAGTTCCTGCGCTTTTTGGCGGGTGTGATAACGAAAGCCCACGCCTTGTACCCGGCCATAAACTGTAATCTTTATTCTTGCCATCTAAGGAGTGACTTAAGTTGTAGACCTCCATTGTGTAGCAAAATGTAATATTTTCTTAAGATTTATTAAGAAGCAAAATTTTAGTGGCTAAGGTATTTGTCTTTCACAATGTCATGGGACTTTAGGTTGACAAAGGGGCAAGGTTATAGGTAATTGTACTCATCGGTTCTGGCACCTGAGCCAAGGCTGTCATGACCGTGTCAATTCCTGCATCAGGTCGACAGCCGTTATCGGTTAGATGGCGCTTCCAAGCTCGACTGCCCGGCTGACCATGAAAAAGCTGCAGCATATGACGGGTAATCGAATGCAGCTTAGTCCCTTGTTCAGTCCAGCGCGCAATGTAGGGCAGCATGGCATACACCACCTGGTGTCGTGTAGCAGGGGCAGCAGCAGCGTAAATATCGCGATCAGCCAGGGCAAACATATAGGGTGTGTCGTAGGCGGCACGGCCAATCATCACCGCATCAACCCGGTGCAAGTGCTCTTGGGTAGCCTCCAGGGTTTTGATGCCGCCATTGATCTCAATCCACAGTTCTGGGTGCTCATGTTTGAGCTGATAGACATCGTCATAGCGTAGCGGCGGAATCGTGCGGTTGTCTTTGGGGCTGAGTCCCTGTAGCCATGCTTTACGAGCATGTACGGTAAAGCGTTGACAGCCAGCTGCTGCAACAGTGGTGACAAAGTTCACCATGTCTTCGTAGCGATCGCACTCATCGATGCCAATGCGGTGCTTTACGGTGACTGGAATCGTCACAGCTGAGCCCATCGCCGACACACACTCAGCCACCAGCTCTGGTTGAGACATCAGACATGCACCAAAGTTGCCACTCTGCACCCGGTTACTGGGACAGCCTACATTGAGGTTGACTTCGTCATAGCCCATATCTTCGGCAATTTGGGCACACTTCGCCAACAGAGGCGGATCATCACCGCCAATCTGTAGGGCCAGGGGTTTTTCGGCAGGATCAAAGCCCAGTAGCTTGTTGCGATCGCCATGGAGAATTGCCTGAGCCGTAATCATCTCGGTATACAGCAGCGTTTTTTGAGTAATCTGCCGCATAAAGTAGCGAAAATGCCGATCAGTGCGGTCCATCATGGGAGCCACACTGAGGGGGTGGAGGCGTTGGGCTGTTGGGGTGGTTAGTCGCATTGGCAAATAAACAGTGGGGAATTTTAAGTTTTGAATTTTGAGCTGGCTTTCTGCGACTAAACCCGCAAAAGCTTTCAACTCAAAACTAAGAACTCATGACTCCTTTCCCTTCTTCTACTAAGTATTGTTTGGCTTTTTGGGGTTGCCCCCACAGCACCTGTTCATGTTTATAAATCACCATGCCGGGTCGAGCCCCTTTGGGTTTATAGACATGTTTAGGCTTGGTATACACCACTGGCACTTGTTCCGACTGGCGGGCACGGCTAAACCAGGCAGCGACGTTGGCAGCAAAGGCTAAGTCATTATCGCTGGCCTCAGCTCCGGGTTCTAACCGTAACAAGACATGGCTACCGGGAATTTCTTGAGTGTGGAGCCATAGATCATAATCATTGGCTGCCTTAAAGGATAGGGCTTCGTTTTGGTTGTTGTTGCGGCCGACCCAGACCTCAGTACCGTCAGGCGTTTGACACTTATAAAAATTAGGCAATTTTTCTGAACGGCCACGCCCCGACTGTTTGGTCTGACGTTGATAGGGATCGTCGACATAGCTTTGCTGCACTAGCTCATCTCGAATTTCTTCTAGGGCAGAGAGATCGTCAGGATCGCGATAGACCGCAGTCTGACTTAAAGCGGCCTCCACCTGTTCAAGATAATGCAGCTCGGCTTCTACTTCCTCTAGTAAGGGCATCACCGCATCCCGGGTGCGCCTGAGTTTTTGATGCCGCTTATAGAAAGCTTGGGCATTCTGCACAGCATTTTTTTCAGGATTTAGCTCCAGAGTAACAGGGTCACCCGACTCAAAATCCTGTAGCTGAATCGACGACATTCCCGGTGTCCATTCGTGTAGATAGGCCATTAATAAATCGGCCTTGATTCGATACCGTTCAGCCTGGTCAGAATCATCCAAACGCTGATGAAAGTTTGCAGCTTTTTGACGCAGCTTACCGGTCAGATTTTTTGTTTTTTGGGTAAGCCGATGATGCAGCTGAGAAAATATCTGCTGATTGAGCTGATTGGTGTAGTACGTATCTAGTAGTTGTTGAATTGACTCTGCGACCGGTTCTCCAGCCCAACCCAGTACCGTATATCCCTGGAGTGTTAGAGCGGGTTGGAAGTCATTTTTTTCTAAACATTGAAGCCACCGCTGCCACTGCACATAGAGCCGCTGCCAATCATCAGCCACCAGACTATCAGTGGGTTGAGTTGGCTCTAGCTGGGCCGCCCTACTTAGCTGTTTTGCCAAAGCAGTGCTAAGACCGCTGTAGCTTTTTACCATCATTTTGCTGAGTTTACCGGGCACCAAGCTAATCCGTTCTTGCCAATCGGTAAAGGGTTCATCGAGGCGGGGGAGTGTACCGACAATTGTTGGCGGTGGTTGGTATCGCCCCCCAGTGCGAATAGTGCGCACGCTGGATTGTTGCTCATTGACTTGATGAGCCGCAGTCACAATCTCTTGATGAGAGTTTGTTAATAAAACATTGCTGTACTTCCCCATGATCTCTACATACAGATGCCATTCGGCTGCTTCATCGGGGCGACGGGCAAACTGGAGATCGATAGCTCGTTCCCAAGGAGCCAGAAAGTCAATTTTGGTGAGCGCTAGACCGCTAAATTGATGCTTAAGCTGTTGGCTAAACGTAAAGGTATCAGGGCGTTTAGGGGGTGCGGCTCCAATATGTATGCGAGCGGCCTGAGGATGCCAGGAAATTGTCAGCCAACCACGTCGATCAAATGTCCGTAAACCAAGACAAACAGTGTTACGATCTGTTTGCACAACCTGTTCACAACGAGCGGGAAACCATTCAACGGCCAACTCGTCACAAACGGCTCTAAGGGTTGTTATATCAACCGGCTGCACTGTTTATCCTCTATTATTAACGAATTTGAAAGTTTATGGGCAAAATCGGTGGTTTTCAATTTTTTGTCTATGAGAGACGAATAGTCTGAAGCTTAGTAATTCGCGACAAATTCGTCATTCTCAATGATTAAGCCTTGTTTTTCTCATGTTTATTCTCTATTTTTTTCGTTAACATTTCGGTACTAGGATTTAGACAATTTACACACTTATAGGTCGCGCCGCTACGGCTATTAGCGGTTGCAATTTTCTTGAGCCTATGCTTCAGACCATCGCTTGCAAACCTATGGATATTAAGCTTATCAACATTGGCTTTGGCAATATCGTATCTGCTAATCGGGTAGTCGCTATTGTCAGCCCCGAATCTGCACCCATCAAGCGCCTGATTGGTGATGCTCGTGATACTGGCCAGCTCGTCGACGCCACCTACGGTAGACGGACTCGTGCTGTGATCGTAACCGACTCGGACCATGTGATTTTATCGGCACTGCAGCCTGAGACCGTTGCCAACAGGTTCATGATCAATAAGGAGAACGGCGACTGAGCCAGTTTGTTTAGGCCTTATCCTTCGATCAAGACTAGAGCGGTTTACACTAAAGACATTAGTAATGCCAACGAGATTGCATTTATTAGATGTCTGTTAATTCCGCTCGTCCACCCGCCCTAGACAAAATTGTTAAACGTTTTCAGCGGATTCAAGATCCACGCCGCCGCTACGAACAGCTTTTATGGTACGCCAAGCGTTTGGAGGATTTCCCTGAAGATGCCAAGACAACAGAAAACAAGGTTAAAGGGTGCGTGTCTCAGGTGTATGTCATTGCGATCGCAGATGAAGATGGCAATGTCAGCTTCCAGGGTGATTCGGATGCCCAAATTACTAAAGGGTTAGTGGCTTTACTGATTGAAGGTCTTAAGGGGTTATCACCTCAGACCATTGTGGACTTAGAGCCCGATTTTATTAAAGACACTCAGCTTGACGTGAGCCTCACACCGTCACGTGCCAATGGCTTTTACAACATCTTTAAGATGATGCAGCAAAAGGCCATGGCGCTCGTCAAAGAAGGTTAGCCCCGACAAAATTAAGAATAAAAATCTGCAGCAAACTCATCGATGTAAAAATCATCGGTATCAGGCTCTGGGACTTGGGTGCCAATGCCAAAGGCAGCCAGAAGCCCTGCATTCTCAGCGGTTGAGTCGAGCACGTTGGCCTGCAGCTCATGCCATATGGGGGCCGCCGTAATCAATAGCTGCCGCCCCTTAGGTGTGGCTTTAAGGGACTGACTGCGTTTATCTTTGCCAGGTCCAATATCGATCCAACCGTGTTTGTACATACGCTCAATCGTGCGACTCACGGTGGATTTTTCCATGCCCAGCATTTGCCCCAGCTGACCTGGTGTGATGGGGCCTCGGGTAACAATGGTGGCTAAAATATTGAGCTGATTGACGGTGAACCCTAAAGGACGAAGCGCTTCGTCATACAGACGAGTCACCATGCGATTAATCTGTCGCAACCGCATCGCAATACAGTCACTGGTCATCTGACGCGCGATTTCTTTGGGAGTACCGTAGGCTGACGTCATAGCTAGCTCACAAACTGCTAGTTGTATATTCAACCATCTGTGGTTGACCCCAGTAACTATAGCTTTGCACCACAGTTGACATCACCAGAGATCGCTAAAAAATATTAACAAATGTATCTGTGCTGTCAGGCTGGTTATTCTGCCGTAGTGCCCAAAATTCCTTGCATTGAACCCAAAAGTCAGCATTTGTGTAAGACACTTTTCTTAATAGTCGGTAATATTTACTTAGTACGTAATTGTGGCGAGGCCCCATGGACATCCTTGACGTCAATATGGCCGATACCTTATGGATTGGGCTGATTGTAGGTCTGGCCTCATTGGTACAGAGCCTGACAGGATTTGGTTTTGCGCTAGTGGCAGTCTCATTACTGCCATTTTTTATGGACCTGCAGCTAGCGGTAACCCTGGTTATCGCGGTAGGGATGATGAGCAATATCGCTCTTTGGTGGTACTACCGGGATAGTTTTGAATGGTCGCGTATTGTTCATCTGGCAGCGGCAGCTCTCATGACCATTCCCATCGGTGTGATCGGTTTGCACTACGTGCCAGAACACTTGGCACTACAAATGCTGGGGGTGATGGTCTTAGCCTATGTGGGGTACTCGTGGCTACAGCTGTCGCTGCCTGAACTTACTGGGCGTTCCTGGGCTTATGCCTTTGGGGCCGCGTCAGGGGTTTTGACTGGCGCATTTAATATTGGTGGTCCGCCTATTGTCATCTACGGTAACTGCAACCAGTGGAGTCCCCAAGAATTTAAGGGGAATCTGCCAGGTGTTTTTTGTGTACTGTCATTTGCTGCGATCGCAACCCATCTTTGGCAAGGGGACTTTAACGACGACCTGCTAACCCAAGTCGGCTACGCCACCCCATTTTTTGTCGCTGGCCTAGGGTCAGGCATCTGGCTATCTAAATATATAGACGCCAACAGCTTTCGCCAGGCTGTTCTAGTGTTGCTGGGCGTTATCGGCTTAAAGCTACTGCTTTAATTAGTCTCTTGGTTCTCGGGGGCCGCTTCAGGGGCTGCGTCGTCAGCGTCATCGGTGATAATTTCCACCTCGGGCAACGCTTCAGGCGTAGTCTCAGGTTCTGCCTCAGGCGCTAAATCTGTTGGCTCTGTCGGCTTAATTTCTACAGGCTCCACATCAAACGGTGGGTTATCCCTGAGGTCTTCGCGCAACGAGTCGCCTAGGCTGGGTTCTGTCTCAGGGTCATCGACCACCTCTGGCGGGTCCTCTGAGCTAAGCCTGGCCACCTCCCCACTAAAATAGTCCTCACGATAGTTAAGAGACTCAGAAAAAGCCAGCCCGGCACGAAATGCAATCAGAGCGTTTTCAGTATCGTCAATGCTCAGATATAGCTGCCCCAAGCGATCATAAGCCTCTAAAATTCCGTGCTGGTTATAGGCTTGCTGCTCGGCTCGCACCAGCAGGTTATACATGGTCAGGGCTTCATTGGTCAGACCCTGCTCAGCATATAAATTGCCGAGATCTTTGAGCACAGTGCTTACATGGCCATAGAGCTGCAAACTCTGGGCCGTAACATAGGCCAAGTTGTAATATTCAAGCGCCTGAGGATACCTCTCAATAGTCCGAAAATTGCGGGCCATATCAATTTCAAGAGGAGGCTCCCGATCATTCTGCCCGGTGGTTCTATAGAGTCTTAGCAGCTCAGCCTGGGCCGGTATCGCCTGGCCATAGTCTTTGGCTTGTTGATAGCTATAGATTAAATCTGTCAGGTACTGGGTGTGCTCTAGCGTATTACCGTCAGTTTTTGCACTGTCTGCCAGCTGGGTGAACAGCTGAGCGGCATTATCAAAGTCAAACCACTGCAGGTAGTGTCCGGCCAAAACCACGACCCAACTTTGCTGCACAGCTAGATCAGCCGCCGTCATCTCAACTAGCTGCCGATAAAGTTCGGTTGAGATATCCCGCATCCGCAATACCTGAGCAATCGCGGCAATCGTCTCCACCCGGTCTAGAGATGCTGTTGCCTTTTCTGCTTCCCAAATGCGCTCTAGTCGCACCGACAGTAGCCGCACCTCTTGCGATCGCTGAGCGTTCCACGCCTGCTGACCAATCCGGCTCAGAGCCTCTAGCTCAGCTTCTAAGCCAAATACACGCCGCAGCTGCACCTCCCGCATCCACAGCTCAAATGCCGCATCGGGCTGATTGGCCAGCAACAATTCCCGAGCTTGGGCATCCATCTCAAACAGTGCCAGCTCTAGTGTATAGAGTTCCAGCGGACTGAGGGGACGATCCACCACCGTGGTGGGTAGTAGCGGGTCGCGAGGCTCTGCCTCTAACGGATTGGTTAAAAAAGCATCCAGCAGTACTGGATCTAGCCGCTGGCTATAGGCCGGTAGCGACATTAGCACCAAAGCCACTAGGCCCCCCGCTAACCGCCTACCTAAACCCTCAAACCACAGCCGCTTTCGTAAACCAAAATAAACACTCATTTACAGAACTTCGTACTCCCGCTGCTTTGCGACCGTGAGCGGTCGTCTGTACTGTAATCTTAAGATCCTGTGTATTTTTTTGACGCTGCTATTCCTCGGAAAGGCTCAATTGAAAAGGCATTGCCCCCGAGCATGTCAATCAGATAGAGAGATTCCATACAACAGCAGCAGCGCCTCTTTTAGCCAGCGAGGGCTGGCTGTCTAACCATAACAAATCTGTTACCTATGTCCTCAAATGTAGCAACCCGCACTATTCGGATTGGTTCTCGTAAAAGTCAGCTTGCCCTGGTGCAAACCCACTGGGTGCAGGGTGAGCTACAAAAACGCTTTCCTGAGATTAACTTTGAAGTTAAAACGATGGAAACCCAAGGGGACAAAATTCTAGATGTTTCCCTGTCTAAAATTGGCGACAAGGGCCTCTTTACCCAAGAATTAGAGGACGACATGCTAAATGGCACTGTCGACTTTGCCGTTCACTCCCTTAAAGATTTACCCACTCGTCTGCCAGAGGGTCTGATGCTGGGCTGCGTCACCGAGCGAGAAGACCCAGCCGATGCCCTTGTGGTGCATGAAAAATACGCGGGTAAGACCCTAGAGCAGCTACCTGAGGGAGCCATCATTGGCACCTCCTCATTGCGGCGTCTGGCCCAACTGCGTCATCACTTTCCGTCTTTTCAGTTCAAAGATATTCGCGGCAATCTCAACACCCGCCTGCGTAAGCTCGACGAAGGTCAGTATGACGGCATCATTCTGGCAGTGGCAGGTCTTAAGCGATTAGACATGGCAGAGCGAATTCAGCAGGTGCTGCCTGCCAATATTTCACTCCATGCCGTTGGTCAAGGTGCCCTTGGCATTGAGTGCCGCAGCGGCGATGACGACATTCTTACAGTGATTAAGACTTTAGAACATCAGCCCACAGCTCAGCGTTGCTATGCAGAACGTGCCTTTCTACGGGAGTTGGAAGGTGGCTGTCAGGTTCCCATTGGTGTGAATACGATCATTGAGAGTAATACTCTGACATTGACCGGTATCGTGGCCAGTCTAGATGGTCAAACATTAGTAAAGGACACCATTTCAGGACCGGTAGAAACAGCAGATGAGATGGGCACAACCTTGGCTAAGCGTGCCAAAGACGCTGGAGCCCAGGAGATTTTGGACGCGATTAGTGCCGAAAACCGTTAGTTGGGAACGGGTTTAATCTAATTTTTGGAAAAATGAAGGGGCGCTCCATGGAGCGCCCCTTCATTTTTCCGTAGGCTTAAGCACTATGCACAAAGCCAATCCACCTCTAGACTTGATCCCGTGGCACATGGGTTTTTCAGCGGGGCAACAGAGACACAATGCGAATTTTATTTGTGGCAGCAGAGGCCGCACCCTTAGCAAAAGTCGGCGGCATGGGGGACGTGGTCGGCACCTTGCCTAAAACACTGCGAGCCATGGGACACGACGTGCGTGTCTTTATGCCTTACTACGGCTTGTTGGGAGACAAAATAGACATTCCTGATGAGCCAGTCTGGTGGGGCTACGCCATGTTTAATACATTTGCAGTGTATGAAACAACCCTGCCAAAGTCAGACGTTCCTCTATATCTGTTTGGCCATCCCGCTTTTGACAATAACGACATCTATGGCACCCAAGACGAAGACTGGCGATTTACCTTCTTTGCCAACGGTGCTGCCGAGTTTTGCTGGAACCATTGGAAACCCGATCTGCTGCACTGCCATGACTGGCATACGGGCATGCTTCCGGTATGGATGCACCAGTCGCCCGAGATTTCGACCGTCTTTACGATTCACAACCTGGCCTACCAAGGCCCCTGGCGCTGGAAGTTAGACAAAATCACCTGGTGCCCGTGGTATATGCAGGGCGATAGCACCATGGCTGCGGCTCTACTGTATGCCGATAGGGTCAATGCGGTGTCACCCACCTATGCCAAGCAGATCCAGACTAAAGAATATGGCGAAAAATTAGAAGGA
Organism: Cyanobacteria bacterium P01_H01_bin.21; assembly: GCA_038748405.1. Taxonomy (GTDB): domain Bacteria; phylum Cyanobacteriota; class Cyanobacteriia; order Phormidesmidales; family Phormidesmidaceae; genus Leptothoe. The sequence continues at coordinate 65,584 of JBCDIX010000007.1, read as the reverse complement.
CTGCTGTCTTATATCAGTGAAAAACTGAGCGGCATTGTCAACGGGATTGACCTTGATACGTTTAATCCTGCAACGGACGAGCAGATCAAACAGACCTACACAGCTGACACTCTAGATAAGCGCGCCGTTAACAAAAAAGCCCTTCAAGAAGAAATGGGGTTAGAAGTTGACGAAAACCGATTTCTCATTGGCTTAGTAAGCCGTCTGGTGGAGCAAAAAGGCATCGACTTGATCTTGCAAACAATGGATCGGTTTTTGGCCTACACCGATGCTCAGTTAGTGTTGCTAGGCTCTGGCAACCGTCACTATGAAACTCAGCTGTGGGAGTTATCTAATCGGTTTCCGGGTCGTGTCTCGGTCTACCTGATGTACAGCAGCCAGCTCGCCCAAAAGATCTACGCTGGTGCCGATGCATTCTTGATGCCTTCACGGTTTGAACCCTGTGGTATTAGCCAAATGATTGCCATGCGCTATGGCTGTGTGCCAATTGTGCGGCGTACAGGGGGGTTGGTGGATACTGTCAGCCATCATGATCCTGTTAATGGCACTGGCACCGGCTATTGCTTTGATCGCTATGAGCCATTAGATTTGTTTACCTGCATGGTGCGTGCCTGGGAAGGCTTTCAATACAAACCTTTCTGGCAAAAGCTACAGCAGCGAGCCATGGCAGAAAACTTTAGCTGGGAGAATTCGGCTCTAGAGTACATCAAGCTCTACAGCGATATTAAAGGACTCTCCTATAAGAGTCAGATTCCAACAAAATATGGTGGAACATTAAAAACAACTTTATAGACAAGCGTTGAATCTCAGTCGGGATTGGCGCGCGTTTGAGGCAGCATCGCTGTAGCTTCGGCTTTTGGAAAGCTGCCGTTTTCACAGTTAAGTAGTCTGTCTAAAACAGCCTTAGTTTCAACACTGTCTGTTTGATTAATCTCTTGAATCATCGCAATATTGATTAACTCCATCCCCAAGCGAACCCAATAGGCACCAACGATCGATTCAAAGTCTGTGGGGGGCATTTGCGCTGCATAAGATTGAGTTAAATCTAGCCCGAGCTTTTCACTTAGAGCGCGAATAACGTACTGTCGCTGTGGTTGAGCCGCAGCAATCCAGTCCCCCATGGGCTGGGCAAAAATCTCGGCAATTTTCTCTTCACTAGCTTGTTTTTGCAACCAAACCTCTGCCGTAGATACTGGCCAGTCGGTGGTTTCTCCATCCACTTTGGCAAAGGCATGGGCTTCAGCATAGGACACCGTGCCGTCAGTATCGTAATCAGCAGACGCAACAGCATTACCGATGCGATCAACACCGCTTAGACCAGCAAAAAAACTAGAGCTGTAATCCCGGTAGTCAGCTTCATTCACAGCGGGTGTACAACCCACCGAAGGGCGCTCAGCAACGGTGGCAAAAAAACCACAGCGGGTTTGCAGCGCCACAGGGTTATCAGGATTGCCCTGTTCATAGATGAGATTCGCAAAAGACCCCGAAAAACATTGGGCCATCATGGTTACAAAGGGTTGATCGGGCGGTAACTGATCGAGCCAGCTAGAGAGTTGTTGTACCGAGACCAGCTTTTCTTCCCAAAGAATCATCGCATTGTTGTCGGGATTCTCATTGTTATAGGCTCCATGCCCTGTGAAATAGAAAAATGCCGGGCACGGAGATGGTTTTTGGGCTAGGTCTTCAAACCACGCTTGAGCGTTATCAACAGTGGCAGGACCATCTAAGTTTGCAATTTCTGGAGGTTTAAATTGTTCTTGACCCACTCGGTTGATGTACCGAACTGTTGGCTGGCCATCGTTACCGTTGGCAAAATACTGGCGCGTACTGCTGAGATTTATGCTTAAGGCATCTAGCACGCGCTGGAAGTAGCGTACATTTTTTTCGAGGGCAATTTCGTTATAGTAGGGGGCCCCACCACCCGCTACTACTAAAAACTCGGCTGGCACTGCAGAGGGTACAGGCTGCTCTGGAGTAGGGGACGCAGGCTGCTCTGGAGTGGATGTGTCTTGAATCGATGTTTCTTGAGTGGATGCTTGTTTACCCCAGCCCCAGCCTAGACCAATCACGACACCCATCAGGCTGGTTGTCAGTAGCTGAACTATAAATGATGGTGTGCGCATGGGACCTTGCAATATACCTTGCCCTATTGTAGACGCGGGTTTTGGTCAGTTGGTTGTGAAGCAGATGTCAAGCATCTTCATATCAGATAGCCATGGGGGATGCTCCTGGGCCTGTCGATGATTACAATGGGGAAAATTTGGCCATTTGCCGTCGCATTCGCCATCCTATGCATCAACTTGTCACTGAAGCCCTGGACGCTCAAGATTATCGCCGGGCGACTCAGCTCATTAAACAATGGCGTAAGACGGCTCCTAAAGATCCGTTTATGCTGCTGTCGATTGGCCGATTGCAAGAAGGGACGCTGCAGTGGGATGCAGCTGAGAAAACCTATCTGACGTTTCTAAAACGGGTGAATAATCCAAAGCTGATGGGTCAGGCCAGAGCCGGGCTTAAGCGAGTACAGCAGGCACGGGAGGCAAATCGTCAGGAAGCGCTGGATGAGGCCAAAGCTGTCCTCGGTAGTGGTGAGCCCGGCATTCTGATAATTACACCTCCAGAGGATGCGCAGCAGGCTGCCGTTGGTTTGGCCAATGTGCTTAGAATTGACCCTTACATGGCTCGTCTGCAGCTACCAAAGCGAGGTCTCAGACTGCAGCGTACAGGCCCAATTGGTGAAATGCAATATTACGGGGAGGCGCTACAGGCAGCAGGAGTGCCTGCCATGTGGTCGACCATTGATGATTTGAAAACGGTTGAGGTGTTTCAGGTCAAGCATTTTCGTGCGATCGCACCCACCCCTGCTATTGTCTGCCAGAGCCCCGCAGGCCAGATGGGCTCACTCCAGTTTGATTGGTCTGAGGTGACCCAAATTGTGCGGGCACAGCTGCCGGTATTTGAACAGGTCAACGATAAAGGCCCCTGGGGTAAGACCAAGAGTAAGGAACTGGTGCAAGACTACGCTCAGGTGCTTGACTTACATGTGCATGGCCGCAAGATAATTTTGCGGATTTGCGATCGCACCTATGAATTTCGCAATAGCGTTACCCTCATCCCCAACCAGACCAACCTCACCTCGACTCGCATCCGATGGAACGGGCTGATGCAAACCATTACTCAAAAGACAGACTGCCCACCGCTAGAGGACTTTACCAATTTTGGTCAGGGCGCATTGGAAATGATGCCATTACTGCCCTACCTGCCAGTTCATTTAGACTTAAATCGCCATAAACCTAGCGATTGGGACACCGCCTGGCAGATTTACACAGCCTTACTCTTCCGTCAGGCCCAGACGCCTTGATATCGCCTGTCTAGACGCCCGGTTTTTAGGGTTAATCACTACGCAATGAGCCTATCATTCTAAAAACCGGGCGTCTGGCAGTGTCTAAGGCCCAGGCGGTGGCGTCAGACGCAATCGCTCTAGCTGTCGACTAATACGATTAAGCAAACCAAAGTCTTCCTCTGGCAAGTGGCCACCACGACCCGAGGTATTTTCTCGAACCAAAAACGAAAAAGCGGCTCTAAAAGTCTCACCATCTGCCTTAATAGGCGCAGCTAAATGACACGGAATAATCCGCTCAAAAGGCAGCTCAGCAATCTGATCGGCCCAGCTCAAAACAACCTTAGGACCACGATTAAAAATTAGCGACTGCAGCACCGGAGCCACAACCAACCGGCCATTATCAGACAATCGTGCAAACGACCGCTGCCAGCGAGGTTCCCAATCAAAAGGATATAGCCCAAAATAGGCGCGCTTAGATCGATCCGATGCCGTCTTCGTCGATTTTAAAATATGGCCCCAGTCAGGGTCCTTAAGCGCATCAGGACGAAAATAAAACGCAAACAATGCAATACGCTGCCAGCCCTTACGACGATTTTCCGCCGTATCTGCCGGGTCATCGGCAGCACCGTCTTTCGCATGAAACAGCAATGGATAGCTATCTAGCTGCACAATCGGCGGCGGATCAGCTGGAATAGACACCACCGAATCGGTCACCAAAAGTGTTTTAGACGCTCGATGGAACAACGCCACTTCTGAAAACGGACCAATACCCAAGTTTACTGGACCTAAGATTTTATAATCAAACTCATCTCCAAATGGAGCATCTTCAGAATTTTCAGGTAACCAATGGGTGCGTCCGGGGGGAAAGCCTAGCCAGGCAAGGGGCAAGTTTACTGGAAAGCTCCACTGATAGCGAGCCACATAAACCTGTGCCGAGGGAAACTTACGAGCAAACGGCCCGACAAACACCTTATGTTCTAACCCAGTAACCGTCGGCAAAATGATGTACTTCACATCACCATGCTCAGCCACCAACTCATTCACGAGACGAACACATTCAGGTGTAGGAGCAACGGGAGCATAGACCAGCAGACCCCCTGCCGCCAGACGAATCACCGTCATACGGATAGGCACTACGACATAAAAAATGCCCTGCATTTGATCAAAGGTCCAAACCTGATCAGCGATCACCTCACGTCGCAGCGTACGTCGCTGACCATAAGGGTATAGCGGCACCAGCGGCCACCATGGCCACGACCACTCGGCGGAACGTTCAACTTCCCGCACTTCAGACACCCCTTATCCTCCAGACTTAACGCTTGGGTTTTAGTATTTTACGGCCCGGACAGATAAAGAAGAGCAGTAATTCTTAAGCGAGTCATAAATGGCAGCTGGCCACTGTCACACTCCTAACCATCTCTGTGACACCCATCACCAAACTTACTCAGCTAAATTCAGAAACCCTTTAAGCAAAGTTCAGGTATCAGTCAGATAGTACTCAGCTACTCCCGGCATTCTTGTAATCAATGAAGTCAATCACTGATTCGGTCAAGGAGCTTTAACCATGAAACGCACACTTCTTTCCGCTTTAACTGTTCTTGTTGCCTCTGCTGCCATTGCTCCCGTTGCTTCCGCCGTTGAGCCCACTAGCTTCAACATTCAAGCCGCTCGACTAGAAGAGCTTGACGCTCGCACCAAGAACTCGGTCCACAAACTACGCCTTGAGCATCTCAACAATCAAACCAAGGCCATCGAAGATATCCAAGCTACTCGTTTAGACGCTCTGGATGCTCGCACTAAGGCGATCGATAACATTCAAGAGACTCGCCTAGATGCATTGGATGCTCGTACTAAGAACAACGTTCACAAGCTACGTCTGGAACACCTCAACAACCAAACTAAAGCGGTTGACAACATCCAAGAGACTCGTCTAGATGCCTTGGATGCTCGTACTAAGAACAGCGTCCACAAGCTACGCCTTGAGCACCTCAACAACCAAACTAAGGCAGTTGAGGATATTCAGGCCACTCGTTTGGAAGCGCTGGACGCTCGCACTAAAGCTATCGACAACATCCAGGAAGCACGCTTAGATGCCTTGGATGCTCGTACTCAGTCCGTCCGCTAACAGATTACTGAACTGTTGCGGTACCCAAGCTTGGGTGCCCGGTGCAGACTCCGTTAATCTGTGAAATGCTTCATTCCCAGGGCACCCTTTTCTGACCAGATTTTCTCCAGACATATCCTAAAAGCCTCTGTCGTAATTAATGGCGGAGGCTTTTTAATGAGAGGAAAGAATATGATTCTCTCTTAATAACTTAGAACTTAAAGAACATCTAGAATAAAATATACATTCCAGTTAGCGTAAGGGAATGGCTACACATCTGATTTTGCGCTCTACATTAATTCATACAGCTGTTCGTTTATGCCTATTAACTTCCACAGCCTGGTTTTCCATACAATCAATAGGGTTGGCTCAAGAGCATCAAGGTTGTTATATGGTTTCTCCCTCTGGAGAATTCAGAAGTCTTGATGATTTGTGTGGTCACTCAACTACACAAGCCAGGGAGCAGCAGGCTCAAGCTTTTTTTGATAGAGGTTATGAACTACAGCAGTCAGAGCAATATGAGGAGGCTATACAAGCATTTGACGAGGCTATCAACCTGAACCCTGACTACGAGGAAGCCTATGCAGAACGAGCCATTGCTAATGCTGCACTTGGCAATTTCCCAGCCACGATGGAGGATTACAGACGCGTTGTAGACTTTGCCAGAAATACGCTGAACACTGAACATGCATAGCGAATCGAAGCAGCTGTAAATCGATATAGGCGAAATTACGAATAGACTAAGACCAATCAATAGATGTTCAAGAAAGACAAGGCAGAGAGAGCATCGATCTGCATAATTTTAAGACAATTAAGTCTCACTATTCATAACAAAAGGGGTTCAGAGACTTTTCCCTGAACCCCTTTAACTAGACTGAAACTTTATAACCAAATAACCAACAATGACTGAACGTCAACATCAGTAGCTATGGTAAAAATTGTTACCAGCTTTTACGACCGCCACCGCCGCCGCCGCCGCTGCGATCTTGACGAGGTCTGGCTTTATTGACCTTTAGGTTACGTCCCATCCACTCTGCACCGTCTAGTGCTTCAATAGCAGCGGTCTCTTCAGACTCTGCACTCATTTCTACAAAACCGAAGCCGCGCATGCGACCAGTTTCGCGATCAGTGGGGAGTTGAACTCTCTTGACTGTTCCATATTCTGCGAATACAGCTGTTAGGTCTTCGTCTGTAACGTCATAGGATAGATTGCCTACGTAAACTGACATAGATTTCTCCAAAACTTAAACTGAGAGGATACGTAGAGGTAAGTTTCGAGAAGGGAAATGTCAATGAAAAACGAGCAAGCTCGTTAACACTAGAAACAAAAATTACCAACCGATCTTTATTCTCTTGGTCAATCATAGTTCATGAGCAACCATCCTGCACCTAGGTATCAGACCGGACCGATTAGCTCAGCACCACCCAGTACGATTGAGGTTGAACAGGATTCAGTTTGCGTTTTTTTGGCAGCGGGTTAGTCATTAGCTAACCATCAGCTGTTTCGGTCATGCATCGGTGCATTCCAAAATTGAGCGGTCCAATTCTAGATAGCTACATTACTACTAGCGACATCATGAGCTGCAATATTTCATAGATTTATCTCACTGATTGACAGCAAAAACATTGATAAATTAAAACGTTAAAGTTTGTATCAAAGATGGAAATATTAGAGCATTGTAGGGATATGGGCAGAACACGAGCTGAAAAGCTCGTAATTTAGGTAAAGAGAAGTTTAATAGTAGCTCGGCAGGATTGTTTGACAGCTTGGACATAGCTCTCAAACAGATTACTGACATAGCTCTTGCTCGTATCAAAGCAATCTGTTTACAGCAGGTTCGCCTTATGACATAAACAACTCTGAAAAGTCTTGTTTAGTTTCAGCAGGTTCTTCAGTTACTTGCCTTAGGTAGCGTTACTCAATCAGTGTTTACACATGTGAGTTGATTATTCATCTCTCACGGCTATACAAACAACATTATTCGTTGAATTTTCGACACTACTCTCATTAACTATTTACGACTATTCAGTCTCCTTAATTGGAAACTCTGCGCCTGATTGGTAGGCATCAAAATACTTTTTGAAATAGGTTGTGCTGGTGACATTAGGTTCGTCAGTGGCATCTGGTGTGTGCTCATAGATAGGAACACGCTGACGAATGACCTCAATTAGCTTTGGGTTGAGTTCTGCAAACGTATCTACCCGTTGAATAGTGGTTTCAAACCGCAAGCGCGCAGGGTGCTCATAGCCCATCTTCATCCACGGCAACCATGGGCAGTCACGAGCCCAGAGAGGTATGGGCTCGGTTACTCCAGGGCGGGCGGCATAGGTGGTGAAATATTCTGTGCCCTGAAATGTTGGGCCTGGGCAGTGATCGCGGTATTTAGGATCATCGGCCAAAGGATGGGGATATGTGAGGGGAATTTCCTGAATTTTCTTGAGGTGGGGGCTGCTCGCCGGAATCGTGGTCGTTTTAGGGCTGACATCTCCCTGGACAACTCGGTTTGCAATGGGTACCACAGGTACTGGTGGACGATGGGGAAACGGCTGCCACTGGGTGAGTACATCGCCTGTTTCTAGATCGCAGTAGAGGCCCAACTCGCGGTTGATGCGATGGCCATACTCCCCGTTTTCGCCAGAACGTAGAAACACTTTAGTAGCATTCATGCCTGCGATCGCAAACAGCTTTTCTAAAGGAGCCTCAGGCGATAGCCGCCACCAGACCATGCCTTCCCAACGGTAATAAAGCTGCTGACCGTGGTACTGACGATAAAAATCTAAATTACTAACGGTATAGGCGCTGTCTAAATCAGTCATCAATAGCGCAACTCAAAGAAACGACGATGCCAACCCTGGTCGGCCCTCAAAATAGAGCCAATCATAAGAAGACTGCAGCCGAAATCGTATCAACGGCAACAATTCTGAAGCAATTATAAAGAAAATAAGTAATTACACCTATTTGTCATATTCCCATGGGATTCTTAACTCAAGTTGATAGTTCAACACGTATCTACCAAGTTTGAAACATTGAATATGTAGGTGTTTCATTCGGTAGCGTGATAGCAGCGGTGCCAAGCACTACGTTTCGAGTCTGGGCAGCTGTTTATGAACTCCTTAGGTTTTGCTGGTATCTGTCGATGCTAGCAATTTTAGAACCGGGGCTGTCTTTGCGGGCAGCTCCTGGGGTGGGTTAACAAGGAGCGGGCGAGACAGCAGTCGCTGTTTCAACCGCTTTTTTTTTTAGGGCTAGCTTGAGGAATTTGAGATATGCAGCCATCTGAAAAATCCCTCTGGGAGCTTAAACCTTGGTGGTGTCAGCCGTGGTCTATCGTTTTGACAGGTTTGACAGTGCCGACCATAAGCTGGGTCTGGCTGCATCGCTGGTGGATTACAACGCCTGCTGCACTGGTGATTTTAGTGTGGTGGTATCTCTTTTTATATGTAGTTCCTAAGCAATACAAAGCAACACAGTCTGATACCAGATCTTAGTTTTGAGTTATAGAACCTTGACACAGGCGGGGATAGAGATTTTTGAACTGTAGGCATACTTTTGAAAGTTGGTATGACCTGTGACATCGTCTGGGGTGTTAAACCTCAAGGGACGAGCCAAACTCAATCAGCATCATCCTGCGTTGGGACTCAGCCGAGCAGTTTCTAACTGCTGCTCTAGCTCCTCTACGGTGGGTAACGTCCCTTGTAAATCTGCTGGTAATTCTCGCCCTAGTTGATGAGTCGCGACACCGATGGGTTTATTCACATCGCGCAAAGAGTACTCTGCCACCGTGGCATCGTTGGACTTGCATAAAATCATGCCAATGGTGGGTTGGTCGTCGGCATGACGCAGCAAATCGTCGACCGCAGACACAAGGAAATTCATCTTGCCGGAAAACTCGGGTTCAAACTCACCGAGCTTAAGATCAATCACGACAAAGCAGCGCAGCTTTAGATGATAAAACAGCAGGTCAATGGCGTATTCCTTATTGCCCACCTGAATCGGGTGCTGACTACCCACAAAGGCAAACCCCACCCCTAGCTCTAGTAAAAAATCTCGGATATGGCATAGCAATGACTGCTCAAGATCTCGCTCTTGGGCATCGGCTGCCAGGGTAAGAAAGTCAAAATTGTAGGGATCTTTGAGCAGGTTTTTAGCTAAATCTGACTGGTCCGGCGGCAGCGTCCGTTCAAAATTTGTAATTGCAGCACTTTTTTGATGGTGTAGCCCCTGATCGATTTGCATAAGCAGCACGTTGCGGCTCCAGCCATGCTCAATGGTCTGGCGGGCATACCACAGGCGCTCCTCTGGATTTTTAAGGGCATCCAGCAGCCGCACATTATGCCCCCACGGGATTTGTGAAAATACCTGCTGCACCAGCTGAGCATTAGGGTAGGCATCGGCGAAGGCGCGCATATATTTAAGGTTGCGAGCCGAAAAGCCAGTCATTTCTGGAAAGTCATGCTTCAGGTCTTTGGCTAACCGGTCAATAACTTTGGTACCCCAGCCTTCTTGCTGCTGACGGTCTAAGATTTCGCGCCCAATCTGCCAGTAGAGCAGAATTAATTCTTGATTGACCGCTAGGGCTGCTTTTACCTGGGCTGAACGGATGCGATCTTTCAGGGATTGCAGAAACCGGCGGTAGTTGTCTGGCGACAGGGGATTAGCCATAGAACATCAAAGATGAGAGCAAGCCTGTAGGGGCAACTCTAGCTCACTCTGGCCAGTATATCTGTCCTAAATAGTGGAATGGGTTAACTGGCCACCCTATGAAAAGGAACGTATGTCTTCGCCATTGCCACAAAGACACACACGATTAACCCAGTTTTTGAGCCTTACTCCTTAGAGCCTTTGCTAATCTGCACATGCTCCATCACACGAGTTTTTTTGGTCTCTTCACCATTGCTAGGCTTGGAAACACTTAGACTGACTGAGGAGCTAATGGAAAGATGTTTACGGATTTGATCTCTGCTTGCCATAGTGTCTCTGTTAAGTTTCGAAACAATTAAAAACTTTTTTAACGATAGCTCAGAAAAGAAACTGGCTGCCCAAAACGCTTAAAGTCCCAGACAGCCAAGGCAATCATCACTATTTAGCATCCTGACTTCTACTTAAGAAATCTGAGATGCCTTCACATTCATTAATATAAGCTAATAAAAGTACAAAAAATAAATTTTCTTATGAATGAGAATTAATTTGATGAGCCCGTCGTCTGTTTGAGGTCGTTAAGGTGGGCACTATCCACCCTTCAAGGTGGACATTATCCACCCTTCTAAATGAGAGCCGCAGTAATGAGCGATCGCAAGCGAATAGCCGTCATTGGTGGAGGTGCAGCAGGGTTTTTTGGTGCGATCGCAGCGGCTACACCCCAGACTCAGGTCACCCTCTACGAAGCTGGACCTGAATGCCTGGCTAAGGTACGTATCTCTGGTGGTGGGCGTTGTAATGTAACTCACCATTGCTTTGACCCAGCTCAGCTGGTGCAAAACTATCCGCGCGGTGGCAAAGCACTGCGGGGGGCTTTTTCGCGATTTCAGCCCCAGGACACGATCGCCTGGTATCAGCAGCGAGGGGTCAAGCTAAAAACCGAGGCCGACGGGCGCATGTTTCCGACTACCGATGATTCCGCCACCATCGTGGACTGTCTAATGAAAACGGCCCTAAAGGCGGGGGTAAGCATCAAAACACGGTCGCCAGTCAAGCAGGTCACATCTAAAGAGCCAGGATTTATCGTCGGGCTAAAGGATGGTGATGTGCAGTGCGATCGCATTCTGCTTGCAACCGGCAGCAGTCCCCAGGGACATCGCATTGCTAAACATCTAGGCCATACTATTGAGCCGCCAGTTCCTTCTTTATTTACCTTCACCGTTAAGGATGGGGCGCTTCGACAGCGCAGCGGGCTATCGATGAACCCGGTTGAGGTGAAGCTCAAACTACTCGGTGAGAAAAAGCCGCTCATTCAAACAGGACCTGTACTGGTGACCCACTGGGGGCTAAGCGGCCCGGCAATTCTAAAACTGTCGGCATGGGGGGCACGGGGGCTACACGACCAGGGCTACCGGGGCGGTCTATTAGTCAACTGGTTACCGCAGCTAAGTCAAGACCAGGTGAGAGCCCTGTTGCAAACCGCTAGAGCAGAGGGCGGGAAACGTGCGATCGCAAACTACAATCCTACGGTCGCCCCCAAACGTCTATGGGCTTACTTTGTGCAACGCGCTCAAATCGACCCACAAACCCAGTGGACTACGCTATCTAACAAGGCGATCAACAAACTCACTCAGGAACTCTGTCAGGGCGAATACTCAGTGCAGGGCAAAGGCGTCTTTAAAGATGAGTTTGTTACCTGCGGCGGTATTCGTCTAAAAGAGATCGATTTTAAGACAATGGCCAGCCGATTATGCCCAGGACTCTTCTTTGCAGGAGAGATTTTGGACATTGATGGAATTACAGGAGGCTTTAACTTTCAAAGCGCTTGGACAACAGGTTGGTTAGCAGGTCATGCGCTTGCTATAAGTGAGTTGTAGCGATACGTCCTTCAAAGTGCAGGTTAATAGCGAATATCCTGCATTGGGCGCACAGCAGTACGCCCTTACGTAATCATGTTTCACTCACATAGGCAGAGGGTTTCTCTCACTAAATTTGGCCTTGCCAGGTCACGGTTTGCTCAGCCGAGTTACTGCCATAGGAGCGAATAATTTTTAGCTCAACCTCAGCCTGGGTGCCACCGCTGAGTAGCTGAGACCGAATGGGAAGTCGACCTAAAGCCAGGGTAAATCGATTGTGGTCTTGCTGTACTAGCTCTTCTGGTATGGGGCCCTCAAACGCTACGTCATAGCGACGGCGGCGACCGTCATTTCTTGAGGTGCTGTATCGCACTTCAAACCGTGTCTCTAGCACATCCGATTGCTGCGCTAAATCCACCACATTGACTTCAAATGTGCGGCTACGGCCGTCCACACGTCCCATGGCTAGCTGGGTCACCTCTTCGACAGGTACGATCCCGTCTACCCGGTAGGTGGTTAGAGTTTCATCGCCAATGGTTTCCCCTAGCAGCCAGTACGCTTCAGGAAAGTCAATATCTACCTGCCCATTGGACTGCAATGTTAAATCAACTGATTCAGTAAATGATTGGGCTGGTTGAGGAGCCTGCCAGTCGAGGGTAAATTGCCGATCAATAGAGCCAAGATACGCCTCATATTCATTGGCAATCGTAGACCCAGGGGCCAGCAGACTCGTAGCGCCACTGCGGGTTTCCCAGAGATTGCGCGATAGCGAAACCGTTTTATTTGCCAGGCTAGCGACAGTGTGGGTCTGATTAGGGTTGGCTGTAGGGAGCGACTCTAGCTGGTTAATCACCACCAGCCTACCCAGACTGCCGCTGGTGCCGTCTGCACCATGTCTGCCATCCACACCGTCGCGGCCGTCGTAGCACCTGTAGTTTTCTTCTTTACAGGTGCCGTCGTTACAAACCTCCACCGTCCAACGATGGTCGTCACACTCACAGCCATAGGTGCCATCACCCCCACGACCGCCACGACCGCCACGACCACCGTCTGCGGTAACTAAAATCTGTCTCAGGTTACTCACATCAGCATAGTGAACCCTGAGGGTGCCGCCATTACCGCCACGACCGCCGTTGCCGCCATGGCCACCGTTACCACCATCTGCAGCCTGGAGATTATGGCGCTTATTCCGGGGCTGTCGTCGGCAGCGTACCCATTCAGCGTTTTCACCATAGTTGCCATCCTCACCATCGGTACCTGAGAGATCGATGCGGGCTGGGTCACCATTGGCTCTAACTGTTTGGTTAGAACCATCGCGGCCGTCTCGGCCAGCTCTACCGTTACGACCGTGGCGAGCATCCTGACCAAATTCTCTAGTGCTGGCAAGTGCGGCTGAACCACAAATATCAAGAGTGGCGAACGATATCCAACCGGTGATAGTCAGGGTGCTAGCTGTTAGGGCGGTTAAGCTTAAGCGTAATAGATGGGAATAACGAGGAAACACAATCATGGGAACTAAACAAGATCTTGTCGTGGGGCTAATGACCAGGCATTTGGCCTAGGCATAATTACACCAGCAATGGAGTACATTCCTGTTGCACGCTATTCCAGTAAATCTGGCTGAGTAACGTGTTGTAATCGTTATTGGGTCACAGTTTTTTTTGGCTACTGGCAGATGATGTAGCGCAATATGTGAAATGAGTTGATAGGCTATAGGTTGCTTGCAGATTGCATTGGCTTTGCAACTCAAAGGTTTTAGGGATATCGGCATCCCTGGCCAATATGAAAGACGTTACAAATTGGTGTCCATGTTATCCACCCTCGACGATCTAAAAAATCGCCTACAAACGGCCCTGGTAAGTGCCTTTGGCCCTGAGTTAGAGGGTACAGATCCAGTACTGGTACCGACGAATAATCCTAAGTTTGGTGACTATCAGGCCAATGTAGCTATGTCACTGGCAAAACGACTGAAGGACAAACCACGTGCGATCGCAACCAAAATTGTTGAAAATCTCACCGTCGACGACCTGTGCGAAGCGCCACAAATCGCTGGTCCTGGCTTTATCAACCTCAAGTTCAAAACCGACTATTTACAGACTCAGCTAAAGGTTGTTTACTCAGACGAGCGTCTTGGCGTACCAACCGCGACTCCATCCCTGCGCACCATCGTTGATTTTTCTAGCCCCAATATTGCCAAAGAGATGCATGTGGGTCATCTCCGCTCCACCATCATTGGTGAATGCATCGCCCGCACCCTAGAGTTTCTTGGGCATGATGTGCTGCGTCTAAACCACGTAGGCGATTGGGGCACCCAGTTTGGCATGCTGATTACCCACCTGCGCGATGTCTGTCCTGAGGCCATCACTGAGTCATCATCAGTGGATATTGGTGACCTGGTGGAATTTTATAAACAGGCAAAAAAACGATTTGACGAAGATGACGCGTTTAAGACCGAGTCTCGTGACGCTGTCGTTGAGCTACAGTCAGGCAAAGACGATGCTAGACGCGCCTGGCAGGTGCTCTGCGAACAATCTCGCAAAGAGTTTCAAAAGATTTATGACCGTCTCGATATCACTATTCAAGAGCGGGGAGAATCTTTTTACAACCCGCTTCTAGACGATGTTGTTAAAGACCTCACGTCACTTGGGTTACTCGAAGAAGACCAGGGCGCTCAAGTTGTTTTCTTAGAAGGATTTACCAATAAAGATGGTAACCCACAGCCCCTAATTGTGAGAAAGTCTGATGGTGGCTTTAACTATGCCACAACAGACCTTGCCGCTATTCGTCAACGCACCATCGACGAGAAAGCAGAGCGAGTTATCTATATTACCGATGCCGGTCAGGCCAACCACTTTGCCCAGGTCTTCCAAGTCGCCAACCGGGCAAAGTGGATACCTGACAATGTCGAGCTAGTGCATGTACCTTTTGGTCTGGTTAAGGGAGAAGATGGCAAAAAACTCAAAACCCGCTCTGGCGAGACTGTTAAGCTAAAGTCACTGCTAGATGAAGCTGTCATTCGAGCAGAGAAAGACTTAAGAAATCGGATTACGGAAGAAAATCGTGATGACTCGGAAGAATTTATTCACAATGTTTCCACTGCCGTCGGCATCGGCTCTGTTAAATATGCCGACCTGAGTCAGAACCGTACCAGTGACTACATTTTTAGTTTTGACAAAATGCTGGCGCTCCAGGGAAATACGGCCCCCTACATGCTCTATGCCTATGTACGGGTCCAAGGTATTAGTCGTAAAGGTGGCATCGATTTTAGCCAGCTGGGTGATGCTGCGATTTTGCTAGAGGATGACACAGAACTCAACCTAGCCAAGCATTTGCTTGAGCTTGACACTGTGGTTATGGAAGTAGCCCGAGATCTATTTCCCAACAGGCTATGTCAATATCTATTTGAACTGAGTCAAAAGTTTAATCAGTTTTATGACCGCTGTTCAGTTTTACAGGCGGAAGAACCCCAGCGGACTTCCCGTTTGATGCTCTGCGATCTGACTGCTCGCACTCTCAAATTGGGTCTTTCACTGCTGGGCATTCCCGTCCTAGAACGGATGTAACCTAGACTTGCCTACGTACAACTAAGCACCGAAATTCGTACGGTACCTTTTCGTAATTTTTTTAGCTATGGTAGGCAGAATACCTGAAAATTTGCGAACGGGCTGGGTTTACAGTCTGCCTAACTAACATGCCAAATCCTGCCCTACGTAAACTGCGTGTACGTCCCGTCATGGCCATTTGGAAGCGATCTCTGGGGCGGTTGCTGGACTACTATGAGACAAATCGCGGTAGCCTAGTTTCGTTTTTTCCAAAACTGTTTCTCTTTTTTGCCCTGCTAAACATGAGCTGCTACTGGCTAGCTCTGTTGACAACATATCCAGAAGCAGCCTTTGGCAATGAGCGGATGCATTACTTTCTGCTGCAGTTTCCAGTGGGCATTTTGGGCGCACTGTTTGATAGTCTGTCATTCTTTATTACTGTCTGGATTGCTAAACGGGCATTAAAAACAACCTCATTGGCTAGCTATATTGCCCACCTCAGTGTTGATATTGTGATTGCAATTATTGCAACCTGGTGGGTTTTATTTGTCTTTTCCTTCTCCGGCTGGTTGATTAGCCTAATTCAACAATCGCCAGAATCCTTTGCTGGTCGTGCGCATATCTACGAAGCGCGAGTAAATGCGGCTCTCCGGAATCCAACCAATCGACACAATCTTAAAAATATTTACTTTGGGGTTGTTGTTGGTATTTCAGCGATGCTGCCAACGTTTACTCATCTTTTCTTATCTGTGAAGGCAGCAGGTACCTACCTACGCAGATATGCCCGCCGCTGGCGATTGGGTTAGGAATAATAGGAAAGGCAGTGGGTTAAGACGCCCACCCACTGCCTGGGCAAGGTGCAATGCTGGAAATTTATTCGTCGTGGAAACCGTTAGCATCGTAAGCAATGAGCATTCCAGATAGCGATCACTACTGTTGCCCACACAGTGCACAACACCATAATTAGGAAAGGGGAGAAGTTTAGAGTCTGGTGCTTCTAGGAGACGCTCCTCCCCAAACGCTGAGCCATTGCGTCCAGGCTAGCTATAAATTTTTCTGCAATAAAGCTTCAGCTCTAGACGTAGACAAGATTGCGATCGCTGAGTAAATAGACGAGTTCGCGGCTGTTTGGCCGTTCCTTATTAGCCATCCCAAAGATAAGCAATGCCCATGAGGGCCCAAAGGGTTTACATATAACAAAGTCTTGAGAGATAGACATTAATCTATGAGACTTTATTTTTTCATATATTTTATTCTATACCCAAAAACTCAAAAAAACCACTGTTTTGCGCACAACATAAACAAATTACTAAAACCTATTCAAAAGCTGAGCTTATATATCAAAGGTCTCTGTTTTAGTTTGATGATATAAAAATCGTTTTTATGCAAGGCAGTTTGTCCACACCCTAATCTACATCAAGGTTTCACCCAATAAATCTCCTAAATTTGTTGATAAGTCTCTATAGCAATCATTTAGACCAAGCAAAGTGCAGACATCTATATAGCGCCAATTCCCACAAGTGTGTCTACAGTTCAAAAACTTCTATCTCTTGTAGCGACAGGATTCTACAACTCAAAACTAAGAACTGGCATAAGTCACTTATCAACAAAAAAGAGCAGAGATTCGTAAGAAACCTCTGCTCTGTATACTAAGGAGTATGTGCCCGCTCCCACAGCAGTTAGTAAGCTTGTACGTAGAGAGAATTTTATTCTCTAATCTAACTGTAAGGCAGGAGCATCATACGTCTCCCGAGTAGGCAACGTTTCTGACACAGAAGTGCTAGCCACAAGATTGAAATAAACAACTGTTAACAATAGGCCAACCCCAAGGAGAAACACCCATCCATGGGATGGCTCTGATACCCACAACAATTTATGATTTTGCCCATATGCATGAACAATCCAAGGTTCTGTAGCAGATTTCTCTAGTTTTCTCATAGTTCACTCTCCAAACAAGGAATGTAACAATATCCATCTGAGTTGCGAAAACCAATACTAACCGGCCAATTTATTACTGATATAACGGAACAAGAGACAGATTATTTAGCCTAAAATGCGGCTATTTGAGAATCAATAAGATAGCAAAAAGACACTTTTTTATGAGTTGCGCCTATTGTATTTAAAGTGATTGAAGCGGCGATGGCATGTCAAATATTTATACATAAACTTCTTAATAAGAGATTGCTATTGGTCAGACACTGATTAAATTATCTATGGCTCAAATTAAGCCAAATCAGCAGATTTAGAGATCTGTCAGCTCTCTAACCCCTTAAATCATCATCAATTCAACACTCTCGATACATTTAATCAGCAAATCAAATAGAGCATTTAACATAAGTTAAAATTATAGTAGAGTTTGAGCATTAGCATTTTACAAACCCAGATTGAGGCGCAACCATAGGGATAAGAAAATTGAGTTTCAAGCCAGGATAGTCCCTATGGTTACTCTCATTGACTCACATCAAACAGTCGATACATCAACAAGATTGACATTACAAACTGAAGAGATTGCCCACAGGTCTACGGCAATTCGCTGTCTTGACTGGGACAGAGAGAGATTTGACATCGAGTTCGAATTACAAAACGGAACCACCTACAATTCATTTCTCATTTTTGCTGATAAAATCGCGCTGGTCGATACTTCTCACCTAAAATTTGAGGTTCTCTACCTTGACTGTTTGAAGTCCTTACTTGCAGGAAAGCAGATTGATTATTTAGTGGTTAACCATACTGAGCCTGATCACAGTGGTTTAATCGGCCATCTATTAGAGATTTCACCTGATATCCAAATTGTTGGGTCCAAAGTCGCTATTCAGTTTTTACAAAATCAGATTCATCGGTCATTTGAGTATCAAATGGTCAAAAGCGGTGACTGTTTAGATTTGGGACAGGGACACATATTACAGTTTCTGTCGGCCCCTAACCTTCACTGGCCCGACACCATACTGACCTATGACAGCGGTACCCAAGTACTTTACACCTGTGATGTATTTGGTATGCATTACTGCGATGACTCTCTCTATGATGAAATGCCTCAGCTGTTAGAGCCTGATTTTCAGTATTATTACGACTGCTTGATGGGGCCCAATGCCCGGTCTGTTTTAGGGGCCTTAAAGCGTATAGACAAGCTAACCGTTCACCTGGTTGCAACAGGGCACGGGCCGCTTTTGTTACACCATCATCAAAAATGGATTGAGCACTATCGCACCTGGAGTGAGGCACAGTCCAAAGCGGCCCCCTATGTGGCCATCTTCTATGCAGATGACTATGGCAGTAGCGATCGCATTGCCCGCGCCATTGCCCAAGGTCTACATAAAACAGGCACTGCGGTAGAGCTAGTTGATTTAGGGGAGGTCGATCCTCACGATGTTAGAGAGCTAACAACAGCCGCCGCTGCCCTGGTCATTGGCATGCCATCTCAGACAGAGCACAATATTCTCTTGCCAACGCTCAATACAATTTTGGCAGCAGCCCACAATAAACAAGCAGTCGGCCTATTTGAAACCGGCGGCGGTCACGATGAGCCCATTTTTCCCCTACGCAATCGCTTTATCGAACTTGGTTTGACAGAAGCCTTTCCCCCAATTTTGATCAAAACGGCTCCGTCAGCAGCCATGGACCAACACTGTGAGGAAGCCGGTACGGACCTGGGGCAGTGGTTAGAAAAAAATCGCCGACAGCGCCGAGACACCTCTCTAGACTCTGGCTTAGACCAGGCTCTGGGGCGACTCAGCAGCGGCCTATATCTTCTGACAGCTCGCAAAGGAGAAGCCACAAGCGCCATGCTAGCCTCGTGGGTCATCCAAACCAGTTTTCAGCCCCTAGGGTTGGCCGTCGCCGTTGCCAAAGACCGCGCGATTGAATCTTTTCTCCATGGAGAAGACAGCTTTGTTCTCAACATATTAGAAGAGGGCAATTATCAGCCATTGATGAGACATTTTCTCAAGCGATTTTCTCCTGGTGCCGACCGGTTTGCGGGCGTTGCTACCTATGACGCCAATAATGGCTCACCCATCTTGGCTGATGCTTTAGCATATCTAGAATGCCGCGTCATCAGTCGGATCGATGCTGGCGATCATTGGCTCATAAACTGCTCCACTGATATCGGGCGAGTGGCCCATCCAAATGGCCTGACTGCTGTTCATCATCGTAAAGCTGGAAATCATTATTAATCGGGCATTGCTGCTCCTCCAATCGTTGGCTGAGCGGAGTCGAAGCCAACAATATTTGGGCTAATTACACTTCTTTTAGAGCGGTTCATCTTGATAAATCAGCAACAGCACCGACTGTTCAGCATTGCCGACCTTAGCCAGGAAGCATGAATCATGACCTACACAACTCCCTCTGCCAAAAAAGCCGCACTATTATCTGCCAAACTTCGTTCCAGAGATGCACAAGTCGCAGACATTGGTCTAAACTCTCGCGTTGTGCGCTCACGCACATGGGAACGCCTGAAGTTTGAGGTCGAATATGGTCGTCGTCGAGGCACCACAGCCAACTCTTATATCGTTCATGGCGATCGCACCGCCATTATCGATCCACCAGGAGAATCGTTTACCCACATCTATTTGGTCACGTTACGTCAGCAGGTGCGACTGAGTAATATTGATTACATTATCACGAGCCATATTAACTCAAACCGTATTGCTACCCTTAAAGCTTTAAATCTGTTGGCTCCTCAAGCAAAAATTGTCTGCTCTCACTCAGCCGCCAATAGCATCAAAGGCACCAAGATTAATTGGAAAGTTTTACCTGTGCGTACGGGTGAGAGCTTAGATCTAGGTAAGGGGCACGATCTACAGTTTGTCACCGTACCCACGCCACGTTGGCCAGATGGACTATGTACCTATGACCCCGTCAGTCAGATTCTTTATAGCGACAAACTTTTTGGCGCACATTTTTGCAACGACAATCTGTGGGATCCCCACTGGCGAGAGCTAAATGATGATCGACGATACTATTTTGACTGTCTTCATGCACCCCAGGCGCAACAAGTTGCCACTGCCCTAGATAAATTTGAAGTATTTTCTCTTAAGATTGTCGCCCCTGGCCATGGGCCTTTAGTGCGCCATAGCCTGAGCCGATTTCGTCAGGACTATCGCCAGTGGTGCCAAGAACAAACTCATCGTCAACTGCGGGTGGCAGTCCTCTATGCATCGGCCTATGGCAACACGGCTACAGTAGCCGGTGCGATCGCTCAAGGGCTAACAACCAATGAAATTGCAGTTGAGTTGATCAATTGTGAACAAACATCAGCCGAGGCGATAACACAGATTGTTAGCCAGTGTGATGGATTTATCATCGGCTCTCCCACATTAGGGGGCCATGCCCCAGTACAAATTCAAACAGCTCTTGGAACTATCTTGGCCAATGTGCCTAAAACAAAGTTAGCAGGGGTATTTGGCTCTTTTGGTTGGAGTGGCGAGGCGATTGATTTACTCCAGAACAAGCTGCGTGATGCTGGCTATCGGTTTGGCTTTCCGCCGATTCGAGTGCGATTTAGTCCTGATGTGGCTACTCTAAATGATTGTAGAACTGCGGCACACCAATTTGCTCAGCAGTTGCGCAAACATTCACGACATCAGGTTCCCCGCCAGGCCGTCAGCGATATCGAGGCCAACCGCACGGCCCAGGCGATGGGGCGCATTATTGGTGCGATTTGTGTGTTGACCTTTGATGACCATGGGACCAATCGAGCCATTCTGACCACCTGGGTGTCTCAGGCTAGCTTTACCCCGCCAGGAATTATGATGGCGCTACCGCTCAGAGACGATGCGATCGCAAATCTTCAACCCAACAGCCGTTTAATTTTGAATATCTTGACAGAGGGTCGTAGCATACGCCGTCAGTTCTCTTGCCAAGCATCCTGTCCAACCGCACAAAAAGATCTCAATGTAGATCATTTAGATAACGCTGGTTTGGTATTAACAGATGCACTAGCTTATCTAGACTGTACTCTAACCACGCGGTCAATCGTCGGGGAGCATTTGTTGATATACGCCACCATAACCACTGGCACTGTCTTAGAGCAGGACGGCCTGACTGCTGTACAACATCGTAAAACAGGCAGTCAGTACTAGTATCGCGACTGCTGATTTAGGGTTTGTTAAAAATTAAGCTCATAGTTTGATTATGGCTATTTCCCTCAATAGGGAGTTGGATAACTTTTCCTTTTAGAATTTTGTCGCCGCGCGCAAAATTCTAAACCACGTGGCCAAATGCCCAAAGAGGCTACTAGGGATACCTTTAATGTTTTTCCGTCGGGTTCTAGGGCAGCGGAACGCCCTAGCCAGGGGGTGTGGGGAACTCGGTGGGACCCCACGCAACTGATTTTGCCGCCAATCAATATCTTGAAAAATAATTGTGACTATTGGCTAATTAGCGATAAAGGCTGCTCAGGGCTTTCCTCCCTGAAACCCTCCTGTTCGTGGGGGCCTCAACTCCCCCACACCCCCCGAAAGTAGGATGTCGATTAATTAAAGATATTGGCGTGGTATGGGTTACGGCGAGGTTAGGGGAAAGATTATGCTCTTCAAACCATGAAATTGTTTCTTGACAACTTCTTAGGGGATACATCGGTCTAGAGCGATAGCTATTTAAAAGTTTCTCGTACCTAAACCGATCACGAAGATCAAGTAAATAACTGTGCAGGTTTTTCAATTGTCTCCATAACTCAAGCTGTAGGAACCAGTAGACAAACAGTACACAAAATCACCAATATTTTCAGCGGAATGCTTTGAATGTGATTACTTCTTATTCTTTAAAAGATATCTGAGAATGTCAAATTGTTATAGGAAAATCTATTGATAGGTTGTATCAATAGATTGAACAGAATGATAGGCAGCACTTAAAGCCTCTATTAAGCTAGCTTAATCGCTGTATATCACCAGTTCATCGGTTCAATTAACAGCATAGAAAAACCCATATGTTCAGGAGAATTCTTTAGGGATGAATCGGATTACATCATTTATGAGCGTGGTCTTAACCACAGCAATTGGCACTACACTCTTTACTGCAACTCAGGCGACAGCGATTGAAAAACAAAATTCAGATGCCGACACAGCCTGTTTCGCCACTACACCGGCAGAACAAATAGCCCTGAATGCTGCTAAAAACGAAGCTCGCCAGATGGCAGAAGCTACCAATGGCGGACTGAATGTTTATCGGGCTGAACGGGCCATGCACGGCGCTGTAATCGCATCTCCCTGCGAAATGATGGGGCCAGAAACATGGCAGTTTACCATCAGAGGCGGAGAGCCCACTGCGGTAGCCCTTGAAGAAGAATACACCACTCTAAGTGTAGTGACCGTGCAAGGAACCGGTCGCGATCGCACCGTCACCCTAGACCACAACGGTCCTATTGAAGACTATACCTATATCCAGTAGCGCCTCTAAAATAGTAGTGATGCTAACCTGTCTCAGGCATAGCATCACTATCGTGAAATCTCATTGAAAAGATATCAATGAGCTATTCGCTTAGTTCTTTGATTCGTCGCAACGCCTCTGGCCAGCAAGACTCAAACATTGGCACAAAGTCACTATGGGTTTTTATCTGAATCTTGAGTGACGTAGCATCGTTCTCTCCAATCAACCTGTACTCCTCAGTCGTCCCTATCCAATGACTGGCTATTTCACCGTCCGTACTCTCCTCTCCTTCCTTACTGATCATTGAAATATGTCGCACTAAAATGCGCTCATTTGTTTCCAGCGCTTCAATAAACGCCTTTGTTCCACCCATATCAGGATCTAGGAACTTAATATAGGTACCCTGTTTCCACTCTCCATCTGCATAGGAGTTAGGTGAAAACGCCTTTACCCATTTCGTATACTTTTCTGTCTCAGTCAACGTACTCCAAATTGAAGGTTTGGAGGCATTGATGCGAACATCGTAGTCTAAGGTTTCCATAATTCTGCCTCACGCCGATTTAATCACAGTGGATCATCCATGGGATACCGAATTGATCCACCAACACGCCAAATTTGGCCGCCCAAAACGTCTTCTGTATTGGCATGGTCACTGTTCCATTTTCGGCTAGGGCTTGAAATGCCTTTTCCGCTTTGTCTGGGTCCTCAATTGCAATCATCAGATAGGTGCCCTTTGCCGCTTCATACTTGTCTGGCATACAGTCAGACCCCATCAACACAAAGTCTCCTAGCCTAAATTCACCATGCATCACCTTGTTGCCCCAGTCTGCCGAGACATCTGACTCCATAGGCGACCCCTTATAGGGCATCATGACCTCGATTTTTCCACCCAGACATTGCTCATAAAACTTAAATGCAGACTCACAGCGACCATCAAACGAGAGATATGGACTTAATTTCATAGCGATCTCCTTAAACGTGCTTAAACAAACAAACTACAGTGGAGTAAGCCTTAGAAAAATATTGGGAACTGATTTAAACTTTCAACAACCACAACAATAGTTCAAGCGTACTAAATTTTCCAGTTTTTTTAATCAAAGAAATGTATCTTAAGAAATATCAGTGCCAACATTTTTGTGAGCGTTGAATAATAGGACAGTTAAACTGCCTTAAAGCAGGTACAAAATTTAGCCCCATTATGGTGGAGATTGTTGGGCACATTAAAACTGACCTAGAAAAGCTGCATCGCTGGGTAGAGCAACAACCAGTAACGACATTGTTAAACAGCAACTATGCACGAGGTCGCTTAGAGTGCTACTACGGATTAGCGGTTGATCTAAAAAAGCAGCCTACCATTCGACCTGCGTCTCAAGGCCCACAGGTAACTGCACTTGGAGACCGGTTGCTGCCCAACTGGCACTCAGCGCTGCTTTGCAAATATCCAACCGGTGTTGGTATCAATCCCCACCGAGACCATACCTGTTTTCAACCCTGGGCAATAATCGTAAATGTTGGAGAAGCTAATTTTTTTGAGTATAACGGTCGAGAAAGAGTTGTCACACAGTTACACAGCGGTGATGTGGTACGCATTAACACAAAGATTTTGCATGGTGTGGAGCCTGTGAAATCTCTGCGCTACTCACTGACATTTCGACACATCAAGGCCGAGTTTTTGACCTTGCCCATTGATTTCTCAGTGTGACCTAAGCCCGAATCAATTTAGATAATCCTGGATCTATACTCAGCAGAGTCTTAGCCACATCAGACTCTGGGTCAATCAGTTCAAAGTCTTCAAACTCAAACCCTGGTGCCACCGAGCAACCAACCAGCACTCGGTCTTTCATCGGCACAGCCGCCTGCCAATAGCCAGCTGGAATAATATGGCAAAAGTTCATAGACTTTGCTGAGAGTTCAACGGAGTCAATGGTAGAAGAACTGCCATCCCATTGATAAAGGTAGAGACCCTCTCCCTGATACAGATTCCACACTTCATCATTGCTGACCCGATGAAATCGACTTACTTCATGGGGTTCTAGGGAAAAGTAAATATGAGTTAGCGCAGTTCTCGTTTTCTCTTTGATAGAAACTGTTGTCTCAGAACGATAGATTTCGAGATAACGTCCACCTTCAGGATGTTCGAGTAGATCAGTATATTTCATAGAGTCTAAGCCAAGGTATTTTGTATGTCGTAGGACAGTTTAGTAATACCACTTGGTAGGTAAAAACTTTAACGAAGGAATCCCCTCTCGCTATGGACAAAACGAAGAATCCAATTGTATTGTCCCTCTGTTTTTGCGACAGCCCTATTCAAGACTCATGACCGCAAAATGTTTCCTCAACAAGTCGTGGGTAAAACGATAGCGGCCTCCGACTCGCTGTATAAAGCGAAGTTCCACAGCATAGTTGAGGAAGCGTGCATAGTTCCACGGGATGTTGCCGTTTTTGGCCAGCACAATGCGCAAGGCAAGGTGTTGTACCACTGCCTGCAGTCTGCCACTCAGCCCGAGACGCTCGCTGCCCACCGGCCCGCCGATCAGTTCATACATTAGCCCAAGACTGAGTCCGAGCAGGAAGCCCATATTTAGCCCACCACTTAGTCCGAGCAACAGCCTCTCTTTCAGGTCGCTGTACAACCAACCCTCCAGGCCGAAACCCAGCCCGAACAACAGCCCGCCACTCAGCCCAAAACTCAATCCAAAAATTAAAATGACTATGATTGAATGTTGTAAAGATCTCCAGATTCCCTGATTTGGAAAGGTTTTTTCATCGATTAGCCCACTACTCAGCCCGCTCATCAATCCGACCAACAACCCAACTAACAGGCCGAAACTCAACCCAACAATCAGCAAAAGCAGCAGCCCAGCAAGCAGTCCGGAAAACAACCAGGCAAACAACCCGCAAACGAGCCCAAAGGTTAGACCAACCAACAGTCCAGCACGCAATCCGAAACGCAGCCCCTTACTTAAAGCCTTTGAGCATGAAAAAACCAGCTTTTCACTGAGCTGCCTAGACGGTTCAAGTTCAGCACTCAGTCCAAACAGCAGTCCAAACAGTAGGCCACCATACAGCCCAAAGTACAGCCCGAAACACAGTCCATATATTGATCCATAAATCAGCTGATAAAGGTAAATCTCATTTCGGCGCAGCATGCAAGGCTGCAATCCTTCAATTAAAAACTCCGGTTCACAAGCACTTTCAAGCTGCTGTGCTAACCATGCTAAGTAAACACGAGTCTGGTTAGGGTTAGGTCCTTTGCCAGGTGAGTAAACCTGGCTGTTATTTTCCCTCAACTTTTGAGCAATAAAGGCATCAACCAGCTCTGCCTCATTAGTAATTGAGTTGCCTTGATACGCGACAATCAGCATAGAGAGGAACAACGGTTTTTGAGCAAGTTCTCTCAGCGCTGAGTCTTCTCGGACGTGCTCCCATAGGTAGGGGCGATTGAATTGCTGAAAAAAGGCCTGTATTTGTTCTGGCTGCAGCGGCTCTAGATACACTGCACCATTGAGCGTACTCAATGT
This sequence comes from Cyanobacteria bacterium P01_H01_bin.21, assembly GCA_038748405.1. Lineage (GTDB taxonomy): Bacteria > Cyanobacteriota > Cyanobacteriia > Phormidesmidales > Phormidesmidaceae > Leptothoe. The sequence continues at coordinate 39,214 of JBCDIX010000007.1, read as the reverse complement.
GACTTGACTAGCCTCATATTCTTCATGACGGCAGCAGACGATGAGCCCATAGTGAACCTTCTCTGTTAGAAATACATTGATTGCATCAATACATTTCTGCTGGTTTGGCAAACCCAACTCACCAAGCCCATCGAGCAACGGCAGCAGGTTGTTCTGCCACCGCTGGGTAATGAATGTGGGAATGTTATAGCGCTTTTCAAGCGTCTCAGTCATCCACTGATCAATAGATTGATCCTCGTTCCAAGTCGACAGTTCCAGAAGCAAAGGGATAGGTAGGCTGTCATCCTTGGATGCTTCTTCGATTAAGTCTTTTGCCAGATGGAGTAGCGTGGTTGTTTTACCTGACCCTGGCTCCCCTAAAATCAAGAGCTTCCCTTGAATATCTGGTCGCATAAAGACTTCCCTCATCTTCTGAGTCGACGCCAACGGGATGGGAGCAGTTGATGTTCGAAAGGGCTTGAGAACTCGATGAAGCGAGATAATTCCATCCGGCATATCATGAGGTACACTCTCTCCAAGATCGCCAACTCGCTGCCGCTGGTCTTCCATATAAAGGTCATGTTTGACACGCTCATGGAGCCAGGTGGCTAGTCGATAATCGATTTCACGCTGAATAATTTTCAGCAGTTTACGACGAACTTTTTGCTGACCGCTTTCGGAGGATGGTGGTTGCTGATGAGAGCTTTCAGCATCCAAGCGACGCGATCTGATTGGGGGTACATTTTTCAATACAGCCGCGAATATAGTCGCTGCAATAACTATAGCAACTGCGATAGGCCTAGCAGCTTCGCTTAACCATTCTGCTATTGCATATAGCCAGGATGCTGAATGAGTTTCAGCCAGAATTAGCAACACAAGTTTCAGCATTGGCCATCCCGTGATTACTGTTTTTACATCTCCTGCTGCCCAGGCTGCTTAGAGTCACAGCTGGAGCAAAGCCCTTGTCTACTCAAACATAGGTCACACTCTGGCAGCAGCCAGAAAAAGTAGGAAAAGGTCGGTTTCATCACACGACTTAGACGGTTAAAACGCTTTCACAGCTAGCAGAGCAGTTGAGATATTGTTGGGAAGGTATCCACTTCTGGGGATGGGCTCTACTCTGAAAGTCTTTCGACAGGACTGCCAAGCAGTTGAGAACGAACCATTAATACTGACTTTGGTTTTGTGATGGGATTTCGCTGGATTATATTGCTCTGCTGGGTACTGATCGCCATTGGCATGTTAGGGCTACATTTGTTGACGCTTGGTCTTCCCGGTGCGATCTCATATCAAAGCTGGCAATTTATCCTTAACAACGTACTTCAGCGTGAGGTGATTGCCAACACATCCGGTTTGGGCTCTGGAACTTGGGCTTTAGTGCTTTATCTTGGTCTATTTTTGCCTTGGGGATTGCCACTAGGCTATCTCCTAACAAGTTGGCTTCCCAACTTATGGGCGCAGCGCTTTTTGGCTCCATTTCGTCACCGCATCACCTGGATCTTGCTTGTAGAAATCGTTTGGATCTTGGTTGTCGTATGGTTCTTCAGCGAGTATGTCCACGAAATAAACCAGAGCAATTACCTGATTGAGTAGTGCAATCTCACTATCCCCTAACTAAGCAGGAAGCTTTTTCGACAATACTAAGAGCAACAGCTTCAGCAACTTTAATACCATCAACACCAGCCGAGAGAATGCCGCCCGCATAGCCTGCACCCTCACCAGCCGGGTATAGACCTTTGGTGTTAAGACTTTGAAAATCATCACCGCGCTTGATACGAATTGGTGACGATGTACGCGTTTCAACACCAGTGAGCATAGCATCATGCATAGCAAAGCCCTTTATCTTTTTATCAAAGACAGGCAAAGCTTCACGAATCGCCTCAATAGCGTATTCTGGCAGGCTATGGCTTAAATCGCACAGATGTACACCAGGCCGGTATGTAGGTTTTACGCTACCCAGCTGTGTAGAAGGCTGACCTACAAGAAAGTCTCCTACTAGCTGACCTGGTGCTTCATAGGTGCCGCCGCCTAACTCAAACGCGCGAGATTCTAACTCACGCTGCAGGGCAATACCTGCCAGAGGGCTGCCGGGGTAGTCTTCTTCTGGGGAAATGCCGACAACAATACCGCTATTGGCGTTTTTCCCGCTGCGCTCATACTGACTCATGCCGTTGGTAACAACTCGGCCTGTCTCTGAAGTAGCGGCAACCACCTGCCCTCCCGGACACATGCAAAAACTATAAACAGAACGACCGTTACTGCAGTGATGCACTAGCTTATAGTCGGCAGCCCCTAAAATCGGGTGGCCTGCTTGTTCACCAAAGCGAGATTTATCAATCAGCGGCTGGGGATGTTCTACCCGAAAACCAATGGAAAATGGCTTAGGTTCGATATATACACCGCGACGATGCAGCATCTCAAAGGTGTCGCGGGCGCTGTGACCAACGGCTAACACCACGTGGTCTGTGCGAATATAGTCGCCATTGGCCAACATCACCCCCTGCACCTGGCGGTCTTCAATATCAATATCGTCTACGCGAGTCTCAAATCGGACCTCTCCGCCAAGGGAGAGAATGGTGTTTCGCAAATGCTCAACAATTTTGACTAAACGATAGGTGCCAATGTGGGGTTTGTTGATGTAGAGAATTTCTGGCACGGCCCCGGCATTGACCAGCTCTTGCAGCACCTTGCGACCGTGGTGATTGGTGTCTTTGATGCGGCTGTAGAGCTTGCCATCAGAAAATGTGCCGGCTCCCCCTTCACCAAATTGGACATTGGACTCGGGCTTGAACTTGCGCTTACTCCAAAAGCCAAAGGTATCAACAGAACGCTCATGCACAGCCTTCCCCCGCTCTAGAATGATGGGGTTAAAGCCCATCTGGGCCAACAGTAAGCCGGCAAACATACCGCAGGGGCCGTTGCCAATCACTACAGGTCGATGGTCTAAAACCTTAGGCGCCTCGGTTACATAGTGATAGCTGGTATCTGGCGTGGGCTTGACATGGGGGTCTTTCTTAAAACGGCTCAGCAGCTGCTTTTGCTTGGGTGTCTCGATATCGACGATATACACTAACCGAATTTCGCCACGCTTACGGGCGTCGTAGCTGCGCTTAAAGACTGTGTAGCGAGTAATATCAGCTGCATTGAGACGCAGTTTTTTCAGAACGGTTGCATGTAGGTCCTCATCTGTGTGGTCGAGGGGCAGCTTGATTTCAGAAAGACGCAACATGGAAGCGAAATAGGCATGGGTCACTGCTTATTTTGCCACGGTTGTCTGGGGATGGCGTCTTGTGTAAACAACGGGTCGTGAGGAACATCACCCAATGCAATAAGGAATCGGCTTCTGTGTTTTGTATCAAATTTAACAATTCACACACTTAAGGAGCCACACACTATGGCTTACTACAGAAACCAGCTGCCACAGCTATCTAAAAATATTTTTATTACAGATGGTGGGCTTGAAACCGTTTTGCTTTTTCAGCAAGGGTGGGATTTGCCAGATTTTGCAGCGTTTACATTGCTGGATCGTCCCTTGGGTACTGAAGCGTTACAACGCTATTTCAGCATCTATGGCCAGCTGGCTAAAACCTATCGTATGGGTTTGGTGCTAGAAAGCCCCACCTGGCGAGCAAATATCGATTGGGGCAAGCGTCAGGGCTATGGTGCGGCAGAACTAGCTAATATCAACCAGCGTGCGATCGCACTGCTTGAAACTACTCGCGCTGACTACGCTACCCCCCAAAGCCCCATTGTCATCAGCGGCTGCATGGGTCCGCGTGGTGACGGCTACAGCCTTAACTTTATGATGAGCGCCACTGAAGCTGAGCAATACCACCAGACGCAGATTGACAGCTTCCGCGACACTGCAGCAGACCTGGTCTCAGCCATCACCATGACCTATCCTGAGGAAGCCATTGGCATTGCCCGCGCTGCCCAAAATGCTCAGATGCCTGTGGTCATTTCCTTCACGGTTGAAACCGACGGTACACTGCCCAACGGCATGAGCCTGCCAGAAGCCATTCGTATCGTTGATGAGGCCACCAAAAGCGCTCCAGCCTACTACATGATTAACTGTGCTCATCCGATTCACTTTGACCGAGCAATTATTAATCAAGGCGATTGGGTAGAGCGCATTCGCGGTATTCGAGCCAATGCCTCAATTATGAGCCATGCTGAGCTAGACGAAGCAGAAACGCTGGATGAGGGCAATCCTCAGGATCTGGGCGAACGGTTTTATATCCTCAAACAGCAGCTACCCCAGCTCACGGTTCTCGGTGGCTGCTGCGGTACCGACCACCGCCATATTGAGGCCATCTGCAAAGTCTGCAGCCCTGTCTCAGCTGGCTAGGCTCAGCATATGGGATAAACGTGATAGACCAGTAAACAGCATCCACGTTTTTTCTTGACACGCCGTGTTTATCAAACGACTCAAATCCCTATCTCAGGACCGCTGGCTAGAGAGTTTATCTCTGCTGGGCCTTGGCATAGGGATTCTAATACGGCTCACTCAATATTTGAGCAATCGTTCCCTATGGTTTGACGAAGTTGCCCTCGGACTTAACCTGTTAGACCGCACCTATCTTGAGCTATTGGATTCCCTAGACCACAATCAAGCCGCCCCGCCATTATTTTTATGGATTGAAAAATTTGCCGTTGATACCCTAGGCAGTCACGAATATGTGCTGCGACTGTTTCCGCTACTGGGTGGTCTCTTCTCGCTGGCTTTGTTTTATCGGTTTACCAAGCAGATGGCTCAAGGCTGGGTTAGACCGATTGCGATCTTACTGTTTTCGGTGCAGGGCTATATTGCTTATTTTGCTAGCGAGACCAAACCCTATAGCTGGGATGTTGCGATCGCACTCTTATTATTCATGGTCTTAGCTGCCATGGACACACTTAAGCCATCTCTAAAAACACTTTTTACAACAGGTCTTTTGGGCAGCACCAGCATCTGGCTATCGTTTCCCAGCATTTTTGTTATGGCGGGTGTAGAGGGAGCCAACCTTATTAAACTTCAGCCCTGGAAAGCCTCTTGGCAATCTCTACAAGATTTTTTGTTACGCCGCATCTTACTTTATGGCACATGGGTGCTCAGCTTTTGCGGGCTTTATTTTGGTGTGATTCGTAAAGCCTTATCAGGCACCGGGCTGGCCGACAGCTGGGCCGGTCGTTATCCTGATAGTTTGTTAGATATCGGCTGGTTATTTGACTCGTTTGGTCGATTCTTTTACCGTCCATTAGGGTTCCCTGGCCCCACTGATGGTGTTGCCATCGTCGCCTTTATTACCGGCTGCATCTTGTTATATCGCACGGCGCAGCTTCGTCTTCTCTATCTCAGCAGTCCGTTTATCATTTCTCTGCTCGCTGCTTTTCTCCACAAATATCCTTTTCGAGAACGCTTAATCCTCTTCTTGACACCCTTTGCCCTTATTCTTCTCTCAGAAGGAATTGTTTTTTGGTTGACGCGTTGGAAAAAAAAGCCAAGCCTGCTGGGCGTTATCAGCGTCATCATGGCAGTAACGATGATATTGATGCCCCTATGGCAGGGACTGCGAGGTACCATATTTCATACAAGTTTACATTTTGATCACGTGAGACCAACGATTGAATATATCGATACTCACTGGCAATCAGGGGATAAGCTCTACGTTTTGCCTGGAGCACAGCTGCAGTTTGAATTTTACAACCGTCGTTTCGAACTACCTGAGTCTGACATTATCCTTAGCCAGCTGCAGAATATCGGCATTTGGAAAGTATCAGATACTGACTTAGAGCAGCACTACCAAGAATTAAACACACTTAAAACAACAGATTTGCAAGGTAAAAAAAGGGTGTGGATTCTGTTGGCTCGAAAGCGGCCCAACTCAGAAGAAGCAATTGTAGATCAGTTAAATCGTCTCGGCACCCAGGTAGAAAGAAAACAATATCCAGGTGCTATGGTAGGGCTATACGATTTCTCATCGTAGCGATGATGCTGACTCGTCAGAGCGCAGCCTGTTGACCATGGCCAAAGCACCACAGTCCTTATGTCTCACTAAAGTAGCCTCCCCCCTCGGAGATATTCTGCTCGTCACCGATGATCAGGTGCTCGTATCACTTGATTACAAAGGCTATGAGCATCGCATGATGCGTTTGCTAGAAAAACGCTATGGCCCGTTTAATCTGGTTGAATCTAGTGAGCAGGACAGTCAGATAAACGACTTAATCAACAACCTTCAGGCATATCTAGCAGGTGATCTCACCGCTATCGACACTATCTCTGTAAATCCTGGCGGTACTGCCTTTCAAGCCAAAGTGTGGCAGGCGCTGCGGTCTATTGCTCCAGGCACCGTTATGTCCTATGGTGAGCTAGCCCGGCATCTTGGCAATCCAACAGCCGTCAGAGCAGTCGGCACCACCAATGGTCTGAACCCAATTTCCATCGTATTGCCCTGTCATCGAGTCATTGGTGCCGATGGTAGCCTAACTGGTTATGCAGGGGGCATCGAGCGCAAACGCTGGTTACTAGAGCACGAAGGTGTAGACCTAACACACCCCTCCTCCAAGCACGGACAACAGCTTTCATTACTTGATTGAGCAAAGTAACACAATCAAATACAGCAGGATGTGATTACCCTAAATAGCCCCTTGCATGATGCGATCGCCAACTGCGCTAGGAGTCGCTTCAGCCGCATCGACTGTAACAAACAGCTCAGTTGCTTTTACCCCTGCTGGCGGTGTATCCGGTGGAGTAAAGCGCACAAATACTGAACCGTCTGACCCGGTATTAAATTCGCCACAGTAAATAACTTCACCATTCTCTAGCTCTAGCCACATACGATAAATCTGATCGGGCGGTAGCGGTGGTAAATCACCCAGCGAGACAATTACTTCATTCCAGTTACCCGGTGTAAACAGCAACGTCCCGGCAGCGTCACTATCATTACCCGTTAGTGAAATCAGACGACTGTTAGGCTGCTGCAAAATAGAGGCAACACGCTCTGATTCAATCTCTTGAGCTAGCTGACCACGCAGTCGAAAATTATCTGCAGCCAACAGCAAACTGGCCAAAGTTGCCAGCCCCAACAATACTTTCAGAGCAAGGCGAGCAGGATTCGATGCCGGTTGTTTGACTAAAGGCGTTGATGATAGACCGGCTGTTATGGTTTCCCTAACACGAGCAGGGGGAGAGACAATTGACAGCGACTGAGGGATTAACTCATAGCTCGCTTGCAGAGCCTGAACCTCTTTTAAGACATCGACCTTCTCAGCCATAAGTGTCTCTAGACGAGCAGTCTCATCCGATGTTAAATCTCCCAGGACATAGCCTGCAGCCAGCATTCTTTCTTCGTCTGAAAGCGAGTTTGACATATTGGTTTCCTTCATTCGACCGCTGCCCCCAGTCGCTGCCTTAATTCCATAAGACCTTTGCGGGCACGGGTTTTAACGGTGCCTAGTGGCATATTTAGCTGACGAGCAATTTCTGCATGGGTAATGCCCTGATAAAAGTTCATTTCTAAGATTTGACGGTGTTGATCCTTTAGCTGAGAGAGTGCTTCTCGTACAGCCTCTTGCTGCTCTACAACAGATGCATTTTCTAAAGGGGTAATAGATCGATCAAGCGATGAACGCTGACTGAGTCGTTGAATTGATCGCTGTTGGGTATTACGTTTGGCCAGTCGATTGAGTGCTCGTGAACGAGTGATCAGCCCCAGGTAAGTGCTCAGAGCCGCTCGACTGGGGTCATATTTATCTTGCTGCCAAAAGTTGAGAAAAATTTCTTGGGTCAGGTCTTCGGCCTCGGCAGACTGCTTTAATAGCCTGAGAGCAACGGTATACACCAATCCACCATATCGGTCATAAAGCAGTGTAAGTGCTTCCTGACTTCCGGCTCGCAAGCTACGAATCAGTTCGATATCAGATACATCATTAGAGAAACGAGCCATGCGCTTTTACAGTGGGGGCAGTCCTGCTAGGGGGGTAGAGGACATAGTTGCTAAGACAACAGTAGCTTAGCAAGTTAACCCGCGATCAATTGCCTAGGCATAAGGATTCTATAACATCCAAAAATTATGTTTGAAGAGGCGTTCCATGGAACGCATGTACGTCAAAAAATAGAACCTCGTTAAATCCTCATTCCTATTTCATTATTGAGTACCAATATTTTCTATTATTGGATTTAAAGATTTGGCCAGTATTTAGTGACTAGAAATTGCTGATTTAGCGGATAAACCAATCCAGAGTTTCTGATATTGATAGCTTTTCGCACATAGTCAGCCCGAGGATCAGCAATGCCAATTAAGCAAAGCGAGAGATTTTATCTGCCAAAATCTCTCGCCTAGCCTTAGACCATCATTAACAATACAGACCGCTGTTAAACCACGCTCACGTTAAGACCTGTAGCATCAGGGCAGAAACTTGATGTCAGATAGAAGCAGCGCTTAATAGCATCCTTGCACATAGGCGCGATAGCGAGAACCACGATTATCAATACCACCCACATAGACATTGATCTGGTAAGGCGTCTCCTGTCGTTCTGGTACAGCGCTAATCTCAACGTTTTCACCAGGGGTTAATGTACGACCCGCTTCGTTAAAAACGTCATCAGCACTATCATCAGCGTATTTAAGTGAGAGGCCGATATCAAAAATATCTTCTTCTTCATCAATGTTTTCAACCACAACAATAAATCGACTAAATTGCTGAGGTAGGGGCACAGTCCAGTCTGTGTTCCAGTTATTACGAACACCTAAACCAAACGGCCCCGGTACGTTGATCGCCGAGACTTTCTTCTCAACGTCCGTTTGGTCATCATCACCGCCCACAACAATCAGAGGCACACAGGTGCCTGCGCTAGCCACTGAAGTTTGAGCACCGCGACAGCCAAAGGCGGTTGCCCGATAGCGATTGCCAATAGACTCATCCCCGACTCGCACATTTACTTGATAGGGATGCAGCGATTCTCGGGGTTCAACAGTGACGACAATAGGTTCACCCGCTACTAACTCCGTATCCCCTTCGTCATACAGTCGGTCGCTGCTGTTGTCGCCATATTTGAGACTGATTTCCACATCGTAGTCGTCTGTTTCTTCGGGGATAACAACTACGGTAAATTGCTCAAAGCTACGGCCACCGGGTATCTCCCAGTCTGTATTAAAGTTGTCACGAATAGTTAATAACCCTGGTATGGGTCCAGGAACTGGTAAGCCAGGATTGGCGGGCGTTTTTTCAACTTCGGAACCTTCACCACCAACTAGCGGCAGGGGTTCAGCCGTTGTGCCTGCCGGGCATACATCCTCAAGGGCTGTTTCCTGGGCAAGGGCCGACGACGGCACCAGGAAAGTAGAGCAAACTAGAGCTGGGACAAATGCAATCGGCAAATATCTCATAGGTTTGAATAGCATCTCCATCCATAAGAATAGATGGCATTGCTGATCCTAAGGAACTCTGGCAGTACCAACGCTGGTTTCACCTGTTGTTACCACAACCGTATCAAACAGGCTGATATCAGTATCGCCAGGAAATGAAATATTAAAAGAGCCCTCAGTGGCAGGCAGTGCACCCAGCTCAACTGTCTGCTTGGCCAAATCACCAGCGATGGTTAAATACCCCTGGAGCTCACCGTCAGCATCTGTCGCAAAGTTTTGAAACGCTAGATCGCCGCCGACACCAGCGATAATAGCTACACCCACATTGCCGCTAGTGCTGTAGTCATTAGCTCCTGAAAAAGCGCCCATAGAATACTCCTTGTTATTGGTTTAACTAGAGTCTGCTGTAGAAATATTGTGAAAATTTTCGACAGACCTAGATTTGACGCACAGTTAGATTACTAAGGTTCTGGGTCCATCGCAATTAGAGTTGAGCATATAGCCCCCAAATTGCCATGGGGCGCAGGTAATGACAGGCTCGAAACGTACCCATAGCCGTAATCGCCTCAGGAGTGCGGAACTGTAATCCATGGTTATAGACCTGCTGCACCACCGCTTCTGTAATTGCCATGGCCTGATGGCGTTTGCCCATCTGGGCCAAGAATGCCGCCACCCCAAAGTTAATGCCGGTCCATACTTCTAGCTGGTGGGTATCGTCTGGGTTTTGTGGTGAACCGTCTGGTTTGACACCATTGGCCGCACCAATCGCCATACCCAACTGAGCCGCGCTAAAGAAGCCTGCTTGGGAACCTTCAAATTTCTGATTTTGCGGTGCGGCATGGGTCGCCGCATACTCGTTAAATTTCACAAAACAAGCGTCGTAAATCGTATCGAGAGCAATCTCGATATATTCTTCATCGACAATGTCTGGCAGCCCCATCAGACGGGCACAAAACTGACCACAGAGCTGATCCGCCATGACAACATCTGAGTTGCTCTCAGAGTCGAGACGATAGAAACTGCCGGTCCAAAGCTTATTTTGATAGACGATTTTGCCCTGTGTGATCCAGCGCTGATACTGAGATTTCACAATGGCAAAGCTGCCAGAAATCTTTTGATGCTGTTGCAAAATGTCGCCCATTTTTATAGCCGCTTCTAGCGCCGCCAGCCATAGCCCACCGCAGTAGGCACTTAAACCCTTTAGCTGCCAGTCATCAAAAGTTTGGTCGGGGGCACCCCCATTTTCAGGCACCCCGTCACCATCCAGGTCAAACAGCTTTAGATATTGAATTGTTTCAGTTACAGCGGGCCAACACTCAGCCAAAAAGTCGATATCATCTGCACCAGTCAGCAAAAAGGCACGATATACCTGCAGCACAAAGTCGCTAGGCAGGTCTTTCCACTGATTACAGTCTTGATAGCTGGTGTAGTTTGTCGCGACCCAAGGATTTTCATTGGGGGCTCCCAAATCATGGGGGGTGGCACCTTTAAGCTTTCTAGGGGCGAGATGCTCGGCTTCGCCTACGGTGTAGTAATAACCAATGATGCGTTTTTGGGGATCTTCGGTTGGAATGGCTCGGGCAAAGGCACGAATAATTGATTTCTCTAGTTCAGGCCACAACATCAGTGTGGAAAAGCCACCGTACAGCCTGACATCCAGGCTTTCATACCAGCGGTAGTCCATGCATTCTAAGATGCCAAACTGACCTACAGAGTCAGCATCGCTGGCCGCTGACCACAGGGTGCCGCCGCTGGCCATATCGTACAGCTCATTAAACAGAGCCATTTTGAACCAGTCAGGGAGATCGGGGCGATCTAAAATCGGCTGCTGCCAATCGATGATTTGTTGCCGCCAGGTCTGATAGTTTGCTAATGCGTCTTGGGCCAGCTGCCAGGCATTGCGGCCGGAGCGATCGTAAAAGTCCGTGTACCGCCGATAGGCTAGTTTGCCTGTAGCAAACTCAGTTACGGGTAAGTCCCAGCTGAGGACAAAGGGCAGTTCTTTTGTTTCACCAGGAGCCAGGGTGAATTTGATTGCGATCGCACACCCCACCTGTTCCTCCGCTACCGCAGATGTTGTATCTGCAACGTTGCCTAACATACCGCTGGCAGCAAAGCTTTCCCACAGATCTGAGCCATCTCCATCAGGATTCCAGTGGGTCTGATAGGTCACCCCTTCATCCGCAGGTAGAGCAATACAAAACTGGCCATCTCCTTCACGGGGGTTATCCATCCAGGCACCATCCATCACAATCCCTGTGGCGTTTTCAGTAGTGACCAGCTGATTAAAATTGCCCGCACTCTGGCGCAGAGGCGGTACATAGTCATAAAACGGACTGCCATCTTCCCGCTGCTGAATTTCCGGCGATGCCTCAGCATTGGTAAACCAGCCCACCATATTTTGCCAGCTCAGCAAAATGCTCAACGTCATCGGCTGAGCTGTCGGGTTATGAGCTGTCCATACAAACACTGCAACCGGATAGCTGCTTTCTTGGTAGTTATCTGGCCAAATGGGCGAAAACTGCTCACAGGTTAGCTCTGCCTTGAAAATATCCTCATAGCAATACCAGCTGCGAGGATACAGAGCCCGATAAGTTCCCCCCCTTGGGCTGAGCGGAGCCGAAGCCTCTGCCGGGTACCATTGCCAACGGCTTAAACCTTCCCCCGCTGTTGCCATGGCATAGGTCTGTGATGCTTCTGCCGTCTCTTCATAGATCGCAAATTGACAGGCGGGGAAATGCTCAAAAATATGCTCACCGCCGTCTAGATGCCACAGATTAAAGGTGCCGCTAGGCGCACGCCCAATACAGCCAGCCCCCAATCCTCCCAACGGCACGCCATGCTCAGGACCATCATCTAAATTGCTGGCATAGCGCACGATGTAAGGCGTTTTCCATTTTGCACCAATGGGCCAAGTCCAAGCAACAGAAGGGATTTGGGGAGCGGGCATAGATTACCGTAACAAACAGCAATCAGCATTTTATAGCAATCGACGGATGCATTCGTCGATTGTGAGTCAGGTTAGCTGCTGTAGTGTATGGCTTTTAGGGATATTCACTGTCCTAACTCACCTGACAGATGCAATATGAGGGGAGTGGGGAATAGGGAATGGATAGTACAAAGAATCTCTATGGTTGAGTCGCAATCCAGTGTGATTACGTTAGCGTTGTTTCTAAAGCACAGGGCTAAGGCAATCTCGGCGCAAGGAGACCGCCCACATGAAGAAGTCCACAAACGTTATCTACACTGTTAAAACACCCATCAGGCGCTTGGGGCATTGGGGCCTGATGGTTTGGGATGGCATCAGCGGCAACCAATACCGTCGAGTGCAACGGCTACGGGAAACTATAGCCACCTTGCAACAGAATGAAGCTAACCTGACTCATCAGCTGAACCAAGCTAAGGCCCAGTGTTTTGAACTTCAACGATCTTTAGAAAATAAAAACCAGCAGATCAATGGGCTATGGGAAGAGCTAGATGCATTGATCACTGAGAATGATGCTGAACTTCAAACCCTAAAAAGAGAACTCGCCAACAAAACATCAGCCCTGCAAAACTATCATTCCAATTTAGCCGCTGTTCAACGGTTCCATGCAACCGGTGTGCAACCACCAGCGGGCTTCTCAAGTTCTCAACCAGATACGATATCGGAGATTAATTTAGCCAATTGGAAACTCGCTTTTGTGGGAGGTCACGGAGCAACTAGACGTGTTGTGATCCACACATTACACACTGACCATGGCCTCATCCATACACCGGTCGAAATTCCATCTCATCGAGAGGTTAGTACGTCTCAAAAGCAACTAAAAGATAAGCTGGCTGACTGCGATCTGGTTGTTTCAATTGTTGGGTATTCCAACCATTCACTGACAAAATCACTAGCCCAGCTGCGAAAAAAAGGGGCGCTCAAAGGCAGCATCCTGGTTCCTAACAGCCGCGGTGTGACTGGTGTCGTTCGCGATATTTTAGCCTTTGCAGCAGAGCATCCAGACATTGATCAAGAGCAGGCTGGATAAAGAGTAGCAATGATGTGCTCGCTGTAAGTTTCTACCAAGCTATGGCTAGCCTATAGCCACCCATTAGCAACGCCCACAATTAGACCAACGCGAAATAGCTGCCAGCCAATAAAGGCAATCAATAAAACAAAAATAACTCGATTGGCAATATCTTTTGGAGTACCCATAGCCGCGTGATGCAATTTTTCTTCACTATAGTGTTTCTTTTTTGAAACAGGTGAGATGGCAATCGTTGAGTTTATTTGAAAGAATCGCGAACTAATGACCGTCAGCCCTAGGATAAAGAACGTAGTGCGCTCTAACGCGATTTATGGCTGATTCAATCCCCACCCTGACTGATTTAGAGATGCATCCATATTTGGTGAATGGTGAACTCACTCCCGACTTAGTTGGCAAGGTGGGTATCTATGCCATCTTTGATAAGGTCAAAACGCTGCAATATGTAGGCTACTCACGGGATATCAGTGTAGGGCTCACCCAGCATTTGGTACGCTGCCCGCAGCAGTGTCACTGGTTTAAGGTTTATACGGTGACTCGCCCCAGCCGTACATTACTAGAAGAAATTCGAACCGCATGGATAACGGACCATGGCACTGTTCCCCTCGGCAACGCTGACCAGCGTACTGTTTGGGAAAAGCCGATTGATGCGAAGGCGTTTATGACTGAGGCAGAACGGGATGCGATCGCAAATGCCGAACCGTCTCAAACCAACAAACTGCTTAAACAGCTCGCCCGCCGTGTTGAAGTCGACGTCAAGGCCAAAGTAGAAGCCAGAGGTGCTCAGATCTCTATTAAGTTCAATCCTAAACTCAAAGAACAGGGACTACTCGCGCTCAAGTAGCAAAATGACGATGTCAGATGATGTTGAAAGCTCTTGAAACATGATGCTTAACGGCAGCTACTGCATCTACGGTAGCAAACTAGCTAGATTCGCTATTCACATCCCACAGCACCCAGTCCTCTTGCTGATCTAGCAAAGTACCCGGCATATCTGGATGCCAGTCTTGACGGGTGAGAATATAGCCGGCACCAAACTGTTTGGCCACGTCGACTAATTCCGCCGCCGTCCGTTCCATAAAGATTGCATTTAACTGATCTTCCGCATTTTCAGGCAGTGTGCCTACCATCGCCTCTAAACGCTGCTGCCAGGTGACAATGCCAGCATCCGTAAACGGAAACGCCTTAAAGGTAACCACCACCGAGCGCTGACTATAAAAACGAAAAATTCGATCTGCGGGAGGCACTAGCACTAAAGCATCGGTAGGGGTGCGATCGCGAAAATTCACACCTATTTTTTTCACCGGATGATCATAGAGCGGTCCAAATTTGAGCGCACGATGCACAGGCCCCAAACTGCGATGCACAATCACACCGCCCATATGCAACCCCACAAACAATACACATACAGCCGTGATGACATAGGCGGCTGGGCGCAGTCGTTTGGCCGGAAATTCTTCTAACAAAAATGGATAGGCAAAACTTAAAAACAGTGCCAGATGGAACGAATAGGTAACCGTCAGGACTATCAAAAAGAGAGTATAAATGCGCCAGGGTACACGATTAACCCGTTGATTGATCCGCTGCCAAAAAGCACTGCCGCCCGGCTTAATTAAACTGAGAGTTACCAGCACCAGAGTGGCCACACCACCATAGTTATCGACCACAGGAGCCGCGATCAATAACAACGCCAGCGCCTGATTGCCACGACGATACTGTTCACTGGCATAAACGGCAATGGCCGTCAGCACCATCAACAAAATAAACGGCGTTGTCCTCGCAAACTGCAGCTTTGCCACAGTCGCAATGGGGTAAACCTCAACAAACCAATAGCCAATGGCCAATAGGCCGCAACCCATCAGCATAAAGGAACCCATCGTAATTTTGTGGTGAGGCTTAAGCTGTCGAGAGCCATACAGACATGCCAAACCCGCCACTAAAAAATGAACAAACCGCCACCAGCTATTAACCGAGAATGTGGACATGATGATGTGGTGGGGATGTCGCACATAGCCATAGAGCCAAATAAACTCTGAACTGCTGAGTAAATCGCTACTAGTGGTACCCGTCAGCACCATGGGGCTGTAGACCATCCCGGCTAAAACCAGCAGTGCTCCCCATGCTCCTAAAAGCTGTTTGGGTTGTTTGTTACTGAGGCAATAAAAGATTA
Source organism: Cyanobacteria bacterium P01_H01_bin.21 (assembly GCA_038748405.1). Lineage (GTDB taxonomy): Bacteria > Cyanobacteriota > Cyanobacteriia > Phormidesmidales > Phormidesmidaceae > Leptothoe. The sequence goes on along the minus strand of JBCDIX010000007.1, from coordinate 23,705 downwards.
AAGCTGGGGTAAATAGCACACCTGGCAACACACCAATCAAAAACTGTAGTAAACAGCTAATGCCAAAAAGAACATATCCCCGAATCCATTGCTGTCGCACACAAAAGTAAATGCCCCAAACCGCGATCGCAATGGCATACACACTAGGGTTAGGCGTGCGTCGAAACAAATCTGTATACCCGACAGTGCCATCCACAACCGCCAGACCCAAAAAGGGTAAAACAGCAGCGGAGAGTTTAGACTGACCCAGTTCTCGACCGATGGCATATAGACCCAGACTAAAGCCAGCAAATGCGATCAAAAAATAAATAAAGCAGGCCATGGGCACACTCAAACCCAGCTTCACCGGTAACGCGATCGCATAGTAGTAGTACGACCTCGGTGTGAACTGGAGCATCTCCTGCACATAGAAGTCTTGGCTGTAGAGCGTAGGGTCTACCAGAGCCATCACTGCTGGCATCTGATTAAATACGTTCTCTTTCGAAAAGTTGTAACCATAGGCCACAAACCCGCTTAGAGCCATTGCCAACTGTGTGAGCAATGGAGGCATGGTCATTGGTTTCGCGTTGGCCATGGGCAGTTAAATCTCGTGGGTCTAGCGTTCAGGTTAAAACGCAACGGTATCTCAATCAAAAAAGGAGTAACCCATGGGCCACTCCTTTTTTCATGTGCAAATTTTGGACTTATCTAGAACGTAATGCCAAAGGCATTCTCTAAAATGCGCTGCATAATCTGCATACCAGTCACAGCCTGCCAGCCAAATAGCCCCACAATGATGACATTAATACTGATGTGAGTCAGACGAGCAGTTTCGTTACCACGCTGCATATAGGGTACTAGAGAAGCTGCGATCGCAATCAGCCCAGTCATACCCAGCCCTGCCAGCAGGTGAGGTCCAAAGAACAGCTTGCCGTTATTAATGTAGGTGACCGCCATACCGCCAATAGTCCCCAGCACCATAAGAGCCAAAATAATCGAACCCATCTGATGGTGTTTGATGGCAAATTTGCCTTTGATCAGCTCTTTTTTCTCTTCACCCGTGACGTAGCGGACTTTACGACTCTGCATACCGAGGTACGCAGCATAGATGGTGAGACCAAACAAGGTCCACATCAACAACGGATGAAAAAAGTTCAGATACGGCTTAATGGCTTCAATGGTCTCAGGGCTCATGGTGGGTGATTTCTTAACGCGTCATAAAACTTAGTATATGGTGCTCACTTCCATTACGCTGTCGTATTTGAGCAGCTTTCGTCAAAAAATAATCCATATCTGAACCTGCAAGACAACCTAACAGGTATTTTCTTTCAGGTTATTTCAGAGCAGATTTGCCAAAATGATTCCTATTGGGACGTCCCTTTGTAGCCGCCTTGTTATTCCAAATTCATCATGAAGGCCAGTAAACACTTTGCGCTGCTCTTAGCAGTGGGTTTCAGCATCACATTGCTTTTAAGCCCGGTGCTGCCAGGTCGCGCATCAGACCGTCCTGCTCATATTATTCTCCAGGGCAACACTAGCGAGACACCAGAGCAGCCTGAAACTGCTGAGGGCAGTGAAGAGGCCACAAGCGATGAGGCCTCAACTACCGATGAGGAAACAGCAGAGACCGACGACGCAGCTGATCAGGTCACAGACAGTGATGAGACCTCAACTACCGATGAAGAAACTGCGGAGACTGACGAGGGAGACACTGCCGAGACGGCTAGTGACGAGGCGGCTAGCGATGACGCTGAGACAGCCGCAGAATCTGAATACGACCCTGAAGCCGCCGCCCTCGAACAAGAAACCTGGTTTCAGCGCGAACTGATTATAGAAGCGGACAGACTCTATTTAGCCGGTGATATTGCAGCTGCCGAGGAACTCTACCGGGAAGCCAAAACGTTTGGCTGGCGCGATGAGGATGATTTAGAAGATATCCCTGCTGAGCCCTTTAGCGACCCTGAACAGCTATCGCCAGGTGGCGCTGTTTACTGGCGTGAGTCTGGCCGTGGCATCGAGGCAGAGCGAGAATCTCAAACCTTGGTTCCTTTGGGTTTGATCACAGAAGAAATTCCCGCATTTATTCCAGGGCACTTACGCTACGCTGAGCAGCTGCAAATCTATGAGCGCCCGGGTGATGCCGAGGTGGTTTTGGAAAAGGCCCTGACGCTTTACCCCTATGAGCCTGATTTGCTCAGCGCTCAGATCGAACTGATGATGACTCAGGAGGAATGGATTGAAGCCTCCATTGCGTCCCGCCAGTTTGCCCTACTTAATGCAGACCACCCTGAAGCCGACCGCTATGCTCAGCTGGCGGATGAAAATTTGGGACGGTTTAAGTCGGCAACCAATGCCAGAATTCGGAATAATGCGATCGCAAACATCTTTACAGGAGCCGCTGGTTACATCCTGACCGGCGGCCTATACGGTCCATTTACCGCCCTCAACTCCAGTATCATTCTGCTCCAGGGTGAAAAGTCCCTTGGCGAATCAGTGGCCAACTCAGCCCGTGAGCAGCTCCCCCTCTCTGAAGATGAAGAGTTGCTGGCCTATATTCGCGGCATCGGTAACAAGCTAGCCTCTGTCGCCGGTCGCGATGACTTCGACTACACCTTTGACGTGGTACTTGACCGAAACCTCAACGCGTTTGCTTTACCCGGCGGCAAGATTTTTGTGAATTCTGGAGCGATTCTTGACACCGACTCTGAAGCTGAGATTGCCGGTCTACTAGGCCATGAAATCTCCCATGCCGTGCTCTCCCACGGGTTTCAAATGGTAACCCAGGGTAACCTGACAGCCAGCTTGACCCAATATCTACCGCTGCCAGGGTTGGTGACCAATGCGCTTGTGTCTGGCTATTCTCGCCAGATGGAGCGGCAAGCAGACATTGTCGGCACCCAAATCCTGGCCGCTAGTGGCTATGCAGCCGACGGTATGCACGGCCTGATGATGGCTTTAGATGAACGTTACGGCGACCGTCAGACGATTCCCTGGATGTCCTCACACCCTGCCCCCCAAGAACGTGTGGATTATCTACAGGCCATTGTTGAAAATGGCGGCTACAACCGCTACGCCTATGAGGGTGTACTAGGTCATGAGGCAAAGCAGGCAAGGGCTGAGGCCGAACTTGCTGCCTATGAAGCCGAAAATGGCGAAACGATAGAAGACCCAGATGAAACAGTTGCAGACGACGAGGAAATTGAAGAAGCCGTCGAAGAGGTACAGCAGGAACAGGAAGAAGCCATTGATGGGGAAACAGAGTCTACAGCTGAAGAGGCAGCAGACTAGGCCACGCAGCAACAGCGCGACTTCACCCCGTATCGACCATGGGCTACACTGACGCTCATGGAAACTCAGGAATTACGCTTAGCCAAATATTTCACAGCAGGTATCTCTTTTTTGCTGATGGCTCTAGGAGGTACATTTTGGCCATTTACCCTGTGGGATATGTATTCCACAGGCGACAATTACAGCCCACCTACCGAGGTCAATCGTCTTGAGCTGCATGTGTTAGACAAGTCTGGCCAACAACACGTTTTGCGCCCCATGGACCTCTACACATTAGATGACGACACCTCCAATCAAACTCCTGGGCATAAACTGATGCAAAAAGCCATAGAGGGCAATGCCGAACAACAGGCCATCTATCGCCCGTATCTGATTCAGCAAGTAGAGTTTGTGCTCGACACTCAAATTGAGCAGGTTGAAGCCTGGCGCTATTTTTGGCAAGTTGACTTTAACCAACAGCCCCCCATCGATATCAATCAGCCAGCGCAGACTGTTTTGATTGATCGCTTTCTTGCCGATTCCACAGACTGAGTGCCCTCTAACGTCAAACCCTATGAGTTTTTTCCAGCGTCTTGAGCATCGCTATGTTCAGTGGCTCACCCGCCCTGCCCAGAATGCTGCTGGACGCATGGGTCTCTATCGCATCATCTATAGCGTTTTCTATCTATGGTTTCTCAGCCCTTTACGCTTTTCTGAACTGAGCCTGGTCCCCAAAAGTCGATGGGAACCCACCATCTTATTTAGCGGTCTGCCTGCCTTACCAGGGTTTAGCTACCCTGCTATGGAAGTACTTTTAGTGATGGCATTGATTTTGCTATTGCTAGGGTATAAAACCCGTCTGGCCAACCTGATTGTGTTGGTGATGGGGTTTGGGTTAGCTGGCTTTCGCACCGGCTTTCTTATGCAAGAACGCACCATTGTACTAACCGTGTTTTACGTCCCCCTATTTATGCTGTTGTCTAGATGGGGCGAAACCTACTCAATTGACGCCGTACTCAGGCAAAAGCGAGGGCAGCCTACAGTCTCACCACATACCTCTTCCTGGCGCTATATCTGGCCAGCGCGTGGGCTGATGGTGGTTTTGTCAATCTTGTTTCTGTCTGCAGCAGTCATAAAGTTTGTAGAGTTAGCCTGGCTGGTTGAACCGCGACTAGTGGGTGATTTAGTCCTTGCCAAGGGGGTTAAAAGTCTTCTCACCAACGGGTTTCCTATCCATCCCTTAGGACCACAAATAGGCCGTACCAATGCCTTAGCTATCCCGTCTCAATATGTAGTGCTGTTATTCGAAACCTGTTTTGTTTTAGTTCTCTTTAACCGGTTTGCCCAGGCCCTCATTTTGAGACTCGCCCCTATTTTTCATAGCTTTAATACACTGCTGCTGGGTATACCTTTCATATCGATTCTCAGCATGTATGCAGCGTTCCCAGACTGGCAAGCGCTATATGAAAAGTGTTACCCCAAAGCTTTAAAGATCAAAGGGTTAGACAAACTTCCCTCCCTGATCTTGATAGCGGGCTCCCTAGGGCTAGCGTTACTCGTTGGCCTACTCTGGAATACTACGCCCAGTGCCCGCCAGGTCTTTGGCCTTTGGGGATTAATCAGCTATCAAACCCTTTGGTTTTGGCTACTGCCGTTTGTCTTGCTATGGATTTTCAGCCCTCTCTGGCGACGTCTGAAGGGTCGTAAACCCTTACCCACCCCTGAAAGACTTTAGACTTTTTTATTAGCTCCATTGATTAGACACATCAATAGGTACAGGTTTATTGCGAAATGTAACCTATTCGTTACCTGCGGGCTGCTCCAAGTCAATGACCTTGGTAGACTAGAATCCACGTACGATGCCAGTTTTCTATCGATTTACTGGCCCGACATCTTAATGCGGTTTCATAGCGCTTTAACCATAAATATCTTGATAGAGGACTCATGGTAGATTCCCTAAGGAAACCTCAGGAAAATACTCAATTTGATGAGCTACGGCCTGGGGTTAAGGCACCTTCGAAGGACACGATCCTCACCCCCCGCTTCTATACCACTGACTTTGACGAAATGGCCGAGATGGACCTATCCGTCAATGAAGATGAGGTACGAGCCATCATCGAAGAGTTTCGTGCTGACTACAACCGCCACCACTTCGTGCGGACCGATGTGTTTGACCAGTCTTGGGAACACATTGATGGTGAAACTCGCGCTCTATTTATTGAATTTCTAGAGCGTTCCTGTACAGCTGAATTCTCTGGATTTTTGCTTTACAAAGAGCTAGGTCGTCGTCTCAAGGACAAGAATCCCCTGCTGGCTGAAGGCTTTAACCTGATGTCCCGCGATGAAGCTCGCCATGCAGGCTTCCTCAACAAGGCGATGTCAGACTTCAACCTGCAGTTAGACCTCGGCTTTTTGACTAAGAGCAAGAGCTACACATTCTTTAAGCCCAAGTTTATCTTCTACGCCACATATCTGTCTGAGAAGATTGGCTACTGGCGCTACATCACTATTTTCCGTCACTTAGATTCTCATCCTGAGAATCGGATTTATCCTATCTTCCAGTTCTTTGAGAACTGGTGTCAGGATGAAAACCGCCACGGTGACTTCTTCTCCGCCATTATGAAGGCCCAGCCCCAGATCCTTAACGACTGGAAGGCTAAGCTATGGTGCCGCTTCTTCCTGCTGTCGGTATTCGCCACGATGTTCTTGAATGATATTCAGCGCAGTGGCTTCTACGCTTCTCTAGGTCTAGATGCTCGTGAGTATGACATTCACGTCATCAAGAAAACCAATGAGTCGGCAGCGAAGGTGTTCCCCGTAATGCTAAATGTTGAGCATCCTGACTTCTTCAAGCATATGGATACAGCCTCTGATGCCAGCTTGAAGGTTGCGGCCATTGGTAAGAGCGATCAGCCTAAGCCTTTGAGACTTCTGCGTCAGCTACCTCACATCGCCACAATCGGTGTGAAAATGGTGCAGCTGTACTTTATGAAGCCCATCGATATGGCAGCGACTCGCGGCGTTGTGCGTTAAATCAAACGTACATTGGTGCTTTAGGCGCTAACAGGTTTTACTCGAAAGGGCGGTGGTTAAAACCACTGCCCTTTTGCATTTAATGGGTATCAAACCAGCGCAAACAACGGTTTCAATGCTGATGGAAAAACAGTCTTACATTATTCGCAAAGCAACTGAGCAGGATGGCGGTGCGATCGCACAGCATTTGCATCACATCATGTTAGAACTCGGACTTGCTGCCCAATCCATACAACCCGACTGGTTGACTAAAACCCAGCTCTTTATTGAGCGGGCTCGTCATGAGCTGCAGTATCAAGGGTTTATAGCCGAAGCCAGTGGCCAGATAGTGGGCTCAGTGAGTTGTCAAATTTTGGAGCTATATCCAATGCTCAGCCTAGACTATCAGAAAGGATATATTTGGGGTCTCTATGTGGTTCCATCCCATCGCAGACAGGGGATTGCCACCCAGCTGATGCAGGCCGCCACCAATTATTTGCAGGGTATCGGCTGCACAAAAGCCGTTTTACACGCGTCTGAGGCAGGCAAACTGCTTTACACCCGACTGGGTTATACAGACAGCAATGAAATGGCCCTCAGCCTGACGTAATCTAGTCAAAATCCTGCAGCAGTTGCCAACCCAGGTCGTTAGAGGCATAGTCTTAGGCATCTGAGCGACTCCACAGAGCCAAACCGCCCCCTCTACCACGAGCAGCAATTCCCTGATCGGTAACCCAAAAGTATTTGAAAAATGCTTGCTCTTTTAGGGGTTGTTGATAAAACTCTTGATCAGCCTCTTCTGGTTTAATCCGCCCCTGATAAAGGGTCCACTTGCCAAGAGCGACTTGAATGCGGGTAAAATCAAAAGCCAAACATTTCGCCTTGGGCCAAAATTTAACCGGTCCCGTTAAGCAAAGGGTCAGCCCCCCTAGCTCCACAGAATTCTGAACCTCTCCTTGATCATCGCTATTGGCTTGATATGTGAGCCGAATCTTGATGAGGCTAGGAAGATATCTGCCCGCACCCAACGCAACTCCTGCTTTTTGACGTGTCTTTTTTGTACCCGTAATAAACCACAGACGCCAGGTACCCGTCAGCTTAGAAAATGTGTAGGCGGTTTTAGAGCTTTTTTCTACAGTCTGTAGTACTGCAACTAAGTCTTTGGCGTCGGGTCGTTCAGCACGCTGGGCTGCTTGCTCTAAAACCGCTGCACTATCATTCATAGTTTTTTACCAGGGCTGCGTAGCAATTTTACGAGTTCGCTTCCCTGGTTGGCGAATGGCATGAATCTGCCCTTCAAAAGATCGTTAAATCCCAATCGGCATCGGTCAGACCGTCGGTCCCCACTAGCTGGATGCGAATATCAAGGTAGCGATCGCAATATACCTTGCATTGCTTATAGCGAGGATTGGGGCTGCCAAAAATTGCATCTTGCTCAGCGTAACCCTTGAGCAAATCAATACGTTCAGATTCTGAAAGCGTCTTTAAATCGTCTGATGCTGTCGATACGGTCATAATTTACCTGATCACAATTAAGATTACTTCTCAGGCTAGAGCCAACCGTTGAACCCACAAGAGACTCTCCCAAAAAGCTTAATCTCTCAGACCCAAAAATGGCTGATCCCCAGTCTATTTGCCCAAACTGGTTTACATCACTACAAAATTCTCAGCTAGCTTTCACACACCCTTGTTAAGCTAAGACGGTTTTATATACAGTCCCTATGGCTAGCTATCGTCTTGAGCGCATCCACCTCGAAGTCACCAACGTCTGTAACTTTAAGTGCGACTTCTGCCCAGATGCCATCATGGAACGCAAGCGTGGCCATATGCAGTTAGAGCTGTTAGAAAAAGCACTGGATGAGATTGCCGAGAAGAGCCTGGCTAAAATCGTTGCTTTTCACCTGATGGGGGAGCCCTTAATCTATCCTCATATCTTCAAAGCCATTGATATGGCTCTCATTCGGGGTTTAAATTTGCACCTCACCACCAACGGCAGTACGTTTCATATTTTTCCTAACCACCGGCAACAGCTGATAGCTTCCGGCATCCCTAAAGTAACAATCTCTCTACAAACTCCTGATCCAGTTACCTTCATCATTCGCGGCGCTCCGCCCAAGCTCAAACCTGAACAATATTTTGACGGCATTACTCAGTATGTCAGGGCTAATCTGGCCGATCAAAGTTCTAAAACACGGGTCCATCTCAAATTTCTCGACACCACGCCTCATCCATTTTTAGTGCCTCACAAACAGATGCACGTGGTCGAAGGCAAAGCACAGATGCAGCAGGAGCTGACAGCTTGGGCCGACCGGCTATTGGATGGTTCCCCAGAACGCCCAAGCGATGATGAGTTACGCCAGCGCATCGCCCGCCATAAACCGGGCAGATGGCAGGTGATTGAACTTACCCCCAAACTCGCTCTAGAAACATTTCCCCTAGACAGCTGGGGCAATGTAGAAAGTACTGAGGTGATTTCAGCCAAGTTTGGCTATTGCAATGGCACGTCTGATCAAGCAGGCATCTTATATGACGGCACCGTTGTCCCCTGCTGCAAAGATTACGACGGCCAAATTCCCTTGGGTAACCTACAAACCCATTCACTTAGCGATATTTTAGATATCCAGGCTCCCGCCTGTGGCCTGCGTCAGGGATTTAATCGTTTGCAAGTCACCAACCCTGTTTGTCAGCGCTGCATGGGCGCTGATACACCTCAAAAATCGGTGCTGCGTCAGGTTGGCTCAGTCGCTTACTTCAAGGTTTATGGTCCCATCATGAAACGCTTACAGCCTGGTTGGGGAGAGGTTTGATTGCGATCGCAAAGCGCTACAGAACAGCTGCTTTGATAGTCTGTCAAGACCTCTATCGTATGGAAACAGCCCGACAGCGGTAGAATGAAATGCAAACTTACGGTTCGGATGTTTATGGTACGGCGACTGATACGGCATTTTTTGCGCTGGTTAAGGCAGATATTAGCCAAATTTAAGGGAGCAAAAAGTCGTCACCATTCCGCCTCAAAACGTCCGCTGCCACCAGCCCGTAACTCTAGTTTCAATCCACAGGAAAACTCTCGTTCTGCGTTTCCCCAGCCATTCCAATCAATAACAGATAGCCTACCTCAACCAGCAACATCCCAAGAGGCATCTCAATATCCGCCTAATCCTGCTGCAAATAGGGCCGTTAATCCTTCTAATTTCAAGGTACCGCTGAGCGATTATCGATATTCTCCCAGCTCAGCAGTACAAAGCTTAAGCCAACAGCTGACCCCTAATACTCAAATAAATTTTACAAACGACCAGCATCAGTCAGCCATAGAGAATATACCTGACCGAGAAAAAGAGCCTAACAGAGAACAACCCAATGAGACGGCAAAAAACAACCGTAGCTTAGGGCTCAAACTCCCTCCCACAATAGCTGATACTCGACAAGAGAGCGCTATAACAAATCGTCAACCATCACAGCCTACACCACTGAGTTTGCCGGTTGAGACTCCACGCTCTAAACACACAAACTATGCGCCTGCACCTCAAACAACAGTTCCGGCGGCTCAGTCTAACGTCATTGTGAAACAGGGCGTTATTAAGCTGTTATTTAAGCTTAAAAAGAACAATCACCACGGCTATGTTGCCCCTGATGATGGCTCAAAAGATATTATTTTTCATCAAAAATATATTGGCGATGAGGTTTTCTGTCAGCTAGAGCGCGGCATTGCGGTTGAAGTGACGGCCCATATAACCGAGGGCAAAGCCTACGCAAACCATATCCGAATTCTCTAGGAAGTAAACGCGTTAGAAAACTTAATACCAAAAAACGATAGTTCAGCTTTTTTGAACTTAGAATTTGGGTTGGTTGTTTCTTTAGTTAACTCTATGGTTGCTATTGCAATTGTGTATTTTTCTGGTCAAGGGCACACACACCTGATGGCTGAAACGCTTGCAAAGGGTGTAGAAACCGCTGGAGGGCAGGCCCATATATTACGCATCACTGGCGAGCAGATTGTAAATGGTCGTTGGCAAGATGACACAGTTTTAGCCACTCTCAAAGCTGCAGACGGAATTGTTTTTGGAACACCTACCTATATGGGTGGCGTAGCGGGCCAGTTTAAGTGCTTTATAGATGCAGCTAGTGAAACCTGGTTTGAACAAGGCTGGAAAGATAAAGTGGCCGGTGGATTTACCCACTCTGGCGCTCTCAGCGGAGACAAGCAGGGGGTATTGCTGTATCTGGCCATCAATGCATCCCAGCACGGCATGATTTGGGTTGGGCCAGCAGACATGCCTAACCCCGACACTGGGGTCAATCGGCTAGGGACATTTATGGGTGTGATGGGTCAGAGCGACTTGGATATGAGCGGGGGGCCTGCCCAATTGGACTCTGGCGATCTGGAATCCGCCAAGCTGTACGGGCAGAGACTAGTCGCTATTACTCAAAAGATTGCAACATGAGGAAGAAAGAGAATTATGAGTTTTGTAGAGCTTTGCTCTTCTCAGCTCGCTGAGTATGCCGAGTTTTGAGTGAACCACCTCCGATAATCACGAAACTCACGAAGGGCTTGAACTTAACATTCAAAACTCATAACTCTTCCAGTCCGTTGCACCCTGTTCTCCCCCAAAAACCCATCTCGTATTACCGTAGAGGGTGGCGATTACCCAGTGTCAAACGGAGCCCCTTAGGATGATTCAAGCTGTACGCACCTCAGTTGATTGGAACTTACTGGCTGAGCAAGCTCTGGCTGGGCAGGTAATTGACCAGCAGGATGCACTGAGAGTGCTACAGGCTAATGATACAGAGCTGTTGGCCCAGCTAGCAGCGGCCTATCGCGTCCGGCACCACTACTGGGGAAATCGGGTACGGCTACACTTTTTGCTCAACGCCCAGAGTGGTCTCTGTCCTGAAGACTGTCACTATTGCTCTCAATCTAAAATTTCGTCAGCAGAGATTGAGAAATATCCGCTGATGGCAAAAGACAGAATTTTAGCCGCCGCCGATCGCGCTCATCAGCTTAAAGCTGGCACCTTCTGTATGGCGATTTCAGGTCGCACCCCCTCTGCTAAAACACTTGACCAAATCCTTGATGCAGTAAGGGCTGTGAAAGCAGAGTACCCAATGCGGGTGTGTACCACACTGGGGCTTTTAAATGAGGAACAGGCCCGTCAACTAAAAGCCGCAGGCGTGGATAGAATTAACCACAATCTCAATACGGCTGAGACTCACCACGATGACATCTGCACAACCCATGGCTATCACGATCGACTGGCCACTGTGCAAGCGGTCCAAGCCGCAGGGTTAACAACCTGCTCTGGCGGCATCCTGGGCATGGGCGAATCGGATGAAGATATTGTCAACCTGGCTTTGTCGTTACGAGAGCTGAATGTTACTAGCGTGCCGGTGAATTTCTTAATCCCCATCGAAGGCACGCCATTCGCGGGTCGCGATGAGTTGACACCCCAACGCTGTCTGCGCATTTTATGTCTGTTCCGATTTTTATTGCCATCCCAAGAAATTCGGATTGCAGGCGGGCGGGAAGTACATTTGCGATCGCAACAGCCCCTGGCACTCTATGCCGCCAACTCTATTTTCGTCGGTGATTATCTCACCACAGCTGGGCAGAGTGCTACACAAGATTACGCCATGGTAAGAGATGCGGGATTTTTACTTGAAGCACCTGACGGCAGCCCACTCACAGATAGCGACCAATCAATATTAGTTGATGAAAATTAGTAAACATGGCTAAAATGGTGTATCAGAAATTACACTGTAGACTTTCGTCTACGTTTTTAGCTACACCGATTTTATAAACCATATCGGTATTCAAAGATTCCTATACTCAGTCACTGCACCGATTTTGCCAACGTCTGTTGCTGCCATAAACCTTACTTAAAGCATTGGAAAATCCTGCCAATAAACGTGTTGTCCACCAGTATGGAAAAGGCATACTAGAAAAATGCACATTCTGGTAGCTGACTCGTGACGCTGACTCACTGACTCATGCGATCCATTTTTGACTAATTCAATAGACATCCCTTTCACATCACACATAAGCAAACTGTTATGACCCGTCGCATTTTTATTGGTGATATTCATGGCCATTACGATGGTCTAATGCGACTACTTGAAGCAGTGGATCTCAATCTCGATGATGACGTCTATTTTGTTGGTGATCTCATTGATCGAGGCCCCCAAAGCCGCCAGGTAGTTGATTATGTGCGTGATAGCGGTTATCGGTGCGTGATGGGGAACCACGAACAGCTATTACTTGAAGCATTTCCCAACGGCGAGGCCCACATGCCTGCCTTTCAGGGGTGGCTATATAGCGGTGGCCAATCAACATTATCTAGCTACACCAGCGTTGATGACTTGTTTGACCACGTCCATTGGGTCAAGAGCCTGCCGCTGTACCTTGACTTAGGTGATGTTTGGCTTGTTCATGCAGGCGTCAACCCTCAGCGTACCCTAGCAGAGCAAACAAGCCATGAGTACTGCTGGATTCGCGATAGCTTCCACAGTTACAAACAGCCCTATTTCTCTGATAAGTTGATCATCACTGGGCACACCATTACCTTTACGCTACCGGGTATTGATCCTGGAGAAATTGCCAAAGGTCCCGGTTGGGTTGACATTGATACAGGAGCCTACCATCCTAAAAGCGGCTGGCTAACAGCCCTAGATGTCGACAATGGCATGGTTTATCAGTTCAACGTATTTAGCCACATGCTGAGAATACGGCCTACAAAAGAAGCCGAGGCAATGGTAGAGCAGCATAAGATCAAACAGCGCTCTAGCCAATTGGTAAATTCTTAATACCTTTAGACCCATCGGGCCTAATCTGCATCATCAGACAGAGTATCAATATTCATAAATGTGCGGGTTAGACTATCACGACGAATCGGTTTGCTCAGATAGTCGTTCATCCCCACCTTTAGACAGTAGTCACGGTCTTCAGAGCTAGCATTGGCCGTCATCGCAATTATCCAGGGCTGAAGAATCCTTTGGCCCAGTTGACGAATGCGTCGTGTGGCTTCTATTCCATCCATCTCCGGCATTCGCATGTCCATGAGGACAACATCATAGGCACCGTTTTCAACAGCTTTAATAGCCGCCAAACCTGTTTCCACAGTGTCTGCCTGATAACCCAACCGCTGCAGCATATGCTGAGCAACTCTCTGATTCACAGGGTTATCGTCAGCAATTAGCACCTTAAACTTAGGCGTTGCCAGTTCAGAAGCTATCTTTTCAGTGCCGCTGCTAGTTAATTTCTCAGCCGTCTTTTCAGACTGGCTCAACGATGCAGGATAGACATCTATCAGGGCTCTGTATAGGGCCGTTTGTTTAACTGGTTTCCAAACAACAGCCACATTGGCCATTCCAGTTTGACTTAAATTTTCTTGGAGATCTGCCAGCACAATCAAGGGCATGGTGGGTTCGTTCATCGCCTGGCGTAAGGAAGCAACGGCACTTAAAGTATCGATCTTAGGAATTGCAGCATCTAAAATCGCTCCATCAAACTGCTGCCCCTGTTGGACTAGTTGCAGTGCCTCAGCCACACTGCGGCTAAACATCACATCAATATCTAAGGCTTCTAGCTGCCACCCTAAGCTCGTCCGACGCGTCGTGTTCTTATCAATGATCAATATGCGCTGATTGGCCCAATTGGTCAATGCATCCGGTCTTTCTGGCGGCACGCTGACAGGACCCACCTGAGCACGAATTGTAAAAAAGAACGTACTCCCTTGGTGCAGCTCACTCTCAACCCATAAATGCCCCCCCATAGTCTCAGCAAGTCGTTTGCTGATGGTGAGCCCTAGACCTGTCCCGCCATACTTACGTGTAGTTGAATTACTTGCTTGACGAAATGGCTCAAATATCTGAGCAAGGCGATCTGCCGGAATACCAATACCGGTATCTCGCACCGCAAAAAGCAACAGGACAGATTTTTCGGATGGGTGCGTCCAACGAGTTACCGGTGCCCCTAAATCATCACTGGGAGAAGGTTGCACTACTAAGGCAACTTCACCTTGAGCTGTAAATTTCACAGCATTACTCAACAGATTTAGCAAAATCTGTCGTAGTCGAATCGGGTCGCTGATAATAATTGATGGTGTACTAGGATCTACCATATAAACCAGATCCAGAGGTTTATTGGTGGCCCTTGTCGAGACGATATCTATACTCTCTTCCAACGAACTTCGGAGATTGACTGGATGCTCTTCGAGCACTAGTCTCCCCGCTTCAATTTTAGAAAAGTCCAGCACATCATTAATTAGCGCCAACAAAGCCTGACTACTATTTTGAATCGTCTCGCTAAACTCTCTTTGTTTAGGATCAAGGTGAGTTTCTTGCAACATTTCAGAAATCCCAATAATTGCATTCAGTGGTGTACGCAATTCATGGCTCATAGTACCTAGAAATTCATTGCGGGCTTGAAGAATGGCGCTGCCGCGTAGACGGTCAGTAAAAATAATTAATCCTTCTGTTAAGCTCACTACGATTATGGGTGTGGCTATAGGAAGCGCATAATTCTGTAAACGAGCACCAAAACATATGACTAGCCAGATGCTAATTGCTAAAATCCACAATGCTAGCTGACGGATAAAAGAGCTGCCTTGCAGCGATAGGCTAATTAACGGGCCTGTCACCATAAGCAACAGCCAAACCACCCACTGATTGGGTACCCGAAGCCAGTTTTCTTCCAAGAGATTGTGTAATACGGCAGCGTACACATAGACACCCCCAACACGATTGTTATCAAAAGGCGTACGCAGATCTCGATCAGTTGCCGTTCCAGTTGCGCCAACAAGTACAATTTTGTTCTCTAAGCGCTCAGGAGGAATCTTGCCGTCAAGTACATCAATAAAACTAGCAAAGTTTACGGTCTCAACAGGCCCAGGCCAATTGAGCAACAAGAGATTATTGGGTAGCGTCGGTAAGGCAATAACATCGGTTGTTAGGCTATAAACCGCCGCAGTTGCAGCAGCAAGAGATGGACTATTGTTGCGGTAAAGCCAGTGGCGGCGGGTAATCCCATCAAAATCACTGCTGTCGTCAATATGGCCACTTTGATAAGCGTTGTTATCTAGCAGCGGATTCGCCCCCAGTGATTGTCCGTTTTCCCCAATTGTTTCGGCTAAAATCACACCTCCGTGATTTGTCATAGCCTGTGCCAGAACCCTGTCATCTTCGTTGGTCTCTGACATCAAAATATCAAAGGCTACCAATCGGTTGTTAGATTCAATGAGTATCTCTAAAAGATCAGTATAGGCTTGGCGAGGTAACGGATGCTGGCCTAACTTCTCAAATGTTCGATCATCGATACCAATCACCAGTAATTCATCACTCCAGACGCGATGTCCTCTCATTCGAGTAAACGCATCTGAGGCAAGCTCTTCAAGATATTTGAGCGCCCCCAGCGATGACAATCCCACAACAACACCGCTAACCAGTAATCCTGGTAGCAAGGGCTCACATCGCCGCAGGACCTTACGCCAATTAGGGAACCACCAACTCATAGACTTGCGTTGTGCCAAGGGGAGTAACAACAGTCGCTTCAATACGTCGACCAGCAGGCAGCGGTAGCTCTAAAGTGAAATTTCCTTCGCTATCGATCTCTTGGGTTTCGTCACCAATAACCAACAGATTGACAGGTGGCGTGCTCCCTTCTAGTACAGCCACAGAGACATCATCACGACGTTGACGCTCTAAGCGTAGAACACTCAGTCTAGGGTCTTCAGTAATCGGCACCGGTTCAGAGGGAGGTTCTCCTGGGATAGTAAAATTTTGAAATCCGGCATTGACGGGGACTGAGACACCCTGAGCGGCTGAAACCACGCGACCTTCTTCGACCACAAGCGAGGAGCGACCGCTGGGCTGAATCGCGATACCAAAATTTGTTCCCCGCACCCCGTTAACTCCTGCAGGTGTGCGAATCTCTAGACTAGAATCCGGGTTCGTAAAAGGGCGAACAAAAACTCTAGCCTGACCACGAGTAACATCCAGTTCTGTGACTTTTCCTCCCCGCGGTGTTGTGTAAAACTCTGTGATCCTAAGGGAAGAGTTTTCAGACACACTGACAAACCCAACTTCGGTATCAACGGCTAGTCGTGCTAACGAGCCCGCTCCTGTGCGCACACCCTCACCAACCGCATCTAAACGTTGCCCCACCTGAGCCCGACTCCATTGACCACTTTGCAAAAGGTCAACAGTGCCACTTAGATTACGCAGCTCTAACCATCGGTCGACACGCACCGAGAGAGGTTGGGCATTTGTTTCTGTAGCCATTCCTGCCACTGTTAAGACCAACCCGGTCAACAGTGCCAAATGATGAGATCGCAAACGACGCGATCGGATGCTGCGATTTAACCCAATCATACTGATAGGTCCTTCTATATGTGCACAGACTACCAACTTAATGGTGACACGACTGCTATCCTGCAGTCTCAACGGCCATTGCAATGGCTTGAGCATTCAGGCCATTTGGCCGAAATACATTGTCTATCAAGGGTTCTAGACTTTTGTGGATAAAGAAAACAACAGAATTATCACTTATTCACCCAAACGAGCTCGATGAATTATTCGCACATCCAATCCTAGAGATTCGTCAATGCTATTCACTAGCTCCCTGGCGTCACCATAGGCACTAAATGAAGCAATATGAACGTAGCGCCCCAATCTCGAAGATGTCAAAAAGGCATCTGGAATACACGCACGAATAACAGGCAAGTTTTCCTGCAGATCATGGGTCAGCAGAACAATATAAGGTCGGCCAGCATCCCGGCCAATTACTCGCCGACCTTCGTTCTCAACGGTATTAAGCTCTTGGGGAGATTCTAAAAAGCTACATTCATCAGACTGAGCCGATGTAGTAACAGTCGGCAACAGTAGAAAAGCACTTGCTGTCGTCAAACAACAGATGGACTTTTGAAGACTGCTCAAGTTTGGATCACCGATACTAAATGACCCCAATATCATATCTAATCCGCTTGAATCAGAGATGCTGCCCTAAAAATCAAATGAATTAATAGTGTCTGTACGCTACACTATCCACGCTTCGTTGTTTGCTGGGTTTCAGCCGAAAGCTTATCTGCTGAGGGTCGACCGACAAAGTAAGCGGCTGTCAAATTATGACTTGTCATTGATGCTCCCGTCATTCGGCTGTGGCGTAAGCCTGCACCGACTGGCATAGATAGAGGCAACGGAGTGCCAGTATTAACTTGATACTGCTCAGCAGCAAGTGTTTGTGATGGTGAAAGCTGAGGCAGGTCGATGACTAACCCCACCGCCATGACTACAATAACGGCCATCACCAGGGCTCTAACACGTCTGTCTAGATGGCGCAAACGAGCTAGCAAAGATTCCTTTTGGTCTTTTGATGGAGCCATAACGCTATAAAGATATCCAAAGTAAACACACAGCCAAGATGCCGAGTAACTAAAACGTACGCTTATCAAAGATATTACAAAATGCAATGTTTTGAATTATACCGTTACAGAAGGCGAGCGGGCTTGATCAATATCGAATTCTTGGATCGATGTAGGCATTAAGGATATCAATGGCAATGCTTACGAGGGCAACGATTGTGCCAAAAAAAGTCATGAGCCCCTGGACGACTTCGTAATCCCTTTGAGAGATAGCCTCAAAAAATCGATTGGCTAGCCCTGGCCAGGAAAAGGTCACCTCGGTCAGCACAGTGCCACCCAAGAGGGATGCGAAGGTTAACCCAAGTATGGTGATGACCGGGATTAATGCATTTTTGAGGGCATGCACTGTAATGATGCGAAATTCAGAAATTCCACGAGCGCGCGCAGCTTCAACATAGTCGGCCCGCAGGGTTTGCTTTAGATTGACCCTGACCATGCGTTCAAATACACCACTGATCAAAATGCCTAAGGTGAGGCTGGGTAAGGCCAAGTGATATAAGGACGTACCAAACTGATTGAGATTGCCCTGAAGCAAGCTATCGAGCAAGTAGAGGCCGGTCGGACCATCTGGAGGTGTCGCGATCAGCGGAAACCGAGTACCGATGGGAAACCAGCGCAGCTGCACGGCAAAGACTAGCTGCAAAATCATACCAAACCAGTACATTGGGGTGGCATAGGTCAAAATACCAAACAGCCGACCGCCTGCATCAATCGGTGTATTGGGACGAGAGGCGGCAATTGAACCAACGGTGATCCCCACGACTGCAGCAACCGTTAAACCACAGAATGTCAGTTCGACGGTCGCCGGGAAATGATCGCCAATAATTTGCCAAACGGTTTGGCCCTGACTGGCAATGGAGCTGCCTAAGTCAAAGCGCAGCAGATGCCCCAGGTAGTCTAGGTATTGGAAAAATAGGGGTTTATCCAGACCGAGTTGCGATCGCAATGCCTCTTTTGCCTCAAGCGGTGCCCGTGGCCCCAACAGCGCATCTACCGGGTCTCCAGGCGTTGCCCGCATGAGTAAAAAGACGACCGTCGTGATTGTCCAAATCATCAACGGTGCCAGCATCAACCGCGACAGCACATAGTAACGCAGCGCATTAGCCCGAGATGCCATTAATTACCCCCCATAGTTCATCGCACCCATCCCCTTGTAGGGGCGTTCCATGGAACGCCCCTACAAGGGGAAATCCAATCATTTATTTGTTGATTTGCCACAGCAAAAATTGCTGGTTTGGCTCAATTGCCACACCCTCTACACCCGAGGCAGCAAACACATAGTCTTTGTTTTGCCACAGGGGAATATAGGGGACATCATCAACCATGGCCTGTTGAAGCTCTTTGAACAAACCACTACGCGCCGCTGTATCTTGTTCAGCGCTTTGTTTAGTCAGCAAGTCGTTTGTCTTTGAACTGTAGTAGAACGAACCATTCCCCTGAGTTGCCCCTTTTTCACACAGCGTTTCCTCAGAGCCCTCATTGCAGCTTAGAAATGGCTGGACAAAGTTATCCGGGTCAAAATAATCGGGATACCAGTTTGCCAAAACACTCGGGTATATCCCCTTTTCCACGTTTTCCCACAAGGTGGCTGCCTCAGCTGTCTGCACCTGTACAGTCACCAGCCCCGGCAGATTCGATTCAATAGCTTCCTTAAGCGTATTGGCCACAACGCTACGTGTTGTTGAAGCCGTTGGGTACCAAATCTCAAACTCAAGAGGATTCGCTTCAGTAATACCGGCCTCTTCTAAAAACTCCCTAGATTTTTCATAGTCCCCATCACCATAGACCGTTTCAAAGACAGGTTCATGTACATCAAAACTTTTAGGAATAAGACTGTACAAAGGTTCTGCCTGCCCCTGAAAAGCACGCTCATTGAGCAAGTTGCGGTCAATCATGGTGGCGACAGCCTTGCGCACATTCAAATCATCAAAGGGCGCAATCTTTTGATTGAGCGACATATAGTTGACAACAGTTGAACCCGCCTCAATTACATTCCAACCACCTTGATCAGCCTCTCGCTCTAAAGCCGCAATCTGGTCAGGATCTAGCGTCTGATAGGCCACATCTAAACCGCCGGACCGGAAGGTGTTATAGAGGTTGGCAGGGCTCGTGAAAATTTGAATATCAATGCCATCATTGCTTGGTGCCTCCCCCCAATAGTCTGGGTTGGCATCCAGCTTAATCACATCACTGCTAAAGGATGCCAACTTATAGGGGCCAGACCCAATAAATTCTTCAGGCTTAAACTGACCATCACCAATGGTGTAGGTGTCAGGCGCTATGGGCGTTACTCCCCAAAATGTCAGGAGTGCCGTAAATGCTGCAAACGGCTGCTTGAGCGTAACCGTTAGTTCATAGTCACCCGTTACTTCAGCGGTATCAATTTTTTCCGAGAGCAAGAAGGCTGGGCGACCGCCATTCTCCATAAACCGCTGAATGGAAAAAGCCATCACCTCTGCATTAAAAGGCGAACCATCGTGTAATGTCACGTCTTCTCGTAAAGGAATGACATAGGTCAACCCATCTTCGCTGACGGTAGGCATCTCAGTCGCCAGCTGAGGCTCGAGATCGGTGGTTCCTGGTGCATAGGTATAGAGACGATCCCCCAGGTTGTAGAGCAAAATACCTGGAAAAATTTCGTAGGCATCGGCCGGGTCAAGGGTGCGAGCGCTTAGGGTAGTCCCAATCGCAACACGACCGTCTGGCGCAGTAGCGACTGGCTGATTGCCGCCACCACCACAGGCAACGGTAAACACCAAACATAAACTAAACAGGCCAATGTAATAACCCAGCGGCTTTAGCCAACCACGCCGACCTAAAAACTGAACCGACATAGAGCATCTCCAATATGCTAACGAACCACAGCAGATAACTTGCCCCAAGCTCTAAAGTAGACTTGATACAAGTGCAGTCCATGGGTGCTAGTTTTACCATTCTCAGAGACCGCAATCAATTAAGTAGATGACGAAATACAGGTAAGCAAGTCTTTATCACCACTGGTCATCACCATAGGAATCGCTTGCTAAATAAGAAAGGTCTTATAAAATGAACATCACACTAAACCGCCACCAGTCGCGCCATTAATCAAGCTTTAATATCGCTCTGGTACTTGAATCCTAAAGAGCTAAATTCAAGTCTTTATGCTCACCGATCGGGAGTAGCACCGTTTCTCTACTAGGGCTAGGAGCCCATCCAATGCAGACCACAAGTAAACTCGGCTTTCAGCCCTCCGGTAGGGTCTATCTTCTACTTGCCATTGCTATCTTTGGTGCCGCCAATGCCGTCACGCGCAAGCTGACAGAGTTGGGAGAGATGAACTTAGTTGCTGGCCGCAACCCCATCTCATTTTGCAATGTATTGTTTATCGGTAATTTGTGCGCTCTGATCTTACTGGCGGCTTTCTATGCTCGAGAATGGCGTAAACCAGCCTTACAGCAGATTAAGTGGCAAGATTGGCTCTCCATGGCAGTAGTCGCCATCTTGGGGGCAGCCATTGTACCGACCTTAATCTTCACAGCGCTTGCGATCACACCTGTCAACAATGTGATTTTAATCAGCCAAATTGATACACCACTGGTGTTGGCACTGTCAGTGTGGGTGCTGGGCGATCGGGTAAATAAATGGGTCGTCGCCGGAGCTGTGGTGTCATTTATTGGTGTAGCTTTAACCGTCTTAATTCAGCCACCTGGGACAGGTATGGTTTCTATGGGAACGGCGGTTGGTCGAGGGATTCTATTTACCCTCATCGCCGCTGTCATCAAAGCCGTTGCAAATCTGATCAGCAAGATTAGTCTGCGAGAGATTCCGTTAGGGATTTTTAGTGTTTTTCGCATGTTTGTCGGGACTGTTTTCTTCTTTGGAGCAACTCTCGTTCTCTATGGTCCTGAACACTTTATGGATGTAGGCTCCCTATTTTTATGGCAGTGGATGGTATTTTATGCAGCCATTATTGTTGTTGCTGGCCAGTCATTTTGGTTTAACGGGTTAAAGCGCAGCACAGCTAGCGAAGTCTCGTTTGCCACAGCATTTAACCCCATTGTGGGGATTTTATCTGCTTTTCTCTTGCTAGGTGAAGTGCCCACTCTGGGGCAATATATCGGAGGAGTTGTTATTTTGGGTGGTATTGTTTTAAACCAAATTGGTGTGCAGAGATTAAACCTCATCCGTCCTTCACAGCGTCCAAGCACTAAAGAAATGAGTGAATCTGGAGGGTTTAAGGGCATTTAGGTTCTAAAATCGCTAAATTAGCTCACACAAACCAAACTGACGAAAAATGAAACAATTTCCGAATTGGACATCGATCAGACTGTAGTTAATAAAGGTCTTGCCAAGTTATGTCATGAAGACATCGCTAAAGTCGCAGTGATCGATTCCGGACTCTGGATTTGTACCTTCTCCGATATCCTGCATCTACCTCACAGACACACCTCACGAGGACGACTTGATGTCTAAGAAAACCGGCACAGAGCCCCGGTACAATTGCCCTGTTTGCCCAGGGCTACCCATGCAAAAACTCCAAATTACCCGTAAGCATAAGGGCGTATTTCTCACACTTGACTGCTGTAAGCGCTGTGGTGGGGTTTGGTTTGACCAGGGCGAAGTCCAGCTATCTCAGCAAATTACGTCATCTAAAGTTCGCCAACGTATTACCAAACATACGTCCTATGGGCAGAGCTATTGCCAAAGCTGCCATGCTTTTATGGATAGAAACCAGACCGAATGTGTTGCCTGTGGCTGGCACAATCAGATCGCATGCCCAGTTTGTGCAAAGATATTGCAATGTGAGCGGCACAAAGAGTTAACGCTTGATGTTTGTCACAGCTGTAAAGGTGTCTGGTTTGACCAGGAAGAACTGTCAGCTCTATGGAACGATTCCTTATCAAGGATCATAAAGTCTTCTCAACCAAAATCTTCAAGCCAACCTAGCTACAGTGACGTAAATCTGGTTGGTGAAACGATAGTCCAAACTACAGTTAAAGGTGGCCTGGACATTATTACTCCGGGGCTGATGGGGAACGCAGATCTGCCACAGTGCATCACCAATGGCGCAGGCGGTGCTGACGTCATTACCAATACTCCTGAAATTGCCGGGAGTGTCGTGGAATCTTTTGCCGAAGTAACGAGCGGTGGCCTGGAAGCGGCTGGTAATTTGCCAGAAGTCGCTACTGTTATGCTTGAGGTAACTGGGGAAGTTGCCGGTTGCATGATGGAGGGTCTAGCCGAACTTATTTCCAGGATTTCACCTTAGCTATGCAGGGCTAACCGTGAACTATCAGCAGGCTATCAAAATTTTCTATGCCGCTTTGATATGCGAATCTTACGGGATGAAATTGAGTTTCGCCGTTTGCGCTCATAACCTCATGGTCCATATTCTTAAGCCACCTCAATCATTAGACTCCGTCAGAGATTTCAAACGCACCGTGTTTTTAGCAGGCTCAATTGAAATGGGTACTGCGGAAAACTGGCAAAACTACGTGGCACAATCATTAGAGGCTGAAGACCTTACTCTCCTTAACCCTCGCCGCGATATTTGGGACCCCACATGGGAGCAAACAATTACTAATCCACCGTTTCGAGGCCAGGTGGAATGGGAGCTAGAAGCACAAGAAAAAACAGCAATGATTGCCATGTATTTTGCACCATCGACAAAATCGCCAATTACGCTGCTGGAGCTAGGGCTTTTTGCAAAAAGCAACAAACTGGTCGTATGCTGCCCTGATGGTTTTTGGCGTAAGGGAAATGTGGCGGTGGTTTGCGATCGCTACCAAATCCCCACAGTCGAAACCCTTGATGCTCTGATCACAGCTATTCGTCAGCAGTTTGATTAGAACAGTTAAAACATTAGAGCCATACGATAAACACCATCGATTGTTTCATGGACAAAGTTGCGCTTAAGCTAGTGCAGCGTCAAAGCTTAATTTTAGGGTAAACGGAAGCTAATTTACAGCGCGCATCATCGACCTTCATCTGCCAGTCAACCCCACGTTGTCGGTTGTTGATATCGTTCGACCAAGCGGTCGTTTCAGCCCGTAGCGT
>JBCDIX010000006.1:0-151652 GCA_038748405.1 Cyanobacteria bacterium P01_H01_bin.21 | reverse complement strand
CTTCGCACTCCTTCTGGCCGCGAATGCGATCCTGGGAACCGCGCTTCCAATGATGATCGTTTTGGGGGGGCTCGCTGGCTTGATGCTGGCACCAACGCCAAGCTTGGCGACACTGCCCACCTCTGTTTCGACCCTCGCGGGCCTCTTCGCAGCAGCACCTTTTTCGCTTCTAATGGGTCGCTATGGTCGACAGCCGGGCTTCATTCTAGGGGCATTATTCGCCGCTATTGGAGGCGGTGCAGGTCTTTTAGCTCTTCTGCAAGGCAGCTTCATCCTACTCCTTGCGGGGCACTTCATGATCGGATCAGCGCTGGCGTGTTTCCAGTTCTTTCGCTTTGCCGCCGCCGAGGTTGTGCCTGATCGCTGGCGGTCAGTTGCTATTTCGCTCATGCTCACCTCCGGTCTTGTTGCGGCACTTGCTGGACCAGAAATCTTCACAAGAAGCAGCGACGCGTTTTCGCCGGTCCCATTTGCGGGGGCCTATGCGGCCATTGTTGGACTAGCCGCTGTTGGTGTTTTGCCGCTTCTTTTTCTGCAAGGATTGCGAAGGGCACCGGAGACGCAGACTGCCGCAAAGTCCAAAGTGGACGTACGGGCCGTGCTGCGACGTCCCACTGTCGCAGTTGCCATCATCACCGCTGCCGTATCTCAGGGTGTGATGGTGCTGCTGATGGTGCTGTTTAACTCAAAGCTTTCAGCGATCATATGTGGCCTGAACTATGTGCGCCAAGCTATAACTATGGCCAGAAGCTTAGGGAAACAGCCGTTTAATCGCTGATTCCCTGAATTAAACCGTCTAGATGATTTGTTCCAGGTCTAGGGCGGCTTCATTTAGCTGCTCTGTACCAATTTTGGTTTGGTTGAGGCCACCGGCTGTTTCCTTAGCGCCCCGATTAATCAGCTCCATTGCAGTCACAACCTGCTTAATGGCATCCACTTGTTGTTTTAGGTTTAGAGATACCTGCTGGTTGTTCAGCACCACCTGATTAACCGACTCTTGAATATCCTCAAAGGCAGATTCTGTACGCTTGGCCAGCTGCACCCCTGTTTTTACCGTTTTAGTTCCTTCTTCGGTCACCATGACGGTTACATTGATGGCTTTTTGAATGTCTGACACCAGATTGTTGATTTTGTCCGCTGACTGCTGACTTTGGTCAGCGAGCTTACGAATTTCGTTAGCAACCACTGCAAAGCCTTTCCCATGCTCCCCTGCTCGAACCGCTTCCACCGATGAGTTGAGGGCGAGCATATTAGTCTGGTTGGCAAAGTCGATCACCAGCTGAGAGATGTGACTAATCTGGTCGGCCTGGCTGCTGAGGTTAACAATTTGCCCAGCAATCTCATCTACCTTGCTCTCCAGGCTAAACATACCGTCTAAGCCGGCACTCAAGGATTGTGCCCCTTCTTCTGACGCACTAAAGGCGCGTTTGGCGGCCTCAACGGCAGCATTGGCCTGCTCAGCTGCGTGCCGAGAAGAGGCCTCTAGCTCATCCATGGTGGTGGTGGTTTCATTGACAGAGGTGGCCTGCTGGCTAGCGATGCGCTCCTGTTCAGCCACGGTGGAGGCCATTTCTTGAGCAGAGGTAGCAATATTTGAGGATACTCTCTCAAGCAGTGCCACCAGCTCCCGCCCGCGCCAGATAGAAAAGGGAATTACCAGACCCAGCGATAGCAGCACTGTCAGCCCTGCAAACAGCTTAAATGAGTTGACGGAGGCGAAGACTTCGCTTTTGGGCAACTTTGCGATCGCAGTCATCGCATAGGGTCGCTCAGGGCTGGGCACAAACTGCTTATAGGCCAAGATAGAGTCGCCAACGTTAATCGTGCCCTCGTCACCAGAGAGAATTTGCTCGGCCACTTCTGGAGAATAATCATTGGCCAGGGTTTCGTCTTTGCCGAGGTCAAAGCCCCACAGTTTTTCGGCATTAGGATGGAAAAGATAATAGCCCTCGTTGTTGACCAGATACAGCTCCTCTGTTTCAAGTTCATCGCCTTCTGTTTGAACTAAAGATTCCAGGAAACTGTCTGCAAAGACGTTGGCAATGATAATGCCCCGCTGTTGACCCGCCGCATCTACCACTGGGGTGGCGTAGCGAATAACTGGTTTATAGGGGATCTCAATTTCTCCCTGCTCCTGATTCAGATTTACCGGCGATGTATAAACGCTGCCGATGGCCAGGCCGATCGTATTTGTAAAATAATCCCTATCGCCTTTATTTTGCAGCTGATCTTCAGGAATCGGGGCAATGGTGCTGCCATCGGAGTCCACCCGCACCAGCTCTTGACCAGATTCGTCAATATATCGCAGCTGCATATACTGATCGTTATCTTCCATCTTATCGATAAAGATATCCTGCAGACGACTGACCCATTTATCGTAGGAAAAGTCGTCTTCGGGGTCGATGCCGTCGTTAGCGCGAGCCCGGATTATGCCCTGCACCGGAGGCAGCTTACTCAAAAACAGCACGTCCTTATTGACACCCGTCAAAAACGTGGCGGTTTCCTCAGCACTATCCTGCGCCTCTTCGCGGAGTAATTCTGTTGCGTTATGCCCTAAAGTATTACCGGCGGAGGTGACACCCAACAGGCCAACGGCAAAGGCGGGAATGGCGGCACTCACAATAATCAAAAGTAGAAGCTGCTGCTGAATTTTGAGTTGCTGAAAGTTGCCAAAGAAATTTGTAGTCATAATAGCTATTGGTTTAACCGTAAGAGATTACTAAAAAGGGAAAATCTGGAAATTAAACAAAAATAATTGGCGATCGTAATTGTCGGCTATTGGAGTGAACAGCCAGCAAACGATATGAGCGACAAACTTTCTAAAAAAACTCATAATTAGCCATGGAAGATGAGAATTATCTCATCCAGAAGACTAACAAATTTATGACTCTCTCTAAGAGTCATAAAAAGCGTAAAAAAGAACACCCAGAATAAGTAAAAAGGCATTGCTGATCCTCGGGATGACCTTAGTTGTGAGACATCGCCAAATAAGAATGGGGCTAGATCGGTTCATCCCCTAAATCAGCAATCGCAGTAAAAAAGATACGAAGCGGTAGACTAAAGCACCTAGAAGCCTGATATTTCAAACGGTTGGGGATGACAACTAACCCCACAAGAGTTCATTCTTAATCTTTCTAAAGAACTGACTGGACTATCTACGATTTCACCAGATAATCATAAACCCTATGAAAAATTAGCGCTAATTCTACTACATCTTCAAAGAAAGTATTAATCGGATTAAGTTTAAGAAAAATCTGATACTTTACCTGAATGGAGACGACTCCCTTTGAAAAGATATCGGTTATAAATAGAGCCCTACTAAGCCTGTTTAGATAAAGACTCTATAGTAAACCCTATGATAAATTAATAATTGTTTGACCACCGTTTTTATTGGAAAGCGCTAAAAATTCTCTGTTGGTCTCAAAATCTCAAAAAACTTTAAAGCGCTTCGCGATAAGAGAGTAAAGAGAATTTAGGGAAAAGAGCAAAAGGGGAAAAGAGTAAAGTGTAATATTATGTCCTGGGAGGAAAACAAACTACCCGAAAACCGATGTAGTAGTAACGGTAGTCGAGGAGGTCCCTGTCGCGATAGGCAGAGCGGCAGCCGTCCGGAACGACGAGCCAGGAACCGCCCCGCAGTATACGTCTAGATAAATCTCCATCGACAGCCCAAGCGCTACTATCGGTCGGGGCTCCATCATAATTATCATGCCAGTAATCTAGGCACCATTCCCAGACGTTGCCATGCATGTCGTAGAGACCAAATGCGTTTGTGATCGCAAAGCTGCCTACTTCAGTCGTTGCTTGACGATATTGTCCTTTGGGGCCATTGCCGTAATTACCCAGATACGTCTTATTTTTATAGGTCCAGTCTGTTCCTTGGTAATTTGCTAAATCGGTTGTAATCGTTGACCCAAAATGAAACGGTGTATCAGTTCCAGCCCGACAAGCATACTCCCACTGAGCTTCACTAGGCAGCGTATATTCTTTTCCTGTCTTTTGCGATAGCCGTTTACAAAACTCCTCAGCATCCTGCCAATTCACTTGCTCAACTGGTCGCTTTGCCCCCTTAAAGTTTGCTGGATCAAGCTCTAAGTCTTGAGCAATCTTGTCAAATCCCGCTACAGCCTGCCACTGCTCCTGAGTTACCGCAAACTTCCCCATCCAAAACTCAGGCAACGTTACCTTATGCTGCGGATACTCATCCTTACTTGCGCCTGCTTCTCCTTCAGCAGCACCCATCATAAATGTGCCACCTGGAATGCGCACCATGTCTAAGGTAAGACCATTACCCAAATCCTCGGCAAAGTATTCTGCCTTGTCTTCGATGGTTTCAATGATTTTACCTTTCTCGTCTACTCGTGCTGTCTTAAATGGAAATGTAAGATATTGTTTGACGGCAACTGGCTCTGGTAAGTTTTCCTTAGGTATAGGTTGTTGAGAAAGTAATTGAATCTTAGGTTGCTCAGATTGTTGCCTAACAGGGTGACCTAAAATCTCTTTCTCAATGGTTTGTACATCTTCATCAGCCAAATTCAGGAGTCGTTTTGACTCTTTCAGTTCTTGTATTGCATCTTCATCCAGTGGGTATCCATACTCTTTCTCTTCCGTCAAAATTTCTGCGTAATTGGCTAAGTTCTTGGTTTTTTCTCTGTAGGGTTTCAAAAACTCTTCATGAATAGCTTCAGTAACTTCTTCGGTAAGTCCTAGGCGTTCTTCCAGTAGATTTAAGTTGCGAAATGCTGAAGGTCTTATGACATCTGCAAGACTCCAGTAAGTATTTTTCAGAGCTAGCTTACTCAGCACCGAAGCGCGAATACTTTTCGCTTTAGTCTGAACCTGTTTGCGATATCGTTGCGGATTGTCCAGCCGTACCTTGGCAATTACAATTTCTGAACCCTGTTTGGCATTAAAAATGGCTGGCTCCATCGCCGAAGCAGCTGCCTTTACCTGAGTGTACAGGTACTGATGCAAATTTCCGATAGAGATAGACTCTTTCCCTTCAGACGCTGCACCACCAGTCTTTAAACCCTCCACCAAATAACGGGTATACACCGACAGCTCTTCGTCTTGTTGTTCTAAGGCATAGCGAGTAGACGTAGATGCCGTCAGCACACACCAACCTTTACCCCCTAACTGAGCTTCTACGTCAATACTGCTGTCATCCATGCCCAAGAACCCCTTGGCAAAGGCTGCCCCAAAGCAGCAGTCGAGGATCACCACCTTCCGTTGAGCTAACGAGTTGCCAATCTCACCTTTTACAAAGTCTGCTGAAACAGCCGTCCCAGCGTTGAGAGTCTCATTTTCAAATTTTTCGGTTTGCCTTGTGGATAGATAAAATTTACCAGCCATGTCCTTAATGCCATGGCCTGTAAAGTAAAACAGGGCTAAGTCTTGTTTAGTTAACTGACCAAACACTGCACCAATGCGAGCCTGCATCGTACCCACATCCGGATTGATCAGCGGCACTACCTCATCAAAATCGCCAATGTCAGGATTTTCCAGCAACCCTTGCATTGCATTCACGCCATTAGTCGGACATCGCAACGGCTTCAACCCGTTGCCATATTCCCCAACACCAATCAGCAATGCAATTTTCTTAGCCATTCACCCAGCAGTCAGCACCTTGCAATTCCTTCATACTTAATCCAGCTAATTCCCTACTGTTTGGGTTAACTATCCTTTAGTTTCTGGGCTGCTGCAACCAGTTTTTCAAGCGTCTCATCAAAATTATCTGGACGGACGTTTTTAGCACCAATGTTTGCTTTCTTGCCGTCTACCTCTAAGGTGAACTCAATCGGCTTTCCTGGGAGGCGTTCATAGGCATCCTGACAGACCTGCTTAATCCCTTCAATAGTGATTTCTGCTGTCAGAACACTCCATAGCCAATTAGCCCCCATACCCCCATCGGGTACATCTGGGTCAGCCACCCGCTTAACGTCTTCCACCTCGTCTAGCGATCGCAGCTCTTGAAATAACGTTTGGGTCAATACCTCTTGCTGATCTTCGGGCATATTGCTATCAGCTTCACGCCAGTCAATCGTCAACGAAATCGTCTCAGTCATGAGCGGGGTATATCAGTTGCCACCGATGTATTCTAGCCAAAGCGGTGCAGTCTACCCAGATTTGTAGCATTGCCTTAATAGAAGCCGCTACCCGCTCGCTATACTAGACTCAAAGCCAGTTGTGACTTCTATGGTTACCAACCCTATTCGCTGGACAGTTCGAGACCTTGACGTCATGCCCGATGACGGTGGTTGGAAGCGTTATGAAATCATCAATGGAGACCTATTAGTGACTCGCGCTCCCCATATTCGTCACCAAAGCGCAGGCGGCAACATCCATTTTGAGTTAGAAGCTTGGTCCAGACAAACTCAGCTAGGTAAACCTTACCAAACACCAGGAGTAATTTTTTCCCCGACAGATGCCGTCATTCCAGATGTGGTTTGGATTAGTAAAGAGCGTTTAACCAATGGCATTGACGATGCTGGTCATTTAGTGGTCACGCCAGAGCTAATGGTCGAGATTTTGTCCCCTGGTGAACGCAATGAACAACGTGACAGAGAATTTAAGCTTAAGCTTTACTCACTGTATGGGGTGCAAGAATATTGGATTGTAAACTGGCAGCTACAAACGCTGGAGGTTTATCGGCGTAAGGATACTCAGCTAGAGCTTACAGGTACTTTGTTGTCGAAGGACAGCTTGAAGTCGCCCCTCTTACCAGGGTTTGCAATGACGATGGAAAAGGTTTTTGCGTGAGGCCGCTGGGTTCGGCTTCGCTCACCCAACGGTATTGGGTCATAGAAAAATGTTTTAACACTTGAAAAATGAGTGAGATGAATCTTGACAAAGTGTCTTAGACAGATGTCAACAGAATTGTAGAAACCTTGAAATAGCTGACATAACGCCTAACGTGTCATCTATTTGAAAACGCCTTAACCATACCTCGGGTGTATGGAGATACCAGCTCTTTTTCATGAGGCTGTAGCCGCTTCAAAATTTCATCTGCCAAAAACATGGTTCCCTTGACCGTCATTGACCAGGGTATATTCAGGGCATCAAAAACGATGATGCAAACAGAACGCAACTCCTGTTCAACAAACGTCAAATTCCCCTCCAGAAGACAGAGCCATAGATAAACTTGAAACATGTCAAAATCTCTTAAAGAGGAATGTCTGACGTCTGGATTATTTAGTTGACCTCTACGGCTATTGTAATTTGGAAAGACTTCAGACCATCGATCATGGACTGCTGCTGAGATCTCTGATGCTAACGGAAGCATGCGTTCAACAATCATAAAGGTTGGAGAATTTTGAGAATGTTTTGCTGCTGCTAAACAAACTCGCTGCAGAGGTAAGGAAACTTGTTCCTCGATAAATTTGAAATAAGAGCTGATTAAAACTTGTTCTGCAGGTGTTAATTGCTCAAGCAATAACGCATTGCTAAGATTTATTTGCGTTGTAATAAATCCTAAAGACCGCCACTTATTAGTTACCATAAATTGGTTCTGCAACTCTAGTAGCAAGGGCTCTAATGCATTCGATAGTTTATCGATTTTGGGAATTCCCCAAGCTTCAAGGGAGATGTTTCCAAATTTTTCCGATAGATTTCCTTTAGAAGCCATCACAATTGGTGACAGTTCTGCGTAAACTTCTAGTAGTTTTAGATAGATACGACTAATCAATTTAGCAAATTGTGCCGTCTCTCTAAAAGTTGAGGTCTCGTAATATGAATAGAGCCCTCTGGCCCTAACTGCGGCAAGAGTACACTGTTGCTCAATTAGATGTTTATCTAATTTTTCAGCTGTACAATTGCGCCCATTTTCTAAGGAAGCCTCACGCAGACGTCCTCGAATTAAGGGATCATCATCAATCGAGACCATAGAAATATCAGGAAAATAACGGTTAGTCCAAATATTTACTAGGCTTTCGACAGTTGAGACATGAGATATTTGAGAGCTTACTAACATGTGGTTTTAACGTATTGGATTAACTGTAGCTAGGATGAGAAATTTCTAATTTTCTAATCTTTAATATGAGAAGTTGCACATTTTTTGATGCAGATCTAGTACAAACTACGTATTGATAAAACAGTCAAAAATATAGGGTTTCAATAGTAGTTAGATATTGATATTAATCTTACTTGATTGAATCAATTACGTTTAAGGCTAAAGATTTTGCAATCTTCACAGGAGCGGCTGCATAATTTGAAAATACAAATCTAATACCAATTGCTAATTGACAAAATGATTACAGTCTGTAGTCAAGGACGATCCGTGTTTATTAATCGACATCCATGAAAATATTGCAACGTGGTTGACAAGCGAGGGCTATAGATTATTTCCCCGTTAATAGATGAGAGTAATAGTGTGATTGAGCGCTAGGCAGAACAGCAAGCTGCTGTAGTGTTTGCTGTTTTAGCTGGAATGAGTGTGTGATGTTAATGCGACTGAGAAAGTCCAGGTTGTGGGAGATTACCCAAAAGGCTCTTTGATAATCGTTGAGGGCTGCTACCATTTGATCGACGGTGATGATATCTAGATTATTGATGGGTTCATCCAGGATCAGCAGATCGATTTCTGAAATGGTAATCATCGCGATCGCAAGTCTCGCTAACTCTCCACCGCTCAACACCGAGGCCGGCTTAAACACATCGTCATTAAAAAATAGAAAATGCCCCAACTGCTGTCGCAATAGCTGGTAGTTGAGGGTGGGGTTTGCTCGCTGCATATTTTGTAATATCGTTTGACTACGATCTACTAAGTCATAGGTTTGGTCTAGATAGACGGTGTGCATATCGGCCAGCTGCACGCTGCCGCCTTGTAAATAGGCTGGTGTCGATTTATTGCCCAGTATTGCTTTGATCAGACAAGATTTACCCGAGCCGTTGGGGCCTGCAACGGTGATGCGATCGCAACTGCCAATCTGTAGCTCAATATCTTTAAGTAACAATCGCTCTCCAACCCACAGGTCGGCATGTTGAATATCAATTAAATTTCTATGCTTTCGGCTGTTCTCCTCCAGCTGAATACTGGTGGCCTTATGGGTTCTAATTTTTGTCGCGTCTACTTTTTGGGTGGCGACCTTCATCGCTTTATCATGCTTTAACTTTAATTTTCCGGCTGTGGCTTCGGCCTTGCGCTTTAATTTTCCAGCAACAATGGAGGGCATATTGCCACCCAGTGCTTTCTGGCGACCACTGCGATGGGATTGAGCAGCCCGTTTTTGCTCACCTAAAACGGTCGCTTTAGCTCGTTTTAGCTCCTTTCTAGCAGTTTCGTGCGCCCTGACCCGTGCAGCATCTGCCAGCTGCTTCTGGTCTTGATAATGAGAGAAATTCCCTCCATACACCTGTAAGCCTGTCGATGTCAGTTCCCAGGTGATTTTTGTCACCTGGTCCAAAAAGAAAGGGTTGTGGGAAACAGTCACAAACGCTCCTCGAAACTGGCAGAGGGCCTGAGACAGATCTTCAAGGGCCCACAGATCCAGGTGGTTTGTGGGTTCATCTAGCAGTAAAAGATCGGGGGAACGAGATAAACCAATGGCTAGAAATAGTTTGGTCAATTCTCCACCGCTAAGGCTTTGTACCGATAACGATAGATCCAGGATGGTGTTGAAGACAGTTTCAAGCTTTTGTTCAATCTCCCACCATTCGTTGGAAATCACATTGAGAAAGTCAAAAATAGACTCCGATTCTAGAGAGTCTCGAATCGTACTGATCTGCGGCAGATAATAAGCTGAGCCTTGGTGGGTCACGGTTCCATGAGTGGGTCGCATCTGGCCACTTAAAATTTTTAGCAGTGTGGATTTACCCACACCATTAGCACCTACTAGGGCAACTCGATCTTCTGCCGCGAGACTGAGAGAAATCCCTTGAAATAATGGTTTGGTGGACTCTAGCCCATAGCTTAAATTTTCTGCAATCAAGCAGGACTTTTGAGAACTAGGCATCCCGTTGCTCCTTGCAAAATGACAGTAACAAGCTGCTAATAGAGCAGCTGTGTTAAGTTTGTAAAAAATTCAAAGATTAAAGTAAAACAGCTGCCCTGTCGTCCCTTGACCTGCACTTAACGATTGCATGGTCAATACTGGCATATCTTCTATCGGTATTGTAGAACCGGCATGGCAAACTACCAAATCTGGTATTTTCGCTGTCTTACTTGAGGATGCTACTTCATCAGCTTATGTATCAAAATCTTTTGCTCAGGATAGCGCATCCCAAGTCATAACGTCTACAACCCTGAGTTCATCTTCTTTAATAAAGACCGTTGAGTAGCGCTATCGCGGATCTATTCATCCTCTCCAAAGTCAATGGCATCAATCATTTCTGGGGGTGGCTGCCAGCGATATTTGCTGAGGTTAATTTTATTGCCTTCAAATTCGATGCCTTCGTCTTCCAATAAGACCCGCTGCAGGTCGTCTGATCCATCTCGAAATGCCGATGTCGAAATCTCTCCTTTAGCATTGATCACTCGCTGCCAGGGGATATCGTCTTCAGGCACCACTTTATAGAGTGCATAGCCCACTACCCGAGGTTTACCGATAAGTCCGGCAAGTTCAGCCACTTGGCCATAGGTGGCGACTTTACCTACAGGGATTTGGCGGACAACAGCATAGATGAGATCGTAACTATTAGCCATAGATCCCCCTACCTAGACGCACCATCAAAACAGTGGGGGCAGGCCAACAAGACGAGCGTGCGAGCGGCAACAGGCACTTTTTGATCACAGTCATAAATAGAGCCTTCATCAACAAAACCGCTAGCATATTTAGTGTCTAAGATGACGCGCCATTCTTTGCGTTCGACCGAGGGAGGAATCGAGAATTCCTGGAGTTCAGCATAGGCATTAAAGAAGACTAAAAAACTGTCGTCAATAATTCGCTGTCCCTGTTTATCTGTATTGGAAATCTCTTCGCCATTGAGAAAAATGCTAATGGCTTTAGAGCTACCGTCGTGCCAGTCTTCGTCACTAATGATGGTGCCATCAGGGTTAAACCAGCCG
The DNA here is from genome assembly GCA_038748405.1 of Cyanobacteria bacterium P01_H01_bin.21. GTDB lineage: Bacteria > Cyanobacteriota > Cyanobacteriia > Phormidesmidales > Phormidesmidaceae > Leptothoe. The sequence continues at coordinate 140,650 of JBCDIX010000006.1, read as the reverse complement.
ATGTCAATAACGCCAGAACCGTGAATTTCACGTCCCAGAAACCATTGACGCCGACAGAAAATGGGATGCTGTTTACGAAATTCGATCAGTCGCTGGGTAAATGCCAGCAGGTCTTTGTTTTTGTAGCGTAGATTCCAGTCAAACCAGGCTAGCTCGTTATCTTGACAGTAGGTGTTGTTGTTGCCATGCTGAGTCCGTCCCATCTCGTCGCCACCCAGCATCATAGGGACGCCCTGGGAGAGAAATAGGGTGGCTAAAAGATTACGCTGCTGTTGCGATCGCAACGCTAAAATCTCATCATTCTGGGTTTCACCTTCAACCCCGCAATTCCAGGAGCGGTTATAGCTTTCCCCATCTCGATTACCTTCACCGTTGGCCTCGTTGTGCTTTTCGTTGTAGCTCACCAAATCTCGCAGAGTAAACCCATCGTGAGCCGTAATAAAGTTCACACTGGCATGGGGCAGCTTACCATTCGCCTGATAGAGGTCCGAGCTACCCGTAAACCGAAAAGCAAACTCGCCTAAACGACAGTGATGGTCGCGCCAAAAGTCTCGCATCGTATCGCGATATTTGCCATTCCATTCAGACCATAACAGCGGAAAATTACCCACCTGATAGCCACCTTCACCCAAATCCCAGGGTTCTGCAATCAGCTTGGTGGTAGACAGTATGGGATCTTGATGAATGATGTCAAAAAAGGCAGCCAGACTATCGACTTCATAGAGTTCACGGGCAAGCGCAGAGGCTAGATCAAATCGGAAACCATCAACGTGCATTTCCTGCACCCAGTAGCGCAGGCTGTCCATAATCAGCTTAAGCACCTGGGGATGACGCACATTGAGAGAATTGCCACAGCCGGTAAAGTCCATATAGTACCGGGGGTTACGCTCAAGTAGTCGATAGTAGGCTTCGTTATCAATACCCCGTAGCGATAAAGTGGGGCCAAAGTGGTTGCCTTCCCCCGTGTGGTTATAGACCACATCCAAAATCACTTCGATACCTGCCTGGTGCAGTGCTTTTACCGTGGCCTTAAACTCATTGACCTGTTTCCCCGCATCACCCACCGCACTGTAACCGGCAAACGGTGCAAAGTAATTAATTGAGTCGTAGCCCCAATAATTGTGGAGACCGACGCCGACTAAGTGACCGGGGTAAGCATTGTAGTGATGGACTGGCAGTAGCTCAACGGCGGTTATCCCCAGGGCTTGGAGATGTTCAATCGCGGCTGGGTGACCCAGACCGGCATAGGTTCCCTGTAGCTCGGTAGGAATATTGGGATGGTTGCGGGTAAACCCTTTGACATGGACCTCATAAATAATGGTTTCATGCCAGGGGGTTTCAGGATGACGATCATCTTCCCAGTCAAAGTCTGTGTCAACGACAATCCCCCTGGGCACACAGTCCGCATCATCCAGGGTGGATTTTTCTAAGTCGCGATCGCTATCGGCAAAGCGATCCATCGGGTAGGCAAAAATGGCAGGCCCAAACTGCATATCGCCACTAATCGCCAGGGCGTAGGGGTCTAGGAGTAGCTTATCGGCGTTAAATCGTTTGCCCTGTTTAGGTTTATAAGCGCCATGAACGCGATATCCATACTGTTGACCTGGCCCCACCTTGGGCAAATATCCATGCCATACGTGGTTAGTTACCTCCGGTAGAGTAATCCGCTGCTCATGCCCCTCTGAGTCAAATAAGCAAAGCTCTACAGCTGTTGCATTCTCTGAGAAAATCGCAAAATTTGTCCCCTGACCGTCCCAAGTGGCTCCCAACGGGTGGGAACGACCGGGCCATACTGTTGCTGACATGGTGGATCGTGTCAAAACTGCTTTATATAGTAAGCCCCCTGGTATTTTCGCTGCCACCTCTAATCTAAAAGGCTGGGGCTAGCACCTCATATTTTCTGAGGCTATGTTGGCATTTCAGATGAATTCTGCCAAGGAGTAGACACCTCCTGTGAAAAGCGTTGCAAGCCTCTCCATGTCAAAATCTGGGCTCAATTGAAGCATAATTTCTTCTTAATCAAATACTTAACTTCTTTAACCTCCATCCAGTAAATTTTCTTAAGAGAAACTGGGTAAGCTGTCGAGAAACAGCCCTCTATCTTTGAAATAGACAATGATAGCCAACTCAGTTTCTGACAACATCATGGCGAAAACTCAAACGGCTTTGATTCAACCGGTCACAGCCATGGATAACAATGCGGCTGCTCTAGTGATGAATTTAGTTTGAGCTTGGTGTGGTGTAGACCGATACTCAGCACTCCTTCATAAACCCGATAAAAACTAGAGAAAACACCAGGTTTTACTAGTTTTTTGTGATAAAAGTCACACAGTCCTTAATGATTGATCACCCAAATTTTTATGGAAATCGGTCCACAATAGGTGAATTAATTTAGATAAGAGTCGTGAAAATCGCTAAGTCAATGCCCAAGATTTGTGCCAAACCCCTGAAACAGCAGCCGTTTCGTACTTACCGAGATCCCAAAACTGGTCGTTGGTATGTGGTTCGCAAACCAGAGTCTGCCAAATAGGGCTGCGAGCCAGACCGCTAGAGTGCGAAACAGATCACAGGGGAATGCAGGTTGGGTGCGACAATAGCGGGGCAAATTGTTGCTAGCTCCGTATGCGTCAGGCCTATCCCCCTATTGAACCCTATCGGCAGAGTCAGCTATCTGTCTCTTCACTTCATACGCTCTACTTTGAGGAAGTCGGGAATCCCAACGGAAAACCCGTTGTGTTTCTACATGGTGGTCCCGGTGGCGGTACGATTCCTTTTTACCGACAGTTTTTTGACCCAGAACGGTGGCGGGTGATTCTGTTTGACCAGCGGGGCTGCGGAAAAAGTACTCCCTATGCCGAACTCACAGACAACACCACCTGGGATTTGGTGGATGATATTGAGCGATTGCGATCGCATCTGTCCATCGACCAATGGACCGTATTTGGCGGCAGCTGGGGCAGCACTCTAGCGCTAGCCTATGCCCAGCGCTATCCACAGCGGTGCGCCGGCCTGATTTTACGCGGCATTTTTATGTTGCGCCCCAAAGAGATTCGCTGGTTTTACCAAGAGGGGGCTAGCTATATTTTCCCGGATGCTTGGGAGCACTATCTTGCCCCTATCCCTGAGGATGAACGGCATGACTTGGTGACCGCCTACTACCAGCGCTTGACCAGCCGTGATTTAGAAGTACGGCAGCAAGCGGCACGAGCGTGGGCCATTTGGGAAGCTAGCACCAGCTATTTGATTCAAAACCCACAAATTATTGAACGCTTTGGCCACGACCAGTTTGCCGATGCCTTTGCCCGCATTGAGTGCCACTACTTTATCAATGGTGGCTTTTTTAATCCACCCGATCAGCTACTGCAAAACGTCGCGGCGATCCGCCATATTCCGGCCGTGATTGTCCAGGGACGCTACGACGTAGTGTGCCCAATGACGTCTGCCTGGGAACTTCACCGGGCCTGGCCTGAAGCTGAATTAGTCGTGGTCCCCAGTGCAGGCCATTCGGCAACAGAGCCAGGCATTTTGAGTGCTTTAGTTGAAGCAACGGACAAATTTGTAGATATGTAGAGACATCTATACAAATTACTATCCAAAGAGTTGTTATCCAAGTATAAATACGGCGATGGCAACCAGGATGATGATGGCCACCAGACTTGTGACGCGCTTGAGAGCCATCTTCAACCGATAGTGGCTTAGCGGTGTTAGCTCTTGCTGCGAGCATTGGAGATAATGCGATTGCTGATTTAAGGGATGAACCGGTCTAGCACTATTGCTATTTGACGATATCTCACAGCTAAAATCATCCCGAGGATCAGCAATGCCGAGATAATTACCAACCGCAGGGTCATGAATCGTTTGGGTCGCCCAGGGATCGAAACTGTACACACAGGGTTTGAGAAGAGAATCAAGCTCTCTGTCTAGCCAGCCGGCCGCTACGAGCAGCTGTCTGGCTCGATAAAGTGTTGTAGGTGTGACACGAGTAGCTTTAATGACATCGCTGTCTGTTGACGCACAGCTTTGGATACCTAGATGACGAAAGGCGGCTCTAGGAAGAGGAAACACCAGTATGCCGTTGATATCCTCGGGGAGCCATCCCTCAGACCACAATAATCTGGCAACATCTAATTCTGTTTTTAGCGAGAGAACGGTCATCAACCATACTGTGTAAGTGTTCCCACTGACGCTAACATAGCCATCTTTGCGAGTACTACGAGGGTCTTGTGTAATCACACAGGTTTTATTGAAGTGGCTGTCAATACGGGCAAGACTTTACAGCGATTTTATGGGGCAAAACTCTCTCTGCGCAAATTGTCGCAAGCGTCTAAGCGCTATTGCATAGGGAAATTATCTTAGAAAATAATTTCTGCATTGGAAAATCTTTTAGGAAACACGCAAAATTAGTGTGAAGGATTGGCTGATCGCCATGAATTAAAATGCTTAGTTTTGTAACAGTAAATACCGATCAGACTATTTATTTAGCATCCAAGAGTCCGCTGTTTCCTCAATTTTGGCTTGCTCCAGGATGGTTAAGCGACGGATAGCTTGGGCATTAATAACGACAGGACTATTTATTTATTATGGATAAGCATAGTTGGTACGCACGACAGCAAGCACGTTTGGCCTATCGACGAGGTTGTACACTCGCACGTCAGGGAAATCACCAAAGTGCGATCGCAACTCTTTCAAAGGCACTCACTAATCATCCCGATGCGGCTGCTGTGTATATCACTCGCGGATTGAGCTATCAGGCACTGGGACAATTAGACAATGCCCAGCACGACTTCACCACCGCCATCGACTGTGCCGATAATCCAGCAGATGCTTACTTTCAGCGGGGTCAGCTTTTCCATGAGCAGGGTAATGCTTCTAAGGCGCTGAGCGACTGGCAACAGGCCATCGATATTAGTCCTAACCATGCCAATGCTCATTTTCAAATAGGTATTGCCCAGAGCCAAAAAGAGGAGTTTACCGCTGCCCTCGCCAGCTTCAATCAAGTACTCGAGGTGAATCCAAACCAGGCTGAGGCTTATCTAAAACGAGGCAATATGCGCCAGCAACTCGGTGATATGGAAGGTGCGATCGCCGATTGGCAAATTGCAGTACTCAATGATGCTTCGTTGGCTGCACGCATTCCTGCTGCTGCACAGCCAGATAGGTTAGCGCCCATTAGAGACCTGCTCCAAGCGGCCCTACACCCTATTAAAGTAGATGTGGAAAACTATGGCACGATCCTAAAAATTTGTCTCAGACGTCAGGTGGGTGAGGGAGTTAGCTACTTTGCGATGCCTAACCAGATTCGTGACCTGCTATTACCGCTTGAACTGTCAGAATTTACCCAATTTAGACTGGTTGGCTATGTAGGCAACGTGCGAGGGCCAGAATGGGAGAAAACCTACGACCTGTATAAAGATCAGCCCTGCCCCCCTAGCCATTGGTCAACCGCATTAGCGGCTCTCATCACATTTCCACCGCTGGGGGTGACCGCCTTACTCTATGCCAGTCAGGTGAAACGCTTTTATCGTCGAGGACAGTACCCCGATGCCCGTCGAGCCTCCAAAGCTGTCAGACATCTATCGTTGGTGGGGACCGGTGCAATGTGTTTACTGGCATCTTTACCCCTGGGCTATACAGCGATCAAATCGATTCAAAATGAGCCTGAGCCACCCGTTAGAACGGCTCGATCCATTGACTACGATGTGATTCAGTAACTAGCCAAGATGCACTGGCGACAGTTTTCCTGTAAGGCCGACTGTCATAATAATGTCAGCAGGCCGGCCACTGAGCGGTTGGCCTAGAGTAGCCAGTAGAGATGATCGCCAGGATGACGCATCAGCTGACCCCCCAGACGTTGCAACAAGGTGTGCAAGCGTTAGTAAAACGAGACCCAACCTTTGCAAACGTTATCAACTCCTATGATTTGCCTCCCTTTTGGCAACGGGAGGAGGGATTTCCCACACTGATCCACATTATTCTTGAGCAACAGGTTTCGTTAGCGTCTGCCCATGCAGCGTTTAAGCGCTTAAAGACCCAATGCTGTCCTCTCACACCAAAAAGCTTTCTCACACTAAACGATGCAGAGCTAAAACAGATCGGGTTTAGCCGTCAAAAAACAAGCTACGGTCGAGGGTTAGCCCATGCGGTTTTAGATCAGACGTTAGAGTTAGACACATTAGCAACCCTAAGCGATCAAGACGTGCGTGAACAGCTAACGCGCATCAAGGGGATCGGAGTATGGACGGCCAATATTTATTTGTTGATGGCACTAAAGCGCCCCGATATTTGGCCTAAAGGGGATCTAGCATTGCAGAGTGCCATTCAGCAGCTGAGGGGATATGCTCAACGACCCACGTCCGATGAAGCCCAGGTAATCAGTGAAGCCTGGCGTCCCTGGCGAGCCGTAGCGGCCAGATTGCTGTGGCATTTCTACCTGAGTGAACGACGGCAGTCTTATCCTTAGTGTTTGCCGAGCTTCGGTACGATTTTAGTAGAAAGCTCTTGATCCCAAGTGTTGGGATCGGCTAAATCAGCAACGGCTTTTTTAGAACCTTGTCCGGAATCAGCAAGTTTCAATGTGTTACTGACTATAGCTCCCTAGAAAGATATGGCTCGGCTTATGGGTTTAAAGCAGCCCTGGGTCATTAAAGTCATAAAGTTCTTCAAATAGGGTAGACATCTTTGTGCTACACGTGTAGCATATTGAGTAATATAAGAAAAGCAACCGGGTCGAGTTGCTTTGGTCATATGCGCTAGATGCGTATCTAGACACCAGAACTATCACACCAGAGGTCTAAGCACTATGAAACGTTCTATAGCCATAGTCACGACAAATTATTTGCGGTTACCTGGCCGTTTGGCGCTGATGGTTGCTCAGTACTTAGGACTGGGTAGTTCTAGTGAGCTGGCTGGTGGCATAGAGACTAAAGCAAATTTTGGCGCTGTACGCATTGACAAACTATTTGGTGGCTTGATTGTGAGCGATCTCAATCGACCACGAGCTGATGAATATCAACGAGGCGGGGGACACAGGCGCTTAGCTGTGTTACCTAGTTAGACCTAAAACCAGTTCAGGTTTTTGGCCCCCGCTTCCGAGTCCCGGAAGCGGGGGCCATTGTTTTATCCAAAATTTTGAGGACCTTGAGGGGCTTATTCATGACATTACGACCGTATAGCAATGTATTGCCCACGTATCGACCCGTCGTCCTTTTTTCCAAGAACTACTTACCCATGGCGCGAATTAATCTAAAGCGAGCAACGGTTCTTTTAGTAACAGGTCGGGCAGAACCTGTAGACCTGATTGGGAGAACCTGGCCAATGCGAGCGCCCAGCCTGACCCTTGAGATTCCTGAGCATATTCGTCTGCGGGCTGGGAATAGCGATCGCATTTGGAAAACGCCGCCAGTCAATCGTCGCGAAATCCTGCGACGTGACGGCCATACTTGTCAATATTGCGGTAGCCATCGCCAGCTGACGCTGGATCATGTGATGCCGCGATCTCAAGGTGGTGCTCACACGTGGGAAAACGTGGTGACTGCGTGCGCTCCCTGCAACTCTCGCAAAGGGTCTCGTACACCTGAAGCTGCCGATATGCCTCTCAAACGACACCCCAAAGCGCCCATGCATCCAGTGATTGCATTTGCAGAACAGTTTTGGAGAGAACACACCCGTTGATACGTTGTAGATGTATAGCAGGGCGAGATTTCTGCGAATTAATAGGGCGACTGAGGTTCAAAAAACTCAGTAAAGCCACAAAAATAGCCTGTGCCGCCGTCGGCATGTGACTGACCCAACCATTTATGGAGATTGTCAGCCGTGTTGAAGCTGAACTACACCGATTACGGCTTATTTCTTGAGCAGGTAGCGGCATCCTTTGATGCAGTTGCCATCCAGCGAATCATGTTAGCCGTTAACGTCGGTGAAACACTGCATCTAGAGCCCGGTCGGGCTGCCTTTTTGCTACCTGTAGAATTACCCGGCATCACTCAACTTGAGTCTATGCTGCGAACAAACACGACAGATGCGATCGCGTTAGCAACCGTTGATGATGGGTTTGTTGAAGTAAGTCTTAAGGGCACTTGGATAGCAAATAGCGCTAATGATGAATCTGGCACTTTTATGACTGCTCTTGCGCCTGAAAGTGAACTGTTGATCTATCAACTGTGGCAAGTAACCCAGCGACAGACTGCCTATTTTATGTAGTTATTGCTGAAAGCGCTATTGCTAAAAGCGCCGCTGCTGAAAGCTTAGACCTCTCCCTTACTGTCTTTTTCAGTAAGGGAAGCGGCGCTTTGGAAACCTCTTTTGATCTAAAAAACCCCACATCTGTAATAGATGTGATGGATCTAATTTACCTAGCTGGGGGTAAAGACCTTATCTTTCGAGAATATTGCCATGTATTTTGTCTCACCAATAGTTTTGATCCGGAGTCGAAAACCCTTTAAGCGTTGGCGATTTCCACAGCAAACACAGCTCCCTGACTACCATAAGCACAATGTAACGACCTCTCACACGAATGCCATCAATGAATTACAGAAGGTAAAGCGAAATTATTTTCTAGAACGTGGACCCTTCTTTTAGGGTTTTAGAAGATTATCAAAAAGACTGTTTGGCTGCCAACTCTCGAATGATTGATAGCCAAACAGCCTGTCTAAAAATCTTCTTTAGAAGATATCTAAAAATCTCTTATTTTCTCTTGACGCTCTATGGAATGTTATGTAGCTTAAAAATAATTAGAGGCTTAGCACCCAAAGAAAATTAGCTCATGGGGCATCAACACGGGGTATCAAAATACGGTTGAGAAACTAACAGTTTCTCTCTAAAGGGACATCGTTCAGCATCTAAGGACTCGTTAAGTAATAATTTCATGACTGCAGTTTCACCTCTTCAATCGTTTGTAGAAAACAGTTCTGGATACATATAATTGACCCCGCCGTAACCCCAACTTAATGCTATTGAGAAAACTCAGTACGGTGGGTTGTAGGGCGGCGTTCCGGCCCTGCCCAGGGGGTTTGGGGAACTCGGAGGGACCCCAAGCAACATCTTTCAACTCCACACCAGCTGCTCAAGCTACTACTGCAAACCATGAGCTTAATTTTTAACAAGCCCTAAGGTATTTGTTGAGCCAATTGTTAACAGTAAGTCTCCCTAGCTTGATATAAAACTTGCGAACAAAGGACATAAGCTCTCGTAGCCCAATTGGAAGAGGCGCTGGTCTTAAAAACCAGAGGTTGTGGGTTCAACTCCCGCCGAGAGCATCAAATTTTTAATCAAGGAGATGACTGTGATGCAGCTTACCTTAATTCAACGGGCCGATTCTCAAAAGAGAATTAAATAACTCAGCACCTGCTCTGCAGCAAACACAACAAGATTAACTGACATGAGCGAACATCGTCTAAGTGAAATTGTGATTGAGCGCCCCCGTGGTGGGATGCGCATTAGGGCTAAAAAGCTCAAAGGATATCGAAAAGAGTTAAATCAGATTACACAGATCGCGACTGAAGATGGATTGCTAAGACCCTATTTGATTAAACCTCGGCAACAGACTAAGTGGCTATCAGATCATTTAGGTCCGTTGCGCAGACTGTTGCGATCGCAGGTTGGCCAACCGTGGAATCAAGTTTATAGTCGTCTCTGTCGCGATCTTAACCCAGGTACTATGGCGGGTCAGCATGTGATCGACCATCTATGGGATTTTGTAGAACGACATGTAGAATTTATTGACGGGTTACCCTATGCCAAACATGGCTATCGATCATGGCAGGGTGAACGTCGGTCGCTGGCAGACAGCTACGGAACAAAATTCTATGTCCATCCTGAGACAGGGTTGCTATGTGTTGTTCCACCAATGTGTCGCAACCAGAGTAGCAAGTCACCCAAAAACCAGCTTACAATCAACAGATATGAACAGTATCGTCAAATCAACAATATTTGGTATTACATCGTCTTTAAGCCGATAGCTTCACCATTTGTTTGGGATGTGTTGCTCAAAGAAACTATTGATACTCAAAAAGCACTATATACCTACGGTCAAAACCTACATGCTGTTAAAAAACGCCAGTGCAGCAAGCGAGACCTTAAAAAGGTCCGTCAGCTGTTGACCTAATGGGTACAGTAGGTTCTTCTTTTTGAATGGTTTCTTAGTGTCGTGAAGAATCTATAGAAAATGTAGACAAGCCATCATAGATAATGGAATGCTCTAACAAAGACCTATCTAAGAGCACCCCATGGACCGTGAATCCTTACTAAAATTTGCACGTTATTTGTTCTATACAGTTTTAGTAGGCGGCCTGTTTTATGTACTAATTCCGATGGAGCCTCCTTCACTACAGCCTGCCATTATTAAAAATGTAGTGCAGCAGCTAACAGTTTTAATCATTGTGGCCCTCTTTTTAGAACGTGCCTTGGAGGTCTACAAAATTTCCTATTTCTCGCTAAAAAAAGAACAGCTAGCAGCTGATGTGGACAACGGCCAGACGACTCTCCAGGCTCTTATTTCTGCAGCAGATAATAATATCAATAGTGAAGGCATTCAAGCGGCTCGGCTGCGTTTATTGAATGCAGAAGAACGCCTGCGGGTATATATCGATGGTATGCGTCAAAGTCTTTTACGGGCCGCTATTATATTTGGGCTTCTCATTAGTTTAGTGGGGGTGCGGTCCCTAGAAGGAGCCTTTGTTTTTCCAACACCCGTATCAGTGTTAGAGATTTTTCGCTTTTATTTGTTTAGAGTGCTAGACGTAACCCTGACAGTTGGCTTAATCGCAGGGGGAAGTAAAGGTATTCACAACATCATCAAAAAGCTGAGCAATCTCTTTCCTGATGTACCTGAAAAAGTTATCAAATTTGTTCAAGCGATTCGACAAGATCCGGCTTAAGCGTAGATATCATAAATACCAACAGTGATAAAGAGAAAATTACAGTCAAAACTTTTGAGAATTTGAGAATTCGTTTGATTAAGAAAGGGCTTAGAACTTGTTAAAAATTAAGCTCATAGTTTGATGATAGTTATTTCCCTTAATGTGAATATTGGCTGATTAGCTATGAGGGCTGCTCAGGGCTTTCCTCCCTGAAACCCTCCTGTTCGTGGGGGCCTAAACTCCCCCACCCCCCCCGAAAGTAGGATGTCAACTAACTTAAAGATATTGGCGTGGTATGAGTTACGGCGAGGTTAGGGCAAAGGTTACATTCTTCAAACCATACAATTATTTCTTAACAACTCCTTAGACCTATAATTGCAGCACAACTTCAGAAGAGTTTTCTGCTGTTATATTTAGCCTTAACAATTTAGTAAAGAGTCCCTGCCGTTTTGGTGAGGTGCTTGCATAATTTTTGTGTCGTCCTAACGAGTAGTAATCGCATGACAACAACTTGGGTTAGGGTTTCAGGCCATGTAGTTCAAGGTCATGGAGTAGCGTCTGGGCAAGCCAATGATCCGCGTTTCCCACAAGGGACATTGAAACTGCAGATACCTGTGTTTGAGGCCCACGGACTCTGCCTGGATGATTATTTTCCTGGAACAATCAATGTATCTATTCAGCCCGCTCGCTATGAGGTTAAGCAGGCCAAACATACATTTAAACAGGTAAAATGGGCCGAAAATAGCCCGCCAGAGGATTTTTCATTCTTTGATTGTCGGGTGGTTTTACCCTCTGGCAGACGACTGCAGGGTTTAATTTACTACCCTCACCCTGAGACAAAGCCTGAGCATTTTCAAGATCCGTCAACCCTTGAAGTGTTAACAGAGTTCATTGAGGGGATGCACTATGGGATGTCGATTGGGTTAGAGCTTGACCCGCAGCAGATTAGGATGGGGTGAGTGTTAAGCCCTAATCAGACCGTGACTCTCTAGGAACAATGGCTAGAGATAACTGCTGACTTTGACGCAGAATGGTGAGCTGAGCCCGTAGTCCGATAGTGTCTTCGTCTAACAGCCGATGGAGATCGTCTACATTGCGGACGGGGTTATGTGCAAAGGCAACGACGATATCTCGTTCCTGTAACCCAGCTACCTGGGCGGGGCTGCCAGACTCTAGCCAGGTGACCAATACGCCGCTGTCTGCTGATAAATTATGCTGACGCACTAGACGCTGTGGCAAAGGAACAGTTTGGCCACCTACGCCAATACGACCCCGCCGTACTCGACCCATCTGCATCAAGGGCCGAATTACCCGTTTAGCCATGTTGATGGGAGTGGCGAAGCAGATGCCTTGGGCCGCTTGAATAACTGCCGTATTCACCCCAATAATTTCCCCATGGGAATTGACCAAAGGCCCACCGGAGTTACCTGGGTTTAGGGCAGCATCGGTTTGAATGACATCGCCGATCAACCGCCCTGTTTTAGAGCGAAATGAACGACCGAGCGCACTGACAACACCAGCCGTCACGGTGCATTGAAAACCCAGCGGGTTACCGATGGCAATGACTAACTGGCCAGGTTTAAGCCCATCGGAGTCGCCTAGCTGGGCGTGGACAAAATTAGAACCTGGAATGCGAATAATGGCTAAATCGGTATCCGGGTCATCACCAATCAGCTCGGCTCGATGCTTTTGGCCGTCGGCTAGGGTGACTTCAATAATGTCGGTGTTGTGAACCACATGGCTATTGGTCAGGATGTAGCCATCGGGAGTGAATAGAAACCCTGAGCCACTGCCGCTGACATCCACCGGACGACGTCGATCGACCCGCAGTCGTAAACGACGCACCTCAATATTGACAACGGCAGGGCTGACGGTTTCTACAACGTGGGTTACGGCTTGGGAATAGGCATCTAGTAATCGTGAGTCATTGGGTTGGGGCTCATCCTGAGGTTGCTGAAAATCGGACCCACGATCTGAAATGAGCTGAGGCTGTAGATTCATAAATCGGGTGAAGAGGGGATGAATAAATCACATCCTGCCGATTGCACTCTGAAATCGCCCAGTGAGGATATCCGACACGTGGTTGGGTAAATAGGCAGCGGGGAGATTAGGTCCGCTGCTATTGACTAGGCCCTCAATTTGCAGAGGTCAATTCTGTAACACTGAAAATTCTAGTGGTTTGGGTGTTTCTAGAGGTGGTGCAGATTGGTAAATCGGGTCAATACCTGCCCGGTCCAAAATCTCAGGAATCAAATCTTCGCACCGAATAGCCATAATGTGCACACCCTGGCACAATTCCTGGGCCAGTTTGATTTGCTCAGCCGCGATCGCAATTCCTTCCTGCAATGGTTCTTTAGCTGCGGCTAGACGCTCGATAATGGCTTCTGGAATGTGAACTCCAGGCACGTTGCGATTCAGAAAAGCCGCATTTTTAGCCGATTTGAGCAAAAATATGCCGGCTAATACGGGTCGTTGCGTCTGGGCCGCAATCTGGGTCATAAACTTTTCAAGCCGCTCAAAGTCAGAGATCAGCTGGCTTTGAAAAAACTGGGCTCCAGCTTCAACCTTACGTTCAAATCGTTTTTGCAGACCAGACCAGCTGGGACATTGGGGGTCAACGGCAGCTCCGGCAAAAATGTTAAGGGGACCGTCAGGCAGTTTTTTCTCATTGAGGTCAACCCCCTGATTGAGTTGGCCAATGGCCCGCAGTAACCTTACCGATTCCAGGTCAAAGACACCCCGTGCCTTAGGATGATCGCCCGCCTTTACGGGGTCACCGGTCAGGGCTAACACATTTTGAATACCCAAGGCGTTAGCTCCCATCAGATCGGCCTGGAGGGCAATACGGTTGCGATCGCGACAGGCCATCTGACAAATCGGCTCAACCCCAGCCTGTTTGAGCAACACAGCTGAGGCCAGTGACGACATACGCAATACGGCCCGGCTGCCATCGGTGATGTTGACCCCGTGGACCCGCCCCTGCAGCATCTGCGCCATTTTGATCATGTGGCTGGGGTCGCCGCCCTTGGGGGGCATCACCTCAGCAGTAATAATGAACTGACGGGTTGCGATCGCAGATCGCAGCAAAGAAGGGGCCGAAGCGGAGCCGTTGGAAATCGTCATTGAAAACGTTATTGAAGCAAAAGTATATGAAAGGTTAGAGACCGCTCGTTTGATAAAACACAGGATCCCTATCACCTATCCTACGAGACAGCGGGCACTGACGATTTTCAGCGCGCAGTTTTACAGGGGTTTTGAATAGCCTAGGGCATCTTTTACCTTAGCTAAGGTCTTATCCGCAATTGCGATCGCTTTCTCATTCCCCTGCTTTAGCACCGACTCCAGATAGCCGCGATCGTCCATCAGTGACTGATACTTTTCCTGAATCGGCTGCAGTGCTGCCACCATAGTGTCAGTGAGCAAAGGCTTAAACTGCCCCCACCCCATATCCGCACATTCCTCTGCCACTGCTTCTTTTTCCTTACCCGACAGCAGCATATATAGCGTTAGCAGGTTATTACACTCAGGCCGCTCCGGGTTGCCAAATTCCAAACCGCGCGATGGGTCAGTCTTACACTTTTTAATTTTTTTCTTAATTAACTCAGGCGTATCACCGATTTCAATACGACTCAGTTCAGACGGGTCCGACTTTGACATCTTCTTAGTGCCATCGGTCAGGCTCATCACCCGCGCCCCGTCAGCACGAATCAGCGCATCAGGGACCTTAAGCACCGGCTCTTTTTTCTTACCAAACTGATGGTTTAACCGTGCCGCAATGTCCCGAGTCAGCTCGATATGCTGCTTTTGGTCTTCACCCACAGGAACAAAATCTGGCTCATACAGCAAAATATCCGCAGACTGTAAAACCGGATAATCCAGCAGACCGACACTCACATTTTCCCCCTGTTTAACCGCCTTCTCCTTAAACTGAATCATGCGCTCTAACCAGTTGAGGGGCGTGATGCAATTAAATAACCAGGCCAGTTCACTGTGGGCACTCACATGGGACTGCACAAAAATCGTCGAGCGGGCCGGGTCAATCCCACAGGCCAAATAAGCAGCAGCGACCTTGTAAGTATTTTCCGCCAGCAGTTTTGGGTCGTGGGGTACGGTGATGGCGTGTAAGTCTGCCAAAAATAGAAAGCAGTCATATTCATCCTGCATCTCTACCCAATTACGAATTGCGCCGAGGTAGTTCCCCAAATGTAAGTTACCGGTGGTTTGAATGCCCGAAAGAATTCGCTTTTTAGTCATGGGTGGAGGTAGTGGGAAACTTTGGTTGTACCTAGGTATTTGGGAAAGATTCTATAGGACTATCGAGTCTTTCTAGGATAGAAACCTGATGGCATTAAGCGTCAAGACTCAGATGCTTTTTTATTCCTTCAGGCTACTACCCCCATTAGGAATGTGAGGATTTCATGAAATTTATTATTTGATCTTGGCATTGGGTAAAACCCCTTAATAGTCAAATTTACGTACATTCAATTGATTGAAAATACGCTATTTAATGTTAGAAACCCTTGAAAATTCGTCATTTTTAAGGTGGCTGACCCACCAGACACATCGCTATCTGTTTAAATATACGGAGACGGCCAGGTCTAAATACAAACATGTCTAGTTAAATTTTCTGATGAGCATCTAAGTAATCTTGCTGATGCTTTTTAGTTACCGTGCAAAGAGTATATAAACGCAGCTCCCTAAATTACGTACATATGTGGATCATTACCACGATTTTAGAAGGTGGCGATTTAGAAGAAGCCATCAAAAAGGCCATTGCGATGAATGCTAAACGCCCCAGTCATCTCCCTCCACAGGGATTCTTGCTCGCTATGTTAGATCGCATCAGCAAAGCAAAGTCCGAAGTCCAGGGTGCTGTTGATGTGCCGACTGTTGAAGGGAGTCACACGACATAGCCTGATGAACCTTAAGAATCTAAGGGAATTTACGGTAGCGTAGCTGCTGCGGTTAATTCAAAAATTTTGTAAGACATCAATAGGTATGAATCATACTTAGATCAGTAGTGTCATGCTTAATAAGCGTCCTAGAAAAACTCCAGGTAGCTGACCATATATCCTTTTTGAGGATTATTGCTGGGTTTAGTGTGGTACTTGCTTTGAGGTGCTAGTTCTCGTAGCCGTTCAGCCATGCACTCTAAGGTTTCTCTAACCTGTTGACCATGACGGTCCCCTGTCCTGAGTCTTGTCTCAATCCCCATCCATTCAGCAACCGCCATAATTTGCTCGGGGGTTAGCGAATTGACAAGAACTTGGTCGCTGGAATGGAGCTGGGTTTCTGTACGCATGATTTCTGGGGGGATCAAAACTAGAGCAGTCTGGTGAATGCATTCAGCAGATTGCATCGCACATAGCTGTTGCTGCCTAGAGCTTTTAGCAAGGGCAGATACTGAATATTGTGAACTATGTGTGCAAAGCTACAAATCTAGTTTTGATTTGTTGGGTTCGGAAAAACAGGGCAAATGTACGCAAAAAGTACCGGGAACTTACGCAAATTGTTTTAACAGACGATACGTGATGTATTAACGTGTCGCAATACAAAGCTTTCTAACAAAATGTCTGGTTAATGAGGCGGTTGTTTATTCGATGAGAATATCCACAATTTCTGACTCATCCAGGCCAGAGACCACACCAAGTCAGGGTGACTGTACCCCTCTTCCACTCGGCACTCTAACTCAGATAACAGCCAGCTTGCTACCAACGCCAGCTGTTGGGAATCTAATGATTCAACTAATTGCCGCTCCGTAGGATTTTGGGACTGTTGGTCGACCATGCTTGTAAATGCTCAAGATCTCTCATGCGCTTATTGTCAGCTAGATTGCTGGTGAAGTGCCAGATCTAGACGAATAAATATTGCAAATTTTGTTGTAGAACAAAAAGGAATAGGTGGCTTCAGGCTGCTTTAATACAGCTCCTACTATAGTTTTTGTAGCACTTTGCTATCCACCGCTTTGTAGGTTAAAGGCATTGCTGATCCTTAGGATGATTTTAGTTATGAGAGGCTGCTCAATAACTCCTGCTTTAGATCGATTTATCCTCTAAAGCAGCAATCGCTAGTTAACCCCTAGATGTGTGGATCAATTTTTCCTGTACCTGGCTAATGCAGTTAGCAAAGCAGTTAGTAATTTGTGAACTATCATGAAAGACTGCTTATTTGTTTTGCTGCACCCATGGCTAGATGGACTCTAAAAACAGAATTTACCTTTGATGCCGCTCACTTCATCAAGGACTATGACGGTCCTTGCGGTCGTATGCACGGCCATACCTATCGGGTGCGAATGGAGGCCGCCGCAACAAAACTCCATAGCTCCGAATATTGTCCCCATGAAGTCATGGTGACAGATTTTCGCACCCTACGCTGGGCAAAACGTGATGTGGAAAAGGGTGGATTAGATCATTGTTTGCTTAACGATGTTCTGCCCGAAGGCTATGAAACCACGGCTGAGATGATTGCAAAATTTATCTACGACAAAACATGTAAGAGTCTGCCAGAAGGAGTAACGCTAAAGGTTAGCGTATCTGAAACACCTGATTCATGGGCCGAATACGAGGAGGATGCATGAATTTAGCAGAACGTTTTACGTCTGGGATAGGGGATATTTCTCTCGGTGAACCGTCAACTCCTGAGACAGCAGAAACTGTCCGCCATCCGGTTGTCGAAACATTTCACTCGGTCCAGGGGGAGGGGGTATGGACCGGGACAAACGCATTTTTTATTCGTCTGGCGGGCTGTGATGTGGGCTGTCCCTGGTGTGATACCAAGATCTCTTGGAGTACCAAGCCCTATCCCCTAGTCAGCGTGGATGATTTAGTACAGCAGGCAAGAGCAGTTAACCCCTTTATGGTGGTGATTACGGGTGGAGAACCGTTAATGCACAACCTGGTGCTGCTAACTCAGTCACTCCGACGGGCTGGGTTACGGATTCATTTAGAAACCTCAGGGGCTCATCCCTTTAGTGGTCAGTTTGATTGGGTATCGTTATCGCCTAAACGATTTAAACCACCCGTGCCAGATATCTATGCCCATGTTGATGAGTTAAAAGTAGTCATCGCCACCCAAGACGACCTGACCTGGGCAATGGAACAAGCGGCTCAGGTGCCGATAACGGCCATTAAGCTGCTTCAGCCAGAGTGGACCAGCGACCAAAGCCAGCAGCTGGTGGTTGACTATGTAAAACACCACCCAGATTGGCGTGTTAGTTTGCAAACCCACAAGTTTTTGGGTGTTAGGTAATCGTTCCCTTCGACTCCGCTCAGGGAACGCTGGCTGAGCGGGGTCAAAGCGAACGCTGGCTGAGCAGAGTCAAAGCAGACGCTGGCTGAGCGGAGTCAAAGCAGACGCTGGCTGAGCGGAGTCAAAGCAGACGCTGGCTGAGCGGAGTCGAAGCCAGCAGGCCATACAGATCAGTTACGGTAAATCTTTGATGAAAAAAGCAGTTGTTTTACTCTCAGGGGGTCTGGATTCTGCGACTGCAGCCGCCCAGGCAATCGCTGATGGATATGACTTGATTGCTCTATCCTTTCGCTATGGTCAACGCCATGAACGAGAGCTAGTGGCAGCTGGAGTAGTTGCTAGCCAGCTAGGGATTAAGCAGCATTTTATTGTGGATGTGAATTTGTCGCAGTGGGGGGGCTCATCGTTAACCGATACTCGTCAGACTTTGCCCCAAGACGGTGTGGAACCGGATGTGATTCCATCTACCTATGTGCCAGGGCGTAATACGGTGTTTATTTCTCTAGCGCTGTCGCTGGCTGAAGCCCAGGAGGCCGAGGCGATTTATCTGGGGATTAATGCGGTGGATTATTCGGGCTATCCAGACTGTCGACCTGAATATTTAGCCGCGTTTCAGACACTGGCAAATCTGTCATCTAAGGTGGGTGTGGAGGGCCAGCCGATTATGCTCAAAGCGCCTTTAGTAATGGATTCTAAAGTAGATATTGTCAAACGGGCTGTGGCGCTCAATGTACCGATTCAGCAGACGTGGTCTTGCTATGCCGGGGGAGAGGTGCCCTGTGGGACGTGTGATTCTTGCCGAATTCGCGATCAGGCGTTGATTGATGCTGGCTATCCGCAATGGGCCAGCCATCCGTAGGTTGGGTTAAGCTCGCGAAACCCAACATTAACCGTTTAAGCCTCAAATTCGATCTTCTCCGACAAGGTGTGCGATCGCAGACAAATTTTCTGCCTATTCCAAAAATTGATCCACGATCAAAACCGGCGAATTACACAATGTTCAAAATGTTGGATTGTTGGATTTTGTTGCTTAAGGCATAAAATGTCGGGTTGTTGGTTTTCGTTCCTCAACCCAACCTACAATTGTTAATCCTGCACCGTCTTTGTTTATGACCGACTCTTCCACCCAACCCATTCACGTTATCGGCGGCGGCTTGGCTGGCACCGAGGCTACCTGGCAAATTGCCCAGGCTGGCATTCCTGTGGTGCTCCACGAGATGCGACCGGTAAAGCTAAGTCCGGCCCATCATTCTGAGCATGTGTCGGAGCTGGTGTGTAGCAACTCCTTTGGGGCCAAAGCCACCGATCGAGCATCGGGACTGCTGCACGAGGAGCTGCGACAGCTGGGGTCGGTGGTGATCGCAAAGGCCGATGAACATGCGGTACCGGCAGGCGGTGCCCTGGCAGTGGATCGAGGCGTCTTTAGCCGTGACCTGACAGAAACACTGGAGCACCATCCGCTAATTGAGCTACGGCGAGATGAGGTAACTGCCATTCCTGCCGATAGCACAGCGGTATTAACCACGGGACCGCTCACCAGTGATGCGCTAGCTGCTGAGCTGCGCAGGTTTACGGGTCAGGACTACATGAGCTTTTTTGATGCGGCTAGCCCCATTGTGGTGGGTGAGTCGATCAACCGCGATATTGCCTTTATGGCCTCTCGCTATGACCGGGGGGAAGCGGCCTATCTAAACTGTCCGATGAATCGGGAACAGTATCTGGCGTTTTGGCAGGCACTGTGCGCAGCAGAACAGGCGGAACTCAAGGATTTTGAACAGGAGACAGCCAAGTTTTTTGAGGGCTGTCTGCCAATTGAAGAAATGGCTCGTCGAGGCGAAGATACGATGCGCTACGGCCCTCTGAAACCAGTGGGACTGTTTGATACGCAGCGCTATGGTGCCTTTGATGCCCCAGAGAATAAAGAGAAAAAGCCCTACGCAGTGGTGCAGCTACGCCAGGAAGATAAGGGTGGTCAGCTATGGAACATGGTAGGCTTTCAAACCAATCTGCGTTGGGGTGAGCAAAAGCGGGTGTTTTGTATGATTCCGGGTTTAGAGAATGCGGAGTTTGTGCGTATGGGAGTGATGCACCGCAATACCTTTATTAATTCGCCGGAGCTGCTGAGCAGTGGGCTGCAGTTTCATCAACGGGCCGACTTGTTTGCGGCCGGTCAGCTTGTGGGCACTGAAGGGTACACAGCGGCCTGTGCCGGTGGCTGGTTAGCGGGGACCAATGCAGCACGCTCAGTGCTGGGGCTACCGCTGGTGTCGCTACCGGTGACTACCATGATCGGCGCGCTGTTTGGTTTTATTAGCTCGGCAGAACCTAAACATTTTCAACCGATGCCGCCTAATTTTGGTATTTTTCCAGCGCTGCCCCAGCGTATCCGCAATAAGCGGGAGCGGTATGGGAAGTATCGCGATCGCAGCTTTGCCGATCTGCATACCTGGGCAGAAGCAAATCAAATTAAATTACGGCGTCAGATGGCTGCGATCGCATAGCCACAAGCCATGGCTAACTCCAAATTTATTCTCCTGTTTTTAGATGGTCTGGGGTTGGGTATCCCAGGTCCCCATAATCCCCTGGCTGACCCGGCTGCGATGCCCCACTGCCAAGCAATGTGGGGCCAGCCTCTCCTGGCTGATGTTCAGCTCCAGCAGCCTAACGTTCTGCTAAAGCCCATTGATGCCACCCTCGGAGTGCCAGGACTGCCCCAAAGCGCCACCGGGCAAACCACTATCTACACAGGGCAAAACGCTGCCAAATTTCGAGGGCAACACCAGACTGGTTTTGCCAACGGTTCACTCCGTCAGCTAATTGAGACCCATGGGTTGTTTAAGCAGGTCATCGCTCAAGGAGCAACCGCCACCCTGGCCAACTTATATTCACCCGCATACTTTGAAGCCATTGCCCAACGGCGATGGCGTTATTCGGTGTGTACGCTACTGAATATGACAGTCGGGTTACCCTTTCGGATGCAGTACGAATATGAGCAAGGGGACGCCATTTTTTGGGACATCACCGGCGAAATTGCTAGCGCTCGGGGAATCGCCACAGACCCAATCACCCCGGAGTTAGCAGGCCATTTCTTAGCAACCCTGGGCAACCGCTACAGCGTCACCGTATTTGAATGCTATCTTAGCGACTACGCGGGCCATGCCCAAGATTATCAACGGGCAATAGCCGTACTACAGCGTATTGATCGGTTTATGGCCGCCATCCTCTCATCACTATCATCAGAGACCACCCTGGTAATGGTGAGTGACCATGGCAACATAGAAGATTTATCAACTAAAGGCCACACCCTAAACTCAGTTCCTCTGTGGGTTATGGGTCCAGCTGCCAAGAGTTTTGCTCCTGTAAATGATCTAACCGGTATTACTCCAACAATTTTAGAATGCCTAGTTAGCCAGGGTATTGGGGCTCATATTGATTGAGTGTGGCCAGCAGTTCTTCGGGATTGATGGGCTTAGATAGATAGCCAGCAGCCTCCTGGGAATAACGCACGGCCTTGTCCGTCATGATGGTCTGTAAAATAATCGGAGTGTTTGAAAGTTTGGGGTTCTCTTTCAGCGCGTCCATCATTCTCCAGCCGTTGGTTTCCAACATCATTACGTCTGAAATAATGACGTCGGGCAAGAGCTGATCGGCCATTTTTACACCTTTGCGACTGTTGTGGGTTAAGACAACAAAATATCCCTGGCTAACCAGAGTTTTCCAGATAAGCTCACAGGTTTCTGTATCTTCATCAATCACCAGCACACATCCCGAACAGGGTGCTTTTGTCAGCGAGAAATTAGAGAGGTCAGAAATAGGGTCGAGACTTTGACCGTTCTGTTTAGCAGAAACAACAGTCTCTGCTAAACTGGTCTCATTGGGTACCGAGGATGTCAGTACGGTATCGCTCACAGTGAGTGGAATCTGAATCGTAAATGTGGTGCCCTTACCCACCTCACTTTGAACATCCACAGTCCCCCCCATCATCTGCACAAATCGTTTGGTAATCGTTAGGCCCAGACCAGTGCCGCCATATCTACGGGTTGTGGATGAATCTGCCTGGGAAAAGGCATTAAAGATTTTTTGCAGCTGTTCTGGCATCATGCCAATGCCGGTATCTTGAATGCAAAATGTTATTTGCTTATTGTCATCGATACTCACAGTTAGGGTAATCGTGCCGTCTTGAGTAAACTTACTGGCGTTACTCAAGAGATTAAACAGACTTTGACGGACTTTTACCGGGTCCGCATACATTTCGTGAAGAGTATCGGCATATTCAACCGTTAGGGTATTGTTGTTTTTTGCGATAACAGGCTGCATCGTTGAGAGCACATCCTGTATCAAAGGCTTAATTTCAAACGTTTCTAGATACATTTCCATACGGCCAGCTTCTACCTTGGAAAGATCTAGGACATCATTGATTAAGCCTAGTAAGTGTTTGCTGGCCCCCTGGATTCTTTGTAGTTCAGGAATAAACTCTTCTTGACCCAAATCTTCTGCATCTTCTTCTAACATCTCGCTATAGCCAATAATGGCATTTAGCGGTGTGCGCAACTCATGGCTCATATTGGCTAGAAATTCACTCTTTGCCTGGCTGGCTTTTTCAGCTTTGAGCTGTTCAGTTTCAGCTTTTTTCTGAGCTTCGTAGGCTTTTTTGAGAGCCTCGTCATTGGCTTCAAGGCTGAGTGCCAGCTGAAATTCAGCCTTTTTCTGAGAGCTGATATCTAGCCAAAAAATAGAGAGCCCATCTGTGCTCGGTGTTAGACGCAGCTCCAGCCAGCGAGGTTGGGAGGCAAAACGAGTCTCAAAGGTGACCGTCGATTTTTGGCTGTAGGCATCCTGATAATAATGCTGTTTATCTTGCCCTAGCTCTGGAGGAAACACATTCCAGAGTAGCTTACCGAGCATTGCATCAGGTGACAGGCCCAAATCATCTGCGGCCTGTACATTTGCCTGAACAATCAGCCATTGATTGTCCACTTCTACAAAGGCATCCTCAATGCTATCCGCCAGAAAAGAGGTTATTTTTTCAACCTGTCGAGATTGTTTTTTAAGTGAGACCAGATAGGCCCCACTCGCAATTATGCCCGCCCCCCATACAGCGGCAGCGAGTTGGAATAGCCTAGCGCTGGTGTTTGCCCTGCGATACGCATCTTCGTAGGTTTGAAATAAGGTTTGAGACTGCTGTGTCGTGGGCAGTGCCAACAGGGATTGAATTAGCTGATCGATTTTTGGTCTACTGGTTAAGATGACCTCTGTATGTTCCAGAATACTGTCAATATCGTTGCGATCGCTAATGCCCTGATCTGCAGAAAGCGTCTGCAGTCGAGCAACCGTGGTTTGGATATCATCCACCAGTGCCTCGTCTGAGGAAAGGGTGTAGCGCAACACTTGATCCGAGAGTTCTGTAAGCGTCTGAGCAACCTGCGGAGCGCCGACCTCTTTAGCTTTGCTAATTAAACGTGACAGATTCAAGAACGAATCTTTAAAGACTAAGTTTTGCGCCTGAAATTCTTTGGCCAGCTCGGCCTTTTGATTTTGGGTCTCGATGCTAGTGTCTAAACGCGCTTGAACTTGCTGAGTACTGCGATTGCTTAAAAAACTGGGAATAGTTTCAAGTTCATCCTGGAGCCTGGTAATTTGATTTAAATTTTGAACCAGTGGCTTATGGATCGGCTGTAGCGCCTGATCGGCTTCTATAATGGCCTGATTAACCATCAAATCCTGCTGCAGTTGCTCTGATAGATAACCTTGATAGGCGACATGGGCATCAATGCTGATTGAACGTCCTTTTACTAACAGCAATATCCAAACTAACAGCGTGCTAACCGCAGCCGAAAGTATGATTGGTCTATATTTCATACTTCATTCCCTGAGAGAATAACGGTCAGCTTGGTGAACAAACGACCCTGATCGATGTCTTTGCACGGTAGAGACAGCAAAACAGACACCACTGGCATGCTGTCTTGACTATTTACTAGGGGGTTCTACACAGTTTCCTGGAGGAGGGTGTTTGTCAGAACATGGTTGTATAGGCATAGGTTTGGTAAATACACATACCAATACAGCCAAAAACTCTATTTATCTGGAAAAAATAGATAGATAGCTCAGGAGGCTATGTGCGATCGCACGGCTTGCCAAAAAATTCCCACAAACATATGGCTCTGCGCACATCGTTCACAACATCAATGATCGCTGAATGCATTCAGCAGATTGTAATAGCTCTTTGTTGGTTTTTATGACCTGCCAAAAAAGCAGACCCCACTCATGTAGGGTCTGCTAAACGGTACCGTCTAAAACAGTGTCGTCCTGGCTCTAATGTTTTAAGGCAACCGGAAAAATCTCTTGGATGGCTGGATGAACAATTTTTCCCTGGGCCACATTTAGACCTTGAGCCAAAGCAGAGTCTTCTGTTAGTGCATCTAAGCCTTTATCGGCCAGCTTTAGAATATAGGGTAGTGTGCTGTTATTCAATGCTTGAGTTGCTGTCCAGGGAACTGCACCCGGCATATTGGGAACACCAAAGTGAACAACACCCGCTTCAACATAGGTGGGCTGAGTATGAGACGTGGGCCGTAGTGTTTCAATACAGCCCCCTTGATCAACGGCTACATCAATAATTACCGAGCCAGGGCGCATCTTAGCCACTAGTGAATGATCGATCAGAGTTGGTGCTTTTCGGCCTGGCACCAACACAGCTCCAACCAATAAATCAGCCTCAGGAACAACCCGTTCGATTTGAGTTGCTGTACTATACAACAGCTCTACACGAGAGCCAAAGAGAGTTTCTAAATAGGACAACCGCTCAATATTAATGTCTAAAATCTGTACCTGAGCCCCCATGCCAACCGCAATTCGGGCAGCCTCTGTACCCACGATGCCGCCGCCTAAAATCACAACTCGCCCTGGTTGAACACCCGGAAAACCACCCAGCAAGACACCGCGCCCTCCCTGTTGTTTTTCTAAGTATCGAGCCCCAAACTGTACAGACAGTCGACCGGCAATAATGCTCATGGGTGTTAGAAGTGGCAGCCTGCCATCTGCGGTCATCACAGTTTCATAAGCAATGGCCGTAATGCCACTAGCGACTAATGCCTTAGTTAGAGCGGGTTCAGCTGCCAGGTGTAAATAGGTAAACAACAGCTGATCATCACGAAAATACCCATACTCAGAAGGCTGAGGTTCTTTAACCTTGACAATCATGTCCTGATCCCAGGCAACTGAAGGGTTTGACACCAAGGTTGCACCAGCGGCTGCATAGTCTCTATTTGTAAAACCCGCTCCAATACCAGCGTCTTCTTGAACAATAATCTGGTGACCGCGTTGAGATAATGTTTGAACGCTGGCAGGGGTGAGACCTACTCTAAATTCTTGATCTTTGATTTCTTTGGGTAGCCCTATTTTCATAATGTGTATTCCTCAGGTAATAATGCGCTTAAGCTCGATAGCCAGGTAGGAGTTCTCAGTAAGGTGCATCCAAACGTTTGGAAGACCAACCGAGATAAATTGACAGAACGTCCGTTTAAGCGAGGTCTTTCAGACGATACGACTCACAATGACTGCCCCCACCTCTGATATCAGAGGAGGCAATACAGTTGAGGAGACCCTTCATCCTTGAAAGAACTAAACCATTTGTCCTCTATATCAAAATCAGGACTGCGACAGCTTTTTCCAAACTAACTCTGCACAAAGAAGTTGCTACTTCGCCTATAGCGTCAATGTCGTGAGCTTCTTAAAACTAATTCACTGCTGCGAATGAGAATTAGATTTTGTCAGCCCATATGCAAAACATACCACTCAATCTAATAAATGAGCACAGCAAAAAAGAGAATGTTAAGTATTCCTGACTAGATACTGTACAAGAGAATACAGAACGGTATAATTTCGCTTGTTATCGTAACAGCCAAACGTGAAGAGCTCAGGACTTGATATCAGATGTTAGCAATCTACTATTATTTCTCATCGTTGTTAAGTCCGGGTCATATTCCTTCCAGCCTACACACTAAGGAAGGTAGACGTCACAAGCATTTAATTAACCGTAGCGGCGTCGGTTCCCCCCAATGGGCTAACGCGTAACTGTTTGCACTGTCGTTATTCTTTAACAGTTTCCCATAGCGTTTTGTCTATCTGGCGATTCAGGTATAGCCTCTATGCCATCGAAGGTAGTACGGTCTCAGGCTGCGAATGAGATTGGCTAGCTTTAGATGTCATTACGGCTGATAGTGCGGACTTTTACGGCTCTTCACCGAGTCTGCTCAAAACTTATATCTGACGTTTAGACTTGCTACCTAGCAGGAGCACATGTCGTAATGCGGCTTCTGTGGGGTGCTGGAGACAATTTAATGAACAGACAGGCAAAGTGTCTTCCCTTTATGGGCAAGACAGGGCGTCCGGCTATAGGGCTTAAACCCTTATCCCTAGAGGATTGGTTGGATATTGATGAAGAATTTGAGCGTCAGCTAAGGCATAAGTCAGGGCTTTTGGATCATCGTTATGACGATGTGTTTGTAGCTCTGCCAGATACTCAGGCTGCTCAGAAAGAGGTTTTAGAGCTGCTGAGCGACCACTTGGTGACTCATTTTCCTGAAATCTATCATTCTGTTAACGAGGGAATTCATAATTTACAGACTCAGCAAACCTGGAGTTTTACCGAGTTTGCTGAGTCTCCCCTCAATTTAGCTGGACGTCTGGTGCAGGAGGACCTATGTATCCTTTTGCCAGGGGAGACAGGGTATGTGCTGTCAGCGGCCTCGGTTTGTTTTCCGCTGCGATGGCGATTGCGAGAAAAATTGGGACAGCCTCTAGGGCAAATTCATCAGCGGGTGCCGGACTATGGCAATCGGCTAGAGCGACCGGTGGACAATGTGTTTGCTCGTTTACGTCAGGGGTTTCCTGGGCTGCGGTTTAACTGGAGCATTGTGGATTCCCCTGAACTGTTCCTAGACCAAGAAAAACTGGCAACGGGGTTCAATGGCGCGATCGCACCAAATAATGCAGGTCAACGCCTCTGGTTACGGGTGGAACGACAAACCCTCCGCCGCTTACCGATAAGCGGCGGCGTTTTGTTTACCATTCGCACCTATGTTGATCCCCTAGACCAAATCGCAACAGATCCTGAGGTCGCTGCCCAGCTGTTCCACGCAGTGCAGTCTCTACAGCCAGAAATGCAGGTCTACAAAAACCTGTTGCCCTTTCGGGAAGCACTACTGACCTATTTAGATCGCTGCGCTGTCTCTATCACCAAACGTTGAAAAGACAGGCGTTTCATTATGGAGCCGATGTCATGGCCATATCGATTGCAAATAAAACAATTCTCATTACTGGAGCCAGCAGCGGCATTGGAAAATCCTGCGCTCAGCTGTGTGCTCAAGCCGGGGCACGACTGATTTTAGCCGCACGGCGCAAAGAAAAACTCCAGGTGCTGGCCGATAAGTTAGAACAGGTCTACGACGTCCCAATCCTATTGCTGCCCCTGGATGTACAGGATTACGACACTGTTAGCACCACCATTGCAGGTCTGCCGTCAGACTGGCAAACCATTGATGTGTTGATAAACAATGCCGGGTTAAGTCGAGGACTCGACAAACAGTATGAATCCCCCATCCAAGATTGGGAGGAGATGATTGATACCAATGTCAAAGGGCTGCTGTATGTTACTCGTGCCGTTGTCCCCGGCATGGTAGTACGCAACTGGGGGCATGTGGTGAATATTGGCTCGATTGCGGCCCGCCAGACCTATACTGGCGGCAGCGTTTACTGCGCTACTAAAGCCGCTGTTAAAGCGCTCTCAGAGGGTCTCAAAATTGACTTACTGGGAACGTCCGTGCGGGTCACCAATATTGAGCCAGGGTTGGTGGAGACAGAGTTTAGTACGGTGCGCTTTCGAGGTAACGAGGCCCAGGCTGAGTCGGTTTATCAAGGAATGACACCGCTCACCCCCGAAGATATTGCCGACACAATTGTGTTTGCAATTACTCGCCCGGCCCATGTAAACATCAGCGAAATTTTTGTGATGCCAACAGATCAATCGTCTGTTGCCCACGTATACCGGAGGTCAGAATGAACATTGACTGGATGATTGTTCTGACAACCTTTGGAGCAGCATTTGTTCAAGGGGTTTCAGGGTTTGGCTTTGCCCTGGTGGCCATGCCACTGCTGTTGGGGAGTATGACGATTGCAATGGTTGTTCCCCTAACGGCCCTGCTGACGTTAACCAACAACATAGTTATGAGCATTTACTATCGGCGTGCTTGCGATCGCACCCTGGTGCTCAAACTGTTGTTAGCGTCAGCGTTGGGGATTCCCATTGGTTTTGTTGCCCTAGAGCGAGTGCCTGCAGTCTGGATGCTAATGGGGCTGGGTGCGATGATCACCGCCTACGGCAGCTATGCTCTAGTTAGCCCAAAAATGCCCAAACTTAAATCTGATGCCTGGCTATATGGAGCTGGCTGGCTATCGGGAATGCTCATGGGCAGCTATAACCTACCGGGTCCGCCGGTAGTTTTATATGCCAGTAGTCAGCAATGGTCTCCAGAAAAATTCAAAGGAAACATAACGCTTTTTTTTTCATAAATGCGGTTTTAGTCGTTGTGGGACATGGGCTACGAAACCGTATTTCAAATGACATTATTCACCAATATTTTACGGCTTTACCTAGCCTATTTTTGGGTTTATTGCTAGGCGTTGTTCTATCTCGCTTCTTTAACCCTCTGATTTTCCGTCGAATCATTCTACTCATATTGATTGTGGTAGGAGTTCGACTCTTTATTACGGGTTTTCGAACCTAGTCGTTGCTTAAAAATACGCTTGGAGGGTTTGTTTTCAATGGGTTTAGATAGTTTTTTACTAGATTCAAGCTAAGTCAATTGCGAGAAATCTAGTATAAATAACTCTTCAAAGGAGTAGATTTACTCCGACACTTTCGCCTGTCTTAAATTTATTAATCTTAGAAAAGAAGGACTAAGTCTTAATTTTTTGGTTCTATTTTTCAGAGATTCTAATAATTCTCTGCGATCGTATATGGATATACATATCTCCTTTGGAAGGGTTGTTAGTATTTTCGGAGCGTGGCTGCAACCCAGCAGAATCAGATCCGGAAATATGTCTTTGATTACTGCTAAGGAGTTTGTTTTAAGATGATTGCAAGTTTAGACACAGAAAAACTCGATCTGAGAAAGATGGATGCCGACTCTCTCTGGCATCCGCTGGTGCAGCACAAGCCCTATTCTCAGCAAGGGCCTAAGTGTATGCAGCGTGGTGTTGGTTGTCATGTGACCGACATCGACGGGGTGAGCTACTTTGATGGCATTTCCGGATTATGGTGTGTCAATGTGGGCTATGGCCGTCAAGAGATAGCGGAAGTAGCCTATAGCCAAATGGTGGACCTAGCCTATTTCCCCCTAACTATGAGCCATGAGCCAGGGATTCGACTGGCCCATAAGCTGCTAGAACTTTTAGAATTTGAAGGAAAAGTATTTTTCTCCACCAGCGGTTCAGAAGCCAACGAAACAGCTTTTAAGATCGCCCGGCAGTATCATACTCAGACCGCTCCTGCAGGTACCGGCCCCCGCTACAAGATAATCTCTCGCTACCGGGGCTATCACGGTCATACCATGGGGGCTCTCAGCGCCACTGCTCAAGCAGAGCGTAAGCTAAAGTATGGGCCGCTGGTGCCAGGGTTTCTCCATGTTAGTCCACCTTACTACTATCGGTTTGGGGATGATCAGCCGGAAGATGTTTATAATGCGGCCTGTTTACGAGAGTTAGAACAAACTATCTTATATGAGGGCGCAGAATCTGTTGCGGCCATCATTGTAGAGCCCATTATCTCTGGCGGCGGGGTGATTGTGCCCCCAGAGGGCTATCTGCGCGGCGTTCGGGAAATTTGCGATCGCACCGGCATTCTTTTGATCTATGACGAAGTTGTGAATGGCTTTGGCCGTACTGGCCGTATGTTTGGCCATCAACATTGGGGCATTAAACCCGACATCATTTGTTTTGCTAAGGGATTGACCAGTGGCTACATGCCGCTGTCAGCCACGGTTGTAAAACAGCATATTTTCGAAGCCTTTCTCGATGAACCTGGCAGCGACAGCCACTTTCGCCACATTACCACCTATGGCGGAACTCCAGTGTGTGCGGCGGTGGGTCTTAAGAGTATTGAAATTCTAGAGCGAGAGAGCTTGGCCGAACGAGCTGCCGAAATGGGAGATTACCTACAGCAAAAGCTGCAGCCACTGTATGAACATCCCAACGTGGGCGATATTCGCGGTCGCGGTCTGCTAGTGGGTATTGAGCTGGTACAAAACAAACTGAGCAAAGCCCCCCTAGATGGCGATGCTGTCGCGACCGTCACCAAACACTGTATGGCCAACCAGGTCATCATTGGCCGCAACGCCAACACCGTTCCTGGCTTTACTAATGTTTTAATTCTCTGTCCGCCTCTGGTTGTCACTCGTCAAGAGATTGATCATCTGGCCAATACCCTCCAGGCGGCCATTTCAGCGTTACCAGTGGGTTGAGCGTTTAGGGCTAGTGCTCTGTTCAATTTGTCAAAATCTCCTGAAAATCGTCACCTGTCCTCTCCTTTCTTCTCCCATGTCCCTACAGACTGATCCACCCATAAATCAGGCAATAGGCTCTAGAAGGTCAAAATCTAAACGCGCTGCGAAGAGAAAACTCTCTCCCCGTCTCCTGTCGGCTGTTTCAGTAGTTGTTGCCCTGCTGCTCTGGTTTGCGGTTACTAATTTAGAACTGGTAGACCCGCTGTTCTTTCCGACACCCCAGAGTGTTTGGTCGTCTTTTGTGGACATTTTGCAAAATGGCTACAAGGGTCGGTCACTGGTTGAGCATATTGGAGCCAGTATGTGGCGCTTGTTGCTAGCCTTTGTGCTGGCCTTTTGTACGGCGATTCCATTGGGGTTAGCCAGCGGATACTTTAAGCCGGTGCAAGCAGTTTTAGACCCATTTATTGAATTTTATCGTCCGCTACCGCCGCTGGCTTACTACACGCTGTTGGTGATTTGGCTGGGAATTGAAGACCCATCTAAAATCGCACTGCTGTTTTTGGGTGGGTTTGCCCCGCTTTATATTGCCATGGTGTCTGGGGTACGCCGGGTGCCTCGCGATCGCATCCATGCGGCATTATCTCTAGGAGCCTCTCAGTGGCAGGTATTTACCGAGATTATTTTTCCCTCCTGTTTGCCAGAGCTATTTACGGGTCTACGCACCGCTTTAGGGTTTATGTACACCACACTGGTTGCCGCTGAAATGGTTGCCGCTGTTTCCGGCATCGGTTGGATGGTGTTAGATGCCAGTAAGTTCCTACGTAGCGACATTATTTTTGTCGGCATTATCATCATGGGCGTCATTGCAATTGCGATTGATCTAGGTCTGCGCTGGTTGCAAACTCGCTGCATCCCCTGGGTCGGGCATGAGTAAGCCCGAGACTCATTAAGAGATTCGGACTTAAAAAGGTGTTCCCATGCGGGCTATCCGCTTATTTTCTATTAATTGGAGTGTGCGATTATCATGTTTAAATTTCGAAGGCTGTTTCGACGAAAATTTAATGCGCTTTTAGCGTTGCTCAGTTTATCGCTGGTAGTCTTTTTTGCTGCCTGTGCTCAGCCAACACCAGAAGCAACAACTGAAGATGTTGCCGCCGCAACGTCAATGCCCAGCGAGTTTCGCATCGGCTATCAGGTTATTCCTAACGCCGAAGTGTTAATGAAAAATATGGGTATCGTTGAAGAAAAATTTCCTGATGTCGAGATTAAGTGGCTTTCGTTTGACTCTGGAAGAGATGTTAATACTGCCATGGTCTCTGGCGGCATTGATGTGGGTCTAGTGGGCTCTGTACCCGCATCTACCGGTATCGCTCAGGATCTCCCTTACCAGGTCTATGTGATCCACGACATTATTGGTGACAACGAGGCTTTGGCTGTTACAGCAGGATCTGGTATTACCAGTATGGCCGATTTATCAGGTAAAAAGATTGGTGTGCCGTTTGGGTCAACCACTCACTTTAGTCTTTTGTCGGCTCTAGATAAAGAAGGAATTTCTGCTGCCGACGTCCAAGTTCTAGATATGCAACCTCAGGACATGCTGGCGGCCTGGCAGCGCGGTGATATTGACGGTGGCTTTGTCTGGCATCCTACACTTTCTAGAATGATAGAGCAGGATGGAAAGGTTCTGATTACGGCTAAAGAACTAGCTGCAGAAGGGATTATCACAGCCGATTTAGGTGTTGTCAATAAAGAGTTTGCGGCTACCTATCCTGATCTGCTGACGGGCTATGTAGCCGCCTTAGACGAAGCGGTGGAGTTCTATCGTAAAGAGCCTGAAGCCGCAGCTGAAGCTATCTCTCAAGAAATTGGCCTTTCTCCAGAAGAGAGTTTGGCTGTTATGAATGAGCTGGTTTGGGTAAGTGCGGATGAACAAGCTTCTAGCCAATACTTAGGCACTCCAGAAGAGCCAGGGGCCCTTGGTCAGGTACTTAAAGATTCTGCTGAGTTTATGGTGGCCCAAGGGGCAATTCCATCAGCTCCCGATCTTGAAGCCTATCAAGCGGCCATCTTTAACAAAGCCGTGGCTGATGTTACCGCGAGTAAATAATCTCTGTGTCTAAGCGCAGTTTCTATTGTGAGACTGCGCTGTAGGCGTTCCTAAATTTCGAATGGAGAAGACTCAAAGCCCCAAACTCCTAATTTTTGGGGGCCTAAATAACCTTAAGCGGCTTGTGCCAATCACAGAAAATCTTGTGGTTAAAGCTCAACCCTACTCAATAAGCGGCTACCGCTGTTAAAAACATTCTCACTAATAGCATCAGAACTGTCTTCACCGTCTTCTATTGCTCCTCACCCTTACGAGGTCACTGTTATGACCCCTTCCTTAGCCCGTACTGCGACTGCAACAGCGACTGCCGAAAATAGCGGCTTAATCTCTTTACAAGATATCGACTTGGTATACAACGTCGATGGTGGTAATTCATTCCACGCTCTACAAAATATAGACTTGGACCTCAACAGCGGTGACTTTGTATGCGCCATTGGTCCGTCTGGCTGTGGCAAAACGTCTCTGTTGCGGGTGCTGGCCGGGTATGAAACACCGACCCACGGCACTGTGACTGTCGATGGCCATCCCCACAGCAAACCTGATGCTGATGTTGGTGTGGTGTTTCAGCGTCCTAATTTGTTCCCCTGGTTAACCATTGAGAAAAATGTTGACTTTGGCCCCAGGATGAAAGGCATTAGCGCCCACGAACGACGTCAGCGAGTCAGCTATTTTCTAGAGATGGCGAATCTGTTGCCAGCGGCTAAAAAGTTGCCTCATCAGCTATCTGGCGGGATGAAACAACGAGCTGCGATCGCACGGGCACTGGCCGCTGACCCCAAAGTGATTCTTATGGATGAACCGTTTGGAGCATTAGACGCCTTTACACGAGAATCGATGCAGCTGAGTCTCCATGATATTTGGAGTCAGACCCACAAGAGTATTTTCTTTATCACCCACGATGTGGAAGAAGCGCTGCTATTATCGACCCGCATCATTTTGATGTATGCCAATCCGGGGCGCATTGTTGAAGATATTCCCAATCCCTTTGCCGCCCGTCTTGGAGATACGCCTCCCTCAGAGCTACGACTGTCTAAGCAGTTTATTGAAATGCGAGAATATCTAGTGAAGCGCATCAAAGACGCCACGTCCGGCTAATTGTAGGGGCGCACTGCCGTGCGCCCGCATCTCTAGGCAATGGTTACCTCATCGGATAGATATACATCCTGGATTAGGTGGAACAATTTAATCCCTTCTTTGAAATCTCGCTGAAATGTCTTACGACCTGAAATTAGGCCACAGCCTCCAGCCCGCTTATTGACAACTGCAGTGCGTACCGCTTCAGCAAAGTCGTTGTCTCCTGACGCACCCCCTGAATTAATTAAGCCGGCGCGACCGGCATAGCAGTTAAGTACCTGATAGCGCGTCAGATCGATGGGGTGGTCTGTTGTCAGGTCAGAATAGACCAAATCGTCAGTTTTGCCATATTTTTCACCCGTAGCCTGGGTCACCGCTTTATAGCCACCATTATTAAGCGGCAGCTTCTGTTTAATGATGTCAGCTTCGATAGTGACACCCAAATGATTGGCCTGACCCGTCAGGTCGGCTGACACATGATAGTCCTGGTCTTGCTTAAAGGCACTGTTACGTAAATAGCACCATAAAATTGTTGCCAGTCCTAGCTCATGGGCGCGGGCAAAGGCTCTGCTCACTTCTTGAATCTGTCGTGCTGCCCCAGGCGAGCCAAAATAGATGGTGGCCCCCACAGCAACAGCTCCTAAATTCCAGGCTTGTTCAACAGAGGCAAACATCAGCTGGTCAAACTGATTAGGATAGGTAAGCAGCTCGTTATGGTTGAGCTTAACGATAAAGGGAATTTTATGGGCATATTTGCGTGACATCATCCCCAGCACACCCAGGGTGGTGGCAACAGCATTACAGCTGCCTGCGATCGCAAGTTCAATAATATTTTCCGGGTCAAAGTAGATCGGATTGGGGGCAAATGACGCCGCCCCTGAATGTTCAATCCCCTGGTCTACGGGCAAAATTGACAGGTAGCCTGTGTTTGCTAATCGTCCAGTGCTATAAAGCTGTTGCAGACTACGCAACACCTGTGGGTTACGGTCGGTTTGAGTAAAAATACGATCAACCCAGTCAGCCCCTGGCAGATGGAGCTGACTTTTAGAAATTTTTGCCGTGTAGCCCAGCAGATCATCGGCCTCTTGACCAAGCCAATCTGCAATCGATTGAGACGACGAGGTTACAACCATAGTTAGTTCATCAATTAGTTTGCTGTAAGTAATACCAACGAGCTATCCCAAGGTTAGCTCGCCTCTTTTGATTTGAGGCAGCCAGAATCTGAGAGCTTGTTAAAAATCACACCTACAACAAAGCCAGTGGCAGGTCTTGTACCTGCCACTGGCAAAATATTGTGGGCTTATTAAGCGTTGGCGTCTTCTTTAATTAGTTTGTCCCACCCCAGCTCTTTCAAATTGCTGTTGCGTCGCAGCGGACGAGTCACCAGTTCAAGAATATCGCGAGTGTTGCCAAACCCGTGGATCT
This sequence comes from Cyanobacteria bacterium P01_H01_bin.21, assembly GCA_038748405.1. Lineage (GTDB taxonomy): Bacteria > Cyanobacteriota > Cyanobacteriia > Phormidesmidales > Phormidesmidaceae > Leptothoe. The sequence continues at coordinate 105,437 of JBCDIX010000006.1, read as the reverse complement.
GGGCAAACGTAAACTCCACCGACCACTTGGTGTTAATGCCCCTAGCCTCTAGCGGGTTCGCATGGGCCATCCCCGTAATTACCAGATCTGGGTCAATCTCTAAAATTCGTTGAATCTGGTTGTAGTTGTCGGGCTTTTCTGTAATCTTCGGTTTTGCCACTCCCATCTCTTCACAGGTGCGCTCCAGCAGCAGCAACTCGGCTCCCTGATAGCGTTTATCCATATAGGGAATACCAATTTCCGGTACCGTCATGCCACAGCGAATCAAAAAGCGAGCCATGGCGATTTCTAGCAGGTTGTCTCCCATAAAATAAACCGACTTGCCACGGATCAGGCTGACATAGTCTTCCACCGATTCCCAAATTTTAGCTTCTCGTTCAGCTAACCCCTTAGGCTCAACGCCTAACACCGAGCAGATTTTTTCGACCCAGGCGCGGGTGCCATCAGGCCCAATGGGGAACGGCGCACCGATCACCTTGGCCTTTTTCCGGCGCATTAGGGTGGAGGCGGTGCGAGATAGAAATGGATTTACCCCAGAGGCAAAATAGCCTTCTTTAATAACAGGTAGTTCGGTGTAGCGGTTCTCAGGTAGCCAGCCGGAGACCTTAATACCTTGCTTTTTGAGTTCTAAGTTGAGCTGGGTAACCACTGGGTTAGGAACCGAACCAAAGAGAATTAACGGCGTGTGATCATAATATTCGTCGGCAGCAGGGGCTTCATCTGGGGCGGCAGCTTCAGGTTTACGACCCAGGGAAAGTAGTTTGCCTAAGCCATTGCGTTCTTGCTTCTCAGGCTCGACCGCCGGAGTAGCCGGCTCTTCTGTGGGGCAACGTTGGGCCATGGCCGCCAGCACTGTGTCTTCACCCTGGGTAAAGGCGTAGTCAAGACCGTTAGCACGAGCAACGACAATGGGAACTCCAATTTCCTCTTCTAAAATGGGGGCGATGCCTTCGAGATCGGTTTTGATGATTTCAGTGGTGCAGGTACCAATCCAAACGATTACGCTGGGGTTGCGATCGCGCTTAATCTGCAAACACAGTCGCTTAAGCTCTTCATAATCATTTAGCTTGGCAGAGATATCCCCTTCTTCTAGCTCAGCCATAGCATAGCGAGGCTCAGCAAAAATCATCACTCCCATGGCATTTTGCAAAAAATAACCACAGGTCTTAGTGCCAATCACCAAAAAGAAACTATCCTCAATCTTTTGGTATAGCCAGGCAACACAGCTAATCGGGCAAAACGTATGATAGTTGCCCGTATCACAGTCAAATTCAAGCGAGAGAGTATTTGCAGTTGTTGTCATCGTGATTAGAGTCCTTAGAACAGTATCGATACTGGCTAAGAGAGGTCATATGCAGAGAATAAACCTCTCTAACCATTGTTCGCTGGGCCATAATCCGAGGTCGACTAGCTGCTAGAGTCCGTCTAGTCCTTCCAAAAGCGGGGGTTCTTCACCGGGTGATGCGTCCAATGTCGGACCATTTTCACCATTACTATCCAACGCCATCTCAGGATCAAAATTTAGACCCAGCACCTCAACCAGTGCATCTTCATCAGAGTTGAGCTTATAGAACGGCACCATCAAGTTTGATAGCTTAGGTTCTATGGCGTTAATCACCCCTAAAATCAGAAGCGAAGATGGCCGCCGACCGCCGTCAGGAGTCCTAACGGAGACATTACTCATCTGTAGCTCTAACCAGGCGCGATTATCTTGGACATAGTTCAACCACTTTTCGCGGATGGAGGTAGTGAAATTCTCAAAAAAGGCCATATCTTGAGACTGTTTCTAACTTGGCTGGCACGCAGCAATTTAGCACCTCAGCGTCAGAATGACCAGTCTTTTGAGAAAATCAACCCAATTCAAGTCTGTCAACCTATCGGATTAACCCGAAAACGCTTACACCATCATCAGGTCCATTTCATTTTGGGCAGCAGCAGCAGCAGCAGGCGGGTTGAGATAGAAGTCCGACAGCAGCGAGAAGAGTTCACGATCCGGGGCATCGTTGGGAACTACACCCTCAGGTTGAGCAATCAGCTGATCGGCAATGTTCAAATAGTATTGGCACACCGGCTCCAGGGATGGATCAGATTCAGCCATCTCAAACATGGTTTTACCCTTGACCCGTGAGACACGGATATCTTCAATCAGAGGCAAAATTTCTAGCACCGGCATCGGCACCGCTTCAATGTACTTATCAATCAGGTCACGCTTGGAGGTACGGTTGCCGATAAGTCCCGCCAGTTTAAGCGGGTGAGTGCGGGCCTTTTCCCTAACTGATGCCGCAATCCGGTTAGCCGCAAACAGCGCGTCAAAGCCATTGTCAGTGACGATCATGCAATAGTCAGAATAGTTGAGCGGTGCGGCAAATCCGCCACAGACCACGTCGCCCAGCACATCAAATAAGATGACATCGTATTCATCAAACGCATTAAGCTCCTTTAGCAGCTTGACGGTTTCACCCACGACGTAGCCACCACAGCCTGCACCCGCTGGCGGGCCACCGGCTTCCACACAGCTAACACCGCCATACCCTTGGTAAATCACATCTTCGGGCCAAATGTCTTCGTAGTGATAGTCCCGTTCCTGAAGCGTATCGATAATGGTTGGAATTAAAAAGCCTGTCAGGGTAAAGGTGCTGTCGTGTTTGGGGTCACAGCCAATTTGAAGAACCTTTTTGCCGCGTTTGGCAAGCGCGACGGAGATATTGCAGCTAGTAGTGGATTTGCCAATGCCGCCTTTTCCATAGACCGAGAGTTTCACGCTCGTTGCCTCCTTTTGATGAGTGGTCTCAACGACCATGTCTGTGGGCCATTGTGGGCAATAAGTAGGTAATTAGATAGGGTGCAAAGAAATGGATAGCCATCAAAAATGGCTTCTAAATGACTATTTAGCTCAAATATTAGTCTTAGATTTTCTAATCACCGAAAAAGCCTTATTTAGATTTCATAGTAGTTTTTAGGGTCTGATTTAATAAAAAACAGGTCAAAAGACAAATTATTTTTAACGGCTCTATCGATTGCAAATAAAAGGTTTCACCTTTTTAGATAGTCATCTGAATGCGCTTAGGCTCTACAGGCTATCCACCGCTGGATTTATTCCGTAGGGGGCTTTCCCTGGGGATGCCAAAATTTGGAATCGAGAAGAGGACCGGCACAAGGCACAGCCCCTGTAGGGCGAGATAGGGATAGCCATTGTGCAGGGGAATCATCCTATTTATATGTGGAATTAACCCACGATTCTCAACCTCTCGGCCCTTATTTGACAGAGCTACTGCTCAGAATATTGTTAAGAATGTTTTACTTGAATAGAAATAAAACAGAATGCTAAGAATTTGTTTCGTCTTTTGAAGTTTCCTCAGGCGGAGGTAGCCATTCGAAGTCTCCACTGGCTACCTCAAAATTGCTGGGGGTAAACAGTGGGCTACTGACCGACAGGTCGCTATCCCATCGGGGCTGCGTCACAGACCGATACTTAGTTTTGAATTCAATAACTGCTTGATCTATTTGCTCAGCAATTTCTCGTTCAGATTTGGTGGCCCTAGCGGGTACGGTGTGCAGCTGCAGAGTAAAGAGCAGCACATTGGCCAAATCCTCCAGACTCTCCTGGGTGCTTAGGCTAGGGGCAAGGGTGATGTGGTGATGCTTTAGCACATTACGAATAACATCAGGGGTTAGTCGAGTCGCATCTTCTAAGGTTTGGCTAGCGAGGGTGAGCAAGACAGCTTTGAGGCCATGAGTACGCACAATCTTTTGATATCGGACCAACCGGGCAACCAATCTGGCGATGGGTTTTGGAATCTTTTCACCCAGGATAGGAATCGGCTGGGAGAGCTGGCCACCAAAGGTTTGCAACGCAATGTACAGCAGACGTCTGCTTTCAGCCAGGCTTAGGTTTTGTTCGGTGTGGAGTAGTGCGATCGCAACCTTAGTCAATTCAACAAACTCTGCCGCCGATAGTTTTGACGACACCCGCTGTAAATAGGTGCGGACTAAAAGTATGAGCGTGGCTTCTGCATCTTCTTCTTTTTTCATGTGCTTCACATAAGCATGCCGCTTCAGGCTAAGAAATGAGATCAACCTAAAAAGACTCAATTCTTATTCCAAATAGTCTGCAAATCACGTCAGAATTCTTCTCTCGTTACAGAGCCTATTCGCTCCTGAGGCTCTTGTCTATAGTTACCGACACCCCAGCCCATTTGCAGCAAACCGAATTGTATTTAATATCGGCATAAGGCACCCTTTCCTTTGACTAAATGCTGCCAACACTGCTCCCATGCTGCTCCAGCCCTAAGCCTTTTTAAATTGTTTAACAGTGCTTAAATACTGATTGAGAAAGGGCAACCCACCGATGGCAGGGAGAAAATAGCGAGAGGTACACAGAACTCCCAAGGCAGCTCCGGTAGCTGCACTAAAGTAGGGGGCGTAAAGAGCCACTAGAGCGGCATCACGGGTACCGACACCAGCAAACGTAAGAGGCAACAGGCCAGCCAAAATTGCCAACGGTGAGAGAGCAAAGCTGCTCACGGGTGGTGCCCAGGCATTCAGTGCCAGGATAAAGAGCCAAATTTGCAGCAGGTGCAAAAACCAGACAAAAATCGACATGCTGGCAATGCGGGTCAGCTGGGCAGGGTTCCCCCAAAAATAATCATGCATTTCATCCCAGGAGTCTTGAAATGAGGCTAGCTTTGCGGCAATTTTCTTGGGTGCAATACGGCGCATGATGGTAAACCCGGTTCTGGCAAAGCCTTTAGACCCCAGCATTAAAAGACCAAAAACCAAACCGCCGAGAATCCCCGCCGTCATCGTCCAAAAGAACGCATCTTTCTGCGGGTAAAGTATGAGGCCAAACGCACACCACAGCAGCAGCGACAACATGTCACAGGCTTTTTCAAAAATGACGATAGATAGAGACAGGGTGCCGCTAAGATGACCTCTCTCTTTCATAAAATATGACTTGGCAATGTCACCCATTTTTGAGGGCAGCACCATATTGAGGACGCTGGCAGCCAAAATTAGTTTGTTCGCTTCCCAAATGCTTAACTTTGCCTGTACTGGAATCAGCTGCTTGAGCCGCCAACCGGTAAAAAACGTAATGGGTATTACCATACCCAGACTCACCACCATCCAGAACGGATCGCAATCTCGGAAAACCTTAATCAGTTCAGGAAAGTCAATCCTGTTATATAGGATTACCAAGATGAGGGTGCTAACAAAAATAGATATAAAACGTTTCATATAGGGGAACTCTTGGGGGATAATTTAGACGTAGAGGCGTTCCATGGAACGCCTCTACAATTGCCGTTCTACCTTCAGAGGCTGACTAGCAGAGAGAGAATGCACCTCATGGGTTAGATCTTTCCATAGCTGCAGCTGACCGGGCTGAAATGTACGGCTCATAACAACATAGATAGAGGTTTGAGCGCTGCCAATACCGGCAGTCAACACATTGTTCCAACCATTAGTTGGTGTTAAGGTATCTCGCAGGAGCCAGTAACCTCCCTGCCACTCAAACTCTCGCTGAAATTGAAAAGGGGCATCATTTTTGCCCGTAATTAGCATCTTTTGCAACAACTTGCGAATCAGGTTGGGGAAAAATCGACCGACAGTAAGCATAACCACACGCAAGATCAGAAGATTTAACGGGGTCATTTGTTTTTGTTTGGCCCAGCCCAAGGGACCTTTGATGGAGATGCGCTCATCCTGAATGTCGTACTGATAATCACCCACCAGATGACCCACGGCGTTTTTAACTTTGCTACCCTCTTTTACCTGTAGTGAAAATTGAGTATCTGACAAAATGAGATGGTCCTTACGGAAGAACTTAAAGGCGCCTCCTTTGTTTAAGGCCAAATAGAGTTTTGAGTCTTGTCTTTGGTCGATCAATATACGGGCGTTGGGGAACCACACTCTGCCTAGCTGTGGAGGCTGTGTTGGCGGACGAACATCTACAAAGTCTTTCCAGGTCAATAAATAGTTCCAGGTGTGGTGCCCCACAATATGGTCATCGGCGTAGCATGAGCCGTTGTCATTTTGCAGACCTTTGAGAAATCTGTCGTTGAGGCTCAGGGCTTCAGGCATCCAGCGACCGACTAGCTCAAACCCATGGGGAAAATAATTGTACGTATTGCGACTGGTGTATTCACCACCGTAGGAGCCATCGGGATGGACAAAGTGACTGGCTAAACGGACACCGTTTGCGATCGCATCCCGTAATCGTTCATTATTGCGATCGCCCAGGTCATATACTCGCGCTAAACAAGAAATCGTCAGTGTGTGATACCCCGGATCGCAGCCCTCATATTCTTGAAACCAGCCTTCTGAATCTTGCCAGGAAAACACCTGCTCTAACCGCTGTTGAATGGCCCCCTGCCACTTTTGCGTGTTTAGCACCCGCGACGCTAGCTCTAAGCACAGTACAATCAGCGCCTGGTGATTCGTTAAACGTCCGCTCTCTTGATGGTGCGCTAGCCAGTCGGCGCGAGTTTCAAAAAACTTAAGTGCCTGCTGATTGTCGAGCTTAAGTAGACGATAGCTTTCCAAACAGGCCAGTAATGAAAATGCCGCAGCCCCACCCGCTCGCTCAAACGGAAAATAATCATCACAGGACCCATCTGGATGGGCGCTCTTTGCCGCGAATAAAATGCCCGCTTCCACCCAAGTTTTAAGGTTGGGCTGCTGGTAATAAGGGTTATTCGGTAGCGGCATGTCATACACCAGCGCCAGAGGCCAGACAAATTCCTGAGACATCCCACTGGGAAAATCAATAATCTTGTACTGCCAGTAGTTACGGTCAAAGCAGCCATAGTGAGGACTGTGGGGATTGCGATCCTGCAGCGTCAGAATTTTAGGAATTTCGGCAAGCGCCGCTTGGGCAAATAAGTCTTTCATATAAAAACGAGAATAGGCATGGACGGGGCGGGGAATGGGTAGTTTTGAGTTTTGAGCTAATAAGCGTTTGACTCTTTATAGCTAAATGAAAGAATGTCAACTCAAAACTGAGAACTCAAAATTATCTTCACCTCACCTCCTCGTGTCGACGTTTTGTCATGTGCTCCTCAATTTCCGAGCGGCGCAGACGTAGCTGAATGTCTTCTAACAGTTTTCGATTCGCTGACATCAGGTCCGCAATCAGGCCAAAGATCCAGCACTGCACCCCAATCAAAATCAGGATGGCTGAAAAAATCAGACTAGGAACATGACTGCGCCCCGTTTGCTCAAACGCTGTCACAAACAACCAGACCCAACGGACACTCAGCAAAAAGCCTAAACTAAAGGGAATCGCCCCCAAAATCGTAAAAAACGATAGAGGCCGATAGGTAATAAAGATGCGCAGAATCGTAAATAGCGATCGCTGCACATAGGACGTAATACTTTTCACCAACCGCGACGGACGCAGATAGCCATTGGTGCGAATGGGCACTGACACCACTTCCATCCCCTTTTGTCCGGCTTGAATGATGGTTTCTAGGGTGTAGGTGTATTCATTAAAAACATTAAGCTGCATGGCGGCATTGCGACTGATGGCGCGAAAACCGCTGGGGGCATCGGCCACAGAGGTATTGCTAGCCACCCTTACAGCCCAGCTACCCAGACGCTGCAGTACCTTTTTAATGGGCGAAAAATGCTGGATTTCCATAATGGGGCGCGCACCGACCACAATTTCTGCCTCGCCATGGACAATCGGTTCAACCAGTTTAGGAATATCCGCTGCGCAGTACTGATTGTCAGCATCAGTATTGACAATAATATCGGCCCCGGCTTTGAGACAAGCATCTAACCCAGCCATAAAACCACGGGCTAGACCCTGGTTATGATCAAAGCTAACAATGTGGTCTACGCCCCACTCTTTGGCGACGTCTACGGTGCGGTCTACGCTACCGTCATTGATAATTAGCCACTCTACTTTGTCCACACCCTGCACATGCCTTGGTAGCTCCGATAGGGTCACTCCCAAGGTATTTTCTTCGTTGTAACAGGGAATTTGAATAATCAGTTTCATCGGAAGATGCCTTTGGTGTCTCAGTTTTAAGTTCTTAATTTTGAGTTCACACTCTTTATCTAGAGCAGCTTATCCAAATAACAACTCACTTAAAATTCAAAAACTCAAAATTCAAAACTAATTTAGAAGGGAATTTGGCTTGATTTTAGTCGAACGGGAGGCTTTAAACCGCTCAACCAGCTGAAACGAAACAGCCATATGCCGATGCCAACCATCGTCAGTGCGATCGCAACTCCAACCCAAATCGGAATACCAACCGCCGGTAAAAACCACCACCATACCGCCACAATTCTAAGTAATTCAGCCTTGGTAAACTCTCCCGGTGGCGGCGGCTCACCCACATTGCGAATGATGTCTTGAACTGGCGTATTAAAGGCATCGCTTAGCTGTCGACCAGCGGCTGCCCAAACATTAAAGATAGGTGCCTGGGATGGCTCACTCCACAACGATACGGTTTGCATGAGCAAATCCATACTTTGGTCGGACACCTCAGCAAAGTATCGCTGATAGTAGGTCAGCAGTATCGGTGCATTGGCCAAAAACCCCAGCGTAATCAGCCCAATCAACGGCAGTCGCCAGCGTTTGTCCAACAGCCCAACAGTGACCATCAACGCTGGAATAATCGGCACCAAAAATCGCGGTCCCCAGTTCCAGCCATTAAAGTCCCAGCCGCTGTGGAGTAACCAAAAGCTCGCCACAATACCAAAAATGGCCACAAACTCCAGCTTGCGTTTTTGCCACAGCACCCACAGTCCAACTATGGCCAAAATTGTGGGCGGGCAATACCAAAACAGACCGCCACCGCTGCCAGGGCTAATCAGCTGCCCTAACGCCCGCATCAAAAATCCATCGGTGCCAAGCTGTGAGGTATCTTGCCCCGACTTGAGAAAGCTACCAAAGCGGATGTAGTTATAGCCCAGATAAAGACCAATACCAACAACAGTGCCGATACAGGGGGCTAAAATACGGTCCCAGCTGCAGCGTCGGAGTAAAAAGTAACCAGCCAATACGGGTCCCAACAGTACACCAGCGGGTTTGGTCGCAATAGCCAACGCAACCAGCAACCCTGCCGGCCAATGCTCCCAGCGAGACTTCCCAAAGGCAAGATATAGCGCCAGCGTAATAATAAAAGCCAGCAGCGGCTCGGCAAAGAACTCACGAGCATAAACCATCGCCGTTGTTCCAAAGGCGTAGCCGATAACCGCAATAAACGCTCCTCGGCGCTGCCCCCCTAACCGCAGGGTTAAGCCATAAACCAGACCAGCCGTTGCAGCTGTCAGCAAAATATTGAGCACTAACCCCAATGTCGCAGAGGTATAGCGCACCGGCAGACTCAGCATTTCACCAATGGTCATCCCCGTCCACACAAACGGTATTGCGACAATCGGCAGCATCGGATAACGAATAGAGTAAAACTGCCCATCCGGTCCCTCAATGCCGCCAGTTCCGGCAGGAACAGAAAAATTACCCTTTTGAATCAAGGATTGAGACATGTGCAGCATGTCATTGCCGTCCACCCCCCAAATACCTGGCTTGAGAAAGGCTAGATAGATCAGACAAATAGCAAGAAACAGAGCGATGGTCGGGCACCCGAAAAGCTTATGGTGTTCTCCCGATGGGTCCTTTACCTGACCAGTCATATTGAAATTTGATTAACTAGTTGGTGTAATGAGAATACTGTTAGACCAAAGCTTTGAGTTAGTCGCAATCAAAAATTCAAAACTTTCTAATATATTGCCCGCCGGCTCCCACTGAGACAGCAAAGCACATGCCCCAATTCCATTAAATCGAATAAATGAGATTGCTGGCGCTGCTGCGTTAGCTCAGATAACCCACAGTTAGTCTTGCCACAGGGCAATACCGCCCAGCAGCCCTAAAACATTGGGCACTGTCGTCGCGTTATCTGGCAGCTCAAAGGTAATGTTTTTAGTTTCACCACCCCCGATATAGAGCCGATCATAGTTAAACAGGTGCTCAAGGGACTCAATCGCTTTTTGTAAGCGACGATTCCACTTTTCCTTACCAATTTTTTCAAGGGCAGCTCGACCCAGCTGTTCTTCATAGGTCTCTGATTTCCGAAAGCGATGGTGTGCCATTTCCAAATTGGGTACCAGATGACCGTCTACAAACAGAGCAGAACCAAATCCAGTCCCCAAGGTGACAACCAACTCCACACCATGACCTGAGATAGCTCCAAAGCCCTGAATATCGGCATCGTTGGCAACCTTGACCGGGCGCTTGAGCCGCTGACTCAATTGGTCAGCCAAAGGATAGCCCACCCAGGCTTTGGTTAGGTTAACAGCGGTGTAGACTACACCATGACGTACCACCCCGGGAAATCCGACAGAGACCCGGTCAAAGGGCGGCTGGTCAGCGACCAACTTTTCAATGGTTGCCATCACCGCATCAGGTGTGGCGGGTGAGGGGGTTTTGAGCCTAGCCCTTTCCCCCAAAGGCTGGCCCGACGAGTCTAGTAAAATTACCTTAGTACCACTGCCACCAATATCAATGGCCAGGGTTGTTGCAGCGTCTGCATTAGCTGCAGCTGGCTGAGCCGACTGGTTAGTAGTCACCATAAAATTTCCTTTAGGAGCGTGGGTTAAATCAATGCGATCGCTGATTTTAAGGGATGAATCGATCTCGAGCGGTTATTTGACAGCCTCTCACAACTAAAATCATCCCAAGGAACAGCAATACCAGATCAATTAATGGTTTCTATTCTGCCCTTCAATTAATCACGCCAGCGCTGGGGTGGTTCGAACCGATAGATTTCTTCCAAAACTGTTACCCAACCAGCCGCTACATCCGCCAAAATTTTCTCACCTTTGTCGGCGGTGGCGGCAGTGGCATCACCCACTACGCCACTTTTAGAAATATCGCGGGTGATCCAGCTAAAGGGCAGTGCCCCCTCCAAACTTAAAAGACCTTCTTGTTGGGGAGGATATTCGGTAACGGCTCGCTCCATTTTTACCTGGTCGGGCAAAATAGCCAGCATCAGACTTGTTTCGGCATCTCCGGCGTGGATGCCTTCGCGTTGTTCTCTTGGGCTGAGCAGCTCACCGACCTGATGGGGCACCTGCCAAACAAACTGGGGAAATACCCAGAAATCTGACTGACGCTGGTGAATATCACGGGCCACAATATCGAGCACCTGGGGCTGTCCACCGTGGGAGTTAAGCAGTACAAGCTTGCGAAATCCGGCACGATAGACACTGTCGGCGACATCGGCAAGAACGGCCATTAGGGTTGACGCTGACAGACTGACCGTGCCAGGAAACCCCCAGTGTTCGTTAGATTTGCCATAACACAGGGGCGGCAAACAATAGGCCGGAATCGATGGGGCTAACTGGTCTAGAGCACGACCGATAATGGCCAGTCCTAAGGCTGTATCCACCGCTATTGGCAGATGCGGGCCATGCTGCTCAATTGCCCCTACCGGCTGAATAATAACCACCTGGTCTTTATCGGCCATGGTGTCTATGTCTTGCCAGGTGAGATAGGGGTAAAAACGATGGGCCGGGATAGTTTGGTTCATCATGGGCGGGGGATGGGTAGAGACGTTGCATGCAACGTCTCTAAGATTGGGGAGACGTTGCGTATTTGTACAGGAATTAGAGCCTAATTAATTGGGGGTTCTAAGCGAATATGCGTAAGCATCCAGAAGAAAAGGAAAAAGTATTGACAATTCAATCCCACGTTCTGTATATTTGAATACAGAAATGAAACGTTCATTCCTCTCGGATTGATTGCATCTACCAGTTGTTATCGGTCCTGTAAGGAACGGAAGTAGGAAAGAATAGTAACTCTATTCAACCGAAGGAACGCGCCTCGTCTTAACTCTCTACGCTGATTATTAAGGAGGCGAAATCCATGCAACTGTCTTACCGTGGAGTTAAATACACTGTTCCTGAGCGCAATGTCGCTGTTGAAGATGGTGATGTCGTCCGTTACCGTGGCGCATCTTATCGTGTGAAAAAGGCTGTAGGTCATGTACAGGGCCATGTACATGGTCTAAAGTATCGCGGTGCTCAGGTTCGCTAACTGACGTTTCCCTTCTGCTACAAGGGTGCGACAGTCTAGTTTGACTGAATCTACTTATTTCAATATTGGGGTTCCTGCTTTTCAGCAGGAGCCTTTTTTTATGGTGTGAACATTCGCCTTCCATGCCACGGATGATTTCGTTAGCTCCTGCTGCTGACTTCCCCTGGGGTATGATGCTGAGAGCGGTGAATTTTACTCAGCTGTGCTCTCTTTTCTGGCAGGTTTATCAATAGGATTGCTGTGTCTGTTGGTTACCCGTCTGCGTTCTGGGGCCAGACGCAAGGCGCTGTTTGAGCGCATCAAGATCGAGCCAGCGGCACAGTTTTTTTCCTACGAAGCTCAAATTGCCAGTGCTGTCGCTCAGCAAAGTACTGTAGTCGGCGATCTACAAACTGAAATTGAAGAGATTAACCGTGTTCTGCAATGTTCACCCGTCGGCTATCTAAAAGTTGATGAGGAAAATCGACTGCTGTGGTGCAATGCCAAGGCGAGACAGCTTTTAGGCATTGAACAGACTGACTATACGTCACCAAAATTGTTGTTGGCTATTGCCCGCTCCTATGAATTAGACCAGCTGATTGATCAAACGCGCACTCGTCAGACTGAATGTAAAAAGGAATGGACTATTCGCTCTATTTCTCCTGACCCGGCAAATGTTTTAGAGGGACCGGCCTATCCCTTAAGCGGCTATGGCATTCCCCTAGGCCGTAGGCACGTGGGGGTTTTTCTAGAAAACCGACAGGAAGCTGTCACACTGGCACAGCAGCGCGATCGCTGGACCTCAGACGTTGCCCACGAGTTAAAAACGCCGCTCACATCCATTCGCTTGGTGGGTGAAACATTGCGTAATCGAATTGACCCTAGCTTAGTGAGCTGGGCCGATCGGTTGCTGCGGGAGGTGAATCGACTGAGTGCTTTGGTGGACGACATGTTGAGTCTCAGTCATTTGGAACAAAGACAGCAAGACCATTTAGAAGTAGAGGATACTGACTTAGTTAAGCTGCTGTACCAGGCATGGCAAAGTCTAGAGCCTCAGGCAAAGCTCCATGACAAGGGGTTTGACTACCAAGGGCCTGAACGAGCGATCGCATCTGTCAATAGCGGTCTGGTGTACCGCATGTTGTTAAATCTGCTGGATAACGCCCTCAAATACAGCCCTCCCAAACAGACGATTCATGTCCATCTGCAATCGGTAGAACAGGGAGATGGCCCTGGGCTATTGCTGGATATTTTTGACCGGGGTGAAGGGTTTTTAGAAAAAGATCTGCCCTATGTGTTTGATCGCTTTTATCGGTCTGATGTGTCTCGAACTCGATCCAGCAGCGATGCGATCGCAAATGGTACCGGTTTAGGACTCTCAATTGTGCAAAAAATAGTCGAGTTTCACCAGGGAACAGTCCAGGCTCAAAACCATCCTGAAACTAAAGGAGCCTGGCTTCAGGTTTGGCTACCCAAAGCACCCATCAAAGCGAATGATCAATATTCAATCTCTAAGTAACCGCCTCAACCCGTAAAATTACTGAACAAACCAAGGAACACATCAAAAACTGTCCAGCATCAGTGAACATTTTTTAGGAATTGCTGTAACATTCAATCGAGGTTTGTCATCAAGAAGCTACATTTGTAGAGTGCGTAGATTTACCAGGTCTTGTCTAAGCAGCCACTATCTCAACCATCGTCAGCCGATGAAAAATTACAGAAGCTACTGTCCCAGTGGGGAGTTGCTTCGCGGCGACAGGCAGAGCAGCTAATTACCCATGGTCGGATTACGGTCAACGGTGCCAAGGCTCACATTGGTCAACGGGCTAACCCTGCCATCGATGATATTCGGATTGACGGTCAGCGGCTGAATGTAGACAATCGCCCAGACAAGCGTTATGTGCTGCTTAATAAACCCCGCGGCGTTGTCTCCACCTGTGATGACCCCCAGGGTCGCAAGACAGTTATTAACTTGTTGCCCGATGAGCTAGGCAAGGTTCGTTTACACCCGGTGGGTCGTTTGGATACAGACTCTACTGGAGCATTGTTGTTAACTAATCATGGTCAACTCACCCAAACGTTGACTCATCCAAGCCATCACATTGCTAAAACCTATCTTGTTCGGGTCCAGGGGTCGCCCACCGGCAGTTGTTTAGACAAATGGCGTCATGGGGTAAAGCTAGATGGGAAAGTGACCGCACCGGCCCAGGTTAAAGTGTTACATCCCAAACCCCCTGCCCTGTTGGAAATTGTGTTGCGAGAGGGGCGCAATCGTCAGATTCGTCGCGTGGCTGAGAAACTGGGACATCCAGTAATTAGTTTGCATCGCAGTGCCATTGGCAGTATTAGCTTAGGAGATCTCCCCCGTGGACACTGTCGCGAATTAAGCCCTCAGGAGCTTGAGAAACTCTTAAATCTCCTCTGACTCATCCTTTCAAACTTCGTATGCTGGAATCAAACCAGCGATGTGCTTAAATTATTAAGAAACATTTTTTTCTATGAAACGGCAAGGCTACACAGGTAATCAGCAGCAGGAGCAGTTATTGGCTCTAGGCAAAGTGCTGCGCGATGCTCGTATAGCAAGCGGTCAAACATTGGATGATGTTGCCAGCAGAGTTTTGGTACGCCCCAGGCTGCTGCTAGCCCTAGAAGAAGCTCAGGCAAATGAGCTGCCCGAACCCATCTATGTACGTGGTCTAATTCGACGCTACGGAGACGTACTCGGTCTAGATGGTCAAGCCTTATCTAAGCAATATGTGGCTGTTCCTGTGCCCAAAGGCTCGGGGCGAAACTGGTCTAAGGAAGCCGTTCAGCTGCGGCCTTATCACCTGTATGCCGCCTATGTAGTGCTGATTGCGATTTCAGTCACTGGGCTATCGTATTTGATGCAGCGGGCGATTCCCCAAAATGTGGCAGAGCCGATTGTAGATTCTGAAACAGCCGAGCAGCTAGCACCACGCCAGGTGGCTCCATCCACACCGGCTGAAACGTCTCAGGCTGTTGAGACCGCTGAACCTGCGCTTGAAGAACCCATTGTGGTCAATGTTGAATTTGTGCAGCAGTCCTGGGTGCGGGTAACGGCGGATGGAGATGAAGCCTATGAAGGCATCCTGCAGGAAGGAACAGAGCGCTCCTGGACAGCTCAAGAGTCATTAACGATTCGAGCAGGTAATGCGGGGGGAGTGGTGCTCGCCTACAACCAGGGGCAAGCCAAACCTATGGGTAAACCCGGCACTGTGGTCGAGCAGACGTTTACCCCCAGTACATCAGACGAGCTTGCTAGTTTAGCGCCGTAGCGTCCTTTTTCTGATTTAAGATAAGCGGCTCGCCAACAGCGTGGAAATTATTGTTGTGCCTTGGCCCATCTCGCTGTTGAGCTGGATATGACCTTGGTGGTTGGTGATGATGGCTTTTGCGATCGCAAGGCCCAGACCTGAGCCGGCACCATCGCGACGACTGCGGGCCTTATCAACTCGATAAAACCGGTCAAATACCTGGGACTGCAGCTCTTTAGAAATCCCAATGCCGGTATCACAGACAGCGACCTGATACGCCTCTTGACCTTGCCAATGAGTGTGTTTAGTGGTGACCGTCACCGTCCCCTCAGGGGTGTACTGAATGGCATTGCTAACCAGGTTGGTAAATAGACGAATCAGCTGGTCGCGATCGCCCGATAGCGGGTGAGAAGATGGGTTAGCCATGGGTTTATAGACCAGAGTCAGCCCCTGGCTTTGGGCCACTAGCTGCTGTTCTTCAATCACTTCTGACAGCAGTTTATGCAAATCCAGCTCTTCCCACTGCATCGGAATCAACCCACCGTCCTGTCGCGCCAGAAACAGCAAGTTATCCACCAGCCGACCCAGCCGACGAGTCAGTCGCTCAACCACCTGTAGCTGATTGTGCTGAAAGTCAGCGTCTGGATCAGTCAGAGCTACTTGAACATTGGTTTGAATCACAGCAATGGGGTTACGCAGCTCGTGGGATGCATCAGCCGTAAACTGCTTAAGCTGTTGATAGGACTGCCGCACCGGAGCCATGGCCAGCCCTGACAGCAGCCAGCCAACAGTGCCTGTCACCACAATAATTAGTCCAGACCAAACACTAAGATCGATCACCAGCTGACGGCTGGGTTTGCTCACCTCAAACCAGGGGTGACTGACGCGGAGGTAGCCCAAGATCTGATTGTTTATCTGGACACGGCGGCAAATTTGGCGTAGCACTTGATCGCCATTCTCTTTTTCACCGACTGCACCATGGCTGAGGTGTACGGTTTCTCCAGCCGCATTGACCTGCAGCGGTAGATTGCTGGGTACTGATAGGGTGCTCCACTGTAGCTGCCCGTTGGGATCAAACCATTCGATATCAATGTGATCATCTTCTAGGGTTTGAGCATTGTCGCGAAAGCTATCTTCCACATTCACTTGCAGCGGGGCCTGACCTTTTACCCCTGCCGCCGTCAACACCCGCCCCGACGATGGCGCTGCCGCCTCAATCACCAACGAACGCTGGACAACTTCTACCACGTGATTTAGCGTGTCATCCACTCGCTCCACCAGCGTATTTCGCACATAAAAATACACTCCGCTAGCAAAGATAATCAGCAAAATGCCAGTGATGGTGGTGTACCACAGGGCCAAACGTCGGCGCGTGGTTTGGAACATGGGCGATTGGGTCAACTGAAAAGCCTCAACAAGAAATGTGAATCTGGGAAGCTGAATACGACCTTCCCTCAGTCTGACGGAAAACATGCTTAACAGATGCTGGTCAGATAGGTGAGTTCACGACATCATAGATGGTGTAACCCTTGCTCAATTTAACCCTGACGCATTGAACTATGACAGCTCAGCTGACAAGATCGTCTCCCATTTCCACTTCCCTTGAGCAGCAGCGAACGTTCTTTGCTTCGGGTAAAACCAAACCGTTAGACTTCCGACTGACTCAGCTAACCAAGCTAAAACAGGCCATCCTTGAGCGGCAGGCTGATATTGTAGCGGCGGCTCAGGCCGATTTGGGTCGCCCTGAGTTTGAAGCCTATTTTGAAATCGCCACCCTTTCAGAGATTAATCTGGCGCTCAAAAAGCTCAAAACTTGGATGAAACCCAAGCGGGTCAAGTCCAACCTAGAGAACTTTCCATCATCGGCCTGGATACAGCCTGACCCATTGGGTGTCGTGCTCATTATTGGTCCCTGGAACTATCCGTTTCAGCTAATGGTATCGCCGTTGGTGGGTGCGATCGCAGCCGGCAACTGTGCCATCCTCAAACCATCAGAACATGCCCCTCACACCGCCAAGGTTGTTGCTGAGCTAATTGCCGATACCTTTGACCCCAGCTATATCAACCTCTTTGAAGGAGACGCCAGCGTCAGTCAGCAGCTACTGGCCGAAAAGTTTGACCACATCTTTTTTACCGGTGGTACCGCCATTGGTCGCATTGTCATGGCCGCCGCCGCCAAACATCTCACCCCAGTCACCCTGGAGCTAGGCGGCAAAAGTCCCTGCATTGTCGATGCCGACATCAACCTTGACCACGCCGCTAAACGCATTGCCTGGGGCAAGTTTATCAACGCAGGACAAACCTGTATTGCCCCCGATTATCTGCTGGTTGACCGCACCATTAAAGATGCCTTTTTAGAAAAGCTCACCGCTGCCGTTCATGAGTTCTTTGGTGATGACCCGTCCCAAAGCCCCGACCTCAGCCGCATTATCAACCAAAGACAGTTTGACCGGTTAATGGGTCTGCTCAACAGTGGTAACCCCATCATTGGCGGCGAAACTGATGCTGGCACTCGCTACATTGCCCCCACTGTTTTAGATAATGTCACCTGGGAATCTCCAGTAATGCAGGATGAGATTTTTGGCCCAATTTTGCCTGTACTCACCTACGACGAGTTTGACCAGACCTTGGCCCAGATCAATGCCCGTCCCAAGCCTCTAGCGCTCTATCTCTTCACTCGAGACCGAGCCAAACAGCAGCAGGTGTTAACAGGCACCTCATCGGGTGGAGTATGTCTCAACGATACGGTGTTGCACATTGGCATCCCCGATCTTCCCTTTGGGGGCGTGGGGCAAAGTGGTATGGGCAGCTACCATGGCAAGGCAACATTTGATACGTTTTCTCACTACAAGAGCGTGCTTAAAAAAACATTTTGGTTCGATTTAGACTGGCGCTATGCCCCCTACAAGCCCTCTAAACTCGCTCAAATCAAAAAACTTGTTACCCGGTAATCTACAAAGGAAACCTTAAAATGGCCTACGATTTTGACCTGTTTGCGATTGGTGCGGGTTCTGGTGGTATTGCCACTGCCAGACGCGCCGCCCAGTATGGCGCAAAGGTCGCTGTGGCAGAATTTGATCGCTTAGGCGGTACCTGTGTAAACCGGGGGTGTGTACCCAAAAAGCTCATGGTCTATGCCTCCCACTTCGCCAGTCATGTGCAAGAGGCGGCAGGCTATGGTTGGACCTTTGAACCGGGTAAATTTGACTGGCCCACCATGCTCAAGGCTGTCAACGACGAAGTCAGCCGGTTAAATGCCATCTATCAGCGCATGATCGACAACGCTGAGGTGACTTTATATAAAGGATATGCCCGCATTGTTGACCCACACACTATTGAGGTGGCAGGTCAGACAGTGACTGCTGAGAAGATTTTGATTGCCGTTGGTGGTAAACCCAGCAGACCCGATATTCCAGGCATTGAGCTGGCGATCACCTCCGATGAGATTTTTCATCTGGCCCAGCAGCCCAAGCGCATGGTGATTTTTGGCGGTGGGTACATCGGCTGCGAATTTGCCTGCGTATTAAATGCGCTAGGTACAGAAGTCACCCAGGTTATTCGTCGCGACAAGATTTTGCGCGGCTTTGATGAAGATATTCGCACTGAAGTGCAAGACGCCATGCTGCGCCACGGTATTCGCATTGTCAACGACGAGCTAGTGAGTCTTGAAAAAACCCATGAAGGACTGCAAGTTAATCTAAAAAATAACAACCTGGTATTAACTGATGTGGTGGGTCTATCGGCCCTCGGACGTATCCCTCGGCTGGAAAATCTTGGGTTAGAAAATACCCGTGTCGAAGTTCATAATGGGGCAGTTGTTGTCGATGCCCACAGTCAAACTGCGGAATCTAATATCTTTGCGGTAGGAGACTGCACCGATCGGATTAACCTCACCCCAGTTGCCATCAATGAAGGACGCGTATTTGCCGACACCCACTACGGTGGTAAGCGTCGCGTTATGAGCCATGAAAATGTTCCCTCAGCGGTGTTTACCACACCCGAGGTAGCCACAGTGGGCATGACCGAAACTGAGGCAATTGAAAAGTACGGTGAAGCTGCCATCCGAGTTTATCGCTCGCGGTTTAGACCGATGTATTACACATTGCCCAAGCTAGAAGAAAAAACCCTAATGAAGCTGATTGTGCACCTGCAGACCGACAAGGTGTTAGGCGCACACATGGTGGGGGATTCTGCCGCTGAAATTATTCAAGGAGTGGCCGTTGCGGTAAAAATGGGTGCCACTAAGGCTGATTTTGATGCCACTGTGGGCATTCACCCCAGCTCAGCAGAAGAGTTTGTCACCATGCGATAGGGTCGGCTCGATTTTAATCACATACTGCGCTACCAGGAACCAGATGGATGCATTGCCAGCAGCCAGCAGCAAAAGACCGGGCAGGAGCATAAATACCGCACCAACGACCGTAGCCAACAGCGTACCCGCTGCTAACAACCAAACGGTGACGATCAAACGTAGGCTCAGACCGCGGTTTACGGCCATTAACTGTAGCGTTGTAGTCGGTTTTAGCAAACTGCTGCCTAACACCGCAAATCGTGCTCCAGATACGAGTAGGGCGACAACAACGACAGCTAAAAGCAACAATGCGACAAACAACATTGTCAAGTTACCTCCTGTCTGTATTGCGCTGAACTGTAGCCCGGTGCGTAGCGATGTAAACAGGCCATACAGACGCACCATAATAAATACAACAAAAACAGCGGTCAACACTCGATTAACTATAGAGACAACTGACGTGAGGGCCGGTTGTCGCTTAATAATCTCACCCCTAATGCGCAAATAAATGAGCATCACAACAGTGAAGAAAATGGGAGATATGCCGCCTGTTGTTTCAGCAGCATCGCTGGTGCTAAACGTTAATAGCACCATAAGAATGATCGGAAAACAGTAGATTAATCCGACAGCCACCAATCGCAATCCGTCTATAAGCGACTGTCGTAGTTTAAATTTGGGTAAGCCGCTCTGCTGACGATAGATAGTGCGGACAATGGCTTGGCCGTAGCCAACAAGTATGATTTGTCCAACGATGGGGATGAGCTGCCAGAGGGCCAACGGCAGCAGACGCCGACCCTGCCACGGATAGCGTAATGCCCGTATTAGGTCAGTCATGGCTGCTCCTCCTCAGGCCGGCACCAAGCAACATAGTCAGCTAACTTCCTACGGAGTTCTGCCTCATCTATGCCTAGCTCTGCTAACGAATAATTGACGGTGTAATGCTTGCGTTCACGTGGGGGATGGGTGCGCGGTACATGCAGCGGCAGCTGATCTTGGTTGAGACATTCTCGATAGACGCGCTGCATCGTGCCCTCAAGATCAGACACAAAATCTGCAAAGCGCACCACACATCGGCGGGCGCCGCTCTGCGAATACCAGCTCTGCGAATACCAGGCTTGCTCAATTCGACAGTAGTCACTCTCTGTATGTAGCAGCCATGCAGACAGCCATGCCCAGGGCGGCGGCCCCATGGCCGGATCGCTAGGATTGACCCGCAGATAATTGATGCCGCTTTGTAAACGTTTAGCCGGATCGCGTACCAGCGTTAAGAAAGCCGCATCTGGGTATTGACGCTCTAAGGCAGCGGCGGCGCAGAGAAAGTGACCTTTGATAAAGAGGCGACGAGAGACCGTATCACCGATAAACAACAGATGTTTGCGTCCGATGCGGTCAATAAGCTGTACAGCGTCATGTTCTAATTGGGCGCGATCTTGTGGGGGAAAAGCAGCAAAGTTAAATTCGCGCGCTGCCACTCCAGGCCCCAGATAAACGGAAAGAGGGTTTAGATGCGACGAGAACATTGCCCCATCAAACGTATCTGCTTTGAACGGATCAAATTCGTGTCGTTCGAGCAGCTCAGCTGACATCATCGACTCGAACATGGTGAGCAGTTTTTTGGGAGTTAGGATACGGCCAATCGTGTTTGGTGCCAGCTTCCATAGCCATAGATAGGGAAACATGCACTGCAGCAAGTTAGGTGCTGTCACAGCAGGGTCAGCTTCGATATAGCGGGTCATTTGGGTACTGCCGCTACGTCCGCCACTAATCACAAACAGCGGCGCAACGACCTGTGTGGCATTTAACACTTGCCCGTATAGCAGCTCATCAAGCAGCCACGCTAACCCCTGAAGCGGTGTCATTAGTAGCTTACGAACGATGCTAAGCGTGAGCCAAATCCTGGCCTGGCGAGACATGCCTGGGGTAATGGGGTCTACAGACCACGTAAGCCGCAGATAGCGTTTGACCTGGGCTGTGTGCGGCCCCATGGGGGGCCGATGCCAGATCAGACAGGCAGCTGCATAAAGCGGCCACAAAACGAGATCGAGAGCAGCGATCGCAACGATCTGAATCGCCTTAAATATCAAAGCAGTGACGGGGGGTCTGGCTTGCACATCATTATCTGCTGCCCTGGCCGTTGAAATATCCATAAAGAGTATTATGCAACCGACTTAACTTACATCTGTTAGATACAAAACTAACAGATGTAAGTTAAATGTCAACTGTTCACTTGTGCAATAATAGACTCACTCCAAGGTCGAGCGATATGAGTGAACGTTTGATAGATAGTCCAAAAGACCCGCGTGTGCGGCGAACGCGGCGGCTGTTGCAAGACTCGCTGAGCACACTTTTAGAAGAGAAATCGTTTGGCGATCTCTCAATTACCGACATTTGTAGGCAAGCTGATATTGCTCGCGTCACCTTTTACCAGCATTACGACAGTAAAGAAGCGCTGCTGCTGGCGAGTGTTGCTGAGTTCTTTGCAAACCTGCATCAGACAGTCAATCAAGATGCGCTTGATCAGTATCTTGAAACGGGTGATATGAGCGCACTTAAGTCGACACGTCAGATGGATTTAGCTGACCCAAGTCAGGTACGACTGATTGGTGTGGCATTGCAACACATTGGGGCGGCTGTCCGTAAGCTGGTGCTCGCATCATTCTTAGAAACCTATTCACAACGCGAAACAGAGCTAGATGAGAAAGAGATACAGATACTGGCAACGTTTTATATTGGCGGCATGTTGACCTTGTTTGAACAGTTTTTAAGCGGTCAGCTCACCGTTTCTCAATCTGAGGTACAAGTAGCGACGCTTACCTTTTTGCGCGCCTTGAGGCAAGAGGCCCTTAAGGCAAGAGACCTTTGAAGCGATGGGTGCAAGGCCACAGTTCTCGAGAGTCGCGCGAATGCCCTTGGCTGACCCTGCATTTATGCCAGCACCATCCAAAATAAGAAATTCAACATCAGGCTCATGGCACCAATTACATGGTCAAACTGCTCAGCCGCACGCGGTAGTTTGATCGATAGCTTTTGAAAAACCAGCACATAGGCTAGCCAACCGGCTGCAATTGTCGCGAGGGGTTTGACAACGTTGCTTAAGCTATAGGCTTCGTAATAGAGACCATTGGCCAAAACCAAGCCGCTCAGTAACAGTACTAAAGCTGGCCAAAAACCTGGTTTTACAGGGTCTGTCGTCGGCTCTGAGGGCAGAAAAATAAATTTGGCAAATGAGACTGCAGTGCCAAATGCCGCAATGTTCATGCCAATAACCTGCCAGGGGACTAGATTTTTTGAGGTAAGTACTTTAGCGCCAAACCCGGCCAGTAACGGAAAGCCTGAGATGGAAAAACTTGCGATCGCTAACGCTATCCAAATCGATCTAGGGATAGGATTTTGTTTTAGCACTTTAAGATCGCGACTGGGCAAATGGCCAGAAATCAGAAAAAGAGCCGATTTCACCAGACCATGGGTCAGCGCATAAAAGCCACCCACAGCCGGGGCTGCCAAAATAAACCCGAGCTGAGACACCGTGTGAAATGCCAGAATACGCTTGCTATCTTTAGAAAATACAGCGTAGCTGACACCAAAGAGCGCGGTGGCCACACCAAAGAAGCGAACGATCGTGTCAATTTCAGGTGCCATCAGGGCAAATCGCACGAGGGGATAGATACCGGCTTTGACCACCACCCCCGATAGCAGAGCGGATATGGGGGTTTCTGATTCAGAATGGGTGAGCGGCAGCCACAGCCCTGACACAAAGATGCCGCCTTTGGTCAAAAGGCCAACAAAAATGAGTGCAATAGCCTCTATTGGCGCTTTTGATAATCCCTCAAAAGCAAACGAATTGTTCGTTTGATACACCAGCACCGCACCGAGCAAGTAAAACAACATGGCTGTATTACTTACAAATAGATACCGGAGCCCGACCCAAATGGAGCGATCTGTCCGGGGGTAGGCGATCAGCAAAAATGCCGCAATACTGATAACTTCTAGAGCTACATAGACACTGACCAAATCTGCACTGACAAAGACCGCGTTCACGCTGCCATGCAAAATAATGGCCTGGGTATAGAAGAACGCACCCTTCCCACTCTGCCAGCAGTAAAGAATGACCGCTGTGGTGACAACGGCATTGGTCAAAATAAAGAAGCCGCTTAGACCGTCAATCAGTAAGCTAACGCCAAAATTGTCTAATAGTTGAAAACTGATGGGTGCCGGATTGAGCACATACCACAGACCATACGCGAACGAAATAAATGAAATTGCGATCGCTAAAATGCGATCTAATTTGGGCAGCAGATAAATGCTGAATCCCACGAATAAAGGTAAGACAAGCCAAATCAGGGCAAGAGCTTCATGGTCTATGATCATTTTTTCGTTCGCGGCACTCTAATTTAGGAATATCACGCGATGGACCAGCAGGGGAATCATTAGACTTTGCCAGTGCGGCTAGGTTGTGACGAGGAACAGCCAGTCTAGGAGCAATTACAGAGGAGTCAGAGGTGGTGCGATCGCGCAACTCCATACCAACGCTAATCCCAAGCCGCTCCGCTAGCCAATGTCTTGACCGACAAGGCTCTCGATTATCTCTGCATCCGTGGGTAGCTCTGCAGTTAACACCTCACAGCCATCTTCAGTAATCAGCACATCGTTTTCAATGCGGATGCCTCTGACATCTGCAAACTCGGCCAAACGCCCCCAGTTAACGAGGTTGGCATAGCACTCTTGATTACGCTTGTCTTGTAAGATACCCGGCACCTGATAAAACCCAGGCTCAATAGTGACTGCCATGCCAGCCTGTAACGGTCGATCCAGACGGAGAAACCCAAGACCAAAGCGATCGCTACGGCTGCGTCCCGGCGCATACCCTGCTAAATCTCCTAAATCTTCCATATCATGCACATCCAACCCCAGCAGATGCCCAACACCGTGGGGGAAAAACAGCGCATGGGCATCTTGCGCAACCAAATCATCTGGCTGACCAATAAGAATGCCTAGATCCACTAGTCCTGCAGCCAGAGTGCGACAGGCCAACAGATGCAGCTCTCGATATTCCACACCAGGTTTTGCCGCCGCAATACAAGCATTGTGGGCCGCCAGTACGACATCGTAAAGATCACGCTGAGTTGCCGAAAACTTGCCGCTGACTGGCCAGGTCCGGGTAATATCTGAAGCCCAACCCGTCTCAGTCTCTGCCCCCACATCCGCCAATATGAGATCGTTTTCTCCTAGAGGATGGTGGTAATGGTTGTTGTGAAGCACTTCACCATGAACAGTCACAATACTGTTGTAGGCACAGGTCATAGCGTTTGCCATGATTACCTGCTCCATCACCGCTCGAATATGGGCTTCTGTGAGATTTTTTCCAAACGCTGTCGCCGCCATACCCGCTTTATGGGCACTCACAGAAACCTGAGCCGCCCGACGCATTTCACCTAAAGCATAGTCGTCGTGACACATGCGCAGTTGAACAATCGCCTCAAGCAACGCCAAATCTTGCTCTTGGGATTGTTTTGCCATGGGAACCGAACGGTTTAGCAGCTGTTCTTGCTGTAGCGCCGTAGCGCTATCCTGCACTTTGAGGGTAGCTACTTGATCGTTTGTAAAATGCTTTAAGTCCTCTAACGGTAATGCTTTACCCGCACCAATTTTATTCGCTAACTCTGCGCGGCTAGGGCTAGGACCATGCCACAATGTCTGAGCCGGTGTGGCTTCATCCATAAACAACGTGAGATGGCCGTCTGCTAGATGAATCACAGCATTATCCAGCGATAGCCCCGCAAAATAAAGAAAGTGACTGCTGGGTCGAAATGGATGGGTATTCGCTGGGAAATTGCGTGGAGTGGCCTGGCCTGACCAGAGTAAAACTGGATTGTCGAGCTGTTTGGCTAACTGCCGACGGCGCTTTTTGAGAGTTTTGGCGAGGGTCATTTTTAGAGGGGGTTTTGAACTTTGAGTTGATTCGCTTTTACAGGGTCAACCCCAGTTGAGCGTGTCAACCCAAAATTGAGAACTACCCAATATCGTAACCGGGGCCTTTGATATGGTTAGGTGTGGCTGATACCGAGTTGAGGCAAAGTTAAAACCTATGGTGCCTGCAAACGATGCAGAGAAACTAATCTTAGACCTGGTCACCCCGATTGCAGAGATAGAGGCAGTGGCGTTAAGCGATAGTCTGGGCCGGGTTTTGGGGCAAACCGTTAGCAGTCAGCTAGACTTCCCCCACTGGGATAATTCGGCGATGGATGGCTATGCCGTGCGGTATGACGATGTTGCTCAGGCCCCGGCAGCCCTAACGGTCGTAGAAGAGATCCCCGCTGGCCAGGTACCCCAGCGCCCTATTAAACCAGGTGAGGCAGCTCGTATTTTTACTGGGGGGATGCTGCCAGCTGGGGCAGATACCATTGTGATTCAAGAAAATACCCGGCGAGAGGGTGACCGGGTCAACGTGTTAGCTGCCCCTGCAGCTGAGGCGTTTGTTCGCAAAAAAGCGAGCTTTTATCAAGCCGGAGCAGAGCTGCTAGGAGCTAAAGCCCGCATTGGCGCAGCTGAAATTGCTGTACTGGCAGCGGCGCAGTGTGTGTCTGTACCGGTGTATCGCCGTCCCCGAGTCGCAATTTTATCCACAGGTGATGAGCTGGTAGATATCACTCAGCACTTGGGGCCTGGCCAGATTGTGGATTCTAACCGCTATGCCCTGGCAGCGCTGATCGCTCAAACAGGGGCAACACCAGTGCCTATGGGCATTGTGCCAGACCAGCAGGCGGCAACACGACAGGCCATTGCCGACGCCCTCGACCAGGCCGATATAGTGATTTCGTCAGGGGGCGTATCTGTGGGGGACTATGACTATGTAGATCAGATTCTGGCGGAGCTAGGGGCGACTATCCACATTCGTTCGGTAGCGGTAAAACCGGGTAAACCCTTGACGGTTGCCACTTTTGATAAAAGCAAGGGCCAGCAGCTTTATTTTGGACTGCCTGGCAATCCGGTTTCTTCACTGGTTAGTTTTTGGCGCTTTGTCCAGCCTGCGGTACGTAAGCTTTCAGGCATCAAGCCAGACTGGTCACCGACCTTTGTTTGGGCAACTACCCAAAATGATCTCAAGGCAGCTGGCAAACGTGAGACCTATCTCTGGGGACAGCTATCTTTGGGGAAAAGTGGGTATCAGTTTACCTTGGCGCGCGGAGGCCACAGTTCTGGAAACTTAGTGAATCTTAGCTGTACCAATGGATTGGCCAGAGTACCACTGGGGGAAACGCTGATTAAAGCTGGCAGTAGCGTCAAGGTTTTAGCGACAGAACTATAAATTCCTAGGACGCTGATATAGCAATCGACGGATGCATTCGTTGATTGCTAGTCAGGTTAGCTGTTGTAATTTGGGGCTTTCAGGAATATCGACTGTCCTAATTAACCTGACAGATGCAGTAATATGCTTCTGGGACGAACAGTGTAGAAAGGGCTAAGATGGACGATAATTTTTGTCCCTGCCCGCAAATGTCGGGTTACTTTAGCCAATGACTGTATACACTATGGGTTCATTACGCTAAAGTAGCGCCATATTCAGCACAAATTTTCTCTGGCTGATAGTTTTATGAGCCCCAAACGCAATCGTCGCCGTCCGTCTAAGCCTGTTTCAATTCCGCGCAGTCGCTCGATGCCAAAAAGAGTGCCGCCGCGTCCGTCACCGTCTTACGCTGGGGTGACTGCTGATGTACCCGCTCCGACTGGCAGCGAACCACAGCGCTCGGGAAGGGGAGCAGTACTGCTGAAATGGATTGGTAGCTGGCAGTTTCTACTGCTGACGACTGCAGTATTTTTGACAGGCTCTCTCGCGTTTGCGGTCACTAGCTTATTTCGGATGCCAAACCTGCCCAACTGTCGGGCAATTTTTTGGCCCACAGCCTCAGCATCGATGCGGTTACAGTGTGCCGAATCCTATGCGGATCAGGGGAGCGTTGATTTTTTACTAGAAGCGATCGCACTGGTCGAAAAGCTACCTGACGACCACCCGCTACGCGCCGAAATTGATGCCAGAGTTGAAAGCTGGTCCAGCGAAATTCTAGACAGAGCTGACGATCTCTTCCATCAGGGCGAACTGGAAGTTGCGATCGCAACCGCTCAAAAAATTCCAGAAAATACGGCAGCAGCCGACAAAGTAGAAACCTATGTTCGTCGTTGGCAGCGGGTATGGGGTGAAGGATCTGAGCTATTTGCAAAAGCTAAAGAAGAGCTGATTGACGGCAACTTTAAGGAAACCTTTAGACTGTCAGTGCTGTTGCTGGATGTGAGCAACGACTATTGGTCAGAAACAAAATATTCCGAGTTGACCAGGCTCATCGCCATGGCCCGTGAGGATAGTCGCAAAATTAACAAGATTAAACAGCTGGCAGACAACGGTACGGTTAGCAGCTTTAAAGAAGCACTCAAGCTCATCGGTTCTATTCAATCTGAGAGTGTTCTCTACGATGAAGCAAAGACGCTCAAAAAGACGCTAGCCAGAGACATGCTAGAGGTCGCTGAGACCTTTTTGGCCCGCAAGCAACTGCCCCAGGCAGAAGAAGTTCTAGCAGCTATTCCGCGCAATGAAGGACTAGACGAAGAAATTGCTGATTTTCAAGTCTTTACCGAAGCCTATCGTCGAGCCTGGAGTGGGGATGCTCTGGGTTTAGACTCTGCCATTACCCGATTGCAAAGCATGGGGCGCGATCGTCCTCTCTATGATCGGGCTCAGCTGTTGATTAGTCAGTGGCGGGATGAAATTAGAGCCCTGGCACAGCTCGCCATTGCCCGTCAGATTGCTGCCCCAGGCAACGTCAACGATCTACGGCTAGCCATTAATGAAGCAAACCAGGTTAGTCGTGAAAACCCACGCTGGCAAGAAGTCTCTACCCAGATCGATCAGTGGCAAGACCGGGTTGAGACAACAGAAGATTTGCCCATTCTCAATAGAGCCGATCAGCTAGCGGCTGTGGGTACCCCAGACGCACTGCGACAGGCGATTCAAGAAGCACGGCAAATTAGCTCTGATCGGGCTCTGGGCGATGAAGTAGACAAGCGTATTGATGGTTGGCAGGGCCGGATTGAAGCGATTGAAGATCGACCCCTGGTGGATCAGGCTCGTCGGCAAGCAGCATCGGGAAACTTGTCGGGTGCGATCGCAACAGCATCACGTATTTCTCCAGGACGTTCGCTCTACAGTGAAATTCAAAACGATTTAGAAAACTGGCGTGACCAGCAACAAGGTCAGACTTTAATGCAAGAGGCTAACAGTATTGCTCGATCTGGCAACGCCAATGATTTAGCTAGAGCGATTGTGACCGCCAACCAAGTTTCATCCAACAGCCGTCAGTACAACAACGCGCTAGAGCAAATCAACCTCTGGAGTTGGGATTTATTAGACTTGGCTGACAGTGAAGCCCGCAGCAGCCTGCCTCGCGCTATTCGTCTAGCTGAGCAAATCCCTGCTCAGTCTAGTGCCTACGATACAGCCCTAAGCCGCATTGAGGTCTGGCAAACTGTTTTAGAAAGGAGTGCCGAAAACCAAGGCGTCTCTTCAGACTTTGCTGATGATGCATCAGACCAATGATCCGAGCTGGCAATCAATCTGGTTGACTGAACCTAACTCTCAAGGTTTTGCCGAAAGAACAATTACATATTTCTCATTAAAGCCTTCTCAACTTGCTGTAGCAGCGTATCAAGACGTGCTCCCTTTTTGAATAGCTGATCAATATCTGGTGAATCAGCCGTAGCCATCTGTGCCATTTCAATACTGGCTCGCACCAAGCTAAAGATAGGGCTATAGGCAGCAGGTTGGCCACCACCGCCCCGTAGCTTTTTAGCTTTTTCGGCCAGTTCATCCAAGAGGGGTTCCCAATCTTGAGCAGCACTTGATTGAGCCTTTTTGCGCTTAGTCTTGGCGGGCGTTACGTCTGATTCGAGGGTGTCAATCATGGCGTTGTTGTCTTTGGCGATGAGGTAGGTCTGTTTGAGGGACGATTTGATACCACTACCAAAGAAAATGTTGTACCAGCGAAAAAAGCCGTCATAGACAATCTTGCCTTTAAAGGGCAACAGAATAGTTTGTACTCGCACTGGCAAATCTCGTTTGTCCATAAAGACATCCAACCCTTCCATGATACCTAGCACAGCGTAGACATTCTCTTTGTCGTCTATAAAAATGCTGTATTTTTTAAGAAGTCGCTCAATAAAAAAGTCACCCCGAATAAAGTTTTTCCATGTAGCAACGATGCTGAGTTTTTCAGTCTCTAGATTGTCTGGATTATCTTGGATGAATTGATCAATTAGCTCAGGATGGTCAAAGAGATAATCTCTGACGATGATTTTTTCATCCATTGAGCTGTCTGTATAGGCTTCAAAGGTTTTAATATCGGGTAATAATTTTGCTTGCTGGCTAACGTACCATTGCAATGGCAGCATCAAATCGAAGAATAGCTGTACGTCAGCGGGGGCCAGTTTCATGGGGATGCTCAGGGCTAAAGTGATGGATGAATACTGAGCAAATTATGGGGTCTGAAGGAGCTATGTCAAGTCATAGGTTAGAGGTCTACTCCTAACTCACTCCCTGGCTCTGTCTGGAGCGTAGGTTGGTGGCTCTGCCAATGACTAACGGGGCAGGTATTTCACTAGCGGTCGCAATGCCTCCCCCGTCTGTTTCTGAATCGGACGATCCGTGGGTAAAAATGGGATCATATTCAAAAATATTTGCAAAGCGGCGTTGTATGGCCGTGGCAAGACCAGGGACAGGTGGTTGGGATAGCTCTGGATTGAGCAAATCAAACCTGAACCAGGTTACGCACCGAAAGGATTTCATTAGGTTGTAATGGTTCCACGGCGGACTTGGGTACAATCACGACATCAATCGATTCGCCTAGAGCATTAAAGACTTCGAGAATATAGCCTTCTTCGATGCCCTCGGGATCGGGAACCGTGTCGATAAAAGTGGCCACATCGCCCTGTTTGAGGTTGTACTCAGGAAAGTCGCGGTTCAGGGAGATGCGGTCATAGAGTTTGATGGTGGACTCATTCATCGTTACGGGGAATCAGTAGATACTGCGTCAGCTTGGCTTCGGGGATAGTCAGTTCGCCTTCCAGCTTCATGGCCCTTGCTTTAGAATTTCGGTCTCCTAGTTGCAGGACTTTACTATTGTATTGCCCCGTTGGGTATAGGCTCTGCCTGGAACGTGGGGTGTTGGCTCTGCCCACAGCAGCAGTTTACGAACGGGGCAGATATTTTACTAGCGATCGCAATGCCTCCCCCGCCTGAATCTGAATGGGACGATCCGTGGGTAAAAATGGGGTCCATTCAAAGGGTTCAGCGAAGCGGTGATGGTGCAGGCTATGGATGATGGTGTTGACGGCAGACTGGGAGCCAATGATCAGGATTTTGACCGGCTCGCGGTCGGGTTTAGGGACTGAGTAGAACTGGAGGGCAGATTCAGGAGTCACGTCAGGCTGAGGGAGTGTCACAAAGGCTTGGGTTTCCATAGAAAAGGTTATAGCGATAAAGACTATACTTGCCTTGCAAAATAGGCACAGTCCAATTGGACTAAATCAGAATACCACAGTCCAATTGGACTGTATACGAAACGTCACAGCCTTTGTAAGGATCAAAGGCATGGGCAGAGCGGGTAAAGTACTTAAAGTGGTAATGGAGAACCACGGCATTAGCCAGGGGCGATTGGCTGCCGTAATGGGTATCGGTGCATCTAATATTTATCGTTGGGCCAATGAGGTGCGCGATCCTAGTTCTGAAACGGTGATTAGCCTGATCAAGGCTTTAAAGCAAATTCAACCAAAGGCTGCTGAAGATTTTAAGACGCTTTATTTGGAAGATCTTTAAATCGGTCGCTAGTCGAATGCTATCGCTCAAGGGATAAACCCATCACCCCTAACGCCTCCGGCGACGCTACGCGAACACCCCATCACCCCGTCACCCACTCACTCTCCACTCTTCAACCTTTTCCCCTTCCCTTTTCTCCCTTTCCCCTTCTTCTCAAACTTCTCCCGCTCAGTTCGGATTCGTTCGAGTAGGACGCTGGCGGGTTCGTCGTTGGGGTCCTGGAGAACGAGTTGACCTTGGAAGGCTTTGGTGAGGATGGATTGGTCGAGTGTAGATAAATCTTCAAAGTTGCTATGGTACAACTGCCGAAGGCTCTCAATTAAATCAAATAATTCTCTCAACTTTTTACAAATTTCTTTTTGCTCCTGAATGGGAGCTATTCTTACAGGCACTCCCTCAACATCTCGTACTCTTAAATGTTTAACCCCTGTGCCCACAGCAGTTTTCTCAACATATTCACGAACAAATGGGGTCTGCAGCATGAAAAGTAAATACTCTCCTAAGAGATTCTTTTGATCTACACGCAAGAGCATCATTCTTTGTCCCATGCAAATTTTTTCACCCTCTGGAATCATTGCGACTTCCGCCATAGGAGCTTCACGAGTGAATAAGATATCTCCAGATGAAGGTTTACAGCGTCTAGACCAGTATTCGTATGTTGGTTGATCAATGTACTTAACGTTATCCAGACTTAAGGAGCCATTTCTAATATTCGACGTTCGAACTAATTTAATTCCACTCTCCTTATAAGGAGCAGTCTTATTATGACAATCAACAACTAACTTGCAGGAGTCAATAACTGTACTTTGACACCAAGTTACGAGAAAAGGTAATTGTTCTATTTCTAGCGGCTCCTTATACTTCTCCTTCCACCTATCATTTTTTGGCACCTTACCCTTCGCCTCCATCTTCTCCAGCTCAGCCACTTCCCATCGTGCCTGTCGCTCTGCGCGTATCCGCTCCAATAATGTTTCTGCAGGTTCCACATCGGGATTCTGTGCGCGCCAATCTGCGGTCAGGTCGCCCCGAAATGCGGCGGCGAGGACAGAATCCCGAAACTGGTCGAGCAAGGGGGGGATGGCGGCGAGGGCTGCGCGGGCTTTGCGACTGCGGGTGGTTAGGGCTTCGATTTTGGTGACGATGCGGTGTTGCTCGTTGAGGGGGGGAAGAGGAAACCTGAACTTAGGTAGTGTACTTGTATTAATGTAAGGTTGATCTGAGCCTTTGAGATTTAAGGCAACTTGATTCATGAAGAAGGCAGATTTTACATAGCGGAAAAAATATTCTGAAATATTTTTTTGATAGAACTTAAAACATCCTACTCTCTGATAAAGAATTGCGGGTGCATCATCGAGATTCAACTGTGCAATTTTGAGTACATCATTGAGAATAGGACGATTAAGAGCCATTACAATGTCTCCCTCCTGGAGCACTAGTTCTGGATATTTCTCCAAGAACACTTCAGGTAAAAAGTTTTGTTTTCCCCAAATCACTTGTCCAAAAGAAACATTGGCTATTTGTAACAATTTAATCCCAGAGGTGGAGTATTCTCTCTTTTTAAATGCTTCACCTGAAATTACATAACTAATATCCTGAAGTTTTATCCATTGCCAACTGTCAGGAATCTCATAAAGTTCAATTTTACTGTCCAATGTCAAGCGACTTCCTCCACTGCCTAGAGCAACAACTGTTGAAAACTGGCCAATCGCGATAAAGGCTGCTCAGGGCTTTCCTCCCTGAAACCCTCCTGTTCGTGGGGGCCTGACTCCCCCACACCCCCCCGAAAGTAGGTTGTCTCTCATAGTAAACATGCAGGTTGGGTGTGAGTTACGGCGAGGTAAGGGTAAGGGTTACGGTAGTTGTCCTACGTAGGGTGGGCACGGCCCACCAGAACTGCTGCAAACCTCCATCACTCCTCCAAAATCCCCACCAATACTCGCACCAAATCCTCCAAATCATCTGGCACTCGATAACCACCAATATCCTGAGTAATCAACATTGCCCCCTTATCCAACACACCAAACACCCAAAGACTCCCCATCGTCACAGCTCCATAGATTATCTCCGGTGCCCCTTCCACCATGCCCAGAGCGATCATCTCCGTTGCCAGTTGTGTAAATCCTCGGGTCAAATCGTCTCGCTTAGCTTCTACCACCACAATTTGTGTCTCAGCCCGGATTAAATAATCCAGACTGCCCTGCAACCAGTTGTTCACTTTTAGCAAATACTCAAATCGCAGTGTCTGATTACATACCGTCGCCACCTCGGTCAAAATAGGAGCTACCAGCACTTCCCGCTTGGCTACTTCGCTGGTCAACTGCACATGGGGCAACACCCGTTCAATCCGACGCTTCAGGTCATGCAGTTCAGGTAGGTCAGCAGTCGTTCTAGGGAACTTGATTCTCTCTTGAGTATAGCCATAGCCAAACTCAGCCAAAATTTCATCTGTATCATGGGGTAGCTCAAAATATGACCGAAAAGTATAGTTCGTGTCTTTTTTTAAGATTGTTGCCATAACTTATTCCTCCAGCAACGTACTCAATGCCTGCATTTCTGCCATCGCTATCTGTAACTTTTCCATTATCGCTGCTGCGATGACCTCTGGTTCAGGCAAATCCTCTGCCGATTGCAAACTCTCATCTCGTAGCCAGGAGATATCTAAATTCTCATCCCGTTCCTGAATAAACTCTCGGCCAAAGCACCGAAACCGCCCCTCTTCACCCTGATCGCTACGCGGACTACCCCCGTTAGTCTCGTCCCCATAACAAGTTTCAAACTCTTCAAAATGCTTCCGTGTCAATGGGTTTCGCTTACCAAAGCTGGGCATGTTCGTCCGCAGGTCATACACCCATACGGTTTCCGTATTCCGCTTCTCCGTTTTCCCTCGCTGAAAGAACAACACATTCGTCTTCACCCCCGGTGAATAGAAGATCCCTGTGGGCAATCGCAAAATTGTATGGAGATTACACTTATCCATCAGGTCAGCGCGAATCTTTTGCCCCTGCCCCGCTTCAAACAGCACATTATCCGGAAGCACGACCGCTGCCCGTCCCCCCGGTTTCAAACTACGGTAAATATGCTGCAAAAAGGCTAACTGTTTGTTGGATGTGGGATAGGTAAAATCATCACGCGTTGGACTACCCCCACCTTTCTTAGTACCAAATGGCGGATTGGTTAAAATCAGGTCGGCCTTAGTCAGCCCAGTTCCATCGGACCCCAACGTATCTCCTAGAGTAACTGTACTCTCAATGCCATGGAGCATCATATTCATTAGCAATAACCGATGGGCATCTTGTACCAGCTCCATACCAAAGAAAGCTTGCTTTATCTGAAAGTTCTGTTGTTTGGTGGGTAAATCGTGTAGATCGTCAGTTTCTCTCTTGATATATCTATCTGCTGCAATCAAAAATCCTCCGGTACCCGCTGCCGGGTCCTGCACCAGCTCCCCCGGCTGTGGCTGCATCAGCGCCACCATAGAGTCAATCAAACACCGAGGTGTAAAGTATTGCCCTGCTCCTGATTTCTTCTCTCCTGCATTTTTCTCCAGCAGCCCTTCATACAGATCACCCAACCCCTCTTCTTTAGCTGAGTACCAGTCCAGTTCATCAATGCTAGTCACCAGCTTCTTGATAATGCGCGGCTGCTTCAACGCTGTCTGAGCATTGGCAAAAATCGCCTGCACTCGCTTATTGAAGCCACTGCGCCCCAGGTCCCGTAGCAGATCCCGATAAAACTCCAGCTGTTCAATGCCATCTAGCGCTACGAGATCACCCCAGCGTTTACCCTTTAGTAGCACTGCCTCCTGATCAGTTTCCTGCATCATTTTCAAAAACAGCAGATAGGTCAACTCCGTCACATACTGCAGATAGGTAATGCCGTCATCCCGCAGGACATGGCATAGGTTCCAAAGCTTAGCAACAATATCGGAGGTGGCATTCATAGGCAACGTGTTTAACAGAGTTAGATTACTCAGGCCAAGACTTTACAACATGCGCAATCCAAATCCCCTCTCGGGAGGGGTGCCGATTAGGCGGGGTGGGTCTCGATCATTAGCGCTAACGGTCAACTCACCCCTGCGCCCCTCCTGGGAGCGATTATGTTCAAAGTCAACTATTAGAAAATACTTGACTCAAATGTAAGCGCTCGCAGAAGGGGGAGGGATTAAGCTGTCTGAAAGACCGCTGTGACCTTTGTTTCGTCCCAACATTGCCGATTTTTCACCATCGCGTTGAGGCAAACCAAAAGTTTACGAGCACAGGCAATCAGCGCTACTTTTTTCGCCTTACCTTTAGCTAATAAATGCTCAAAGTAAGCTCGAATCGGTGGATTGTAGCGTCGGCCCGATAAAACAGCCATGTAAAGGAGACTCCGCACTGAGGTCCGTCCGCCCCAAATACGCCGCTTTCCTCGGTACTGTCCACTGTCTCGATTGAAGGGAGCCAACCCAACCAAGGCTGTAATCTGCTTCCGGTTAAGCTGTCCGAGTTCAGGCAATAGCACTAGTAAACTCGATGAAATGACCGGACCAATTCCCTTGACCGAGAGTAAAATGCTCTTCAACTGAGCATTCTCTGCATCAGACTCACTGAGTTCTTTGACCCGCTCATCAATTTCTTGAATTCGGGCTTCTAGCTCGTCTATGTGCTCAGTGACCGCATCTTGAATGGGGCCATTACTCAGTTGCTGTTGTCGATTTTTTTCAGCACTCAGCATCTCAACAAGTTGTCGACGACGAGTGAGCCACCCCTTCAGTTCCTCGGCTGTAGCACTGGCTAGGACAAAGGGGTTAGGCCGGACAATTGACCCGTAGGTGGCAATCATTTTTGCATCGATTCGATCTGTTTTAGCCAGTTGATTCAACCCTTTGGCCAGGTCTCTAACTGACCTGGGATTGACGACACTTATGCGCACACCCTGTTGATGTAATCGACGAGCCATCAATAACTCATAGCCGCCAGTTGCCTCACACACTACAGCTACGGTCTCGACCGTGAGTAGATGCTGGCATAAAGCCGCTATGCCGACTTCATTGTTCTCATACTGAGCATAAGACTGGTTTGATAATTCATAGACATCTAGCTTTGCTTTGCTGACATCTATGCCAACCCAATGATATGAGATTGAACTATCCGTGTCTTTCATGAACCATGCATCCTGTTGATACTGAAGGCACTTGAACGGTGGGGAACTTCATGGTCTGCACTCTTCCTTGCGACATACGGCCTCGATTTACGGACCTGGCGATTTTTCGAGCTCTCAGACTATGAATAGAGACGGAGACCACAGGCTCCCGGACGAACTATGGACATGTCCATGTCCTGAGGGGTTAAAGGATCTTCCGCTTCTGCTCTCAACATACAAGGATCTTCCGCTTCTGCTCTCAACATACAAGGGGTTAAAGGATCTTCCGCTTCTGCTCTCAACATACAAGGATCTTCCGCTTCTGCTCTCAACATACAAGGGGAAAGCATATCGATTTTCGCATTGTGTACTTCACTAAATTCCCAATTATTATTCAAACCAATTGGCAATTGGCAAATCCTGGAAATATTGAAAATCTTTAGTATTCCGGGTCACCAGAATGAGGTTATTCGTGGCCGCTATGGCAGCAATTTGTCCATCCACATAGGGCGGTATTGTTCCCGCCTGCATTAGCCTCGTTCGCTCAAGCGCATGCCATCGCGCTGCCGTATCGTCATAGGGCAAAATCTCCAACACCCCTTCTACGCTTTGCTGCATATAGGCTTCTATCTCTTGCCGTTTTCGAGATTCTGGCAACCTCAAATAACCCATCATCACCTCGTGATAAGAAATAGAGGCGATCGCAAACTGCCCATTCTTTTCGGTTAGCCGAGCCATTACCCGGTCGTTAGGATGTAACTTAGTCGGCTCTGACAGAATATTGGTATCCAACAAAAAACGAATCGCCATCACCATTCAAATGGCTCAGGCCCAGGGGCCTTATCCCGCACAGTGTCCATGATGGCTTCAAACTCGCGGTCTTCCTCTTCCTCATCGCGGGTATCCAAGCCAAACTTTTTCCTCCAGGCTAGAACCGCCTCACCAAAACTTTGCTTGGGTTGAAGTAAACGATCATATTCCTCGGCAGAAACCAACACCGCCACCCGCTGCCCCCGACGGGTGACTTCCACCGCATTGCCTTGCTCTGCTTCGTGGACTAATTGGGTAAAGCGATCGCGCGCCTGAGCAATAGAATACTGGGTCATTGATGGCTATCTAAATGGCCATTTCAGTATAATCGAGTTATCAATGAGTAATCACGAAAATTAGTTAATCTGTATTAATTTGTGTTTGTTTGATGATGCCCTTAGCGCTTGAGCGACAGCACTTGATTAGGGCTGAGTGTAACCTGGCGAGGGGAATAGCCCTTGGCTGACATATGGCTTATATGTAAGGTTGGCAAATTGCGTATACCGCCCTGCACTCAAAGTGTCAGGGGTAATCAGATCAAAACCCGCTAAAGGGGTTCGTGATTACAGGGTGCTCTCAAACTGCAAAGAGGCTTTTGTCGCTTGAGCGATAGCATTCAATTAGCGTTGAGTTTTGAACCCGGCGTGGGTGAGCATCTCTCGAATGATCGGTCAGCCTGAGCGATTTTCCGCCGACCATAGTGATTCATTAATTGCACTTAAAACCTGTTCTAACTTACCCTGAAACACTTTATTAATTCGCGGAAATCCTCCCTGGGTCTTAAATGCCCCCTGATTTAGAGTTTCCTTATCCACCACATATTCTTTTTCCAGTTGTTTACCAATTCTCTCCAACCATTTCCGCTGTGGTGCCGTCCATTTCTGACTGGTCAAAATCTTTTTCATTGCCTGCTGCACCCGCTCCCCGTATGGAACTAATGGGTCTCCCAGTGCGGCCTGCCGCACATAGCCAATAATCGACGCCGTAATCTCTTCATTCGTCTTATCCCGCCAGGCTGCTTTAAGCATCGTTTCTGAATACCCAGCTTTCGACAGCTCTATACGCAGTTCCTTAAGCTGCTGGCGAGTCAGATCACGGGGCCGCTGGGTGACGACTATCAAGGCCGGAATTATATTCTGATTATCGTAAATAAAGGATTCAAAACTCTCCAGATAATCCTCAGGTTTGCCATACTCAGTGCCATCTTCGGCCACACCATAGCCCTGCTCCACCCGCCGCAGTTCGTCAGCATGGTAAGACACCAACACTGACTTACGTCCACCATCTCGTCGATCTAAAATCTCAGCAATCTGCTTACGCTCCTGTAGCCAGTTTGCTACGCTTGCTGGGCTAGATTGCCTCAGATGATCCACTACCTCATCAACAGGCATATCCGCCAAAGCTTCAATAGTTTCTTGCTGGTCAGCACTCAGATGACGCTTTTTCTGTTGTAACTTAGCAACAATCTGATCCAAAATCTCTTCTACAGCACTGGTATCAGTCACAGAGTCTAGCTCATCCACCAATTGACCAAAGGAAATCTTGGGGTTAACCACCACCGGCTTCATACTTGAAAAGTTCTCAATGGCTTTGTACAGGCCCACTGGGTCAAAGATTCTAAAAAACTCTTTTTCCAGATCATCACAGAGACGAGTGGCCCGGCCCAGCATTTGCTCGTACAAGATTCTTGACTTAACCCGCCGCAGAAACACCAGATTACAAATGGCCGGTACATCAATCCCAGTGGTGAGCAAATCAACCGTCACGGCTATTTTAGGACTAACCTCGTTCTTATACCGTCGAATCAGTTCTAATGGCTTGTCTGATGCTCCCGTAATCTTTTTGACATCATCGTCATCGATGCTGCCATACCGTTCTGTCAGAGATTTTTTCAGCAAATCTGTTACCAGGTCGGCATGGGCATCATTCACGCAGAAAATCAGCGTTTTGCCCATCTCTGGGTCAATTTCATCAGCCAAAAAGTCACAGACTACCCGGTTAAACTCTTGGGTAATCACTCGACGGTTAAACTGTTCCACCTCCACTCGGATTTCATCCGGCGCATGGATCAGGTCAAGCTGTCCGGTTTTTGGGTCAATATATTGAACATCCTCACCTGTCTGCCAAACAATATTGTCTTCAGCCAGGGCCGTCACCGGTCGAATGGGGGGCTCATGGTCAATCAGATAACCATCAATCACCGCTTCTCGATAGCTATATTTAAAGACGGGTTCACCAAATATTTGAGATGTATGCAACGCAGGCGTAGCCGTTAATCCAATCTTGACCGCATCGAAATACTCCAGAACGGTGCGGTACTTCGAAACATAGTCTTTGAAGTCTCGAAAAGTGAGTTCATTGTCACTTAACTCCCGATCCAGCAAATATCCTCGGTGGCACTCATCCACCACAATGCAATCATACTGATCTGCCGTCAGGGGTTCGGTCTCATCACTGGGGTACAGTATGCGTTTGACAAAGCTCTGCACCGTTCCAATATGCACCTTCGTATCCCGATCCGGGACTACATCCTTTAGCTCTTTGATATCAAAGATATCGGCAAAGGCTTGCAAACTTTCCATACGGGTATCTTTGAATGCATTGGTAGCTTGTTCTCCCAGAGCAGTTCGGTCTACCAAAAAGAGAACGCGCCGAAAGCGCTTAGTCTTGAGCAGTCGATATACCAAGGCAATACAGGTTTTTGTTTTGCCCGTGCCCGTTGCCATTGCCAGCAAAAGATTGCGCTGGTCCTGGGCAAGAGCTGCTTCCACGGCTCGAATAGCCCGAATCTGATAGTGCCGTAAATCAAAGCCATAGTTAAACTGTTCCTGTTTCAGTTGCGCTTGGGCCTGATCAATATCTTGGGCTAGAGTATCGATCAGACCTGCTGGGCTATACCAACTTCGTAAAGGGCGACGCAGATTTTCTGGACGACGGACATCACAAAACCAAATACCACTCTTGGTTTCAAGCTGAGGTAAAAACTCTCGTCCATTCGTTGCAAATACAAATGGAAGCTTATACTCTTTCCAGGGACCACCGGGCAAGATTTCGTCTGCCTGGAATCCCCGGCTGTAGCGCTTGGCCTGGTCTACTGCCCCAGACACATCTTTGCTTTTCCGTTTGGCTTCGACGGCTGCGATCGCATCCAAACCCACAAATAAAATGTAGTCAGCCCGTCCATTGACAGTGGGCCACTCAGCAATGGCTAGATTTTTCCCTTTCTGGGGGCGAGTACCATTACTGTAGGTCAATGTTTCAGTATCAACTTCCCAGCCAGCCTCGCGTAGTTGAGCATCGATTAAGCGTCGAGTTTCACGTTCGTCTAGATCAAGTTCAGCCTCAACCACCTGAGCAACTGCAATGGCATCTTGAATAGTCTGGGCCGAAGATTGAGCTGCTTCAGCCTGCATTACATTCAGTTGTGCAGCGAGTCGGGCTTTCTCTTCCTCTGCTTTGGCTTCCGTTTCGAGTAAAAGTTCTTCGGCTAGCTGCCGTAATTCAGCTTCTTCCTGGGCTAATGCTTGGGCCTGTTCTGCCTGGGACTGGGTGGCTGTTAGCTCTGCTTGTCTGGCTGTAAGTTCTGCCGTGAGTCGCTCTAGTTCTGCTTGGAGCGCCACTGCTTCTTGGTGGGGATCGGCTGGTGGAATGAAAGGCCCGGGCTTAAACTGTCGGGCTTTACCATAGGATCGATGAAACCAGATACCTAGTATCCGCGCATATTTCAGATGGCTCAGTGCGACCCCATGTTCACCATAGCTGCCATGGGTAGCCCGATTACCAACCTTGCGCATTTCATGGAAAAGTTGGGTTGTTTGCCCCGTAATCGCCCTACGGTTATCTAACCGTCGCAGGAGTTCAAACTGGCTTTCTTCGGGGTCTTCATAAAGACCAACTTTAGCCGCCACTAGCTGGGCTAATTGCTCACTAAATTGGCGCAACTTAATCAAGCAAGTATTCGGATCATTTGCAAAATAGTTCTCAGCTAGCGTACCCAGCCTGACAAGCTCTAAGCTGTGAACCTTGAGAAATGCAAAATTCCTAGAAACTTGCATGTTGAAGCTTTAGGGGATAAAGGAACAGGGTTGTGAGCTGCGTTTAAGATTCCCGTGTTCTTGCCGGTGAATACATCAATATTATTTGCTTTATTAATTCTTACAGAGCCATAGCCTCAATTCGGAGCAATTGACTTAGCTAAATATAATGCCCTGATTTACCAGGCTTTGCTGGAAATATGACTCGTGTAGACTATCAAAACTAATAACGGAGAGGGAGGGATTCGAACCCTCGGAACCTTGCGGCTCACTCGATTTCAAGTCGAGCGCAATCGACCACTCTGCCACCTCTCCAGGTAAGATTGCTTACCAGCATGCACTAGAAGCATCAGCAATCCTAGCCCAAATTCATCACTGCGTCTAGGGGTACGTCAATTTTTTGTTGAGCGCCATAGAGGTATTCCTCGGACACAATTTTGTTCGTATCGTCTACCCAAATCAAACGTACTGTCTGAACGATACCTTTA
Source organism: Cyanobacteria bacterium P01_H01_bin.21 (assembly GCA_038748405.1). Taxonomy (GTDB): domain Bacteria; phylum Cyanobacteriota; class Cyanobacteriia; order Phormidesmidales; family Phormidesmidaceae; genus Leptothoe. The sequence goes on along the minus strand of JBCDIX010000006.1, from coordinate 63,539 downwards.
CCCATAGATACTAAAGTAAAGCTTCGATGCCAGCCGCTGTCAGTTTTTATAACTCGCGGAACTTGAGCGCTATTGACATAAACCGTGCCATAGTCATCTACTACTAACCGTTCTCGCAGTCGGGTTTTATCGTGCCTTAGTTCATGGTGCATATGACCAAAGGCGACCAGCGCAACATGTCGGTTAGATTGTTGAGCGTATGCGATCGCATCTGCAAAATCTGGATCGCCGTAGTCACCCCCGCTACGTTTCCAGTCACGACCACAGATATTGTGGGTCTGACTGCCAAAACCTGCCGGACCGTTGTGGCCTAAAAAGATTAACGTCTGTTGTTCTGCTGCATCTATTGCTCTGCAGATCTTAGCTGTTGAGTCCGCAAAACTAGAGACGTTATATCGCTCTCGGTAGAACCGTTTGTAGCGCCAGGTAGCCCCGCCCCAGCTAAACGGACGTGCGCCGACTACAGTCATCGTACACTGGGGCATCTCCAGTTTGCCAAAGCCGACATGAGAGTCTCCCAACGCATCTAGCTGCTGCTGGACGCGATCTTCTTTAATAGGGTCGTAAGGACACTTTTTGCGGTTTTTCTGGCTAGCTGTGTACCAGGCATCGTGATTTCCTAAAATGACAGCTTTGGGCAGCGGGGCAGCGGCGATTTGTCGAACAGTTGCGATCGCTTCGTTACCAAAGTCACCCACAAACATAGCCAGGTCGACATTTAGGGCTGCCAAAGCATAGGCATCTGCATCACTCCACTGGTCATGAACATCGCCAATGATGGCAATCGTGATGGGCTGAGTCATAAATCGTTGTTTAATCTAAACATGTTCTGATCAGTGCAAGGCGCGTTTACTTTCTATGACCCAGCTGATTATTTTTACCGACCTAGATGGCACACTGCTCAACAGCGAGACCTACGACTACGCTGCAACAGTGCCTATTATCCAGCAATTAAAGTCATTAAAGATCCCGGTTATACCGGTAACTAGTAAAACGCGGGCTGAAGTTTCTACCCTACGGAAAGACGTAGGACTCACCGATCCATTTGTGACTGAGAACGGTAGCGGTATTTTTGTTGAAATCAATCATAATCCCTTTGGCCAACCGCCCGGTGAGCAAGATGATGACTATTTTGTGGTGGAGTTAGGCTGTCCCTATGTTCAGGCCAGAGCAGGTCTGCGGGTAATTGCCAACGAGCTGCACCATTCTCTATTAGGCTTTGGCGATATGACCATTGCGCGGCTACAGAAATATACCGGACTGTCTGCTAAAGATGCCCAGGAGGCAAAGGCACGAGACTTTAGTGAGCCGTTTATCACGCCCAAAGCCCTTACTTCTGAGCAGATAGTTACAGCGGTTGAATCAGTAGGTTTTAAGGTCGTTGTCGGTGATCGGTTTTCACATCTGATTGGTCCTGAGGCCGGCAAGGGTAACGCAGTAAAACGTCTGGTATCTCTGTATCAAAAGACATTGCCGCCCGAGGAAACCATTGTCACCATTGGCCTAGGTAACAGTCCTAACGATTTAGATATGTTGGAGCACGTTGACCATCCAATTGTTTTGCCTGGGGTCAACGGTCCCCACCCACAATTGGGTAATCAAGGTTGGAAGATTGCTCCCTTACCTGCACCCCAGGGGTGGGTTGAGGCTGTAACGACGGTATGTCAGGAGTTTGACGTAACGTTAAAATCCGAATAAAGAGAGACTGCAAAAATAGTGGAGTTAACCAGCAGGTGGTTTCCGAACGGGCTGGCACTAGTTGGATCTGGATTATTGCTGCCCTAAAATAGTTGCCCTACTGAGCTGACTTTCAAGAGCCTCAGAACACATTAAAAGGTTCCAAAGGATTAGCTGACAATTATGGTTTATTTGACTATAATTAGACTAGTCTCAAATAAATTTAAAAACCAAAATTAGCCTGCGAGTCTGTCTTTATGTTCACCACTGCATCTGCACCTGCCATTGGGCTACCTAAGGATCTTTTCAGCGCTATTGAGGCGTTGAAAAAAGGGCTGAATGCTATTGTCCTGGCTCATTATTATCAAGAGCCCGATATTCAGGATATTGCCGATTACATTGGGGATTCGCTGGGTCTGTCTCAAAAGGCGGCCGCAACCGATGCTGACGTGATCGTATTTGCCGGTGTGCACTTTATGGCGGAGACAGCTAAAATCTTGAATCCTGACAAACTGGTGCTGTTGCCCGATCTAGCCGCAGGATGTTCGCTGGCAGATAGCTGTCCACCAGCAGAGTTTGCCAAGTTTAAGGCAGCTCACCCCAATCATATTGTGGTGTCTTACATTAACTGCACCGCTGAGATTAAGGCGATGAGCGATATTATCTGCACCAGCTCAAATGCCGTAAAACTTGTCAATCAAATTCCGCCAGAGCAGCCAATTATTTTTGCGCCTGATCGTAATTTAGGACGCTATGTTGCAGCCCAGACAGGACGTGATTTAGTGCTATGGCAGGGCAGCTGTATTGTGCATGAAACCTTCTCAGAAAAGAAGATGCTGCAGCTCAAGATGGAGCACCCCAATGCTGAAATTGTGGCTCATCCTGAATGCGAAGAGGCTATCTTGCATCATGCTAACTACATTGGTTCAACCACAGCCTTGCTTAAGTATGTAGAAAGCAGCAAGACTGAGCAGTTTATTGTGGTTACAGAGTCTGGCATTATCCATCAAATGGAGAAGCAGCTGCCACACAAACTGTTTATTCCTGCCCCTCCTGAGGCTAACTGTCAGTGCAACGAGTGCCCCCACATGCGGTTAAACACGCTAGAAAAACTATATCTGGCTATGAAAAACCGCACACCAGAAATTATTCTGCCCGCGCACATCCAGCAAAAGGCCCTTGCACCCATCCAACGGATGCTGGCCATGAGTGCTTAAAATCTGAGCTGCACTATGAAAGCAATGACCTAGTACCCATTGCTTTTGTATTAAAGCTTTCCACGAGCCTTTCGACTAAACACTTAAGTGTTCACGTAGCTGGTAAGTGAGCAGATCCACCACGTTACTGCCATTTGCTTGATTTTGCCCCAAGGCTGTTTGGGCAGATTGCTCAATTCGCTCGACAGTGCTAACTGGTAGATTCAGCAGATTGACTAACTGTTGATAGATGGCTTGCTCGTCCTGATTAATTAAGTCTTCGTCAGGGGTGAGGGCACTGGAACTAATGACTTCATACCCCAAACGTAGGACAAATTCCTTCTCCGCTTCAGTCGTTAGTTTGGGGACTATCTCGTCTAAGGGGATATCTTGCACCAAGTAGCCTTGAAGTTCCTGTTTAACCGCCTCTTGGCCTTCAGAGGTAGTGGCAAAAACCTGGCTAAATTTGGTGAGCATGACATCTGCTTCTTCTTTCGCTAGGTTGCCATCTGCCCACGCCAGTGCTAGCACGATACGTAGCAGGTTCATTTGACGTGGGGTAATGGAAGGAGGCAGTTGGGTACCCATGAAAACTCAGTGTGGCACAGCCCCTTAAGTATCAGCCCAACTCTCAAAGACATGCTTAGAGAACAAGCTTTTTTTCAAAATTTTGCAATGATTTGTAATTTGAAATATCTATCACTATACAGAGTCTATTTTTGTGCCAGCTGGATTAAGTGGTTAAACCCTTTTAACTGCAGTGTCTGACCGTCTTGACTAGTAACGATCCACTCTTTCTCACGCAGTTTTTCCATAATTTTAGCGGCGTCGTCTTTTGGAATATCGGCGATAGCGGCTAAATCATCAACAGCTAGATTAAAAATTTCTGGAATGGTATCTGTATTTTCGCCATAGGTTTCAGCAAGGAACGTCAAGGTGTTGGCAAGCTTGACTGCAGTGGGTTTACGTCGTCGCTGAAAGTGACCATTGGTATGGCGTAATCGCTGTACCATCAGCTGTAGCATGCGATGGTGCAAATGATGATCCTGAAAAAGAGTGTCGATAAAGTGCTGGGCTGGAACACTCAGCAGCTTAACCGGTGAAAGGGCGACAACATCGGTAGAACGGGGCGACTCATCTAAAATGGCCATCTCACCAAAGAAATCGCCTTTACCCAGAACAGCCAAGGTGACGTAATCGCCGCCCGTATCGTGTCGTACCTTGATCCAACCGGCCACTATTAAGTAGATAGCGTTGCCCCAGGAATCTTCCATAAGGACAGTGCGGCCCGCTGGATAGGTAAGTTCAGTGGCTGCAGATAGCAGACCTGTTAAGGTTTCAGGATTCGCGGCGTTAAAGAGTGGAAATAGTTCACTTAGGAGGTCGGGCCGCATGGACTTTTTCAGGTTAATAAGTGTAGTCATATAGTAGATCTACGTGTGAGCAGCATTACCACAAAAGGCAAGGTGGACGTATTTTCTTAGAGACTCTGGGTTTTTGTTAAAAAATCAATAAAGTTAGGCAAACTACTACGTAGGTTTACGGAAACAGCCGTTGCATGTAGCCGCATCTAGGGTTGCTAGATAGGGACTATGAAATGTTACATCCCATAGTCTACCCAGGCAGATTGCATTACACACGTGGTCTCAAACATAGCTCCAGAATTGATTAGCCAATACTGATGCCAAGGTAGCGGCAGCACGCCACAAAATATACATCTCACTCTAGTAAACGTCAGTATATTTAATGAATTTGCTAGCTCCCCAAACAGTCTGAGATTGTCTCATCGGGTTTCTCAATGAGATATCTAATCTACAGCAAACACCGTCCCTAAAAAAATCCCGATGAGCCATTTAGCTCACCGGGAGATAAAAAACACAAACATGTCAGAAAATGAAAAGGGAAACACAAACCAGCCGAATACCAATAAAAAATGGTGAGACCGACGGCTCTGTAATTAATTGATTGACATGCATCCCAGTGTAGTTCCGACAGTTAAGGCTTGCTTAAGCTGTGTAGCTGAAGTTTTCTAGGAAAATGGCTGAATAGCAGGATAGTCCAGCGCAAACCTACAGATGCTTATCTAGGGTTGCCACAAATTCACCGTAGGGTTTGGCACCGATAACAGTATCTACATGCTCCCCTCCCTTAAAGAAAAGCACAGCCGGAATGCTCTTGATGCTAAATCGTTTGGCTATGGGCTTGTTGGCATCAATGTCAAGCTTAGCGACAGTAACTTGACCGCCATATTGCTCAGAAAGCTGATCCATCAATGGTGCTACTAGTTTGCAAGGTCCACACCAGGAGGCTGTAAAGTCGATAACAACCAAGGGGTCGCCAGTGAGTAGGGTGTCCAAAGCAGCTTCATCGGGGACATAGTCGATGGCCATAGGGGAAAATACTCCGAGGGATTACTGCAGGATTTAATTACACCAGCCATCATAACCATAACTTGGCATTTTTCCCTAATCACAGGGGTTTTGAGTTTTTCACTGTAACATCCCTCAGGCTGGGGCTGATGCTTAGATCGCTACAAAGTTCACCAGTTTGCCGGGTACCACAATTACTTTTTTAATCTCTTTGCCATCCAGATACTTTTTGGCAATGTCGGAATTCCGGGCGTACTGTTCCAGGTCATCTTTAGTGGCACTGGCAGGAACTGAGATAGTGCCTCGGGTTTTGCCTTTGATTTGGATTACCAGGGTAATCTCATCGGCAACGAGGGCACTGTCTTCAAATGTAGGCCAGCTCTGACGATGGACCGACTCCCTAAAGCCTAAGGTTTGCCAAAGCTCCGCCGCTAGGTGAGGGGCAAAGGGAGCCAACAAGAGAACAAGGACTTGGACCCCTTCGGCGTAGACATCGCTATCATGCTGTTTAGCCTCTTTGAGGGCATTACTAAGTTTCATCAACTCAGAAACGGCTGTGTTGAACTGATAGCCTTCTTCCACATCCTCTGAGATGTCTTTAATCGCTGTGTGAATAGCACGGCGTAGATCTTTGTCAGCTTTGCTCAGGCTATCTTGGTCTAAGCTGGTGATTCTGGCTTTACTGCCCTGTGTTTCTACAAAGCTGGTCACCAAAAGCCACACTCGATTTAAGAATCGAAACTGGCCTTCCACGTCCGCGTCGTCCCACTCGAGATCTTTTTCGGGCGGGGCCTTAAACAAGATAAACATACGCGCGGTGTCAGCACCGTACTTACCCAGCACTGCCCGGGGTTCCACGCCGTTATACTTGGACTTGGACATTTTTTCGTAGAACACCTGGAGCGGATCGCCTGTCTTGGGATCTGTTGGATTAGTAAGGTCAGTAACATCACCAGGAGCAATGTACTTGCCTGTGGTGGGGTTTTTGTAGGTCATGGCCTGGACCATGCCCTGGGTGAGCAATCGCTGGAAGGGTTCGTCAACAGAGACAAGATTGCGATCGCGCAGCACCTTGGTAAAAAACCGCGAATAGAGCAAGTGTAAAATCGCATGCTCAATACCGCCCACATACTGATCGACTGCCAGCCAATCGTTGGCCTTATCCTTGGCAAACGGTAGCGTTTCATTTTGGGCATCGGCGTAACGCAAAAAGTACCAGGATGAATCAATAAACGTATCCATCGTGTCGGTTTCCCGCTTGGCATCAGTGCCGCAGCTAGGGCACTGGCAGTTAATCCAGTCGGCCATTTTTGCTAAGGGTGACCCACCGCGAGCGCTAAATTCTACATCCTCGGGCAGCACCACTGGCAGCTGATCGGCCGGGACGGGAACAGTGCCACAGCTATCGCAGTAAATCATGGGAATGGGTACGCCCCAGTAGCGCTGGCGCGAAATCAACCAGTCCCGCAAACGATAGTTGGCGGTGCCTTCACCCTTGTTATTGTCTTCTAGCCACTTGATGGCCGCTGGCACACTCTGACCGTCACCCTTACCCGCAGGAATCCCGTCGAGGGGACCCGAATTTACCATCACCCCATCGTGGGGATAGGCTTCTTCCATGGTGGCTGCGTTCAGAGTTTCATCCTCGGGCTGCACCACCACCTCAATGGGCAGATCAAACTTTCTAGCAAATTCAAAGTCTCGCTGGTCGTGGGCCGGTACCGCCATAATGGCACCGGTACCATAGTCCATCAGCACATAGTCAGCGATCCAGATGGGAATTTTCTGCTCGTTAACTGGATTAATGGCATAGCTGCCGGTCCACACACCGGTTTTTTCACGGTTCTCGGCAGTGCGATCCATTTCGCTCATGTTGGCGGCTGTGGTTTGATAGGCTGCGATCGCAGCCGCTTGGTCAGCCGTTGTCAGCTTTGCCACCAAAGGATGCTCGGGTGAGAGCACCATAAAGGAAGCCCCCCAGAGAGTATCGGGACGAGTCGTATAGATTTTGATATCGTCACCCGCTTCGGTGTTAAACACCACATGGGCTCCCGTGGACTTGCCAATCCAATTTGCCTGCATGAGCTTTACACGCTCAGGCCAACCATCTAACTTATCGAGATCGCTCAAAAGCTGATCAGCATAGTCCGTAATCTTGAGAAACCACTGACGTAGCAGCTTACGCTCCACCTTGGCACCAGAACGCCAGGAGCGTCCATCACTATCCACCTGCTCATTAGCTAAAACAGTTTGGTCAATGGGGTCCCAGTTAACGGCGGCCTCTTTTTGATAGGCCAAACCCGCTTCGTAAAACTGCAAAAAGATCCACTGGGTCCAGCGATAGTAATCGGGTGAACAGGTAGCCACTTCTCGGTCCCAATCATAGGAGAGCCCCAGTTCCTTAAGCTGCTCGCGCATTTGGCCAATATTCTGATAAGTCCACTTGGCCGGTGGAATGCCCCGATCAATAGCCGCATTCTCTGCAGGCAAGCCAAATGCATCCCAACCCATTGGGTGAAGCACGTTGTAGCCCTGCATACGTCGCACACGGGCAATCACATCAGTAATGGTGTAGTTACGCACATGGCCCATGTGCAGATTGCCAGAAGGGTAGGGGAACATGGACAGGGCATAGAACTTTTTCTGCCCTGGTGTGGCAGGTGTCTTGTCTAGACCCTGCTCAAACCATTGCTGCTGCCACTTTTTCTCGATGTCTGCTGGGTTGTATCGAGACTCCACGTTTGTTTTCCCCTCGGTATTAAATATGGTCTACTACACCTGCAGCTGTACGTTTTCGCCAGACCTGCAAAATTAGCAATCAGAATTGCATAATCAATTCTAGTCGTCTGCTGTCTATCTGGAGGGACTATCTATAAGATTAGGCGATAGATAATTCTCTAATCCAGCTCATCCCTAAAGGCACGATTAAAACTCCCACAGCCACTATGAATTCCTCCACGGGAACGATTGATGTTTTTGTCTACGGCACTCTAAAACCTGGAGGCACCTACCATCAGCAATTTTGTTTGCCTTATTTAAGAAAGGCTCAACCTGCCCAGGTGCGAGGGTTACTTTATGATTTACCAAATCTGGGCTATCCAGCAATGACCCTGGGCGATGGCTGGGTTAAAGGGTATTTATTCACCCTAGATGAAGCGGCGATGCCAGGATTAGATCACCTGGAAGGATACAATCCTAAAGCCAACGATAATCAGGAATATGCCCGACAGTGGGCAACGGTGTTCGACCTGATCGGTCAGCCTATTGGGGAAGCCTGGCTCTATATAATGGATGAGCTACCAACAGAGGCAGTTTGGCTATCCGGAGGAGAGTGGGATAGCGTGCGGGAGAGAATTTAAGATAGCGTATTGCTTGATATCCAAATGAACCCTAACCAAAGTACGGATGCAAATCAAATAGACATTACCGAACTTCTTCAATCATTTTCGGCAGTGAGCTCTGAGCTAGATACAGACAACAATCAGATAGATGTTAACGATGCGGTTGGCAGCATATTGCTCAACGCAGTCTATGGCAACATACCTGCTGCTGCCGCCGATGCCGTTCCTGGTCTAGAGATATTTGAAGACAGTGATAATCCTGGCGACTGGTTTTGGGAATGGGAATGGGGTGAATGTCAGGACGGCCCGTATAAAAATCAGCTGGAGGCACTGATTGCGTTCACTAAGTTTGCTGCTGAGCTAGCCGTTGAATTAGAAGATGAGGCACAGTAGCCCAAACAGATTCTTTTTGCGATATTGTCAACTGCAGCCAGCGTAGGAGCTTTGCATCTTCAGGTAGCCATCACTCACAAGAGCTTACTTTGTAATAGGTTCTGCCAAAATATTGCTGCGGGTAAACGACTCGATCGCAACACGTACATAGGCAGAGATAAATTTGAAGCGCCTAGCCGTTTCAAGGGGTACAACCGCTTTGCTAAACATAATGACAGCAAATAGCTCATTAGACGGCAGCATGCCGCCAAATCCCAAAACCGACTTAACTCGATAGGGAACTACAAATTCTTTTTGAGCAGGAATATAGGGACTGTTTAAAGCGGTAGGTATATGAAAAACATTAAACGCCTTATGGGGAGTGGCTGTAATTAATGTTGGGTTTGTTTCAATAACAGTGCTTACTTTTAGACCAAACTGTTGAATTAATTGCAAGATCATTGGAGCCCGCTGTACAAACTCTTCATCTATTAGCGGAATCGCTTGATGTCCTCTAGACTTTTGTCGTTGATTCCAGTCCGGCTCATCCCCGGCAGTGGCTAGCAGTGTCAAACATTTTGTTGCAGGCGGAATATACCGGTCGTTTACAATTGCTTGTGCTGCGTTCTGCATGTGTGAATTCAATTCCCGGTAGGGATGGGTTTTAAAAAACCGAGTAAGCGCAAACTCTCGTTCACCTGTACGAGGGTCAAGAAAATTGTCGTAGATATGGCGAACAATACGATTGGCCACGTCTTCCATAGTCTTGGAATCGTACTCTAGGTTGCGAAGAGCAACAGCACAGTGGGAGACATCGACCTTTGTAAAGGTTTCAAGACTGTACATTGTTTTATTGTCAATAAGGTTTAAATCGTCACTACGAAGCCCTTTAGTTTCTTTCCCAACAGATGGTCCGTAACCCGGACTGTTTTTTCGAAAGTCAGGAATCGATGTGATTGATATAGGCCCTAAAGCAGAGCTTTTTGTATAGACCAACAGATAAGTGATATTAGCAACTTGAAGCGATTGCCTCTATCTAAATGTGGGGCATATGTGGGGCACATTTAAATAGGTATACACGTCCCTAAGAGGGTTAGCTGTGGAGCTGCAGTATCTTGTTGCCTAATAAATGATTGGAGACTATGCAAATCAGCTCGTAACATCTTGCTTGAGAGCTATGCTTGAAAGGCTGTATTCAGCTATTACAGCCTCATACCTGCTTCTAAGAACATTTCTTAGCCAACTTTAAAGGCTGGCAGAGAATAATTGTCGTATTCCCAGTGAGCTGTTGGTTAGAAGCAATTATCTGGAATAAAAGTGTTGCGCAAGTTCCAGTCAGGGATAGGTTAAAGCATTGAAATACACTAATCGCCAATGCTCTACTTAACCGCCAGCCTCTAAGTCAGTTACACCTGTCAAATAGTCTCACACAAAAGCAGCACTTAACCAGCTACCAAAACCATTTCCCACATTCAAAAAGCCTAATCAGAGAATATGCTAAGCCTAAAATGGCAACAAAATTCTCTCACAAACCCATTAGAGAAAATATTGATAACACAGTTAAGTGCTGCTTTTGTTTTGACGAGACAGATTCTTGTGATTCAGCTATATCGACCTCCTCAACCCTTATGGGTATTACGATTCAATCTGTCAGGGGAGCTATTTTCTCCATCCACACTATAGATCTCTAAGGCCAAAGCTTGGCCAGCATGAGATGAAAGTTCACAGTAGAAAGAGTGTTGCTCTCAATAGTCTAATTAACTGTATGAGTTACCTTAAAAATTTCCTCTGGAGATTTACTAGCCGTGACATCCTCCCAATTGAGTCCTGCTAAAAACTGGTCGGGAGAATTTGTTTCCACTACATCGACTCCCCACTCGCCAGGCTGTAGGGATGTGGGAGAGGGGCTCAAAGCGGGTGTCGTTTTAATGCCCCCTAAAAGCATAATGGTATAGTGATAAATTTCTCTGTCAGTCTCGGCAGATCGTTGATCGCACAAACTCTTAGCACACAGCTTAGCAACATCTGTGGGACTTTTTTGTTGGCCGTCAAAAAGAATTTCCACAATCCAGTGAGGATTTTCAATCAAGCTGCACTGAATATTTGCGTGAGGCTTTAAGCCTCCGATAAAAGCGTTGGCAAATTTATTACGACTAAGTTCAGATACTTGATCACTAGGAAGTGTACAGTTATGAGATAGAAGCATTCGGGTTGTTGTTGTCATATTGGCCAGAAAACTATGAACCTTAAAAGAATATCAACAAAGGGTGACAATGCTTGAGCCAGGGTGAAACGAGCCACTAGCAGATCGTGGTAACTGCCGCGACTGCCGCTCTCAGCCAACTCAGAGTTGGCATGAACAATGTCAAATTCAGCTTTTGGGAAGTTCCATTGACTAAATCAAATACAACATTTGCCATTGTTGGCGTTTCTCCTATTGAGAAAATCCGGCAGTACCGGTTATTGTGTGAGCTGATTGTTGTTTGTCTGTGTCAATCGACTGGATCTGTTGTTAGCAAAGCACTTAAACGGCAGTCGCGAGAAAACAGAAAGTATTTGGATAGATTCTCAAAAACAAAATTAATCAGGCAGCACCATCATGTAATGTCTCTGGATATTTAGTGCTTGATGTAATGGAAACCGCACTCGTTATCGCCAACCTTAATCCCCTCTTGCCCCCACCCAACTGTCACAAATCAAGTTAAAGGAAAGGTAAAAATATCGAGCTAATCAATATAAACTTTTATACTAATCGTGAACTAATGAGTGGATTGCTCGCTTGTTTCAGGCAAGATTTAGAGTCAGCAATTATCTTTATTAGTAACCTCATAGATACTTGCTAAAACCTTTATGAAAACTAAACTGCTGCTCCACTAAAAGGCCAGTTTTTAGGGTTGCGATCGCAAAAAAAATCCGAATGTCCCAGCTATAATAAACTTATTAATTCTGATTTTAGAGAGTAAGGGTGGTATACCTTAGAGATGCTGCCTGATTTTAATATGCCGGCTGCTCCCATTCCACAAAACGATCCTGACCGCCTAGCGGATCTAGATTACTACAGAATTTTAGACACCCCCTCCGAGGCGTCCTTTGACGAGCTGACTCGATTAGCTGCGTATATCTGTCAGGCTCCTGTTGGGTTGATTAGCCTTGTCGATAAACATCGCCAGTGGTTTAAGTCTATCTGCGGTCTTGAGATCTCTGAGACCCCCAGACAGCATGCGTTTTGTGGGTACACCATTCTGGATAAAGAGCCATTTATCGTAGAAGATGCCGAGACGGACGAACGTGTCAAGGATAACGCTCTGGTTTTGGGCGATCCCAAAATTCGCTTCTATGCTGGCATTCCGCTCATATCGCCTCGTGGTTACAACCTTGGGTCACTCTGCGTACTTGATTTTGTTCCTAAAAAGCTGAGCCAAGAGCAGATTGATGGGCTTAAAACACTGGCCTCTCAGGTTATGCATTTGCTAGAGGCTCGCTTATTCTCTACAAAAATCACTTACTACACCAACGTTTTAGAAGACGCTCACTTTCAAGCGTTAGAAGCAAATCAGGCAAAATCGCAATTTTTAGCCATGATTAGCCATGATATTCGCACACCACTCCATGGCATTATCAGCGCGTTAGATTTACTCTCCGATTCGGAGCTATCGTCGCCACAACAACAATATGTCGCCACTGCAAATACTTCTGCTCAAATTTTGCAGGCAATTATCAGCGACGTCCTAGATTTTTCCAAAATCGAGGCAAACAAATTAACCCTCAACCCCACACCCACGTCGCTAATACATCTGTGCAAAACAATACAACAGATTTTACAGGACGAAATCACACAGAAACAGCTGCAGTTTTCAATTGATTTTGCCCCCTCTGTCCCTGAGCGATTGTTGATCGACAAGGATAGACTCTCTCAAATCTTACTTAACCTTTGCAGCAACGCGGTTAAATTTACTCCTTCTGGTGGCAAGGTTGTTCTGAGCTGTAGCCTGCAGCAAATGAGTGCAAACATGGTCACCCTCAAGATCTGTGTATCAGATACGGGCATTGGCATTGCTAATGACCAACAACAGGCAATTTTTTCCCCGTTTGTGCAAGCGAGTAATCATAACCGTCAGGAGCACGGGGGCACTGGCTTGGGGTTAGCGATTTCATCACGGTTATTGGAGCTGATGAAATCAAAGCTTCACCTGGAAAGCACCTTAGGAGAGGGGTCTAGTTTTTCCTTTACCCTCAGCTGCCCGATTGTTCAGGTTACCCCGATTAAACTACCGACTAAAGATCCGCTTAAAGCGGTCCGGCTTCGTTTAGATCGTTCAATTCGTGTTTTAGTCGCAGAGGATAATCCAATTAATCAAAAGTTGTTACAGCATCTGTTGCAGAAAAATGGCTGTATTGTTAATTTGGCCAACAATGGAGAGGAAGCGTATCAACAGTTTATAGAGAATTCATTTGACATCGTATTGATGGACCTGGAAATGCCTGTCATGAGTGGAGAAGATGCCGCTCAAGAGATTTTTGACTACTGTCAAGAACACGAAAACCAGGTACCCATTATTATGATTACGGCCCATGCGATCGCAGAAACTCAAGAGCGGCTAATGGCCAAGGGAATTAATGGCTATTTGACTAAACCGATTCGAGCCCAGGAATTACTGGGTGCGATCGCACAAACACTAACCTGACAGTCTTGACCGGGCTCAAGCAGGTCGGTCCTATTTTCTGGCGTGAGATGCAGATTTCGTTAGCGCTTGATGGTTTTGCTGGAATTGAGTCCTATCCTGTTGCCAACAATAAGGGTTTGCCATCGTTTCCATTGTCTCTCTTTACTCATTGCCAAAAAAGATAGCGGGTGTAGCTCCTTAAAAACTCCACCCGCTATCTTTGCAAAAAGACGTCCGCAATCTTACTCGTCGTCGTCCTCATCCTCATCATCCTGAGGATACTCAAAGCTATTGGATCGATTTGTCAGTACTGACTTACCAAGGCTCAATGCACGCTGAGCCTGTAATGCTGCTTTACGCTTCCAAACAGCGCGGTGCATGTTGCGCTTAGACTTGGAGCGTTTCTTCTTAGGAACCGCCATGGACCTGCTGGGAAAATTTTAGACAACCTATTGATAATAGACCAAAGTTGCACACAGAGGGTAGGTTTTGGTGAGGAAATTATTAGGGGCGACTTCGACTGCGCCTCCGATTAGGCTAAGGCTCCGTTGGCTGAGCGGAGTCGAAGCCAACGGCAACAAATTCCCTAAAAAGACGATCCTGACGAAGACTCAAGCAGTGTCTGGGCCCCTCTAAAATAGGTCGCCCAATATTCAGTGACTGGCTGTTGACTCCATTCCTGACGGCTAACCCGCAGATTTAACACTGGCACAGCAATACCATCGCTGTTTTCACCAGTTACGCTAATCATCACTTCCGTAATCAACAAATCTTGGTCAAAGCTACGCTGTGCACCCGCGCGAGCTGCCATATTTGCTCGTCGCACTAGGCTGCCGTAAGGCTCACCATCCTCCAGGGTCAAAAACAGATTTAACCGGGATGTGTAAGCGTAGGACGCCTTTGGCATGATTAATGCTTCGGTGAGCCAAAGGGCGCTAGATGTCCCCAGCAATACTGCTAGACCCATGGGGGCAAACGAAGCGCTAAGACGTCGTGTCAGGGGACGCTTGCGTCGCCGTATGGAATAAGACCGGTAGGGTGATGTCGTGGACATGTAGATCAACAGGTACTAAAGACTAATGCCTTACGGATAGAACTGTAATATAAACCGTGTTTGAAACGGTGGTTTCAGGAAATCTTCTTTGTTAGCTAATAAAACTATCGTCAAACTTTCCCATTTTTGTAGCTTGAACGATCATGAATAGCAAGACTATGCAGACCAGAATTTTGATTGGATAGCACTATCGATCTATAAGTTGGTACCGCATATCAACGCAAACGGCTCAACTTGAAGTAACATATGGCGCTGAAAGCATCTATTTCCTCTAACGTCCAATCTGTATTTGGTGGCCTCTGATGTCGAATTGCTGGGCAATTATTATTGGGATTAATCAGTATCAGGGGTTTCAACCACTGATGCAAGCACAGAATGATGCGGTGGGTATTCGAAGATACCTGATTGAAGATGGGGGTTTTGCACCGGAAAACTGCGTTTTACTGAGTGATTTGTCCACATCGACTGATCAAGAGGCAGTTTACCCTGACCGAGTGGCGATAAATGACTGGCTAGAAACTATTTGCCAGGGGCGGGTGCAGCGCGACGATACGCTCTGGTTTTATTTCAGTGGCTATGGGGCTCAAGCAGATAACAAAGATTATCTGATGCCTGTCGATGGCGATCCGGCCCAAGTAAAACAGACGGGGATTGCGCTGCAGGATGTGGTGAAGTATCTCAAACAGGCACCCACTAAAAACACCATGATGGTGTTGGATATGAACCGCAGTCAAAGTGCTCTAGCTGGCCAGGCGATTGGCGAACAGGTGATAAAGCTGGCTCAAAAAGCCCGAATTCCGCTAATTATGTCCTGCCAGCCCAATGAGTTCTCCCATGAGACTCTGGCTGTGCGTCACGGGCTATTTACAGCAGCTCTGCTAGAGGGACTACGCTACGATGGCTGCGCCACCTTAAGCCATCTGGAGCGCTATCTAGTTGAACGTATTCCTGAGCTATGTGAGCACCATTGGCGACCCATCCAGAACCCGGTGGTACAGCTGCCCGAAGAGCAAAAGTTTCAGCTACTGTGGCACCAGCAAGAGACTCCCTCCGAACCTGCAGCAGCTGCCGCGGCAGCTGCGACAGCCGCTACCGCACAAGACGATGTTGACGTGCCGCTTGAAATAGAGGAATCGCTACCAGAAGCTGAATCGCTGATTCCTCACAATCCCACCACTGATATCACTCCTGATAATCCAGATACTGACCTGATTCCTGAAGAGGCTGAGCTAATTTCTGAAGGGGCTGAGCTGATTCCTGAGCCTGTATCTGAGCTAGTTATAGAGGATGAACTGCCTGAGGAGCCGCCTCGGGAGCCCTTCGCACTGGATACAGCAACCAATGATGGCGGCGATGGCGATGCCTATGGCACCACTACAATCGATAATCTGCCTGATGATGAAAGTAAGCCTAAGGGACGCAGCAATGGTTGTTTGACTGCGTTAGGTGCGCTGGGTGCATTGCTGTTGATTGCCGCTGTACTGTTCCGCAATCAGCCTTTGGTGCAGAGTACGCTGCAGGATCGGGTTCCACCAGAGTGGCTAGCGCGAATTGGCCTTGATCCAGAAGGAGGAGCGGAAGGAGAGACCGATGGCACGGTTGAGCCGGAAGAGGTACCTGACCCCGCCGAGGAGGTTCCCGTAGCGGAGACACCGGATAATCCAGATGCTGAGACTGCAGATGATGATGCGTCAGTGTCTGACGCGTCAGACGCTGAATTAGATGTGGACGTGGATGATGCGGAAACTGGTGAGGAGACCGACGATACGGGGGCTGGCGATGTTGCGGCTACACCCAACAATGTACCGGCGGCAGGTAATACAACACCAGATGCAGCCACAGACGATACTGGCACTGCTGCACTGCTAGAAGAAGCACGTCGCTCGTTACGGCCTAGCCAGGCGTCTCGGTTTGCCAGTGCGATCGCAACAGCTCGTCAAATTCCTCCAGACGATCCCAACTACAGCCAGGCCCAGGCCGATATTCAGCGCTGGAGTCAGGTCATCCTTGATCTAGCTGAAGGCCGCGCGGCTGAGGCTGAACTAGAGGCTGCCATCAGCGCCGCCAGACTGATTCCAAGTGAGCCTGCTGATATTTATCAAACAGCTCAGGAACGCATTGGCCTGTGGCAACGCAGAGCCGATGCCCGTGCCATCATTCGGGAGGCCCAAGCTTTACCGCGAATAGGCCAGGCCAGTACCTATCAAGAAGGGATTTTGAGATTGCAAGAAGTCCCTGAGGAGCTACCAATTGAATATGCCGATGCCCAGCGGTTGATTACCGATTGGACCGGCACAATGCTATCAATTGCCCGTGATAGAGCAGATCGAGGTCTCTTTTTTGGTGCGATTGAAGCAGCGGAACTCATTCCTGAAGGGACAGCCAATTACGATCAGGCTCAGGCTGAGATTCGACGCTGGACCGGTGAATAAACGCGATCGCTAGAATCAATCTGTCGCTGCGACTAAGCGATTGCTAACCGCTAACGTCACCCCAAAGATCAGCAAACAAACCACAGGAGAGCGTTACATTCATGCTGTCTCAACGGCGTATTACTCCAGGCCCAGGTCAAGAGTCCGTTTGGGACTATCCTCGTCCGCCGGCGCTGGAGGATAGCTCCAAACGGATCAAAATTGTTTTTAACGACACCGTGATCGTCGATAGTCAGCAAACAAAACGGGTTTTAGAAACCAGCCACCCACCGGTTTACTACATTCCAACCGCAGATATTGCTATGGACTGTCTGAGCGAGGCTGCCGGCACCTCCTTTTGTGAATGGAAGGGTAGAGCCCGCTACTACACAGTCACAGTGGGCGACCGCGTGGCTGAGCGTGTCGCCTGGTGCTATCCCACACCGACCGAACGGTTTGCATCCATTGCTGACTATGTGGCGTTTTACCCCAGTGCTATGGACACTTGCTATGTCGACGATGAGCAGGTTCAGGCTCAGACGGGTGACTTTTATGGTGGCTGGATCACCTCAGATATTGTTGGCCCGTTTAAGGGCGGTGCTGGCACTTGGGGATGGTAGATCCCAATTTCTGGTAGGACGTTCCATGGAACGTCCTACCAGAAATTGGGATTAATCTGCTAGTACCGTTTTCACATCGCCTAAAAGATCCATAATTGCCTGCAATTTTGTTTCGATTGCTTGTTTTTGCTTCGTCAGCTGATTAAGCCGTCGATAGCGAGCAATGGCCATACTTAGCATGGGTACCTGCTCTGGAGGGCACTCCTCGGTTTGAATTTGACCATTGCTGGTCAGACGACATAGATAGTACTGGCTAGAGTTGTTGTCAGATTGATTATTGCCAGGCTGATCGTTGCTAGACTGTGCGATCGCAGATTGACCAACATCAGCGGCCACGCTATCCGCCAACGCTCCCCCTTCCAACATGGCACTCTCTAACGCCGATAGATAGTTCATTAAATCATCCGCATCTCCATGGCGGAATAGAGCCACATCCATATCCTTTATAGGAGTTTGCGCTTTAGGCTCTGGCTGGGGAGCCTCAGAACCATGGGAATATCTGACCGTAGCATTCAAGCTAGCTTCTGACGCTAGCCAGCCAGATACCACAGGCCCTTCTGCATAAATCTGCTGAATTTTTTGGACTAGCTGGCGCAGCTGCACCTGATATTTCTGAACCTGTTTATAAATATCAGCAAGTGCGTTGAGCGCAAGAACTGGATTGACCTCGTAGCGAAGGATATTTGCTTCGCCACTGTCGGTCATTGAAAGTTTGGGAACTTTAGAAGTCGACATTACATGTGCTACCAAACCGCCAGGTAGTAATCTTCGAACGTTGCTGGGCCTGTAGGCTGTATCTGTCGGTACTAGAGAGCGACATGACCGTAGAAAACAGGCTCGATCAGCAACCGTCATCTGTGGAATGGATGCTAGCCCTGATGCGTTCTACACCAGCGATCTTAAAACAATCAAGACCAGCTCGTTTGAAAGTCAGAACGCTTAACAGAATCTTTGAGTAGTCAGGCAGTTAAACAAATTTACGTTGATTAACCAGTCTAGACAATGTCTAGAACACCAAGGCTAAATCAACAGCAAAATAGGGTTAAGAACTTAGACTAATAGAATTGAGCAGTCAATATCACCGCCGTTTGCCCACTTATCTAAAAGCTAATTCTCAAACCATGACTCACTGATTCCTGCACCAGTATACTGCGGCTTTTTAGAAGCGCCAGTAAGACGCTGCCGTTTTCGTACCCTATAATTCTGTACGATAGGGGTTTTAGCTTCTGTGCCACTGGTGCTATTGTTACGTTTCTATAGGCAATATATTTTGATACGTGCCAGCATAGGAGTAGACCAAGGGGACAGCTACTGTTCAAGTTTCTTTTTTCATTTGCTTTTTAGCTACCCACACGATCGTTATCGGGGTCATTGACTTATGCGGTTACCTCCATCTGTCCGATACTTCCCGTCTCGACTACAGTTCATGCTAAACCCGTGGTTGTGGCTTGGCATCTTAGTAACAGGAATCGTCGGTATCTATGCCTGGGAGTATCGTCAAAATCCAGGTCAGCTCCCTTGGCAAATTGGGGCCACCGGCCCAGGTAGCTCTGGTGATGCCACGTCTACCGATGCGCTACTTGAGTCTTTAACGCCTGAAGAGCAGGCTGTAGCGGCTGAATTAGACAATATTGAACTGCTGCTAGAACAGTTTGATTCAGACATATCTGCATTGACCTCAGGCGGTGAAGAAAGCGCTGCCGCTACCTTAAATGAGTCGCTGGATGGGAGCGAACCCACTGAGACCAGCGTTGAGCGGTTATCTCGCTACATTGAGGAATACAACTTTTTGGGTACGGGGGCGAGAGGTTCAAACGTTGAACCTGAGCGTCGGCCAGGCGCTAGCTTGGCTCAGCAACCCTTGACACTACAGGCAGATGAGCCTGCAACGGTTTTACCCCGCAGTGCGCTGTCTGACGCATTGGACCGTCAGCAAGTTGAGCAGGAAGCCGCGTCTCAACAACCTGTCCAAGAGTCTGCAGAGCAGCCTGGTAACGGGAGCTTGGCTGAGAATCCCGAGGGAACTGACGCCGAAACGTCCAACTTCTCCTTTGACCAATCTGGTGTGGTGCCAGGTAGTTTGAACGGACTCAATCGATCTTTTATTCGCACAACTCCCGAGATGTCTCCACCACCAGGGACAACTGGATATGTGCCTCCGGCTACGTTGCCCAGTTTTAGTAACCAAAATCAACAGGCGGGAGTTGTACCGTTCTCTACACAACAGCTACCGACCCGTTCTTTTGAAAGTGTTACTCCGTCGTCGGCACCTGAGCGCTCTCAGGTATTACCGCCCGCTGAGCGTGGTGTGAATACACCGCTGCAAACACCGACAGTTGATAGCTCGTCACAGCCGGCTCCCGATCCACCCCGCAATGCCTGGGATGACTTTTGGAACTAGAGTGATGCTTTGAGCCAGACCAACTCTGGCTTAGTTCGCATCGGTCTTTGTTTTACAAGAGTTGAAATCAAGGGAATTAGAGCCTGCATTGGTTGTATGCTCTAATTCTTGATGGGTTAACGTGTCTGGATGACTAGGAGCCATTAATGGCAAAACAGAGGGGTAAAAAATCGGGACAGGCGACCAATCGAGTCGTTTATTCAGAGTTTGGTCAAAACCCAGCCATGGAAAGGGCTGTACCCGACCGACCACCGGCTGAGCAAGATTTGCGGGTGCAGGTAAGCAGCAAGGGACGCAAAGGCAAAAAGGTCACTATTATTAGCGGGTTCCAGCACTCACCAGAAACCCTGACCAAACTGGCTAAGACCCTAAAGGCACAGTGTGGCTCTGGTGGAACCGTTAAGGACAATACCATTGAAATTCAGGGTGAGCATGCGCCTAAGCTCGTGGAGCTGTTGATTAAACAGGGCTATCGGGCCAAGCGTAGCGGAGGTTGAGGCAGGGCTATGGCCTCTAAATCTTCTGCGTGGTCCAATTCATGGTCAAAGGTCTGGCGCTATGGAATCTTGAGCCTGTTGCTCTGTTTTTTGGTAGGGCAAACCCATGTGCACGCCATCGATGACTGGCGAGAGCAACCCTGTGTTGCCGCCCTGAGTCAGCGTCAAATTTTGAATGTAGGGTCGGTACGCTATGGGTCTCAGCCCATTTCACAACAGCAGTTTGCAGCAGCGGTACTGAGGGCCTTTCCAGGTGAATTTGCAGCGGCTAATGAGGCGCTAGGTCTAACGTTTGAAGGGGAAACCGAAGTAGACCAGCTGCTGGCGGCCTCTCTAGAAGAGCACGCTGATAGACAGCGGGCACTTATGCGATCGCAGGCCCTGTCTGTGCTGACCACCGGAGCCGCCATCCCCTACCAGGCAAACGCTACACAGCTACTGGCGGCCACCTTTAGCGACAGCATGCTGATTCCAGCGGCCAACCGTGAAGGGGTAGCCGCCACACTGGGGCATCAGGTGATTCCCAACGAGCCCGGCACCCGCTCTCAACCCCAGCTGCATCCTAACCGCAGTGCTTCCTACACAATGGCCGCAAGCTTACTGTGTGCGGCCAGTCCCGACGCAGCAGTGGCGGACTTGATCCCTGAGCGCATCCAACCGGCAGCTGTAGTTCCCGCCACCAGTCCCCCTCAAGAGATTCGCGGGGTGTGGTTAACCAACATCGATAGCGAGGTCTTATTTTCTCGGGCGAACCTGGAACCAGGCCTGCAGCGGCTAGCCAACCTTAACTTTAATACGGTGTACCCCACCGTCTGGAACTGGGGCTACACTCTATACCCCAGCGACGTAGCTAGACGCACCTTTGGTTATCAACAAGGGCTATACCCCGATGTGGACAATACGGGAGAGCGTAATGAGGCTCTAGAGGCTGCCCAGGGCGATCGCGATATGCTGCTGGAGCTGATTGAGCTGGCTCATCCATTGGGGCTACGAGTGATCCCATGGTTTGAGTTTGGTTTTATGGCTCCTGCTGACTCAGCCCTGGCCCGCAGCCATCCAGACTGGCTCACCCAAAAAGCCGATGGCAGTCTGGTGAAAGCAGAAGGCATTCATAATCGGGTGTGGCTCAATCCGTTTCACCCTGAAGTGCAGCAGTTTATGCTCGATATGGTGAGTGAGCTGGTAGCTAATTACCCAATCGACGGATTTCAAGTGGACGATCATTTTGGGCTACCGGCCGCCTATGGCTATGACCCTTACACTGTTAGTCTGTATCGTCGTGAGCACAACGATCAGGCACCGCCTGCTGATATTTATGACCCGGAGTGGACTCGCTGGCGGGCTGACAAAATTACCGATGTTATGCGTCGTACCTTTGAGGTGGTTAAAGCCCGTCAGCCAACGGCCATTGTGTCGGTATCACCGAACCCCCATGAGTTTGCGTACAAATACTTTCTGCAAGATTGGGATACGTGGGTCAATCGAGGCTATGTGGAAGAGTTAATTGTGCAGCTTTACCGCAGTGACCTGGGGCGGTTTGTGTGGGAGATGAACCGCGTTCCTGCCCAGTCCGCCCGTCGCCATATTCCGACAGCAGTGGGCGTCCTCAGCGGATTGCGAGGACGTCCGGTGCCCATGGACTGGATTCAAGAACAGGTGGAGGCTATTCGCGATCGCAGCTATGCTGGCGTCTCATTTTTCTTTTATGAGTCGCTCTGGTGGTCAGATACCGAAACCATCGACCAGCGGCAGCAGAGCCTGCGGCAGCTGTTTCCTCAAAAGATAGCTGCCCCACAGGTGTAGTGCTCTCAACTAAGGCTGCGCGTTACCAGCCGCGTTATTTGGCGGCGCATTTTCAGATTGGCCAGCAGGTTCCGAGTTAGGGGGAGTTTCTGCAGCAGACCCAGGTGGCCCCTGAGTTTCAGCAGGAATTTCTGTCACTCCTTCCAAGCGCTCGGCTTGAACATCCGTTTCAGGTTCCCCCACTGATTCAATAGGCGGTATAACCTCACCTAGCCCATTTTCATTCTGTGGAATGACCGGCTCTGCTGGAGCGGCTGGCTCAGGCTGTGGTGCTGTTCCAGGTATCTCAGTTTCAGGAATGTTAACTGGGTCAGGGGTCACCTCTGGAGTCGGCTCAATAGGGGTAACAGGGGGTTCTGGTTTCTCAATGGGCTGCTCAGGCACCGTAGGGGGTGCCGGATCTGGAGTTGTGGGCTGCTCTGGAGGATTGGGTGCGCTACCCGGTGGCTGTTCTGGGGCTGTCGGCTGTTCTGGGGCTGTCGGCTGTTCTGGGGCTGTCGGCTGTTCTGGGGCTGTCGGCTGTTCTGGGGCTGTCGGCTGCTCTGGGGGAGTAGGCGCGCTACCCGGTGGCTTGGTAATAGGTCCTGTAGGCTCTCCGGGCTGAGCAGGTTGGCCGGGCTGAGCAGGTTGGCCGGGCTGAGCAGGTTGGCCGGGCTGGCCGGGCTGAGCAGGTTGGCCGGGCTCAGCCGGTTGACCCGGTTGAGCAGGCTGTCCCGGCTGGTCAGCCTGAGTAGGAGGCTGATTTACAGCCGCACTAACTTCGTTTTCAAAGCCTTCAGAGATGGTGTTCCCTTGCAAAAAGTCAGCGGCGGGAGATGCTGAGAAATCAGGTACAGTCGCTGAGCCAGCCGCCGCTGTCGTGACGTTTCCAGAGAGAAATTCTGGATTTTCGATGACGTCGTCACCGTCTTCAAATTCTTCCTGCTCCAGTGCGTCTTGAATTTCCTCTCTAACCGCATCGACAGCGGCATCACCAGTGGGTTGGTCCAGGTTCTCCACTAGACCAGCGGCCAAATCACTGGTGGCATAAAATTCATCTAAATCAAATTCGAAGCGCTCAAAGCTCCCATCTGATTTCAGTACAGCCATTTCGCCTGCATAGAGTGGCTGTTGGGCAGTACCGTCCTCATTAATGGCCATCATTGGCCCTTCTGGATTATTAGTTAGAGCACCAACAATGGTCGTGTTGGTTTCTGGGATAAACCGGACAAACAGTGCAGAGCCATGAATGCCAGTTGTGGCATTGGGAGTTTGAATAGTGCTGCGTCCCTGCCCAGGTGGAATCAACAACAGGACTGTGCCATTGGACAGACGAAAATTTCGGGTATTGGGAGTGAATTGAAAAACAGCACTTTCACCAATGCGGGCCAACGAGCCATCGTTAAAACGCAGCTCAGCACGCGCTCTGCGGGCAGTGGTCAGAGCATCACCCACACCCAACACATCAGATATCCGAGCCCGACGCGATCGACCGTTGGCAAATAGCTGCACCTGGTTGCGTGTCAGTTCTACCCGAGCCCATGTCAGAGCTGATTGAGCGCTGGCAGCTCCAGGTGTAGACAGCAGCATCCCTAACGATGCGCAGACCAATGGCACCAAGCGACCAGCGGCCGCTACATTCAGTTTCTTCATTACAGTCGGTTAATGAACCAGCTAAAACATCAAGGACACATACCCAATAACCTCAGTTCGTAGCAAAGCTGTGCTGCTGGACCAAATTCAATCCGACTTGCTGGCCACAGGAACTATGAGATCATTGAAATCCCCGCATATGTGAAGTTCTTGATACACCCTTGACCTTATGCTAACGGGCTTATCGGTGAATTTGGGTAAGATTTTATGAAGTGTGGAAGGTTAGTTCATACTTTATTTGAAGTTTCTGTAGAAATTGGTACAGAATTTCCAGTTTAGAAGTCATCAAGCAGAGGGCCTAACCGAGCTAATACAGGATCGGCTGGCTCAGTATCATCATGGAGCGCTCCCTGGTCAGAGTCTGATGGCTGAGGGACGCTTGGCATAGGCTCAGTGTAGGGTGCGTCAGTTTGGCGCAGTGCTGATGGAATGCTGGTGTTGTCTTCAAGCGTCGCTACGCGCACAGTTAGCTGAGCAATCTGGTGCTGTAGCTCCATAAACAACATCACAGACTGTGTTGGTTCTTTGCTCAGCAAATATTGACGTAGCGCTTGCTTACACAGATCGCTAAAGCTTTGCTCATGGTTACCCTGATGGGTTGCGATCGCATCCAATAAAGCCCGGTCCCCATCGCCATCATCGAAGGAAACGCTCTTACGGATGGATTTAGCAGCCATGATTTACCCAAGCAGCAGAATAACACTGCCCCTAATAACGCATAGCTGGGGGTAGCCCGTCAATCTAGCCAGCCGCTGCCGCCGTAAGGTTAGCCAACTGAGCCTCTCCATAAATATATTGACCCAGCGCATTCGCCTGCCGAGATGGCTTAGCCAGATGCCCCTTAAGCTTGGCCTCCTTTAATAGAGGGCGCAGGTCGCTCCAGAAAAATTCACCCCCACCACCGGTCACAATCACATCCGTAGAGCGCTCCGGCAACCAATTTAAAAACCGCTGAGACAGCTCACGGGCAAAGCTTTTGCGCAGCGTTGGTAAAATTTCATCTAAGTCGGTCGGCCGCAGCGCCCCCTTCGGACGATAAAACCGTTCACCCTCAGCCTTATGAACAGACTCAATTAACGACAGGGACTGACTATCAGCCCCATCAATCTGGGCTGCCACCCGCTCATAGAACTGAGCCATCCCAAACGACTCACTTTGAGACGCCCCGCGAGCAAACCGAAACCGATCAATGGCCAAAAAGTCAGTCGTCTGATGGCCAATATCCACAATAGCAACAGACAGATTTGGAAAATCAGGACTTGAGGTGCGCTTATTTTGAGCCTCACTCCAAATCAAACTGCCATACCCTTCAGGCATCACCCAAACCTTCTCTACATTTATCTCCCTCGACTGCCCCCGATAGACCATCACGTGGGGGGAGCTTAGCAAACTTATGATTTCTGACTTCTCACTGTCAAACTGCTCCTGAGAGTGATAAGGCAAGCCTAAAACGATGCCAATATTGCCCTTCAATCCAAAGTAGCCAACACAGGCCAATGTTTTGACCAAGGCATCATCCACCTTAGATTGCCCAACTCCTAGATCAGCGCCAAAGTCAGCTGCCAACTGACCCACCGCATAGCCCTTGCCCTGGTACTCCAGCCACATATCCAGCAGCGGATCGCTTGGCTGCGACTCAAAACTACCACGGCGCACCTGCTCCACTGTCAGATGGGCAACATTCGCAGGAATTAGTGCCACATCACTTTGATTACGTTTAACACAGGTTTTAGTGGCTGTACGACCCAGGTCAATGCTAAGGAGCTTCATCTTAGGAGTAGGCATAACGCAAGTTGGGAGCTAAAAACCTTTAACAACGAATAACTAACCAAAACCGATACTAACCGTGAAGGGACCACTAAGCAAAAGCCCTGCGAGAAAGCGACAGCTCAAGTTCTGATACATCATGCCGCAAGCTTGACCAACGGTGAGTCGCCTTCGTGACAAAGCCACCATTGAAATTAGTTAAGAAATATCTGAACTTCGTTAATTGGTTCAATTGTACTATTAAATACAAATCCCATCAAAGTGTCCATTAAAAAGTTGGCCATTTTGGTAGCAAATGAAACCTCCAATACATGCTATTCGGCGGAGTTTGAAGAAAACCTATGAGTCCGTCCACCTTTTAGAGAAATGTGTCTAGGCTGGTAGCCAATACAGCGCCCACATCACAACCAGATTGACATTAAGTTTTTCCTCTGCGAAGGATCTAAAGTCTGGACGTGGCCACAAATTAAACACTAGGAAACAGGTTATGGCACAAAGTTTTGGAGTAATTGGACTGGCAGTGATGGGGGAAAATATTGCCCTCAACGTCGAGCGCAACGGTTTCCCGATTGCTGTTTACAATCGGTCGCGCGAAAAAACTGACGCCTTTATGGCTAATCGAGCCGTTGGCAAAAATGTTGTAGCCGCCTATTCCTTAGAGGAGTTTGTGGCTTCCCTAGAACGACCCCGGCGAATTTTGGTGATGGTCAAAGCGGGTAAGCCGGTGGATGCGGTGATTGATCAGCTAATGCCGCTGCTTGATCCCGACGACATGATCATTGACGGGGGTAACTCTCTATATGAAGATACTGAGCGTCGTGTGAAGGTGTTAGAGTCTGCTGGCTTCCGCTTTATTGGTATGGGTGTTAGCGGCGGTGAAGAAGGTGCCCTTAATGGACCTAGTCTGATGCCTGGGGGTACTCAAGCCGCCTATGAGTCGATTGAGCCCATTGTGCAGAAGATTGCAGCTCAGGTCAGCGACGGCCCCTGTGTGACCTACATTGGTCCTGGCGGTGCCGGTCACTACGTCAAGATGGTGCACAACGGCATCGAGTATGGCGATATGCAGCTGATTGCCGAAGCCTATGACCTGATGAAGAATGTTCTGGGTCTGAGTCATGAACAGCTCCATGAGGTGTTTGCCCAGTGGAATACCACAGAAGAACTGGATTCCTTTTTAATTGAAATCACGGCTGATATTTTTACTAAAACCGAAGGAGATGTCGCCCTGGTTGAAAAGATTTTGGATGCCGCTGGTCAAAAAGGAACCGGACGTTGGACCGTAATGACTGCTCTGGATATGGGCGTTAGCATTCCCACCATTACGGCTGCAGTAAATGCTCGGATTATGTCTTCTATCAAAGAAGAGCGGGTGGCAGCCTCTAAGGAGATTAGCGGTCCCAGCGGTCAGATCACAGAAAACACCACCCTCTGGATCAACAAGATTCGCGATGCACTGTACTGTTCGAAGATTTGTTCCTATGCACAGGGTATGGCGCTGCTGCGTAAAGCATCCGAGACCTTTGACTATGGTCTTAAGCTAGACGAATGTGCCCGCATCTGGAAGGGTGGCTGCATTATTCGTGCCCGCTTTCTAAACAAAATTCAGCATGCCTTTATCGAGAATCCTGAACTCCCTAATCTGTTGTTAGCTCCTGAATTTAAGCAAACAATTCTAGACCGACAAGCCGCCTGGCGAGATGTGGTGGCAATGGCTGCCCAATATGGTATTCCGGTCCCTGCCTTTAGCGCGTCATTAGATTACTTTGATAGCTATCGTCGGGCTCAGCTACCGCAGAACCTCACCCAGGCGCAGCGCGATTACTTTGGCGCTCATACCTACCAGCGTGTAGACAAAGACGGTACGTTCCACACTGAGTGGACAAAGGAGACCGCTGCGGTGTAGCACAAAAAGAGCTACATTTATTTCACTTGTTATACGGGGCTCATGTGTTTAATATGCATGAGCCCCGTATATTTTTTTAATTTATTGCCTTACCTTAACACCGTATTCAAGGTAGTCAACAAGCGCATTGCCTAAATCTTTAGCCTTATCCGGTTTAGATGGTTTTTGATAAAAGACACTACGTGTGAAAAAGAACAAAACGATTGCTCCCATAAGAATGGGTTCCATTATGTTATCTCCCTGATGTAATTTGAAAAGGTTAATTGCTGACTGGCTAAAGGCAGACCAGCATTTCTATGACAAGAGACTATGGGTGCTACTTTGTGTAGAACTTGCTTCTGTAGCTATGAGAACTTTGTTTTCAAGAAAAATGTGCATTCCTCAGTCGTCAACCTCCAGCTAACTAAAGGCTTAAAAGAAGTTGTTCAAAGAGGCCATGGCGGTCTACAAACATCTCGATCTGGCTAGATCTCAATGTCTGTATGCTGTGAACCCTCTAGAGAATAAAACTCCGCATCTTGCCAAACTGTTACGCCTGACGAGTCCTTCAGCGGAGCCAGAGGAGGGTACTTAATGAATAGCTTTTATTAATCTTGACAGGTGCTGTGACTGCTTGATTTACTCACGTGACACAACAGCCTCTAGGTCTCTAAGCAACTGTTATACCAATAGCTATCAGGTCTAACAGAAGCTAAGTAAATCCCTCATCTCTTGTGTTTCAGTGTTCGCATTTATACATATTCGCTCACTGGAGTATAACGTGATTTATTTTCTTGATGCTGTTAAGCTTGAATGAATACAAAAATTCCTTCTATTAAGATAATGTGAGTCTCTGGGATTTCTGTTGATTATCCTTGGCTCTACACTATTTTAAGAAAATTCAAATGTCGAAGTTAAACAGTTCTGTATGGTTTTCAATTTGACTGAAAAGGGGATTGTCTCATGCATGAGACAATCCCCTTAAACGTTTATTCAGTAAAGTCACCAAGGGTTAGAGGGGCTGTAGATTCTGTTGGAGAGACGTTAGATTTCTTGTCTGTCTACCTAAAGTGAGCCATGTGATTTTTCTAGTATCACGGTTGCTCAATTTGAGTTTGGGTAAGCTGGACAGGGGTATTAATATCCACGACAGATAAGTATAAAAAACCAAGAAATAAGCTAACGCAGCTGATGGCAAACCAGGACCATCTAATGCGAGGTTGTTCAATGTTTGGTTCTTGAGGATGTTGCATATAGTCAGTGCAGGTATAAAAAGACACATTTATGTCAATCTAATGTGCCCATTTAGTCTTACTGACTATCGGAATAGTTCACTAAAGGTTCGATAGTTACGCTAGTGGTTGCGCTCTAGGGCAATACTGCGGGCATTGGCATCAGGCTAGCCTCTTTTAGGAGTCCGTAATGACTCTAAGATGTCTCAATCGGTTGATAATAGCAGCCAATTCGTGGCGTCGGAATTCGCTGAGATCAGCCATAGGGTATGGGGTGAGCGTGTCAAATTCCTGGCGCTGTACCCAGTCCATGATGTCGTCTAAGAGATCTTGTAAGGAGTGAGAGCGGTTTTGTTGCTCCCAAGTGAGAATGGCATGGGCAATGGCTCTGGTTTGATTAGGTTCTATCAGCTGTTCAATACTGCGCAGGTCGATATCTTCTTGACCAATGGTTAACGTAGTGAGACTTTGGATTTTGACTTTGGCTGGTTTGAGATCGCGACCAAACTGAGGCAACCAAATTTGTCGTGGGGTGATAGCCCCAAAGTGTTGACCGCCCTCTGCTTTGCGATCGCTAGGGTAGTCAGCCGCAATTGCCTTGGCCCGAGCCGTGACATCATAGGCCACGTAGTTGTCTAGGGCAATCACATGGTCAGCAACTTCGAAGTAGTCGCCGCTGCCGCCCATAACCAGGACAGTAGAAACACCGTAATCGGTGTAGAGCTGTCGCACTTTATCAATAAACGGGGTAATGGGCTCCTTTTCTTTGGCGATTAGGGCCTGCATGTTGCGATCGCGAATCATCAAATTTGTCGCAGCTGTATCCTCATCGATTAGCAGCACTCTAGCACCCGCCTCAATCGCCTCTAAAATATTGGCCGCCTGCGACGTACTACCGCTGGCATTCGCAGTGCTAAACCCTTGGGTCGATACGCCCTGAGGCAACCGCTCGATAAAGGGCGCAATATCCACACCCGTCACACTGCGACCATCTTCCGCCCGGACCTTGACCGTAGTACCATCAGCCACTGCCCGCTCACGACCGTCACCCGGAATATGATTGTAAATACCCTGGGCAATTGCCTTGAGCACCGTTGATTTGCCATGGTAGCCGCCACCGACGATCAGCGTTACTCCCTCAGAAATACCAAGACCCGTAATCAGACCAGCATGGGGAGTTTGCAAAGTAACTTCCAGAGACTTGGGAGCCTGAAACGGGATGGCCGTCACCAACGGTCGAGCATCAACACCGCTACATCTAGGTAAAACCGAGCCGTTGGCAATAAAGGCCACCAGTTTTTGAGCAGACAGCTGCTGTCTGAGAGCATTGGCATCTTCGACGGTGGCAATGTGTTGCTCTAGGGCCTTGCACCACTCGGGCTGATGAACCAAAACTGAAGCCACCAGCTGAGGTAAATCCTCAGTCAGCAATTCCTTAGCGGCTTGGCCAGCAATCCGTCGCCCAAACGCGGGGAGTCCTACTTCTAGCCGTAGCTCTATCCCCTCGGGGTTAACCTGCACAGCAGTGCGAGCTAAAACAGCCTGGCTGTTAGGGGCCATCACCAGACGACCGCTTTTGCCTGAGCCTCGGCGCTGTTGAATTCTTGGAATAAGGTGATTGGCCTGCCGGTGCAAGAAATCTGCTAGCACGACGCATCGAGTTTGATCGTGCCAGTAAGGTTGAGGCCACTGGCTGTGGTGATGATTAATCCAGATAGTGACGCGGCTTGGTGCCGCAAAAGGATCACCCTGAATGTGGGCCAAAGTCAGGTCAAACGTAGAAAAGCGATAGCGCCCCTTAAGACTTTTGTAGGCAGAGTAACTGCGTCCATCCAACTGCTCTAACTGTTGCTCAAGAAATGTTCGTGATGCCATGGCCCCTGACTATAGGCAGTGTTTTTCCGTCGGACCTAATCTGTCCAAAAGAAGATGACACACTACCGCCTATTTAATTAAATTGCTGTGTAAGTCTAGCGTTTGAAGCACCATACAAGTCCAGCCCTGCAAGCAATACAGAGAGTTGTGACTTTCGTCACATGGTCATGTGTCAAATGTCATTCGCCAGGTTTAGAGGTGTCACTTTGCTAGACCTGCGATTCATGAATACTAATTGCATAGAGGTGTAACCACATATCCCATGGCTTATCTGTCAGTCCATCCCCGCTGCCCGAAATTCGTCAAGTCTGCCCTTGTTTTATTCGGTGCTACTTTGCTGAGTAGTCTGTTGCCTGCTGCGGTTTTGGCTAGCCCTGTTGCTAATGCTCCACTAGCCGATGGCATTTATCTATATGGTCAACAGCCGGTAGCCGCTCAGCCTGGTTCGACCTATATGGTATTTGAAGTGACTGACCGTCGTGCCGTCGGGGCATTTTACATGCCTAACTCCTCATTTGATTGTTTTTACGGGAATATTTCATCTACACGCTTAGATTTGACCGTTATCGATAGCTACGAGCAAACGACTCATCCTTACTCCCTTGCAGTTCAGAATCAGCCCACGTTAGCCGCTGGTCAAGCTGGGGCGCAATTCACTATCAATGGGTTTACTCAAATCAGCTCCCTATCTGAAGCAGACGAAAGTATTTTAGAAACCTGTCAGACTGTTCAAACCAATATTATTTAAGTCTTAGGCACTGTCTAGCGTTATCTAGATCCGCTCTGCTCAATGGGAAAAGTGGTGCAGGCGGTTCAGTTTTCATCTCAATTGAGGTTTTGATCCGCCACCGATAGGATGGCGGATTATTTTTTTGAGCTTGTTTTGAGCAAAACGTCAATAATCCACCCAAGTGGGGGAGTCCTGAGCATACGTGAAAGCACAAGTACAGACAGATAGCTCGATTTCTTTATCAATTTTTTATCCACGCTGCGTGGATCATGGAGATTCGACACCGGTTAATTCATATTCCTATAAATTCCTTTATCCTTCGGGCAAACTGAAACCATACCCGTTGTCTACTGGGCTTTACGGATGACCCTACCTACTCAAATTCGGCTCTCCAGGCTGTCGGGATGCCTCGAAGATGGGTATATTTTTATTACATAGTTAAAAAACTTAATGTCGTTAGTAACCCTGGTTAACACCAGATTGCTCAAGTTTCTTTTATAGGTTTCGACTCCATATCCTGGCAGAGGTCCACAAAACATGTTTGAACATTTCACCAATGCGGCAATTGCGGTGATCATGCAAGCCCAGGAAGAGGCAAGACGCCTGGGCCACAATTTCGTTGGTAGTGAGCAGCTACTGCTTGGAATTGTAAAGGAAGGCTCTAGCATTGCCGCCCGAGTACTCAGCGATTTTGGAGTCAACCTGGCAAATTCTCGTGCTGAAGTGGAGTCCATTATTGGGCGTGGCTCTGGCAATGGCCCCACTGAAATTCCCTTTACACCTAAGGTTAAGCAAGTTTTTGAACAGGCATTCCAAGAGGCCCGCAAGCTCGATCATCCCTATATTGAGCCAGAACATTTGCTGCTAAGTCTGACTCAAAATGTAGAAAGCGTTGCTTATAGAGTTCTTAATAATCTGGGCGTAGACCCTACCCAGGTGCGCACTCAGCTGATTCGTACCATTGGCGAAGTATCGGCTGTTCCTGCAGGCGGTCGCCCTAGAGATGGCGATAAGTCAAGGCAGGGAGGCAAACGCAGCGGTGTTTTAGCTGAGTTTAGTACTGACCTGACTGAGCTAGCCGCGTCTGGCAAACTAGACCCCGTAATTGGTCGCGCCCAAGAGATTGAGCGGGTCGTGCAAATTTTGGGACGACGGACAAAAAATAATCCTGTGCTGGTGGGTGAACCCGGTGTGGGTAAAACTGCGATCGCAGAAGGACTAGCCCAGCGCATCATTAATCAAGACGTCCCTGAAGCCTTATTTGAGCGTCGGGTTATCAGCCTTGATTTAGCAATGCTCGTTTCGGGTACTCGCTTTCGGGGTGATTTTGAAGAGCGTCTGAACCAGGTAATGGCTGAGGTGCGTGAGGCCCAGGACATTATTTTGGTGATTGACGAAATCCATACCCTGGTAGGTGCAGGCTCTTTAGAAGGCAGCATGGATGCCGCGAACCTGCTCAAGCCCGCTCTAGCTCGGGGTGAGCTACAGTGCATTGGGGCGACCACCCTGGAAGAATACCGTAAATACATTGAAAAAGATGCCGCTCTTGAGCGTCGTTTCCAAAGGGTAACCATTGCACCACCGTCAGTTGACGATACGCTGCAAATCTTAAGTGGTTTGCGGGGTCGCTATGAGCAGTTCCACCGTCTAACCATTACCGATGCGGCCCTTGAAGCAGCAGCAACCCTGTCAGATCGCTACATCAACGATCGTCACCTACCCGATAAAGCGATTGACCTGATTGATGAAGCGGGCTCACGAGTGCGGCTACGCTACTCCCAAAAAATCCCGGCTGGAGACAAGCGCACAGAGCTGCGCAAGGTCCAAACTGAGATTATGGAGCGTCTAGAAAGCCAGTCATTTAAGGATATAGGGGCGCTACGCACTCAAGAACAGGGGTTACTGACAGAGCTACTGCCCAACGGCACTCCCCATCCAGAAGTAACCGACGAGGATATTGCTGATATCGTCGCGTCTTGGACTGGCGTTCCGGTCAGTCGTTTGACTGAGTCAGAATCTGCCATGATTCTGCATTTAGAGGATACGCTCCACGAGCGCGTAGTGGGTCAAAACGAAGCGGTTGAGGCGGTGTCTAAAGCTGTGCGTCGCTCCCGTGTAGGGATGCGCAACCCGAATCGCCCCATTGCCAGCTTAATTTTCTCAGGGCCTACTGGTGTGGGTAAAACTGAGCTGGCAAAGGCACTGGCAGCGGCCGTCTTTGGGGCTGAAGATGCCATGATCCGCATCGATATGTCGGAATTTATGGAGCCGCAGTCAGTGTCTAAGCTGATTGGTTCTCCTCCGGGATATGTGGGCTATGACGAGGGCGGTCAGCTGACTGAGGCCGTGCGTCGTAAGCCCTATACCGTCATTTTGCTAGACGAAATTGAGAAGGCTCACCCAGATGTCTTTAACATTTTGCTGCAGCTGTTGGATGACGGTCACCTCAGCGATGCCAAGGGCCGCAAGGTGAGCTTTAAGAATACTCTGATTATCATGACTTCGAATATTGGTTCGAAGGTAATTGAAAAAGGCGGCGGCGGTCTGGGCTTTGAGTTGAGTCTCGATGACGAGATGACCTCTCGCTACAACAACATTCGCAACCTGGTCAACGAAGAAATGAAGCAGTTCTTCCGACCTGAGTTGTTGAACCGTATTGACGAGATTATTGTCTTCCGTCAGCTAATCAAGAAGGAAGTTGCTGAGATTGCCGAGATCCTGCTTGCTCAGGTAACCGGGCGTCTGGCTGAGCGCAACATTACCTTTGAACTCACCGATGCCTTTAAAGAGCACTTGGTCAACGAAGGCTATGACCAAGCCTACGGCGCTCGCCCGATGCGTCGAGCCATCTCTCGTCTAGTTGAAGATTACCTGGCTGAAGCCCTGCTAGCAGGGACAATCACCGATGGTGACACAGCTGTCTTTGACCTGGATGATGATGCCCGAGTTGTTGTTAGATCAGCAAAACAGCCCGCACTGGCAGGAGTCAGAAGTTAGGTGTTTGGCTTGCTTCCATGGAACTGGCTTAACTGACATCTGGCTGGCTAGTGTTAATAACTAAAACGACGGCCACCTGAGAGTTTTCAGGTGGCCGTCGTTTTAGCAAAAGGTTTATTAGAACCACCAAATCTTATTCTGATATGGAACCTCTAAACGAAGCTAATCCATGGGTTGTTCGGACCGATTTTTCAAATGACGACATATGGCGGAGAATCTGTAATCTAATTGCGGCTCCCCAGACAGAAGGTGAAATGCAGTTTTTTGCGTATGTGGATTACGTAACTGACGCCAGCCATCGAGAACAGCAACCGGTCGATTTGGTTAGGTCGTTACCGGATACCTATCCAGATATGGTTTGCTTTACCGTTGACCGTGAATGTGTGGAAAATCCAGAGCATCCGATTTTGGTGATTGGATTCTACCCATCGGATAATGAATCGTTTGAGAGATTGCCACGCGAAACGCCTACCGCTGATGTTGCTACATTTCGGGCAGTACCCTCACAAATTCAGGCAATTCAAAACAACCTGTCACTCGCAAACATGGATTTTGAAGATTTTGCGGATTCTGTGGATGAAGACGGTGTATTCCGAGGGTTTTCTAACTAATTACAAAATCCTCTGGTTGAGGCGCTGCTAGTGTGGTTGTAATAGTTTGAATAACAGTATTCGCCGCCTTTTCAACAGGGGCTGATAGTGTCCAGCCAAAGTCTAGGTTCTGGGCTTCGATAAGATAGACAGTCACTTTTGTTGGAAAACTGTCTTTAAAGATTTTGCGACCGGTTGCGATCGCATGGTCCCAACGAAAGTCGTGCAAATTATAGCTAGGTTCCGGCAGCTTTTCTAGCACCTCACCCGGCACCTGATAAACCGCGCCCGGCTCTGAACCAGTGCGGCTGGCGTCGATGATGATTAGCTCATCGCTACCTCGCGCCTGAAACATGACATCAATCCCTGCCGTGCCGCAGTCAAACACCTGGACAGCGGGGGTTGGGTTTTCTTTAAGGTAATTCTGCAAGCGTTGAGCAACCAGCACTCCCACGCCGTCGTCGGAGCGGTTGAGGTTGCCACAGCCAATAATGGTCAGCATAGGTTTTCTAAAAAAGGATAAAAGGCGTCCCCATGACTCCGCTCAGGGGACGCAATTGTAGGAACAATAGATCTGCCCGCCGCTGGCTTCGACTCCGCTCAGCCAGCTTGGTTTAGCCGACCGGTAGCTGAGCGCCGCCGAAGCTACGCGGTGCGGAAACGGGCTAGCTCTTCGCCGGTTTTCTCATCATGGGCGTGGACCGTGCACACCAGACAAGAATCAAAGGAGCGAGCTACATGACCCACCTCTACCGGGTCGGTGGGGTCAGTAATGGGGGTGCCAATGAGAGCTTCCTCAATTGGCCCGCGCACACCTTCGCTGTCGCGGGGGCCAACATTCCAGGTGGTGGGGGCCACAATCTGGTAGTTCTTGATCTTGCCGCCTTCCACGTCAACCCAGTGGCAAAGCGCGCCTCGAGAGGCTTCGGTAGCCCCCCAGCCGCGACCATCGGTTTCAGTGGGCTTAATGTAGAACGGATCCTTGAGACGGAACTCTCGCAGACAGCGCTCAGCCTGACGGTAGAGCTTGACGATTTCATGCACCCGCGCTAGCTGCCGCACATGGATGTTAGGACCGCCCATCTTCTTAAAGACATCCAAAATAAAGCCATCATAGTGCTGCCAGTCTTCACCATGGCGACCGCCTGCTACGAGCTGACGGGCTAATGGCCCCGCTTCTAAACGTCCCGACTCAATATGGCGCACAGCGGTAGACCAGGAGTAGGCCCCTTCATAGTCATGACTGTTGTTTTTAGTCGGTTGGGTGTCGCGGTTAAAGGGATGAATATCCTGATTGCCTTCGTCGTACCAGGCGTGAGCCGTATTCTCACGAGCAAAGTCCTGCCGCATCAGCTGGTGGGTGTCAGTAAAGCTATCGTAGACACCGCTCTTCATAATCAGCGCCGCATTACGCCCTTCGATGGTGGGCTTTTGATAGCGGTCTTCGTGGGGAAGATAGCCCCAGGTGACATAGCGACCGCAGCCACCGCCATAGGTATCAAGGCCAATGTCTAGACCCATACGCCAGTAGAAACCCAGATCAGAGTTGGCGTGTTCTGGTTTCTCGTCGATCCAGGCCATAAAGTCATCGTAGGTCTGAATCTCTTCATAGCGCTCTAGAGAACAGCCCAACCACATGGGTTCTAACCAGTTGGTGCGGAAGTATTCCAAAATGGACCAGGCACGGGTAATGTCGGTGAGCGTCGGCGCACACATGACACCGCCCGGCACCATGTAGCTAGAGTGGGGCCACTGCCCGCCCAGTAGCGCATAGATTTCCACCGGCTTACCGGAAATGGTTACCCCTTGTTCATAGGAGGTGCCGGTGTAGGGGGCAAAACGGCGACAGGCTTCTTCGTAAAAAGAGCTGTTCTGATATTTTTTGTTGGTTAGGTCAATGGCATAGAGACCATAGAAATAGCGGGGAATGCTCTGGATGGATTCTGCAATTTGCCCCAGATTGCGGGCCAAGATGGCATTGCGGGGCACCTCAGTACCCCAGGCGGTGTCGAGCGCCCAGGAGGCACAGGTTAGATGAGAGCCGCCACAAATACCGCAGGCACGGGGGGTGACGATCAGACCCGCTTGGGGGTCTTTGCCTTTGAGAATAATTTCAAACCCACGAAAGAGTTCGGCACGGGTCCAGGCATTGACGACATGGCCATCGCGAATATCAACGCGGACATCCAAGTCGCCTTCAACCCGACCGACGGGGGAAATGTCTAGGGTTTGAACAGCTGATGTTGCGGTCATGAATTTTGCTAGATAACAGTTTGCGTGAGGGCTCTAGACCGTGAAGATATCTTCTTCGGCCCAGGCTGGCATGGCGTCTTTGGCAACCACGGTGAGCAGCGCATAGTCTTTTTTGTTAACGCCTGTGGGCAGTTCTTTGGGCACACCCATAATGGTTTGGGTTTTGAACACTGTTCCGGGTGCCAAATCGTGGAAAGGAAATTCTGGCTCTGTACAGCCGAGACAGGGCATACCAGCTCGGGTCTTGGACGATACTCGATTCCACAAAATGCGGTTACACGAAGAGTGGGTCATGGGACCGCGACAGCCCAGATCGTAGTAGAGACAGCCAGCACGCTGGCTAAACTCATCGCTAGATGCCTTGTACGCAAAGTGAATATTGCGGGTGCAGCCAGTCTGGGTAAAGCTTTTGAAGAATGTTTGAGGACGGTTGAATTCGTCTAAGGTGATGTCGTCGAGACGGCCGGTTGCGATCGCAACCAAAATCTGCGTAATCCAGTCTGGGTGGGCGGGGCAGCCCGGAATATTAATCACCGGGAAACCAGTCTGGGACGTATAGTCAGACCCTAGGAATCCCCCCGCCTGGCGCTTGAGAAACTGTAGACCTTCTGACTCACTTGGGTTCGGCGCTGTTGCCGGAATCCCGCCCCAGGTAGCGCAGTCGCCGACTGCAACAACAAATTTAGCCACACCTGCGAGATCTTGCACCCAGTCTTTCATGGGGCGGTCGGCAAAGCGATTCCATTCACCTGTGCCATCGGGGGCATTGATAATTGACCCTTCAAACACCAAAATATCGAGGGCTGTTTCTCCTGAAACACAGTTACGCAGCAACCGCTGCAAATTATCACCTAGCTCCATCCCCAATGAGGGATGCCAGAGTACGTTGATGCCAAAATCAGTCACCAAGTCGCAAACGCTGGGTTCTTCCGCGTTTAAAAACGACATAGTGTTTCCAGAACAGGCACCGCCCTGGAGCCACAACACGTTAGCCATGAGTTACCTCAGTCCGTAAGAAAATCAGTCAATCAAATTCTCTTGCCCTGAGTTGCTCACTTAATCCATAGATTTTCTATAGCATAGATAGCTGTCTGGTGTGTGTATCTGTGTCATTGAGAAAAACGACAAATCCATGAAAGTTGTTAGTCGTTTGTTACATTTTTGGGACACATAGTATCGACCAGTAAAATCATTAAGCCTAAAAAGGCTGATAGATAGCTTACAGAGCAAGGAGTTCAATACCTTATAGCATTTCTCAACATTTTTTGAACGACTGCAAACAAAGTCTTGATGCCGTCCATAAATAAGTATTAGTCAATCTTCTCTCTAGCGAAAAAGTATAACGAAACTATGTTAAATGACAGTAATAAACAACTTGAAAGTTGTTTATTATGAATGGCCATAATCCTGAATTATGAGAAAGCTCTCATGGCTTTTCTGTAGGTGGGTTAGCTAAACTAAAACAACGTAAATGTTGTTTTTTAGACTTTGATAGTTTGTCTTAGCGAACGGGTTGAGGATTTATTGAGTAAGTAGTTTTTAAATTAAAAAGGCTTATGTACAGGCCGGTTCAGCCAATCAACTATTCAATTATTTACTCTATATTTTGCTTGTTATAACGTGAGTAACAGAGGCGGTTAATGAATGTCTTTATGCCTGATGGACTGATTTTTTGGGGTCATATTTTATCTTTCTATATCTTAAATATTAAGAAAACAAGAAATAAGGCAGGAAATTAATTTTCTAGCCGATATGCTTCATTAATCTGCAATTTTTTGAGCCTCGGCTGCTTGCTTAATCCACATAACTGTCAGCCACTTAAAAATAAGGAGTATGAACCATTGGTGACGACTAGTCTGACAGACACAGCCGTTAAGGTTGCTATCTCAGCCCTTGATTCTGAGGCGGCAACTCCTATTGAAAAGATTGAAATGCTGCTAGAGATGGCAACACGGCTGCAACAGAAGCCGAGTGATGGCCATCCTTTGACCCAGGCGATTGTTCTATACGATCACGCTTTGGACAAATGTGGGGATACTTATCCGCTGCTTAAAGCACGAACTCTTGTTGGTAAAGCTACGGCATTACGTTCTTTGCCTGAAGAGGGTCCAGAACGGTTGTTAGAAGCCAAAGAGCTGTATGAAACAGCGCTTCCCATCTTGACTCAACAAGGATCTTCAGAGGAGCGGGCTGAAACTCAGATGAACTTGGGATTAGTAATGCAGTCCTTAGTTCCCTATCATCGGGCTCGGCTAGCGGACTGTATTTATCTCTATCAGCAAGCGTTAGAGGTATTTAACGTCAAAAATCATCCTCAGGAATATGCTATTTTGCAAAACAACATTGCGATCGCATATCTCTCAATGACCTCTAGCACAGGTCGAGATGATCTAAAGCAAGCCATTGCTGTGCAAACTTTTGAGCAGGCGCTGCAGTCAATTACGCTAATCGATCATCCCAGTGAATATGCCATGCTGCAGAACAACCTGGGAAATGCGCTGCAGTATTTGCCCAGTACGCACCCTGTAGACAACAATCTGCGGGCATTGACCGCCTATGATGAGGCACTTAAGGTGCGTACAGCTCAGGACACACCTCTGGCCTATGCTCACACACTGGCCAATCGAGCCAATGTGTTGGTGAATCTGCCGGATGATTTAGAAAAGCCTGAGGGTGGCAATCAGCAGCATCTAGAGCAGGCTGCAGCGCATTACCAAGAAGTTGAACAGATTTTTTCCACATATGGTCAGTTCTCCCAGGCTCAATCAGTGCGACAAGCCCGTGAGGCGCTGTCTCAGGCGATTGCTGAGGTGGTGGGGTGATTTGGTTAGGTGCGGGCGAGTAGATTTTGAAGAATAAGGATTTATAAGGTCC
Organism: Cyanobacteria bacterium P01_H01_bin.21; assembly: GCA_038748405.1. Classification (GTDB taxonomy): domain Bacteria; phylum Cyanobacteriota; class Cyanobacteriia; order Phormidesmidales; family Phormidesmidaceae; genus Leptothoe. Next base: position 23,299 of record JBCDIX010000006.1, on the reverse strand, counting down.
AAAAATTTGTCTGGAGAAACGTTCCATGGAACGTCTGTTCGGCGAAAATTAGGCTCTACGGTATCAATGTTGAATTTTGAGTGAGGTTTACGATGCATGAGATTTTAAATGACCCTCTGTTGCAGGGGTTTATCCAAGACTTTGTTAGCCAGCGCATTACCTTGCTGACAGGGGTTGTATGGTTGCTGATTGCGATCGCATTCTCCATTGTTGGCGGTGCTCTGGGCGGTGTTGTTCTAGCCGGTAAAGATTTGGGGCCGCGTCTGTCTGCCATGATTGGTGGGCTGTATGGACCAGCCGCCATTATTCCTGCGGCAACATTAGGGTTGGCCCTAATCGGATTTGGTTTGGCGTAAGCGGCGTAATTAATTAGGAGAACAGTTGTGTTAGAAGTCGGTTGGTTTTCAAGTAAGCTGCTGTTCAAAGGCAAGCTGTTGCGTAATCCGGGCTATTTTGCACGAGGCACTTCTATAGGTGTGGCCATCGGCGTGCTGTTGTTGGCCGGGCTGCATTATTTGGGTGTGAGTTTACCAGTTGCGATCGCGTTATCGAGCTTTATGACTGGGTTTACAATGCCCTTCTTGCTCAAAGACGTGAAAATGCAATAGGAGAGTGATATGGTTCAGGCTCCCCCGCCGCCCACGAAATCCCTCAGCGATCTGGTGGATGACATTCAGCGTTATGAGGCCATTGTTGACCAATGGGATAGTAGTCAGCAACAAGTAGTGCAACAGCTCAAACAGTCTATCGAGGAGTTGCATAAAGAGGCCCTGACTCGTTTAATTCGTAGCGTTAAGCAAGAGGCTATGGGTGCGTTACGCAATGCCACCCAGGATGATGTTGTCTATGGTTTGTTGCGCTATCACGGACTGGTCAAAGCACCTTCGTTACAACAGCGTCTGCAACAGGCCCTTGATGAGGTACGCCCAGGTTTGCAGGGGCATGAGGGTGATATTGAGTTAGTCTCTATTCGGCTGCCCGATACAGTTGAAGTGCGGTTGATAGGAGCCTGTAGCCACTGCCCGGCCTCGCAGCTTACGCTTTCTGAAGCCGTTGAGACGGCCATTAAGCGCCACTGCCCAGAAATTGAGCATGTGGTGGAGGTAGCGTATCAGCCGATAGCTATCTCATTAGAGACGCCGCTTGAACCAGACTGGCGTTTGGTGACATCCCTGGCAGAGATTCCAGAGCAAGGTGCTTTAGACCTGAAACTGGAGGGGCACAAGCTGTTACTGAGTCGTCAGGGAGAGACCGTGACCTGTTTTCATAATGCCTGTAGTCATCTGGGTGTGCCCATTGATGGTGGCGAGTGTGAGGATGGGGTTTTGACCTGTCCTTATCATGGTTTCCAGTTTGAGTTGGGGACTGGCAATTGTTTGACGGCACCTGCGGTGCCGTTACGGCCTTATCCGGTGAAGGTGAATAACGGTCAAGTGTTTGTTCAATTGGAATAATCTCCGGTGGCATTGTAGAGGCGTTCCATGGAACGCCTCTACAATGCCATACAAAACCCCATGGAATATTTTGAATTCTCTTTTTCCAAAATCCCATAATCTATGACCTCTTTAGTTGTTAAATCTTTTGCCCCGCAGCGCAGCCCCCAGGGAGACGTTGCCCCTCAGTTACCCTTTAAAAAACCAGAAGACTCTACTATCAGAATTCTTGGCGCGGGTCATGATCTCTCCTGGATGACTGCGCCCCTGTCCCCTGCGGCTGACACCATGTTTGGCCCACGCGGGGTATGTTTGTTTTCGCCCACTGGGCCGCTTTGGGTGGCGGATACGGGGCACCATCGACTGCTGGGGTGGCGTTCCTTGCCTGAGGCTGACGGACAGCCTGCTGACTGGGTGATTGGGCAGCCTGATTTTGAACACGAGGGGCAAAACGCTAAGGGAGAACCAACAGCGACAACTGTAGCTGTACCCACCGGAATTTGTGCCTGTGGGGATGGTATGGCCGTGGGGGATGCCTGGAATCATCGCGTGCTGATCTGGCATCAGGTACCCACTGACAGTCATATACCTGCCGATGTTGTTTTAGGGCAGGCAGATTTTGTGCAAAACCTGCCAAACCGGGGTAGTGATGAGCCCACGGCGAGCACCCTGCACTGGCCCTATGGGGTGTTCTTTCACAATGGCAAGCTGTACGTTGCCGACACGGGCAATCGTCGTATTTTAGTATGGAATGAGATTCCTAAAGACAACGGTCAACCTGCAGATTTAGTTTTAGGGCAAGATGCCTTCACTACCCGCAATGAGAATGACGGGGGTTCCCCGACGGCTTCGAGTATGCGCTGGCCCCATAGTTTGACTATATGGCATGGAAATTTAGTGCTGGGTGATGCGGGTAACAATCGGTTAATGATCTGGCAGGGCATTCCTGAGCAGAATAATCAGCCCTGCCAGGTGGTTTTAGGACAGGCAGACTTTCAAGCGGTGGAGCTAAATCGAGGAGAGTATTTCCCGAATGAGCGTAGCCTCAATATGCCCTATGGAGTATCGGCGGCTGGAGATTGGCTGATTGCAGCTGATACAGCGAATTCTCGTTTAGTTGGCTGGCACCGATCGCAGCTAGATTGGGAGAATCTGCAGGACGCTACAGCAGATGGTCTATTAGGTCAGGTTACCTATCGACAAAAAGGAGAGAATCGTAGCTATGGGTCTGCCTTAAGAGATAGCTTTTGTTGGCCCTATGGCATTCAAGGGTGTGGTGAGATGGTTGCGATCGCAGACTCTGGCAACAACCGCGTTATGGTGTGGCAGCTGGAGGACCAGTCGGTATAACTTCAATGGTGGCAAATCTTCCCAGACCTGTTCAAACAGCAGCTGAGGTGCGGGTAAAAGGTACGGTGCAGGGCGTTGGCTTTCGACCGATGGTGTATCAGCTAGCCCAAGCTTACAATCTGCGGGGTGAAGTGTATAACGACAGTGCCGGAGTAATCATTCGAGTGGCTGGCAAACCAGGACAGATAGAGAACTTTCTCGAACAGCTCCAGCCTAGTGCGCCTCCTCTGGCCAAAATTGAGACTATCGAACGCTACTCGGTTGAAAATACCTCGATTCCTCAGACTTCCTTTGAAATTACCCCTAGTCGCACAGGACAAAGTCGTACTCAAATCTCTCCAGATGCCGCCACCTGTCCTCAATGTTTAGCCGATAGCCTTGACCCGTTTGGTCGCTTTTATCGTTATCCCTTTACCAATTGCACCCACTGCGGCCCTCGACTCAGCATTATTCGCGCTATACCCTATGACCGGGGCAACACCAGCATGGCCACGTTTCCCATGTGTCCCACCTGTCAGCAAGAATATGACAACCCTCTAAACCGACGATTTCATGCCCAGCCTGTTGCCTGCTATCACTGTGGTCCCCGCGCCTGGCTCGAACGCGCTGACAGTAAGCCTGTCGTAGCCGACATGTTCTCCATGCTCGACGACGTTGACGCTGTCTGCACTCTACTTCAGCGGGGCGAGATTGTCGCCATCAAAGGCATCGGCGGCATCCATCTCGCCTGCGACGCCACCAATGATGAGGCCGTCAATCAACTGCGCCAGCGCAAACACCGCTACCACAAACCCTTTGCCCTGATGGTGCGGGATCTATCCGTAATTGAACCCTACTGTGAGGTCAGTGAGGCAGAGAAAGCGTTGTTAGAGAGTCCGGCAGCGCCGATTGTGGTTTTAAAGAGGCGGCAGAAGCTGGGGACCAGGAGTCAGGAGACAGAAACATTCTCAACCCGACCTACAACTCAAAATACCCTCCGGGAAACGGCAAGAGCGTCTACAAAACTCAAAACTCAAAACTCAAAACTCCTCTCCCCCTCAGTCTCCCCCCACATCCCCACCCTCGGCGTTATGCTCCCCTACACGCCGCTACATCATCTGATGCTTAAGCGGATGAATCGGCCTATTGTGTTGACCAGCGGAAATGTGACCGATGAGCCACAGTGTATTGATAACGAGGCTGCTCGGGAAAAGTTGGGTTCGATTGCCACCTACTTTTTGCTCCACGACCGCGAGATTGTAAATCGGGTAGATGACTCTGTGGTACGCATTGTTGCAGGACAGAGACAAACGCTGCGACGGGCCAGAGGCTATGCACCTGAACCTATCCAGCTACCGGATGGCTTTGCCGATGCACCATCGATTTTGGCCGTGGGGGGAGAACTTAAGAGTACGTTTTGTTTAGGACGCTCAGGCGAAGCAATTGTGTCGCAGCATCTGGGGGATCTGGAGGAAGCCACAGCATTTGCTGCCTATGAAGAAACGCTGGCTCTATACCAGCAGCTGTTTGAGCATCAGCCAGTGGCTATTGCGGCTGACCTACATCCAGACTATCGTTCTACCCAGTTGGCTCAAGATCTAGCTCAAAAACAGAATGTCCCTCTCTACGGAATTCAGCATCACCATGCCCACATTGCGGCCTGTATGGTGGAGCATGGGTTACCCATCGATACAAAGCCAGTGTTGGGAATCGCTTTGGATGGCCTGGGCTATGGCGCAGACGGAACGCTTTGGGGTGGAGAGTTTTTGGTGGCTGACTACCGCGACTTTCAGCGGGTGGCTCACTTTGAGCCGATGACCATATTGGGGGGTGCGCAGGCAACACGACAGCCCTGGCGAAATACCTATGCTCAACTGATGTCAGCTCTGGGCTGGGAGACTTTGCACACTCAGTTTGGTGATTTGGAGCTGGTGCAGTTTTTGGCAGAGAAACCACGCTCTGTTTTAGACCAGATGCTGACAACTCAGTTGCGATCGCCCCTGGCTTCATCAGCCGGACGGTTGTTTGACGCTGTAGCTGCAGCGGTGGGCTGTTGTCGCGACGCGGCCAGTTACGAAGGCCAGGGAGCCATTGAGCTAGAGGCGCTAGTTCAGTCAGATGTAGTTGACCCCTATCCATTTACGGTGCGTTCAGACCGCGAACCATTAGTGCTGTCTGCTAACACCCTATGGCCTGAGTTGTTGAAAGACTTACAGCAGGGTATCGAGAAATCTGTTATCGCGGCCCGATTCCATCATGGATTAGCTCAGGCAGTTTCAGATTTAGCGATTGACTTAACCGCCCGCCACCAGCTTAGTCAGGTAGTGCTTTCTGGCGGCGTATTCCAGAATCAGGTGCTGCTCATGGCGGTGCAAGAGCGCTTACGTCAGCGAGGGCTAAGCGTTCTCACACCCCATGAGGTGCCGCCAAATGATGGTGGACTGTCGTTAGGGCAGGTTGCGATCGCAACCGCCAGACAAAAATTCTTATGAGAATAACGATCTTTCAACCCATTTCCAAACTTTTGTTGACAAACCCTTAAGAAAAGGACGCCAAATCGAAGGGATTAGGGATTTTAGGGCGAACGTTGAGATATGAGTGATGCTGCTCAAAGGATGGCGAATCCATGTGTTTAGGAATTCCAGGACAAATTTTAGAAGTGACCGATGTGGCTCAGAAATTAGCCATGGTCGATGTTAGCGGAGTGCGGCGGCAGGTGAATATTGCCTGTGTTGTGGATGAAGATCATCCAGTAGAGAGCTGTGTCGGAGATTGGGTATTGGTGCATGTGGGCTTTGCCATGAATCGCATTGACCCCAAGGAAGCTCAAATTACCCTGGACCTGTTGACGGAGATGGCAGAAGTGCAAGAGTCTCTAGCAACTGCCTCAGGAAACGTGGTTTAGGAAAAGGTTGAGAGAAACGACTAATGAAGTACGTTCAAGAATTTCGCGATCCAAAAAAAGCTCAGGGACTGCTGCAACAGATTGAGGCATTGGGCAAGCAGCTCACTCAGACACGCCCAGGTCCCATCAAGATTATGGAAGTGTGCGGTGGGCATACCCATTCGATCTTTAAGTATGGTCTGGAGTCTTTACTGCCGTCTACGGTTGAACTGGTGCATGGTCCGGGCTGTCCGGTATGCATTATGCCCAAGGGTCGGTTGGACGATGCGATCACACTGGCCCAAAATCCTGACGTGATTCTCACCACCTTTGGTGATGTTATGCGGGTCCCTGGCTCCAAGCAGAGCCTGCTGCAGGCCAAAGCAGAAGGGGCTGACATTCGCATGGTCTATTCTCCCCTTGATGCCTTAACTATTGCCCAAAAGAACCCCGATCGAGAAGTGGTCTTCTTTGCCATCGGGTTTGAGACAACGGCCCCGAGTACAGCGTTAACCGTATTGCACGCCGAGAGTCTGGGCATTAAAAACTTTAGTCTCTTTTGCAACCATGTATTGGTAGTACCTGCATTAGAAGCCTTGCTCAGCAACCCCGATCTACAGCTAGATGGGTTTATTGGCCCCGGCCATGTGAGCATGGTGATTGGGGCCCGCCCCTATCAGGTGATTGCCCAGCGATATCACAAGCCAGTAACAGTCTCAGGCTTTGAACCACTGGATATTTTGCAATCGCTGTGGATGGTGTTGCGTCAGATGGCAGATGGCCGCTGTGAAGTCGAAAACCAATACGCCCGCCTGGTAAGCGAGGACGGTAACACTGTTGCGTTAGAGGCTCTTGCGAAGGTCTTTACGGTACGGGAACAGTTTGAATGGCGAGGGTTAGGAGATATTGCTGCATCTGGGTTCAAGATGCACCCTGACTATGCCCACTTTGACGCTGAAGCTAAATTTACTCTGCCTCATCGTCAGGTGGCAGACCACAAAGCCTGCGCCTGTGGCGACATTCTCAAAGGTGTAAAGAAACCCTGGGAGTGCAAAGTCTTTGGCACTGGCTGTACGCCTGAGCATCCTATTGGGGCCTGTATGGTTTCTTCCGAAGGAGCCTGTGCTGCTTATTACAAATATGGGCGACCTCAAGCAGTGCCAGAACTGGTCAATTCTTAATAAGACTAGAACAAAGTTAACTTTTCTCTCCCCTTTTCTCTCTTGCCTCCTATGACACTCTCCCTTGATAAACCCACCTTTAAAAAAACGCCTCGTCTCCGCGATAAAACCATTACCCTGGCCCACGGCAGCGGCGGTCGCGCCATGCAAGACCTAATCGAGGCACTGTTTGTTAAAGAATTTGCAGCGGTCTCTTCCGGAGCAATGGAAGATCAGGCTCGGATTCCCCTGGATGAGTTAACATCCCAGGGCGATCGCCTTGCCTTTACCACCGATTCTTTTGTGGTTGATCCTATCTTCTTTCCTGGGGGAGACATCGGCACGCTGGCTGTGAATGGTACAGTCAACGACCTGGCAGTGAGTGGGGCCATTCCTCGCTATCTTACCTGCGCCATGATTTTAGAAGAAGGGCTACCAATGAAGACCCTGCGGCAGGTTGTTGCCAGCATGGCGGCAGCAGCGAAAGAAGCAGGTGTAACTATCGTAACGGGGGACACCAAGGTGGTGCCGCGCGGCGGTGCGGATAAGTTATTTATTAATACTGCTGGTATTGGGGTGATGCGGACGGGGGTGACTCCGGCAGCAGTGCATATTCAGTCGGGGGATGTGGTATTGGTGAATGGCCCCGTTGGTAACCACGGGGCCACAATTATGGTCTCTCGTGGAGAGCTGTCGTTAGAAACCGATTTGCAAAGCGACTGCCAGCCGTTAAATGGGTTAGTGGATACGATTGTTGCAGCCTGCCCGGAGGTAAGGGCAATGCGGGATGCCACCCGTGGGGGACTGGCAACAGTGTTAAATGAGTTTGCTGAAAGTGCTGGGGTGGGGATTCAGCTGATTGAAGACCAGATTCCTGTAGACGATGCAGTTCAAGGGTTGTGTGAGCTGCTGGGGTTAGACCCGCTGTATCTGGCGAATGAAGGCAAGCTAGTGGTGGTGGTGCCGCCAGAGCGAGCCAATGATGTGTTGGCAGCGATGCGATCGCATCCCACGGGCACCCACAGCCAAATCATCGGTCAGGTCACCTATGGTCACTGGGTCTCGCTAAAAACCGGCTTTGGCACCGAGCGGGTGATTGACCGGCTAGTGGACGATCAGCTACCGAGGATTTGCTAATGCATGAACTAGGAATTACGCAAAATATCGTTGCGATCGCCACCGAACATGCCCACGGTGCTAAAGTGCAGCGCATCACTCTAGAGGTTGGTCAGCTCACGGCGATTATGCCCGAAGCCATCCGGTTTTGTTTTGATGTCTGTGCCCAGGGAACGGTGCTAGAAGGGGCAACGCTGGAGATTTTAGAGCGACCGGGTTTGGGAAAGTGTCAAGATTGCAATCGTGAGATTGAGCTGAGTCAACCCTTTGGCGTGTGTGACTGCGGCAATACCCGTCTCGACATCATTCAAGGCGAAGAACTGACCATTAAAGAACTGGAGACAGAAGTACTATGTGCGTAACCTGTGGTTGCTCCGATGGAGCCAAAGCAACACTCACACGGATTGATCAGGGAGATTCCGGACACCATCATCACGCCTCTCATCCTGAAGCTGAGCATACCCACACAATGGCAGCTGGCACGGTTGTAACCCATAGCCATACAGAACATGCGCATCATGAGACAACTAAACCCCAGCCTGCCAATAACACGCTCACGTTAGAGCAAAACATTCTCTCTAAAAACAGTCTGATTGCGGCACAAAATCGAGGTTGGCTCAAGAGCCGTCAGATTACGGCCCTGAATCTGGTTAGTTCTCCTGGTGCTGGAAAAACTACATTGCTGGTGAAGACGATTGAAGATCTAAAGGCTGATATTCCCATCACAGTGATTGAGGGCGATCAAGAGACCGCTCAGGATGCAGAGAGAATTGCTGCAACAGGATGTCCGACGATTCAAGTCAATACAGGGACTGGCTGTCATCTAGAAGCCGCCATGATAGAGCGAGGTTTAGAAACATTAGACCCGCCAAACAATTCACTGGTGCTAATCGAGAATGTAGGCAACCTGGTTTGTCCCGCATTATTCGACCTGGGGGAAAAGGCCAAAGTCGCCATGCTGTCAGTGACTGAGGGCGAAGATAAACCGATTAAGTATCCCCATATGTTTCGGGCAAGTCAGGTAATGGTGCTAACTAAAATTGATCTGTTGCCCTACGTGAATTTTGATGTGGATCGCTGTCTTGACTATGCTCGTCAGGTAAATCCTGACCTGAAAATTTTTCAGCTCTCGGCAACTTCAGGAGAAGGTTTGGCTAATTGGTATGGGTGGTTGAGAGCAATGTGTCAGCGATAATAGATAAACTCAAGCTCGCCATGCAGTTGACAACACGACAGCCACTCTATCAGCTTGAGGAACTGTTCCCGTTCCTGCGTGGGGCAGCACGCGAAGCACTTCGACTCCATCCACGTCGCGAGCAAGGGGTTGGCGTCACATCGAGTAAGATCGGCGGGCCGATCGTCTGGCCAGCAGGCGAGCCACACCCCATTTGTCCGACGAAGTCATGTCCCGCCGTGCCCGTTCTGCAGCTACGGCGTTTCGACGCGCCGATGTTGCCATTTCCTAATGGCAATGACCTACTTCAGTTATTGTGGTATCCGCAAGCGTACGAGGAGTGGGGGTACAATCCAAAAATTGAAGTCTATTGGAGAAATTCAAAGACTCTCTCCGCTGACAATGTGCTTATCCCTATCTATGAGAATCATGAAAGCATGTTTGTCGTTCATGAGTGTCGGGTCCAACCAGAAATTATCGTCGAATATCCTTACATTGGCCTGCTCAGCATGGATGAGCAGCAAACTATCTGGAATTGGGAAGAGAAACAGGACGATCCGCTGGCGCAATACCAGTATTGTCTCTCAACTTGTCCGGGCACTAAGGTTGGTGGCTATCCTGATTACGGTGAACAGGATGCACCCAGTTGGGCCGGAACGGCCAACCGTACATTTGAGTATCTCTTGGCCTTATCAGATGACGAATGGGATGGCGGCTCATTACAGTATGGTTTTCAACTGAATGCTTTTAGATATTGTAGAAAAGACAATAGAGCAATCTCAAAGTCCATTGGCGTTCATGACGGATGGCAATAATTGGGATCGCTAGTTCACGTCCATGCTGGGCTTACAAACCACGCTGCAACGGCGTATTCTAAACATCCAGAAGAAGTTAAAACAATTAACCGCCGTTGAGCTTTGTCGTTAGGTATCGTCCGATCAGTCACTTCGTTGACTGTTGTTCAATCTCCATGTTCAAAACCTCTTCAAAAGCTGGCATGTCCAAAAATGCAGTAACTTCCGTGACTTCTTCTCCTTCGAAGGTAAAAAACCAAGCATAGCTGTTCCTGTATTGCTCACCATTAATCAGAATCGTTTCAGCATCAAAGTGGATAATAACAACGTTACCATCCTCATAAACCTGCCACTCCGTTGGCCTCAAAGGCTCAGCTATGCGCTCATTGAAGGGTTCAACCAGCGCTTGAAAAGGTTCTTGCGTATAGGTGCCCGCGTACTGATTAAAGCCGCTGATTGTCCAGCGCATATCTTCTGATAACAGCTCGAAAGGAGAGCCAGTGCCCGCTTGCCACTGCTGAAAACTTGTTTCGACGATGGCCTTTTTACTGGGTGTTGTCGACTTAGGTTGGCTCGATGTTTGTCCCACAGCACTATAGGTTGTCACGAGTAGTGCGATCGCCAAAAACCGAAATGGTTTAATCATGATAATACCCTTGCTGATTGATTTGCTTCGCTACGATAGCAGCCTTAAAATTTGACTCATTCGGTTCAGAAGGCGCTAGCAGTGGGCCGAACGATGATTTCATTGACATCAACGTCATCGGGTTGAGATACGGCATATAAGACAGCTCTTGCGATCGCATCTGGAGTGAGTGCGATTTTGCGAAATTTCTGCAGAGCGTCCTTTGCTGATGATTCAGTGATGTCAGAGCCCAGCTCTGTTTCAACGACGCCGGGAGAAAGAGTCGTGACCCGAATCGCTGGTGACTCCTGACGTAATCCTTCTGAAATGGCCCAAACAGCATACTTAGTTGCGCAATAAACAGCTCCTGTCGGCACTACAGTATGTGCACCAATCGAGGCTGTATTGATAAATTGGCCGCTACCCTGCGCCTCCATAACGGGCAGACCTGCAGCGATTCCATTTAATACACCGAAAACATTGACATTAATCATCTTGTCCCACTGATCCACCTTCAAAGCATTCATCGGTGAGAGTGGCATCACACCAGCATTGTTGAAGATGACATCAACGCGACCAAATGTGTCTCTAGCAAAATGAATAAAAGCTTTCATGTCCTCGCGATCGCTGACATCCAGAGCTTTAAATTCTGCGATGCCGCCATGGGCACGAATCGTTTCGGTGATTTTTTCGAGCCGTTGAGTTCGCCGCGCCCCTAAAACAACTTTGGCACCGTTCTGCGCCAGTAAATTAGCACTTGCTTTACCAATACCGCTGCTAGCACCGGTAATTGCAACAACCTTATCTTTTACGGTCAACATGATGACGTTCTCACTTATTAAGATATTGCCTTTTTGTCTCATCTCGTTTTGTTCAAGTTCATCATAGGCATAGCAAAGCCGGTTCTAAATACACAAACCTCGCAGGCTATTGCCTAATCCTCTCAAATAGGCTCATAATGATTGAGGAAGTACAACATGTATAGAAGTATCGCTATCCGATGAGAGCGCATCATGACAGTTGCAAAACTGAGCCCCAATCGAGCGATGAGTCGATGCCATGAACTGGCAGCATTAGTTACTCAGCACATCGATAACCAAAGCAGTGGTGTTTACAAAACGGCTATTCCCCAGCTGCAATTGATGCGGGAGTCAACGGTTTCCACCGACATGGGCGGAGTCGTCGAACCGACGTTTGCGCTTATGGTGCAGGGTAAAAAAGAAATCTTGCTGGGGGAAGAGATTTATCACTATAGTGCAGCTCAGTATTTGGTCGTTTCAGTCGATTTGCCGCTGCGAGCGTTTATCGTCAAAGCGACGCCAAGCAAACCATATTTAGGCTTTAAGTTGAGTTTAGATCCTGTCCAAATTTGCGACATCATGGGTCAACTTCAAACCAACTCAGACAAGCCGAAAAGCTCTAGGAGAGGCTTATTTGTAAGCGATGCTGATGGCTCATTGATAGATTGTGCTATCCGGTTGACCCAACTTCTGGATACGCCACAGGATATTTCGTTCCTAGCGCCCATGGTCATTCGAGAGATGTATTATCGTCTGCTGAGCGGTGAACAAAGTGAAGCTGTTCGCCAGATTGTTACAGCGGGCAGCAGTATGCAGCGTGTTGCTACGGTGATTAAAAGGCTTAAGGCTGAGTTTGCCAACTCGTTGCAGATCAATGAGTTAGCTGAGCAGATCAACATGTCACCGGCATCCTTCTATCGCCACTTTAAAGCAGTTACGTCCATGAGCCCGCTGCAATATCAAAAGCAACTGCGCTTGTTGGAAGCACGTCGACTGATGCTTGCCGAAAACGCCGATGCAACCCAAGCGGCTTATCAGGTTGGCTATGAAAGCCCATCGCAGTTCAGTCGTGAATATTCGCGTATGTTCGGTGCACCACCCATTCAAGATATTGAACGTTTGCGGTCAGCATGAAGATTAACTGCTCAGTGGACGCTTAGGTCGCATAGGATAACGAGATCGCTCAAGGTAATTTTTCTAGCGATGCTAGGGATTACTGCCCATCACTAAAGACTGATGAGCAAATACACCTGCTAATACGCCATCCGCAGCGGCTAAAGTCGCGCTGGCAAAGGGACGAGCAACATCACCAGCGGCAAAAACTCCTGCTGTAGTTGTTTCCTTTGAATTGCTAGTTTTGATCATCGGACCAAACGCCTCATCCTCTAGCTCACATCCAAGCTGTGAGACCAGTGGACTTGCAATAGAAGACTGAGTAACAATAAACAGAGCTTTAATCGGTATGGTTCGCCGATCTTTGAGTTTGACGCCGCTAAGATTGTCGCCTTCACCGACCAGGGATTCGACCGGTGCATTTTCAATAGTAATTCCATACGATTCGAGATCGGTTCGAATATCAGCGCTGATCTGATCAGAGCCGTTTGAAAACAAAACAACATGATCACTCCAGTCCAGAATCAGCTTGACTTGATGCAAAGAAGCTTCTCCGGTGTAAAGTACGCCCCAACTACCCCCGGCAAGTTCATAGCCGTGACAGTATGGACATTGATTAACCGTTTTTCCCCACCGTTCCGCTAACCCTGGGATTTCCGGCAAATGGTCAACAACGCCTATCGCCAGGATAATTCTTTGGCTCCAGTAGCGCATTCCCGACTCTAGCTCTACCCAGAAAGACTCGTCCTGCTGGCGTTCTGCACGGATTGCTTTACCCTCAACAAAGTGGGCTGTCGGGTATGCCAATAGTTGTTCACGGCCAATTTGAGCAATTTGTTCGGGAGAGCGCCCATCATGCCCCAGAACCCCGTGAGAAGCTTCGGCGAAGCGATTTCTAGGCTTGCCCGCGTCAATTACTAACACCTGGCGACGGGTACGCGCGATTTGGATTGCGGCTGACAGTCCAGCAAAGTTGCCTCCAATCACAATCACATCAAACCGGCTTGGCTCGCTTTGATTAACACCTGGCTCAATCGATGGGCTCTTAGCTTGTAGGTCATTCACGATGATTTTAAGTCCTTTCTGCGAAGCGAGCATGACGGTTGAAGCGGCACCTGACAGCATCAGGAAAGTACGACGAGCCAGCTTTGTCCAACTCATGACTACGATTGATAAGAAACTACGATCTAAAGCTAATCTACTTTTGCAAAAGTATTGATTTTATTTTAGCTAGAATATTTATACCTAAAAAGTATCAATTGATGGACATTAAAGACCTCCGCTGTTTTATCGTGCTGGCTGAAGAGTTAAATTTCCGGCAAGCGGCTGAGAAGCTGCACATATCGCAGCCGCCATTGACCCGTCGCATTCGTCAATTAGAACAAGAACTAGGCGTTTCTCTATTTGAGCGTACTACTCGCAGAGTAGCGTTGACTGAGGCCGGTCAGAGTCTTTTGAGAGAGGCAAGGGGATTGGTACTGTATGCAGATGAAACGGCAAGACGCATTCGTCACGCAACATCGAAAGCCTCAAATATTTTAAGGGTAGGCTATGTTCCTTTGGCGCTTTATAAGGTGTTGCCACAGTTTATTAATCAATGCCGAGAAGACTTTCCAGAAATTGAGTTAGATCTGCGAGAACGCACAACCGACATGCAATTGAATGAGTTGTGCAGCGCGGAAATCGATATTGGCTTTATCTATATGCCTATGTATTCAGAACTGCTTGCCACCAAGTCAGTGTATCGAGAACCCATGAAGTTAGCAGTTCCCACCAGTCATCCAATGGCTAATCACTCAGCGGCAAAGCTGACAGATTTTGCCAGTGACCTTTTTATCTTCCATCCCCGTGCTGAAAATCCAGCGATGTATGATGACATTCTGCGATGCTGCACGATGGCAGGATTCTCACCGCGAATTTTACAGAAGGCTGACGATCAAAGTTGTATGGCTTTGTTGATGGCAGGGCAGGGTATTCACTTTATTGCGTCAGGGATGGAATGTCTTGAACCCAATGGTTTAAAGCAGCTTACGATTAGTGGCCCTGCACCCACACTGGAGCTTGCGATCGCTTGGCGGCAAGAAGACCCTTCCTCTATCGTAAAATCATTGGTCCATCAAATTTCAGGTGTTTTATGAATGTTCCATTTTCAGGTGGCTGCGCATGCGGTGCCATACGCTACGAATGTGACAGCGCCCCTCTGGCAGCGCTTAATTGTCACTGCCGTGATTGCCGACTAGTCCAGCGGAGCCACCGTTCGCATCTAGTGTAGTCGTCCGTCTGGCTCAGTAGACTCACATTTTACAGTGCGTAGATCTGTTGATAAGTTTTGGGTGTCATTCCTGTCATCCGACGGAAGACTTTTGTTAGATGCGTTTGATTGGCAAAGCCGCAATCTAGGGCAATGGTGCTAATTGCAATCGATTGTTGTTTCAGTAATTGTTTAGCTTGTTCCACCCGTTGTTGCATCAAATATTGGTAGGGCGTAATTCCCACTGATTGCTTAAAGGATCGACTAAAGTGAGATTCGCTCATGTTGGTCAATGTGGCCAAATCCAAAATCGACAAATCTTGTGCCAAATTCTCCTTCATATAATCAATGACTTGCGCCAGCTGTGACTGGGGTAAACCGTAGGCTTTGACCTTAAGTGAAGGCGGGGGCTTGCTGACGGCATAGTTCTGCACTAAACGAGCAGCAAGTGCTGTGCCTAGTGCCTCGCCATACAGCCTGCCAGACAGACAACCCGTTTGGATTTCCACCTTGAGCGAGAGAGCCAATTGCTGGATTATCGGATCATTGATCGACAGCTGTGGAATCAGTTCTATTTCACGCTGAGCAGCTTGACTCAGCAATGTTGGACAAATCGCAATCACCGAAAATTCAACTTCCCGATCCCAGTTTGTCCAATGATTTAGAAATGCTGGGATAATATCTACACGCCCATTGCCATGGGCATAGTGTTGAAATTTGCCGTCCAAACGACGCTTTACCTGAAAGCAACTTTTGGAGTCTGCGATTACCAGCGAATGTTGTAGAAGACAATGCTCTACCGTTTCATGAGGAGAATGGCAGTAGTGGGTGAAGGTTAACCCTTTCCACCCGGTAAGGTAGCTGTCGATGAGGGGTGCCTGTGGAAGTACTTGCGCTGCATCCTCTTTGTTTGCAAAGTCAAGCGTGGAGATTGCAGGATTCACCATGGGCCTTACCGAGTCAAGGTTTCACATTCCAAGCAGGATTAGGATAACTTTAGCAGGATTGGATGAGACGGCAGGTTGAGGTCACCCCTATTGTAGGGATGTTATCCATTTCCTTTGCGGACATTATGTCAGATCAACCTACATCAGAAATCGAACTGCTACGCGCAGCATATGCAGCCTTCAATGCGCGTGACCTTGATGCCGCTCTCGCCCTCATGACTCCCGATGTGCATTGGCCAAGGGCGTTCAAAGGCGGTTTTGTCAGTGGGCCGGAAGAAGTCCGCGCTTACTGGACGGAGCAGGGGAGCGAGATTGACGCACTCGTCGAGCCGATTGCCTTCAATCCAAAGGAGGATGGGCAGATTCTGGTCGAGGTTCATCAGGTTGTGCGCGATCCGGCTGGAACTGTGCTTACTGATGGGCACGTCGGTCATCGTTATACCTTTAATGGTGGCTTGATTCAAGCCATGGAAATCTGTCCACTTCCATCGTCCGGTTTCGATGCCTAACACGCCCATGCACACCGACCGTTGAGAGTTGCTCGGTATGCTATAGAGATTCTCTGCGACGGGTGATGGGCAACGTTATGCCTCACACTTCATTTATTTCAACTTACCTAAATAACTGCAACTGTCACAATTTGGGGACGACGCATGTCGTTTAACGTTCAAAAGGTCCTGTAGACCTTAGACGAACTAGAACTTATATACGAACATAGGAACACCGGTGGTAGCTATGGCGGGGATTAGACGATCCTGAATTCCTTGCAATGAACCTCCATGGCTTAGTTCCAGTTCTCCATGATGAAGAAGGCGCAGTCTAGGAATCAAACTTCATTGTCAGGTATCTTTGCGCTAAGCACTCCAGCGGCAACTTTTGGATAAAACATCCCTAGGGCTATGCTTGCGTCTTAAACGCCAGCTTTAGCCCAAATTTGCTGCTTTAAGGGGATTTTGCTGCTGGCGACGTTCCTGCAAAGCTTTATCAACTAACTTGGCAACTACCCAAGAGACAGAACGTTCCTCCGCTTCTGCCCATGCTTCGAGTTCCTTTTTCCACTCGGAAGGGACATAAGCTACTACTCTATCGAGATCTGTTTTCCCGCCCATTTTCAATGCCTACTTTCCTTAGCTTCCTATCATTCAGGATACAAGGATTAGACCGACCCGTGTTGTGCTAGACCGTGCTGTGCTAGCATGGCCTAGCAAGACTATTAAAACCTTCAGCATGACCCATCAAACTTTGCTTTCAGCCAACACAGGTCTTTTGAAACCGTCAGCCAATAGCGGAATTGTCTTACTCTCTGCCAGAGAATTGGACAAGATGCGTCAAGTTGGACAACTCGCTGCGAATCTCCTCAAGCATCTAGAGCCCATGGTACGACCCGGAATTAGTACCCAGATACTCAATGATGAAGCAGAGTGCTGGATACAAGCTCACGGTGCAACCAGTGCTACATTGGGCTATGCGCCCCCCAACCATCCACCTTTCACAGGTTCAATTTGCACCAGCGTCAATGAAGTTGTTTGTCATGGGATTCCGAACTCTAAACAAATCCTGAAAGACGGAGACATTATCAATATCGATGTGACTCCCGTCCTCAATGGTTATCACGGTGACACTTCTAGAATGTTTCTCGTTGGCAACCCATCAGCAGTGGCTCGAAAACTCATTGAAGTGACTCAAGAAAGCATGATGCGAGGGATTGCTGAAATTAAACCCGGTGCAAGAATTGGGGACATTGGCGCTGCCATTCAGGAATATGCTGGGGCGAATGGGTTCTCAATTGTACGGGATATGGTTGGGCATGGCGTTGGGAGACAGTTTCATATGGAGCCGCAAATTCCCCATTATGGAAAAAGGGGAAGTGGTTTGAAATTACGTCCAGGGATGGTCTTTACCGTTGAACCAATGCTGAGCGAAGGGACTCATAATCTCAAATTTCTGCCCGATGGTTGGACTGTGGTTACAAAAGATAAGAAACTCTCTGCTCAGTTTGAGCATACTGTTGCTGTAACAAAAGAAGGGGTGGAGATCCTGACTGTTTCATAAATTGGATTAAAGAAACATGCCGCCGGAGACTTCGATTCTCTGACCGTTAATCCAGCGGTTGTCTTCAGCGAGTAAAGATGCGATCGCACCGCCAATATCATCTGGCACCCCCGCCCGTCCGAGCGCCGTTTGGGATGCAATAAAATTGTTGAGTTCTAGATTGTCGCGGACGGCACCCCCGCCAAAATCAGTTTCGATTGCACCTGGTGCAACGACGTTTACTCTAATTTGTCGTTCACCTAGCTCCTTGGCTAGATATCGGGTCAACACCTCAACGGCCCCTTTAGCGCTGGCATAGGCAGATTGCCCTGGCAAGGTAAATCGCGCCAGTCCTGACGAAAGATTAATAATGCGTCCGCCATCGTTGATCAAGGGCAAGAGTTTCTGTGTGAGGAAGAAAACGCCTTTGACATGAATGTTGAACAGACGATCAAAATCGTCTTCAGTGACCTCGGTAAACGGGCGATTAAGTCCAATTCCGGCATTGTTGACCAAGAAATCAAAGCGGTCGATTTGCCAGGTATTTTGCAGAGCTTGTTTTACCTGGTCAACAAAATCTTCAAACGTTCGAGTATTAGAACTATCCAGCTGTAGGGCAATCGCTTTGCGGCCCATCGCTTGGATGTTAGAGACAACCTCATTGGCCTCAGCCGCACTGCTGCGATAGGTGACAATCACATCGATGCCTTGCTGGGCCAGGGTCAATGCAGTGTTTTTGCCTAACCCTCGGCTTGATCCGGTCACTAACGCAATTTTTTGAGTGGTTTGTGTCATTGCCTTATCCTTTCAGTCTTTGCTTAACATGGGTCAATCATAGACTGCAAGAAATATGCTCTGAATACCCAAACCTGGCAGGTATTTGCCTAATCCTGCCAAACCCATCGGTTAGTCGGAAGACCATTTTCTATAATGAATCTATAGACAACGATTGCAGGCGTCCAAACCCAGCATGAAGACTAAAACGACTCATCATGATGCGATGGCGCACAGTCCTTCCGACAGGAGTATCGCCAGCCGCTGTGCAGAATTGGCAGTGCGGGCAGCTCAATACACAGACGCCAAGGGGAATGGATTGCACCCGACTGCGATCGCTCAGCTAGAGTTTATGCGAGATGATGCCGCCACGACGGTATGCAGCGTCTACGAACCAGCACTTGCCATCATCGTTCAAGGGAAAAAGAAGATATTGCTTGGTGAAGAAACGTATCACTACGGTGTTGCGCAGCATCTGGTAGTTTCTGTTGAACTACCTGTTAGAGGGTTTCATGTAGAGGCGACCCCTAACAAACCCTTTTTGGGTCTTCTAGTAAAACTTGCCCCGATGGAACTCTACGAGATTGTTACCCAGGTTCAATCTAGAACAGAGACACAACCCAGAGCAGGGACAAAAGAACGCTCCTGTCGCGGGCTACTGGTCAGCCATATCGATCTCCCCCTGCTTGATTGTGCTTTCAGACTGACCCAGCTTTTGGATACACCGCAGGATATTCCATTTCTAGCACCCCTCATCATCCACGAAATCTACTACCGTCTGCTCATGGGTGAACAGGGCGAAGCCATCCGTCAAATTGCTACCTCTGGCAGCAACATGCAGCGTATTGCTGGTGTGCTCGAACGGATCAAAGCTGACTTTGCCCAATCGTTGAGAGTTGAGGAACTGGCAGAGCACGCTAATATGTCTGCCTCGTCTTTCCATCGCCACTTTAAAGCAGTCACCTCAATGAGCCCGCTGCAGTATCAAAAACAGTTGCGGCTATTAGAAGCGCGTCGTCTGATGCTGGCTGAAGACGCCGATGCAACCCATGCGGCCTATCAGGTGGGGTATGAAAGCCCATCCCAGTTTAGCCGTGAATATTCTCGTATGTTTGGGGCACCCCCTATTCAGGATATTCAGCAATTACGGATAGCCTGAGTAGCAATCGCCTGTTTCTGATTTAAGCAGAAATGCCCGTCAAAATCGCATGCTGGGCCATCACTCGTTTGCCTGCTCATGCACTGTTGATGGTTATTATGGCGTAAGGTCAGACAAGTTGCTGACCCTAACGATTTTCTACCATGCTGGATGATACAAGGTTAGTTTGGGATTTGCAGCGGGCCAATCAAATCGCTCAACGCTTTTCTACTTCCTTGAATTTAGATGACATTGCACGCTTAGCAACGGATGGTCTGGTTAAGCAGTTTAACTGCGCATTTGCTCGCATTTGGTTAGTGGAACCCGATCGTAAACTGTTGCGATTGGCGGCATCCTCGGGTTTGTATACTCACACAGACGGTTCGTTTAGCCGCATCCCCATGGGAGAGTTTAAGATTGGCAGAATTGCTCAAAATCGTATATCGCTATTGAGCAATAACCTGGCTGAAGAATCTTGGGTGAAATATCCTGAATGGGCGATCGCCAATAAAATTACTAGCTTTGCAGGGTACCCGCTAGCTAGTTCTGATCAGGTGATTGGAGTGCTAGCGGTCTTTGGCCATTATCCAATGAGGTCAGAATTTTTAGAAGTTTTGCTAGGGTTTTGTACTACTTTAACAGTCGCATTGGAAATGGCCTTGCTGCATCAAAAAGAGCGACAAGAGAACAAGCCAAAATCTACCCTGGCTCAGCTTTCACTCTCCGAGAGCTTGGCCTATATCCTAGGTCAGACAAAGTTAACCGTTCTAGGGACAGAACGTAGCCTTAACGTGTCCCAGGCTCAACTTTTTCTAAACGTTGCTGAAATACTTAACCCCCTAGACTGTAGTTACTGTCGTTTAACCTATGCGGCAGATGCCGTCTCTTTGGAGGCAATTGCGGCCCTCCAGTCTATTGTTCCCCAGGAACAGCAGGCGTGGGAGAGTGTTGCGTTTGGTGATTTATCCTCAATTGCAGCCTGTTTTGGTGGCCGTCTCAACATCAATACCGAAACCAGTATTCGGGCAATGCAGATTTCCCTGACATTTTCATCCTTAGACAAGTTGTCAGAAGTATCGCTGCGGGTTCAATGCCGTTCATCCCTATTGCAAACGGGCTTTACTCAGCTGGCGTATGCTGCTGGACTCAGGGTGCAGGCGAGTGGGGAACGGCATGTGCCTCTATTGACCGATCAACCGGCTTTGGTGGAAACGTGCGATCGCACAATCTGGCTCAACCATAACTCACACAGAGCACCCAACGGAGTCAAAGCCCAGGTCAATCTTTCCACAACCGCAACCCAGTTGCGAGCAGCGGTTGCCGCTGTTATGAGAGGAGAAGAATGGGGTCTCAACCCCCAACCCCGTCAACAGCTTTCCCAACGAGAGCAAGAGGTGATCTCGCTGCTCGTTAAAGGATTGCGCGATCGCGAGGTTGCTGAGCAACTCCACATTAGTGATAGCACTGTCAAATTTCACATCAACAATATCTTGGCCAAACTCAAAGCCAAAACCCGACTGCAGGCGCTTTATCAGTTGATGAGTACCGATAGCCTAAACTATTGAGTTCACTAGTGCTAGATAGGGTCAAACGGTTCGCTCGGTGTGGCAAAGGGTAAATGGCGTTATCCTTTTGCCACACCTAAATTCTCAAGCCCAATCCGATTGCAGAAAGCACCAAAGCGTTCATTCTGAGCACGGTGAGTTTGAAAATGAAGGAATAGGGGCTCTAAAAACGCTTCTAATTTGTCAAGCTGTAGATTTTGCCCCCAGGGCCGAGCCAGGTGAGTCCCGTCTGGAGTGCCCCCAAGCCATACTTGATAGATGCCAGGCCCACTGCCGACCAGCCCCAATTCTGCCAAATAGGGTCGCACACAGCCATTAGGACAGCCCGTCATGCGAATCACCAGGGGTTCGTTCGCCATGTTTAGCTTCGTTAGCAATTGGTTAATGCGATCCAAAACACTGGGCAAGATTCTTTCTGATTCAGTAATGGCTAAACCACAGGTGGGCAATGCTGGACAAGCCATGGAATAACGAGTCAGACCATTGAGATGATGGGGGTTAATTTCAACACCGTGGGTTGTCAAAATTGTTTTAATTGCTTTTTGTTGCGATCGCTCGATGTCAGAGAGAATAATATTGTGGTTAGGGGTGAGGCGCAACGGTAAATTAAATTGCTGAATAATTTTTCTCAAAGCTGTTTTTAGCCTGAGACTGCCATCATCTTGAATCCGGCCATTCTCGACTAAAATACCGAGAAACAGTTTGCCATCCCCTTGTTCGTGCCATCCTAGAAAGTCTTGATACTGCCATGGGGGAAGTTCCCGAAAGGGCTGTAAAGGTTTACCAAAATGAGCTTCGACTTTGGCTTTGAAGGTGTCGATACCCCAATCGTGAATCAGGTATTTCATCCTGGCGTGCAGACGATTGGTGCGATCGCCATAGTCTCTTTGAATTGCACCAATCGTTGTTAGGAGTGTGTAGATATCATCTTTATCGACATAGCCCAGGGGATCGGATAAACGAGCAAACGTGTCTTTTTTATTGTGGGTGCGTCCCATGCCACCACCTGTGAGTACATTAAAGCCCTCTAGCTCGCCAGCTGGATTTATCATGACAACCAGACTAATGTCGTGGGTATACACATCAACAGAGTTATCCCCTGGCACTGTCACGCAACACTTAAACTTTCTAGGGAGATAGTTAGGACCATACAAGGGTTCTACCGGTTCGGGTAATTTTTCAGCCTTGAGGGGTTGCTGTCGGGCTACTCTTTGTTTGGAATCTTCTTCCCCACTGATGATCTTGTCGCCATCGATCCAAATTTCATAGTAAGCCCCTGTTTTGGGTGTAAATAGATTGGCCACATTATGGGCATATTCCCAGGCATACTGATAGTCTGGACGTTGCTTAAAGGGGGCCGCTGGTGCCATCACATTGCGGTTAAGGTCGCCGCAAGCTCCCAGAGTTGACCCCATGCTGCGGATAATATCGCCGATGACTACTTTTAGAGTTTGCTTGGGCACACCGTGCATTTGAAAGGCTTGACGGCTAGTGACTCTTAGGGTGTGGTTACCATAGGTGTCTGACAGGCGATCTAGCGCGAGATAAAACTGAGGGGGGACAACACCGCCGGGTGTCCTTGTCCGTAACATCATTTGGTAGTCTTTTTCTTGCCCTTTGACTCGATTGTCACGGTTATCTTGTTGGTAAGACCCATGAAATTTGAGAATTTGTAGAGCCGCTTCGCTAAAGTGGGTCGTGTCTTGTGCTAACTCTGTCGCCAGGGGCTCGCGCAAAAAATTACTATTAGCCTTAATGCGTTCTATCTTTGACGGCTTTCTTTTGGAGATCTTGTTAGCGGACTGGGGCACTCTCTCCATCTGCTTTCCTAAGAAACGATACGTTGACTGTGGCGGGTGGTAAACAGGAATTTTGTTATAGCTTAGTCGAGCTGAGGAGACACCGTAACTCTCTATTCTATGGGGATTTAGAACGGTCTTTGAGAAGAGCTTCCAGTTGGGCTTTCTAATCTTCTAGAACCCAGATTGAGAAAGACGTCTATCGATGTAAGTGAAGTCAGTGGAGCAAGCCTGACATTCAGATACCTATTGTTTTCGCTAGGGAATGAGTCAGGATTACGGACACCTTGACGTCAGTCTGTAGCGATACCTATTGATTTTGCTAGGAATCATGCCTACTTTTAATGTCAGGTGACTAGACCTGAT
>JBCDIX010000005.1:0-157873 GCA_038748405.1 Cyanobacteria bacterium P01_H01_bin.21 | reverse complement strand
TGCCGAAACTGATTTACGAGGGTATCGAAGCAGCCTGGAGGGCGCAAGGGACTTAACCTAAATGATCAACGTCATGATGGTACTACTATCCCTGCTATAACAGCTGTTCAGGTATCATTTGTCATACTGAGAATTGCTGGGATAATGCTTACTACATTCAGAATCAGCCTAAGGTGGCTGGTAATATTGTTGGATCTGAGAAGTGACCCGCCGCCGGATATTGTGGTGGAGGTGGATATTACGCACACGGATATTGATAAGAATCGTTCGTTTATATTCAAGTAATGTATGAGAATTGTTAGACATGCGATCTGACACATGAACTGTCAGAAGGAAGCTGAGCCTTTACAGTAATTTTGTAACCTTTACTACTAAGAGCTTGGCTCAGTAGATGTTCGACGGTCTGTTGAACACGATTACTAGCTGTTTGAATCAGCCAATCTTGACAAGCTGCTTTTTCGACTTTGCTAATAGCTTCAAGTTGCGCTTGTGCCTGTAGGTCCACCACATCAGGCCCCCATCCAAGAAAACCTCGATCGTAAGAATAAACACTCGAGTGGAACAAATCGAGTTTACTGTCCAAAACCTTGAGTGGAGGTAAGGTCACAGTAATTTCATGATCCTCTTCCTGAACATCGTCAGACTGAAACTCACTTAGATCCACTCCAACTCGCACATCACCATGAGCGATATAAAGCAGCTGACTTTTCGACAAACCCCATTTTTCACTTACTGGTACTACAGCATCCATTTCAAACATTGCTGTAGTTAGTTCACTTACTTCTCTAACCTGGTGAACTATGAGTGAGCCTGGATCAATCATTAATTCTTTATCTTCTGCTGGATTAGATATTTGATAGGTTAACCAAACTACAAGAGCCAGTAAAAATACAAATCCTCCGGCTAAAACCTTGGTGATTGAATTTAATTTGGCACTTAAGCTAGCTATCATAGCTAATCTCCATATGGGTAGATATATCTCTATATACTTCTGGAGATAGTCTTCCCAAGAAAGAGAGATTCAACACGCTTAACAGCTCAAATCAGTGACGGTAAATTCTCTGAAAGCACTCAATAACACTTTTCATTCGTCCGCTACATCTAAGTAGTTAGAACACTTACATCAAACTGAAATATGAAATAAACTTTTGCGGCTTTCTGAGGCTTGCATTGGAAAACTTCCATACGTCTCTTAATTTTTGCTTTTTTGAACCACAGCCTACAGTCGAGACTATCGGTTTCAATGGCCACCATGATCAAACTAATCTCTAAGTAGGATACGTTGCAATGCATGTATTAAAGAAAACACATAGCTCTGCCGCCACAAATTTAGTGGATTAGCAAGATTCGCATAATCCACCAAATTTGTGTTCTTAATCAACTCTGACTCGCTTGGTCAAAATCGCCGTTAGCTACTGGGTCGCCAGTAGCTAACGGCTTACTCCAATCATGAGGGTTGGCATAGTTGAACTTATGCAGCACGCATATATTCAAAACCACACCTCAATAACCCCAACCATCGCTGATACAACTTACGCAAGCTACAATACAACCATGAGTACAGCACATCCAGACATAGTCGTAGTAAGTCCTGACGGGGAGTATTTGGTTATTGTTGAGGTAAAGCTCAATGATCATTTGCCCCATCGTCAAGATGCTATTGAGCAACTAAAAAGCCTCATGGCATCTGTGGGTTGCTCAGTTGGGCTGGCTATAACTGGTGACCATATTTTGCTGCTCCGTGATTCTCTAGAAAAGTCTGATGGCGAATCGATTTCTGTAGTTGGCGAAGCATTACTACCAGAGCATTTACGACCCTCTGCAAATGAGCAATGGCAAGGGCACTATGAGTTTGAATCACAGGTTCAACAGTGGTTAGAAACACTCAAGCACACTGCCAGTTTAGAAAATTTGCCCAGTGATTTAAGGCAGCTTCTTCGTGAACCCACCATTAGCCTTTTGAGACTTGGTGATATTCGGGCAGCTGGTCCCAGGTGGAGCAGAGCAGCCAGTTGAAACCCAGAATAGTTTTAGTAGAAACAAATTGGGTAGTGGATGTTATTGCTCCAGCCCATTTAAAAAGCCCACAAGCGATTCAGTTATTACAACAGGCTGATGCTGGCGAATTTCAACTGTTTGTTCCAGCAATATGTCTGGCAGAAGCACGAGCAACGGTACCTCGAAGGTTTACCCCTCGTTCACGCTCAGAAGATTTACGCAAATTTGTACGATGGGCAAGGGATGAAGGCCGCATCAACCTTGAGGACGCAGAGGCCGCATTTCGGGTATTTAACCAGTTTGACGGATTAGTGGCTAACGAACTAATAAAAGTTTCAGAAAGATTAGAAATGTTAGCCTCCCACCCAGGACTCAACATTTTCCCGCTGTCTGAGTCGATGCTTGAGCGTCAGGTTGCTATTGGTGCCATGGGTCTTTCCTTAAAGCCTTATGACTTCGCTATTTTGGCAGCTGTACTTGCTAAAGCTGAAGAACTACAGCAAAATGGCCATCCTTGGGTTGGCTTTTGCGAATTGGATTCTGATCTTCAACCTTGGGATCGGTTAGGCGCTCGGAAACCTGGTCTCAGTAATCTTTATAATGACTCTCGGGTGTGGGTATATGGTGACTTTTTGCTAGAAGACATTAATAAACTACCCGAGGATTGGAGTACTCAAACCTGACAACTTATGCCTCAAGCCATGGTCAGCAGTACTGGTTCGTTAGGTATTAAAGAATTCTCTCTTTAACTGCTATTTTTTGATTCGGTGGATTACGCGAATGATCGCTAATCCACCCTACGTGTGTGCTTAATCGACTCGGACTCGCTTGGTTAAAATTGCCATCACCTCATTGGGTCGCCCGGTAGGTAGGGGCTTACTCCAATCATTGGGTTCGGCGTAGTTGAGTTTGTGCAGCAGCGTAATGGTATTGCGCACAGCGGTCAGCGTACCAAACAATGTGTGTCGGACAACCTCAAATTGATGCTCTGGCAACGGAGCGGGCTGAAGTTTCGGCACGTCGGTGCCGTCGGCTGGATATTGAAACATGGATTCTGATCTCCAAAACGTAGTGTTTGCGAAGGAAACCAGAACCGAATGCCTTAGCAAACCACACAAAATGTATGCACACCGGGGGTGCTAAGGCATAATAACCAAAGCCCGCAGTTGCTAGTATCAGCTGTGGGTCAGCTGTCGGTTAGGTGCGTCACCACCTGCCGACAGCGCCAGGTATTCAGTTCTGTAGTGGGGCTATAAAAATAGCCTTCGAGAAACTATAAATCTCTTTTAGAGGCTAGTCAAGAGACAGATTGGAAAGACTGCCTATAAGAGTTTTATTTAGACCCAAAAGTACTACCAACAAGAGGCTTAGCTACCATCATGAGTATTCATCAAGTATTCTTGATGCTTTAATTCAGCGGACTAAGCTAGTTTTATTGGTGAGAATGAGCTTAGTCACGAAGTGGATAGTCGAAAGTAAACGTCTCTAAAATCACCGGTTTCGACTCCGCTCAACCGGCGGAGAACCGAGAACTGAGGCTTCGACGGTGAGCTCAGCCGAACCGCGGAGTCGTTTGCGAAGTGTTTCCCATGGAAATAGCCCGGATGATGGATAGTTTTGTATAATCGCTTATTTTCTGAGCCTGTCAAGACTGCATACACGATGTTATCTAAAGCTACTCCATGCGAGTTAATTGAGTTGCAACACTCGCTTCATAGATCATCTCTAATCTAAGTTGTGAATCATCTCTGTGGTTAGCGCTTATTGAAGAAGTCAGACTGGTAGTTCTATCAAAGTTTCCATCTAGCTCTTCAATAGGTAGCTGTGTTGCAAACTCGATTACCGTAGTATCGCTTTGAACGATAAATTCATTTTGATCAAGGAAGGGAGATAGTCCATTATCAATATTCGTTAAACCGCTAATGAAGAGAATCTCATCCTCTACAGCATTCAACGTTATGCTACCGCTGATATCTTGAGGTTCTACGTTCTCAAAAGTGGCAGATGCAGCTTCACTATTGACATTCCAACTGCTTCCAACTTGCTGTCTATTTGGAGTTCCAAAGACTTCATCGTCGCTGGGTCCGCCTTCGTCAAGGAGATCAATAGAGACAGACAGTATCCCTTCTAAATCCTCTGTAATGGTTTCTCCGTCTATTTCAAAAATGGTATTTCCATCTTGCACAAATGCAAGAATATTTGTGCCTTGAGAAAAGGGTACGCTTTCAGTCTCTCCGTTTATAAGTTTAGACTGAACAACATCAAACGAGACACTTGTCATCTGTTGGTCAAGGTTCACGTCAAGTACAGTTACACTTGCTTGGAGTTCTAACGTTGATGACTCTTGGTTACGGTCAATCTCTTGGTTGTTCTGTAAGACTGCATAGCTGATAGATTCGGTGCCTCTGGTTGCAAAGTTAAATATATTACCAACCTCATAAGGCCGCGCTATCTGGATTTGATATTCTTCAACTCCATCTGCCTGGGCTATCGGAGCATAAGTTCTGGCAGCACTATTTTCAACATTTACAGATAGAGAAGGGTGTTGATTATTAGAAACTAGATCTGGTGTTTGAGCCAACAGAGATACCGGAAAGGCGACGATGACCAATGGTACGGTAAATATATAAACTAGTTGCGATCGCATTAATCTTCTCACCATTTTCAAAAGGATATTGAAAGAACTACAGCACAAGCATCAACTATTCAGCTACAGTTAGGCGTCTGCTTTATTATGGCAGTCATTTTCAAGTCAGAGGCAATATACCAACATTTAACAAACAAAAGAAGTAAAGCCCAAAAGCCTTACCAGCTTTTGGGCTCTGATGTCTGCTTGCTAGGTTTAACTACGCCCAGCTCCAGCACATTTGAAGCGCATTCTAGTTAACGCGTTAGTTAATGCGTTAATTAACGAGGCAGTTCTCCACAATCTTCTGAGTTGTTTCTTGTACTTCAAGCGCCCAGTCTTCCCCGGCTTGCACAGCCTTCTCAACCGTATCTAACGCTTGATAAAACAACTGCCAGCCAGCTTTCTCACGCTCATAGGTCTTTTGTAAGTCGCTAGGCTCTCCTTGGATAAAGTCAAGACCTTCTTGCAGTTGAAAAACACCTGTGTGGATAAACTCAGCCGCCTCGTCTGACTTACCTGCATTAAACAGATTTGCCACTTTTAGTGAAAATCTCAACATGGCGACCGTAATAGGCAGCCGAGAGACAAAACAGCCAGTAAATGGATCAATATCCGCCTTAATGCTGTCTGTTGCCTCAGGTAGCATTAAGGCATATTTAGAGAACAACAGAATCCGGAGATAGTCCCCAACCTGCTTACCCACTTTAGCCATAGCAATAGCTTCTTGGGCAAACCCCTCTTTGTCGTGACGCATGATCAAACCAGAGGCATGGGCATAGCCCAGGTTTGGCTGTTGACCACGGGCCGAGAGAATATAGGCCTGGTCTTCTGCACGACCGATAAAGCTGGGGGTGAAGGTTTGATAGCGCCGCAATGAGTCTACTAGCACCCCGTTGGTACCGCCAGTCACATGAATACGTTGAATTGCCTTGGTCTCTCCATCAAAGTCAGTACCGGCTTCATAGCGAGTCATCATTTCTGCCTCAGTGGAGAGTGCCTGGGGCAGTTTGCTAAAGAATACATACTCATCAGGGGCCAGCTTAGCAGCAGGAACGGTGACATCAGGTGTGAATACCCCTTTGTGGATATCCCGCTGATTGACTAGCGCCCCGGCAATCATGCCCAGCTCAATGGGCTGACCGGCAAAATCTGTACCGGTGGCGCCCCAGAGCGGTGTTTTAAGATGGCCAAAGGCAGTCGCGCCAGTCTGCTCTAGTAGCTCAGCCTGGGGAAATACCTGGTCTAGGTCAATCTTAAATGTAGCCTTGATCTCAGGATCTACTAGCGTATTCCAAAGAGCAACAATTGCTTTGAGAAAGCTGTAGTGACGGCCATAGCGACCATCTACACCAAAGACTGAAAGCATTTCTCTGGCGTCTTCACCAGAGGAAGATTTTTCTAAAATAGGCAGCAACACATTGTCAAGCAGGGTGTTGGTATCTGTCTCGGTAAAGGCAAAAATGTTGAGCTGATCTAGAGGCTCACTGGCGGCCAGCACCTGCTTTAGATAGCTCTTACCCAACGTTTGCAGACGCTCATGGGTCACGGATACAGATAGGACGCAGTTGACCTTATCGGTACTGCCTGATTGCTGATTTTCAAACTCGACTGCGTGGTTGAGATGTTTTAGACCATAGAGAATTTCGTTGCTTTCAGCAGTGACACCAATAGGAATGGGGTGGTCGTACCAGTAGACCTGAGGATCGTCTGCGGCATCGGCTAACTCAGCTTGAAAATCAGCATCAAACCCAGCTAGGTCGGCTGAGACCAGGGGCATCGTCAGCAGAGCATTGGAGGTAAATAAAACTTGTTTAGCAGGGTTTTCGATCGGATTGGGGTTGAGCTGAGTAATGGCAACTGCACGCTTTTCCCGCAGTGTAGTGACTCGCTCAGATTCATGACCCCAAATATCTGTGCCTTCAGGAAAGAGGGCAGACCAAATAGCGTTGGCAGTTGCGACAGGGGCACCACCCGCAGCCTCTAAGGTTCCAGCCATCTGGTCTAGCTGAGTTTTGAGGCTGGTATTTTGCTCGCAGGCTTGCTCCAACTCTTGAGTAATTAGCTGAGCGCTTTGGGTATAAAATTTGGCTACTTTTCCCCAATCGGGGGATTCAGATATTTTATCTAAGTAGGTTTGGGCGTCGGAAAAGCTAGTATGCCCCTCACCCGCCAAAACTATAAGGAATGCTGCATTAAGGCTTTGCAATACGGACGTCGCATCTTGCTGGTCAACCGTCAGCTCTAGAGGCAGAATCGCTGGATCTCCAGCAGACTGAGTTAGAAAATTCAGAATAGGATTAAGGGCTGTCATGAGTTTAGAAAAAACGTCTAGGGGACAACTCAAATGTTTAGCCGTTGCTGATGCTCAGAAACGGCCATTTTGGGATGCACCCTATAGTTTTATGCGAATCTGCCCTTCGGTATGGTGATGCGGACTTCAAATTAAGTCGAAGTTCTGCTGAAGTTTTCTTTCTAGACTAAAAACTCATGCTGCTAAGCACGCGGCAACTGCTAGCTTTGCCGCAAATGTCATGAAATGCATTGTATAAGAGGGAATGATGGATTTTATTCGCAGCGATCGCAAACCCCGTGCACCGTCACCTCATAATTATCTACGGTGAGTCCAGGACGGAGCTGAGCAGTATCCAAACACTGAAACTGCTCCCAGGGGATATCCTCAATCGAGCCGCACACCTTGCAACGAAAATGATGATGCCGGTCAACGTTGGCGTCGTAGCGACACACCCCCTCTTCTAGAAGCACCTCACGCACTAAACCCACATCGCGCAGTGCCTGCAGGGAGCTGTAGATAGTGGCCTGGGAAGAGCGAGGAACATCCTTATTCACATCCTGCAGGATTTGCTCAGCTGTTGGATGATCCTGACGGACAAGCAGATTGGAATAGACTGCAAATCGCTGAGGCGTGACGCGCAGATGTTTAGATTTGAGTAACTTGACAATTTCTTCTGTCTGCTGAGCCATCGTCGGTATTAACCAATACTGTATTCAATGCGGCCTAAATTCAATGCGGCCTGAGGAGCATCCAAGGACACAAGCAACTGATCCCTTTGGAGCATATATTGCAAGCATAACACTACTATCTTAGTATTCACATTAGCTGACATCAATTTAAAAATCAGAATCATTCCAGGTGTTGATATTTCTTAAAATAAGAACTATTCTTAGTTAGTAAGGCAGCCGTATGTCAGAAAGTTCAAATGAACTACTAATGACCACTGGGCAGATGTCTTGTGATCGAGTGATCCACCTATTAGTTAATTACAGGAAATTATCATGGCTGTTATCGAAAAAGTACCTAGCGTTGTTTTTAAGACACGCGTCCGTGATGAGTCCGTTGAAGGTCCAAACCCCTACCGCTGGCAAGACACAACTACCGAAGATATTTTTGCTGGCAAGAAGGTTGTTGTTTTCTCCCTTCCTGGTGCATTCACTCCTACGTGCTCTTCTAACCACCTACCTCGTTACGAGGAGCTTTATGATGAAATGAAGTCTCTCGGCGTTGACGATGTTTACTGCCTGTCTGTAAACGACGCATTTGTTATGTTCCAGTGGGGCAAACAGCAAGGCGCACAGAAGGTTAAGCTTCTGCCTGATGGCAACGGCGAGTTTAGCCGCAAGATGGGGATGCTGGTTGACAAGTCTAACCTAGGCTTTGGTATGCGCTCATGGCGTTATTCCATGGTGGTTAACGACATGACCGTCGAGAAAATGTTTGTTGAGCCTGACTTTGGTGATAACTGCCCCACTGACCCCTTTGAGGTCTCTGATGCTGACACTATGTTGGCGTACCTCAAGGGTGTTGATGCACCTGGTGTCTCTGATCCCCGCAAAGAGTTTGTTGGCTAGGCACTGCCTCAGCAAGACCCGAGCCCTGTGCTCGGGTCCACCAGACCTTAAATAATTTGCTACTTTAAGAAAGCCAGCAATGCTCGATTGCGTAAGCAATTGTTAGGCAAAGTTTTCGTATTTAGATGGGTTTCACCAGTCCTCCGCTAAAGCCCCTTCTCTTCAGCAGCGGGGAAACAGCTTAGATATAGTCTTTCGAAGCAGATGGCTCATATTTTTTATAGAGACAGCTGGTTTTTGGTCGTTTGCATCTTGAAATGATCAAAAGGTTATCGTCCCTTCAAAATTAAGCCCCAGCTGACCTTTGAATAGCGCTAGGTAATGAGCCTGCACCCGATTGGGCACATTGCCTAATGAAGGCTTGATGCAGGGCCGAAACACTAGTTTGGCTGGGCTACTGGCGGTCAGCCCCACCATAGAAACTTACACAGGAGAGGAAACGCTATGAAATTGTCTAGTGCCAACATTGAAAATCACCTAGATACCCTATACGACGCGATTGTTGTCGGCGGTGGCATGGGAGGATTATCAGCGGCTATTTACCT
Organism: Cyanobacteria bacterium P01_H01_bin.21; assembly: GCA_038748405.1. Lineage (GTDB taxonomy): Bacteria > Cyanobacteriota > Cyanobacteriia > Phormidesmidales > Phormidesmidaceae > Leptothoe. The sequence continues at coordinate 148,834 of JBCDIX010000005.1, read as the reverse complement.
GGCACGCTATGGTCTCAAATGTCTCATTATCGAAAAGGGTAGGGGGCGCTCCCTGTGGATGCAGGAAACTCGAAACTATTTGGGCTTAGACCCGAGCACGCCAGGTCGCAACATTCTCACTCACGGAGCAAAGCAGTCTCTTGATTGGGGAGCCGATCATCTCAGAGCTTTTGTGGAAGAAGTCACTGATGAGGGAGATGAACTGGCTGTGCGGGTCAAAGTAGGCAAGAAAAACAGCAAGTATTACACTCTGCGCAGCAAGTATTTGATTGCGGCCTCTGGTGTCATTGACGTGCTGCCTGAGTTAGAGAATATGCAAAATGTTTACGACTATGCAGGCTACACACTGCATGTTTGTATGATCTGCGATGGCTTTGATATGTGGGATCAAAAGGCGGTGCTGATGGTTAGCCGTGAGGCTCAAATTAATGCCGCCTTTGTCCTTAACTGGTTTACTCCCTATATTTCTGTACTGACCAACGGATTCTCTCCTGGGGAGGCCATGAAGCAGAAGCTAGAGGATCATGGATATCCTCTCTATGAAGCTCCCATCACACGAATTTTAGGTGAGAACCACAAGATGAGCGGTGTCGAACTAACCGATGGCACCGTTGTGGAGGCTACAACAGGTCTGATCAATATGGGTTCGATCTATCACAACCACTATCTAAAGGGTATTGATGGGCTGACGTGGGATGGAGAAAATTTGATCACAAACAATATGGCTCAAACAACCCACGAACGGATTTTTGCGGTGGGTGATCTCAAGCAGGGCTTAAACCAGGTGTCAGTGGCTGTGGCTGATGGCACACTAGCGGCCACTCAGATTTGGCGATACATTCGACGGGCAAGTACCCCACGCAAGTGGGAAGAAAACTTGGTGTCGGTATCTGCTTAGAGATTAAGTGCGAGAGACGGGAACATCAGGTGCTAAGCTGCTGAATCGGTCTATGCTGACAATAGTGGTTGTCCTAGATTTCTAGAACAGTCGTGCATAGCTGGCTGCCAAGTTTGCACTTGGTCGGCACTAATGTGGTTATTTATTGAGCCACACCCTTAGAGGCCCGTTTATTTCTTCGCTTATGCCGTGGATCCGTATTTTGAGTGGTGGAGTTGCGATCGCAGTTGCCCTCCTAATGATTATTTTAGGAGGGTGGTATTTCACCATCGGCTTCGGCATTATTGTCTATTTAGGTCAGCTCGAAGTCTTTGCATTAACAAAAGCTAAAGGGATTAATGCAGCAGTCAAAACGACACTGATCGTCAGCCAGGTACTGTTAATATCAGCCCATATCGCTCCCCCCCTCAGCGATGCCATTCTGTCCTTGGCAGGCACCTGTATTTGTTTTTACGTACTATTTCAGCCCAAATTTGCCACGATTGCTGATGTGGCGGCTTCTATTTTGGGTCTCTTTTATGGCGGCTATTTACCCAGTTACTGGATTCGACTGCGAAACTGGGAAAGCGATCTAGCCAATCTACCCTTGGGCGGCTACTGGCCCACTGATTGGAGCTTAGAGAGCTTACCGATTGGGCTCATTCATACGCTATTAGCCTTTGCCTGTATCTGGGCCGCTGATATTGGGGCCTATGCCGCCGGTCGCACCTTTGGTCGTACACCGCTGACCAATATCAGCCCCAAAAAGACCGTTGAAGGTGCCATCTGTGGCATTAGCGGCAGCTTTTTGGTGGGCTGCACGGGAGCCTGGCTGATGCAATGGCCCCTCTGGTGGATAACAGGTGCCGCCTTTGGCACGATGATCGGTGTTGCTAGCTTATTGGGCGATTTAACCGAATCTTTGATGAAACGAGATGCGGGTGTTAAAGATTCAGGTACGCTCATCCCTGGCCACGGGGGCATTTTAGACCGCACCGATAGCTATGTGTTTACCGCACCCCTTGTATTTTATTTCATCACCATGTTGCTGCCGAACCTGCCGGGAGCTTGGCCAGGCGGGTCATGAGCAGCATGAGAGACTAAGGCTGAACCATAATTTTGCACTGACAGGTGAGCTGGTCATCCTGCACCTGTAGTGACTGCAGGTCAGTTTGCTCCCCCAAGTTCCAACAAAAATCCTTAAGGGCATCACTGAGTCTATGCTCTCCAGATACCAAATACCACTGAGCCGCTGTCAGCTGCAAAATATGACCGCGGTCGACTGTTATCTGTCCTTTTAAACAAATTTCTGACCGGCCGTCTCGGACTAAGTGCAAGATTAAATCTTGGCCCAGGGTTTGGAGTCGCGATTGATATTGAGACAGCTGTGGGTCATGTAAAGCGGCAATATCAGAGCCATAGTGAGTGGCCACCTCGGTCGCAACGTTTTCTTTGGCCAACAGCGTCTGCCAAAAGTCTAAGAGTCCCTCCGCCAAGATTGATTCTGTTGATGAGGCTGCTAATGCATCAACATCAAAGGCGACTTGACCCTCAATGGGGAATGGCTGTTTTAGCTGTAGAGACTTACCCCGCAAAACCTGGCCAATATTGATTTTGATATCGCTGGCATGCACATCGACATCCGTAATTCTCACCCCTTGATACACCGCTTGCTGAGCTGAGAGGGCAATACCAGGAATATGCCCAGACAATACCTGCCTATCGGTCGCTTGAATCTCAAAGGTCAGCTCCCCAATTTCATCTAGCTGTGTTTGTAGCCAGAATTTTATGGCGATAGGCAGTACACGACTGATGAGACGGCTACCTTGGGTCGATGGCGCAGATGGTGTCATGGGGCTCAGTGTATGCAGACCCCAATCATTGCATATTGTGTGGGCGGTGCGATCGCACCCACTTGCAGGCTGTCCTTAAAGAAGGCGATCCCCAAATGTCATGAAGACATAACAAAATAGCCAGAAATCATCGCTTACGGGATCAAAAAGTCATGAATCTATGACATTTATTTTCCTGAAGATGCTGAAATCTCGATAGGAATTGATTTTTGCGGGGATCATTCGCTTGATCCCCGTAGGCTTTACTGGCATGATTAAACCCAAGAGCGATCCCCGATGGGTGAATAGCTATTTGTCCTACAGTGCTGGTAGAGAAAAGGTATGGCTATGGGTAACGGTTCAAGAGTTCCATTAGAAGAAATGACGCTGCGGCAGCTACGCCTGGTAGCCAGCGAGTATGAGGTCTCTCGCTACAGCCGTATGCGCAAAGTTGCGCTCGTTGCAGCAATTCGCTCCGCACAGGCCGCTCGTGGTGAAGTTACAGCCGCGGCTCCGGTTACGGCTGTTGCGACCGCTGATGCATCTACTGTTGACACCAGCCTGACCATGGAAGAGCTGGCAACCGTGGACGATGGGTTTGGCGATTTACCTGGTGGCTATGGTGAGAGTCGCATTGTGCTAATGCCCCGCGACCCTCAGTGGGCCTATGCTTACTGGGATATTCCTGGCCCTCATAAAGAAGAAATGCGTCGTCAGGGCGGTGTCCGTTTGGCGCTGCGTTTTTACGACGTTACTGATATCGACATCAACTCTGTCGCACCCCATAGTCTGCAACAGTATGAGTGCGACGAGATGGCACGGGAATGGTTTTTACCAATCCCCGTTAGCGATCGCGACTACATTGCTGAGCTTGGCTACATTGCCGCAGACGGTCGCTGGTTAATGATGGCTCGGTCTGCGGCTATCCATATTCCCCCCGTCTATCCCTCTGACTGGATCGAAGACCACTTTGCCACCGTCAGCTGGAATGAGGATCTGCGTGGCAAGACGGTTATGACGCTAGTTCCCCCCAGCAAGAAAGCCGCCGCTACTGTGGATGCTGAGGGCAACCCCATTTACGACGAAATCTTTGCTAAGGCTCAGTTCATGGAAGCTCAGCGCGTCGCTGGTTCTCTGTTTGGGTCTATGCATCAGGTACCTGAGCAAGCCGTTAGCTCCTTTGTCTTCCCATCTGGTGTGGGCATGTGGGCACTGCCAACCGCGTCAGGCGTCAATATGTCGGGTGTTGGCTTCTCTGCCTCTGCTCCCCCGATCCGCCCTCGTCAGTTCTGGCTGATTGCAGATGCCGAACTGATTGTCTACGGCGCTACTGAGCCTGATGCCACCGTTACCATCGGCAGCCGCAAGATTGATCTAAAGCCCGACGGTACGTTCCGCTTCCAAATGTCTTTCCAGGATGGTCTAATCGACTACCCAATTAAGGCAGTCGCCGCTGACGGTGAACAAACTCGCTCCATCCACATGAAGTTCACTCGTGAAACCCCCGAGCGCAACACCAACACCAAGGCCGAAGCGGTTGAAGAGTGGTTTGCATTTTAGATTGCTCCGAAACAGCTTATCAAGCTAAGGATCAACTGCTTACTGAGTCAAAATAGCTACAGAGGTGCATCGCTGCACCTCTTTTTTTTGACCCAACACCGGCATCAAGGCAAACAAGTCTCTGGATATATTTAGTCAGTCACTAAGCTGCGTTATGGTGCCATAAGTCGATTCGTTACAGCCATTGACCTGAAACAAGCATGACTCCCCAAGACATTACCCAGCTTTTGAAAACACGCTTTGGTGATAGTGCCAGCAAAATGGATACACCAGATGCTTGGCAGATAGAAGCCCCTGAAATGCGGCTGCTCGTGCTTTTGACCAGCAACCAGACCTGGTTGAGAATCTTGATACCCATCGTTCCCCTGGCCGAAGCCCAACCTTTTTTGAAAGAAATTTTAGGGGCTAATTTTGAACAAACTCAAATGGTGCATTACGCCAGCTATGAGAACACACTGTGGGGGGTATTTAACCACAAGCTATCAACATTAGATCAAGACACATTTTTATCAGCAGTAGAACAATTGATGGCCATTAAAGAAGCAGGGGTTGATCCGTTCTTTAACACGCTTGTCGAGACCCGAGTACGTCAAATTATCCAAGCTGCTAAACTGCAGGGACAGTCCTTAGAAAACACCATGCAAACCATCAATCGGTTCTATGCAGAGGGCATGATGGGCGATATGAAAAATAGCGGCTATGGTGATCGAGCGTTAGCTGCCTGGCAGCGTCAGCTAGAGCGGCTGTGGCCAGAGGTTAATCCACCGGAAGCATCTCAAAATGAGTAACCAACAATCCACAATCCTGGCCGTCATCGAGCAGGTCAAAACAGACTACGCGAGATTCCCAAACGAACAAAGCTATGATCTCTACGCCAGGGATGTTTATTTCAAAGACCCGATGAATGAGTTTCGTGGCGTAGAACGCTACAAACAAATGATCGGCTTTATTGGCCAGTGGTTTCGCGATATTAAGCTAGAGCTACACACCACAGAACAGCCACAGGCAAATACGTTTATCACTCGTTGGACTCTACACTTCACAGCCCCTACCCCATGGCACCCGAGAATCTCTATTCCTGGTTGGAGTGAGCTACAAATCAATGGAGAAGGGCTAATTTGCTCCCACATTGACTATTGGAACTGCTCACGATGGGACGTCGTCAAGCAGTTGTTTAACCATGTCTAGTCTTCAGCCAACAGAGCGGTTCTCAGATCGAGTGGCAGACTACATTAACTATCGCCCTGATTACCCAGACACATTATTTGTTTATCTAACAGAACAACATGGTCTGACGTCAGACCATGTTGTTGCAGACATTGGCTCAGGAACCGGATTATTAACCAAGCATTTTTTAGAGAACGGCAATCGGGTCTATGGGGTAGAACCCAACACCAATATGCGCCGGGCAGCAGAGCAGATGCTGCAACCTCATCCTCGGTTCACTAGCATCTGTGGTCAAGCCGAGGCGACGACCCTACCTGATACCTCTGTCGATTGGGTCGTCGCTGGCCAAGCGTTTCACTGGTTTGCCCCCGACAAAACCCGGCAAGAGTTTGAGCGCATTCTTAAACCCAAAGGGCAGATTGCCTTGATTTGGAATGATCGTCTGCAGCAGGATCCATTTCAGCAGGCATATGAAACGTTTTTACTGACCCACTGTACTGACTATAAACGGGTTAACCATCGCCACTTGTCGCCTGAAACCTTAGCTGACATTTTTTCGCCACGCTCTATGATAATGGCTACTTTTGAGAACGCCCAGGTACTTGACTATAGGGGTTTACAGGGACGGCTTCTATCTTGTTCCTACGCGCCCACAGCAGGTGCAGCTAACTATGAGGCAATGATGGCTGACTTAAAAGCGCTCTTTTATCGTCACAGTCAACAAGAGAGGCTTATTTTTCGTTATCAGACCAAACTTTACTATTTTGCGCCATAGTCACACTTAAACGATTAAATCTAGCTTCTGGAGCCTGCTAGCAATATATTTTGCATTCATTCTCAAAATGACTACTTTTCTATTAAGGATCGGTGATGATGCGATCGCATTCGCTTAGACTACCCCCATCTAGTCGTTCACCTAGTCACTGACAACTATCACTGGAGCCGACCCAAATCCCCCCTAATACTTGTTGATACCAGCCGAGCCAACACTCAGGTGTGACTTTTTTATTCAGCTACTGTATTTCCATCAAAAGAGACTGTGCGTATTACCAATCGTTTAAGTATTCAATCCAAACTCATGCTGATGTTTTTGTTCGTGAGTATGGGGTCGATTGCACTGATCGCTTATCTAGGCTATAGCACCGGTCGATCTAGTCTCAATCAAACCATTACAAACAACCTCACTAGCATTCGTGCGGCCAAAGCTCATGAGATTGAGACCTATTTTCAGACTGTGCGAGCGCAGACTAGAACATTGAGTGGAAATTTAATGGTTGTAGAAGCGATGGAAGCGTTTGCCAATACGTTTCCAGCCTTGACTACCCAAACACTCTCTCCTGAACAAACCATGTCACTCCGCCGTTTCTATCAAGAAGAGTTTCTACCCAGGCTAACGGCTAATGTTGACGGGACTCCCAGCTTAGGTGCCTATGCAGCATTACCCACATCAACCAGCTATTTGCAGTATCACTATATCGTCAACAACACTAACCCAATTGGTCAGAAAGAGCGTCTTAACAACGCCAATGACGGCAGTGACTATAGTCAAACCCACAGCAATTACCATCCCCACTTTCGTCAGATAGTAAACGAATTAGGGTACTACGACATGTTTTTAATTGATGCCACAACAGGCAACATCATTTACTCAGTGTATAAAGAAGTGGACTATGGCACCAATCTGTATATCGGTCCCTATGCCAACAGCAAACTGGCAGAAGCCTTTAAGATTGCCCTAGAGAGTGAACCCGGCGCAGTAACCCTGACAGATTTTGGCACCTATCGCCCTTCCTATGGGCAACCCGCAGCCTTCTTGGCCAGTCCCATCTACAGTGACTCCGGACTTGTTGGTGTTTTGGCATTTCAGGTCTCAACCGACAAAATCAACCGGATTATGACCATCAACCAGGATTGGAACCAGGTTGGTTTACAACAAACAGGAGAAACCTACTTAGTGGGTGCTGACTATCGGCTACGCTCCGACGCTCGTTTGCTGATAGAAGATCCACAAACCTATTTAACGCTCTTTCAAGAGGACACAGCCTCAGAGGCAGCCCAACCAGATACAGCCAACCAACAAGAGCAGTCGCTCAATACATCGATTTTGCAACATGAAGCCCGCTCCCCTGGTCTCATACAGGCTATAGAAACAGGAAGCTCTGGTATTGAAATTGCTAGAGGCTATCAGGGCAATACCGTTCTAAGAGCCTATGACGCTTTAGATATCCAAGATATTGATTGGGCCATTGTGTCAGAAATTAGTCGAGCCGAAGCGTTTGCCCCTGTCGAAGACTTTTCGCGTCAGGTCTTGATTTCCATGGCGGGTATTGTTCTGACCGTTACCCTGCTATCAATTTGGCTAACCAACAGATTTCTAAAGCCGATTCGTTTACTCAATCAAGGGTTCCAAAAGCTCAGCGATGGCAATATTAATGCCCATGTCAACATCACTAGCAGAGACGAGTTTGGCGAGTTAGGCAAATCATTTAATGCAATGATTCGCGCCCTTAAAAAAAGCACCCATGAGGTCGCAAAGAAAAATCATGAGAATGAAGCACTACTGCAAAACATACTCCCCAGCACTGTGGCACAGCGATTACAGAATGGTGAGCGTAATATTGCCGACCACTTTCCAAATGTTACTGTTCTATTTTGCAAGTTTATTGGTTGTCAAGACCTAGTTCAGAAACTGCCGCCAGAAGATGCAATTGCTCTACTCAACGAAATTGTTACAGCATTTGATGATTCAGTTGAGCGGCATGGTGTAGAAAAAGTAAAAACGAACGGTAGCGAATATATGGCTGTGGGTGGGCTCTCTATTCCTTGTTTAGATCATGCCAAACGGATCGTAGACTGTGCTGTTGATATGCTGCGTCTGCTCAATCGGATAGATCGAGACCATGGGCTAGAGATTCAATGCCGCATCGGTATTCACTCTGGCGAAGTGATGGCAGGCATTGTTGGCCAACATAAATTTACCTATGACCTTTGGGGAGAAACCGTGGGCATTGCCTATGGTCTGCAGATGCAGGGGCAATGGAACACTGTTTGTGTGACTCAGCCTGTACGTGAACGGCTGATGGATATTTATGAATGTGAAGAGGCTGGTACTATCCAGATTCAACAGCAGCCCATCTCCATGTGGGCCGTAAAAATATAACAACAAATTATGAGTACTCCTCTTTTACAAGAAAACTGGTTTGTTTGGGGAATTGGGTTAATTCTTGGCTTCCCGATGCTCATGGTGTTAATCAACGAACTCGCCCTTAAAGCAGAACGTTCGGCTCCTGAGTTTTTTAGCATCATTCAAGAGACTCGCAATATCGTGCTACCCACACTGGCATTGTTAGTTTTGCTGACTCAGATTATTGAACTCAGTAGCGAACGGGTGGGGCTGCGTATTGTTCAAACAATATTTTGGATATCGCTGATCCATGTAATCTTGTCGTTGGTCAATACATTCCTGTTTACAGGGGCAAAATCGAATACGTGGCAAGCAAAAATCCCAAAGATTTTACGAGATTTGATCCGGGTAGTGCTAATTTTAGTCGGCATTACCATTGTGCTATCAGCGGTGTGGAAAGCAGACCTGGGCGGTCTAATAACAGCGTTGGGGGTTAGCTCTATCGTCTTAGGTCTCGCTTTACAAGATACTCTTGGCAACTTGTTCTCAGGCGTAGCGCTTTTAGTGGAGCATCCCTTTGAAGTGGGCGATTGGCTAGAAGCGGGAGATAAGATTGGTCAGGTGGTTGAGATTAACTGGCGCTCAGTGCATCTAGTCACCAGAGAACAAGAGCTTCTGATTGTGCCTAGCTCAATTTTGGCCCGCGAGGTCATTCGTAATTTTCGGCGACCCCGCAAGCTCCATATTGAGCCCGTAATCGTTGGGTTTTCCTATGACGACCCTCCCAACAAAGTAAAGCGGGTGCTGCGCACAGCGGCATTAGAAACCGATGGAGTGCTCTCAAAACCGGAGCCCCAAGTGCAGACTATTAACTACGATGACTCTTCGATTACTTATAAGGTGCGTTTGTTTTTAACCTGCTATGACAATGTGCCAAAGATTCGAGATGACTTTATGACGCGGGTTTGGTATACAGCTCGACGCAACCAATTGGAAATTCCCTTTCCCATTCGTACGGTCTATCACCACGAGGTTACACCCACATCTCCTAATGAGGTGTTAGACAATTTGGTGGACTATTTGCGATCGCTCCCCAGCTTTACTACCACCAGCCATGAAACCTTAGAACAGCTTGCGAAACAAACTGTGTTTAGACATTTTGGCCAGGGAGAAACGGTCATTCATCAAGGAGAGCAACAGGTTGCGCCTTACTTTGTGCTAGCGGGTCGGGCTGTCATGAATTATCGGGCCGCCAACGGTCTAATACATCAGATTGCAGACTTAAATCGGGGTGACTTTTTTGGTGGGAATGCGCTGTTGGATAATCAGCCCAGTTTAGCGTCTGTAATAGCCATAGATGATCTGGAGGTAATTGCGATCGCAACCGACACATTCCGTAGCATCCTAGACAAGACTCCCCGACTCGCCCGAGAATTAGGAGCTGTTATGTCCACCAGACGCCAGCTCGTTAAACGACTGCAGCACACTCAGCCTGCGCGATAAAAACGGACCTGACACCTTTTGAAAGGATGCCAGGGCTATCAGAAGATTGAGCACTGCAACACACTCAGGAATGAAGATCTAATGACGTTCCATGTTCTGACGTACAGTCGTTCCATGGAACGACTCTTCAAACATAAGGCTTAGATCTCATAAAATTCTTCTAAGCTGCAAATTTTATCTTTAGATAATCATCTTCCATCTTTGCACCAGCGGGCTGAAGCGCGGCTAGAGCCTGGGGCAGCACCAAATTACGACGATGGTTACCAATGCGAATATTTAGCTCATCCGCACTCTTACTCAGCTCAACTTGGCTCTTAGGAATACCGGGCAGATAGACTTCCAGACTGTAATTATTCTCTTCTTGTACCACCCGTAAAGTGGTCTCTTTGTAGTAAACCTGAGTAGGATCTTCGTCGCCGTAGATTGTTTCTTTGAGCCGTTCTAAAGCTTTAAGCCCACACATCTCTTCTGAGAATAGAGGTACCTCTTTTACCGGCAAGGGACGAAAATCATCATGAATCTCCTGACGATAGGTTTGCTGGTTTTCCTTCCAACGCTTAAAGAACGGATCGGTCACCGTATCTGGAATAATTCGATTCGCCACCACCATATCAGTACCGACATTGTAGAGACTTAGATAAGCATGGGCTCGCAGAGACTCTTTGATCACCATTTTTTCAGGGTTGGTCACCAAACGTACCGACGTTGTAGCCGTATCTGTTAAAACCTTTTCCAGCTCGATTAGCTGCTCATAAAACTCGTAGGGGGCATCCATTACCTCTGTTGTTGGCAATGAGAACCCGGCCACTGGACGAAAAATAGGCTCAACCAGAGGGCGTAGCGCTGCAGAGACCGCCTGAAAAGGCTTGTACAGCTTACGCATATACCAGCCTGCCACCTCCGGCAGACTCAGTAAGCGCAATGCGGTCCCCGTTGGCGCAGAATCAATAATCAACACATCATACTCATCTTCATCATGATGACGCTTCATCCGCACCAGACTAAAGATTTCATCCATTCCTGGCAAAATCGCCAGTTCTTCGGCCTCTACGCCTTCTAAACCACGAGCCTGTAGTACCTGAGTGATATAGCGCTTAACCGCCCCCCAGTTGCCTTCTAGTTCGCGCAGGGCATCTAATTCTGCCCCCCATAGATTGGGCTTAACTTCACGGGGCGTATGCTCCAGCTCCATATCAAAGCTATCGGCCAACGAATGAGCCGGATCAGTACTCAGTACCAAGGTTTTATAACCGAGTTCAGCACAGCGTAATCCCGTCGCCGCGGCTACCGACGTCTTACCAACGCCGCCTTTTCCAGTCATCAGGAGTACGCGCATACCCACCTTAGAAACGTTTACATTGTTTTACTTTAACGACTTTTCGCCGATTGCGGCAGACCTCTTTAGACTGCAGCACAAAATGTAGCCAGCTTTAGTAGCAACATTAGCGATCTGAAATTAGAACAAGACAACCCGTTAGTTCTAACCAGCTTGGGGAATTCTGAAAAAAATTGCCTTAACTGGCCGATGCGGAGATAGCCTAACCCATTACTCCATAAGTAATAGGGCACATCAAAACTCCAGGTCGTTCCCTATTTGCAGAGGACTCTTCATGTTGAAACAGATATTATCTCTAAGCTCTGCCCTAGCGATAGCCACAGCCACTACAGCTGTTCAAGCGGCTGATTGCGTCTATCGGTGCGGATCGAATGAAATTCAGTTTGCACCTGGACAGTCGGTCACACTTCAGGTCATGAATCATACCGGCGGGCGAGTGAGTTTGGAACGTGTTTTAGACTTCGAACCCTACGGTATGTGGCCAGATCAGATGATTACTATCGATGCACAAGTCGGCATCGGCGATCTATCCGTTGTGTTTTGGGAAGCGGCACAGCGCCCTATCGAAGTTAGATTACACCGACCTGAAGTAGACGTTCTACAGATTGAGCTACTTCCTAGCGGTGCCCTTAACGACAGCGCTGTACACATTGTTAACGATGGACGCGTAATGGTTTATTAAACGATATAGTACATTTGTTGTTGCTGATGCCTAGCAACAACAAATGTACCGTTGGTTTTATTGTCATGGCCATTATTTCGTCCAAACAGCCGGAACCAAATAAGCCAGACGATCAGCCTAAAAGCAGCACGCCCAAAGCTGCGCCCAGCCAAAAGAACCAGCTACTGGAAACCGCCGCTCGTCCTGATGAAATCAGTCGCAATGACGACGGCATTCGGCCCCAAAGCTTAGACGACTACATCGGCCAAAAAGCTCTAAAAGAAGTCCTACAGATTGCTATTCAAGCCGCGCAATCGCGCAAGGAGCCTCTGGACCATCTGTTGCTCTACGGTCCACCAGGTCTGGGGAAAACCACCATGGCCCTGATCTTGGCCCAGGAAATGAAGGTGGACTGCAAAATCACCACCGCACCTGCTCTAGAGCGACCTCGGGATATTGCTGGTCTATTAGTCAATGCAAAAGCCGGGGATATCTTATTTATTGACGAAATCCATCGTCTCTCGCGGGTCACCGAAGAGATCCTATACCCGGCTATGGAAGATTCCCGTCTGGATATCACCATCGGTAAAGGCCAAAGTGCAAGAACCCGCAGCATTCCTCTTCAACCCTTTACCCTGGTAGGGGCCACCACTAAGGTCGGCGCGCTCACATCCCCACTAAGAGACCGATTTGGTTTAATTCAGCGGCTGCGATTTTATGAGCTAGATGAGCTAACCAGCATCATTTTGCGTACAGCCGCGGTGCTCAAAACCGAAATCGAAGAACCTGGCGCGTTGGAAATCGCTCGACGGGCTCGGGGCACACCGAGAATTGCCAACCGGCTACTTAAGCGGGTACGGGACTATGTGCAGGTCAAGGCGTCTGGGCCAATTACTGAAAAAATTGCAGGAGAAGCTTTAGAACTATTCAACGTTGACCCCTGCGGTCTTGATTGGACTGACCGGCGATTGCTATCAGTGATGATCGAAAACTTTAACGGTGGTCCAGTGGGCCTAGACACCATGGCTGCAGCCACTGGCGAAGATGCCCAAACCATTGAAGAAGTCTACGAGCCTTACTTATTACAGATTGGCTATTTGCAACGCACACCACGGGGACGAATTGCCACCCCAGCCGCTTGGCGACATCTAGGGTACGACATGCCTGATAGACCCACACTGGTTGTGCCATCTCAGTCAACTGATAGTGACGATCAATTATCTTTCATGTGAAACTCTATCAATTCTCTATGAACTAAAAGGGTCGTTATGATTTCGATCATCACGTTTCCACTTCCCAATCTTCTAACTTTAAACCTTCAACGCGGCCAAATTCTCGGGTATTGTGGGTCACCAGAGTCAAACCATGAACTAAGGAAATTGCAGCTATTTGTAAATCATAAGCCCCTATTGGGGTTCCAGCCTTAGCAAGCTTTGCTCGAATTCTTCCAAACATATTTGCCGCATCATCATCAAACGGAAGCGAAACAAATTGCTTCAGAAATTCTTGTTGCAGTTGCAAGTTTGTCGTTGGATTCTTGCTTCGCATTGCACCATAAAAAAGTTCAGCTTTAACTATTGATAACTATTGAACAGACTGACATTTCATTCAATGATGTTGCTAACAAACGATCTCGTACCGTAGGAGATCGTCCATTCAAATACACTACGCAAACATTAGTATTAAGCAAATAGTGCATCCTTAGTCAAAAGTTCCGGTAAGGTCATCATCTAGCGTTTCTGAAAAACCTTCATCATCCACATAAATTGGATCATTAGCGCAGACTCCATACAGACTAGCTAGTGGAGATGACGTCACTAAAACCTGCACTGGTTGATAGATCACCATAACCTCCACTTCCCGATCAGTTAGCCCAACTGGAATTTCAAGATGTAAAATGCCATCTTGCCCAACATGCTGTCTTACTCTGACGCTCTCCATACTTGATGACTCCCAGCTCACCAGCTGATAGATTCATCTAATTTTCGCAATATTCTTTGTAATTTTGCCACACTAGGTTGTGGAGCCTCCCCAATCTCTAAGTAATAGCCAAAGAATTAGATAGGGCTCAAACATCAGACATGGGGCTATGCGACGTTGCCTGACGGTTACCTGATAAGATTGGCAGGTTATAAATTGTAAAGCGGTCTTGGGTGTAGAACTTCGTAGCTACGTATATATTGACAACTTGCAACCTCAGCACTCTGCCTATATGGGCAGCGTTTCCATTGGTTTCTTACCCCTACCAGGCGATGCCTCGTTATGGATTGAGATTTCGCCAGGCATTGAAATTAATCGCATTACCGATGTAGCTCTAAAGGCAGCTGTGGTTACCCCAGGCGTGCAGATGGTGGAGCGTCTGTATGGTCTGCTCGAAATTCATTCGAGTAGCCAGGGTGAGGTGAAAGCATCAGGAAGTGCAATTTTAGATGCCCTGGGTGTACGAATGCGCGATCGCTTAAAGCCACGCATGGTATCTAGCCAGGTAATTCGTAATCTGGACCCGCACCATGTGCAGCTAATCAACCGTACTCGCCGCGGCAACATGATCTTGGCTGGGCAAACCCTATATGTAATGGAAGTGGAACCCGCAGCTTACGCATCTTTGGCCGCCAATGAAGCTGAGAAAGCGGCGCAGATTAATATCCTGCAGATTTCATCTATTGGTAGCTTTGGCCGACTATATTTAGGCGGTGCAGAGCGAGATATTTTGGCGGCGGCGCGGGCAGTAGAGGCAACCTTAGAAAATGTACCCGGTCGCGATCGCAACACCCTCAAGCTTGAGTAGACAAAATGTAGTACTCCCCACCGATTAGACTCAGGTCTTCTCATCAAGGACTCCTATGCAAGTAGCGGGCTTGTCAAGCGCTGAGCACAACATCGGCAAGTTGTTTCTCAATCGCATTGCATGCTGCATCTACTCCGTTTTCTGCCCGCACTATGCGTTCTAATTCTGCTGCTTTTGCGGCATAGCTAGGAGTCTCAATTAATTCACTCAACTCCTTCACAATTTTTGGAACTGAATACTGTTCACGCATAATTGTGCGAGAAGTGCCCAATCGTTGAACTCTTGCCGCATTATCAGGCTGATCGAACGCATAGGGCACAATCAGAGTTGGCCGTCCTGCCCGTAAGGCTTGAGCTGTTGTTCCAATGCCACCCTGATGAACAATCGCACAAGCGCGAGGAAAGAGTTCTGAGTAGGACGCATAGTCACAAGCAAAAATGTCTGAAGGTAAGTTTGTGGGTGGAGAATTCTTACCAAGCAGAAGCACAGCACGACGACCTAACTCGATAGCTGCCTGCACACTCTTAGCATAAAAATCACCTGGAGCATTAACCGCCGCTGACCCAAGGGTAAACACCAGCGGGGGAGCACCAGAATTCAAAAAAGATTCCAGTTCTGGTGTTATGTGCTGTTCTCGATTGCTATCGTAAAAATTGAAGCCAGCCATCAAGACAGTCGATGGCCAGTCTGGTTGTGGGGAACCCAACACTGACGAAAACAGAGCTAAAACTGCATAGGGAGAATATTTGTCATTGCCAACAATGGGATTCTGTATAGAAGATAGTCCCAACTCCTTACGGAGTTCATATAAAGGGGTGCCCCAAGAGTGAGTCGCAAATTTTGCCAGCTTTACCACCCAGCTGTTAATAGCTGGTCCCAGATGATGCAGCTTTGCGAGAGCAGGGTATGCCGACATCGCAATCGGTTCATAGGCTGAAAAAAAAGCAACCGGCGCTAGAGCACAGCTAGCCCACCGTAAATTAAGCGCTTCAGCAACCAAAGGAGCGGCATACACAATTTCATGAGCCACTAAAAAATCAGCGGTTTTCACCACCATCATCAGGTCGTCATAGGTAGCTCGCACATTATCTAAAATAATGTCCTTTAGAACGGTCTTTGATCCTGTTTTTGGATCCATGCACCGTTCGACCATCTGAGGGTCTGTGGGCAGGGCAGGACGAATTGCATGGAACTCTAGACCTAAAGACTCAACCCTAATGCGATAGTCCTCTGTTGTTGCCAACACAATGTCGTGCCCGCGATCGCGCAGGCCCAAACACAAGGCAACGATGGGATGCAGATCGCCCAGTGATCCCCATGTAGTTAAAACAATTCGGCTCATACGTCGCACTGACTGCAGATTTCTCAATGGTAGTCGAGGGCGTCGCGAAATTTATCGAAGGAAAACCAACAGACCACCCCCGAAGCGGCTTTCGCGGGGAATGGCCAGTTGATTGCAAGTTTGTGTCTCTCCGAAATCAGTCCCGATATCACTTGAATCAATGTCACTTGCTCAATGGTTGTGAAGGAGGTCAACTGCCGCTGGCAGTAGAAACCTTATCGGGGGATGTTATTGGGTAGATGCTAACGATGGGCAAAAGCCCAGAGATACGGAGGACATAAGCTGGTAGCTAACTACCAGGTCACTTGCTATGTAGATATACGGTATGGGCAAACGAGGTTATGCAGTTCATAACGATGGTTATGAAGTTGCCCTTGCTGCTTTAGAACGTGTACCGTTCTCAGCCTAGGGCGTTACTCTAATGGCTTTTAGGCAAAATCCTACTGAGAAACATACGTCATAAATCTAACTAATGCAGCTCCAATGCCTGGGAAATAAGAACGGGGACATCTTTCTCAAAGATGAACTCGCTATAGTCTGCTAGATCATCGATGCCGAGCATAGACAACACGATTTCGGCTGTTAACCAAACCAAAAATCTGCACACTCCTAACTTCCATCGAATATCCATGCTGGCTCCCTAGATTCATAGATGAATCCTAGAAAGATCGATAGTCAGGAAGTTCATAACCTCTGTTATGAACTTAATAGGGTGGCTAAAAAACCTGAACAGGCTCTTGGCTCTATGATAGAGACGCCCATGTGGTAAACAAATTTTGACGTGCGTTTGAAAAAGCTGACAAAACGCTGGGTTAAGCTGCTTGTATTGGCACTGGTCATACAGGTCATATGCCTGACGTTTTGGGGATTAACCTGGCCAAAGTCACCCACCACCAGACTTTCCTTTGTCATTCCTCAAGATGAGGTCCAGCCCTGGCAAACCGTCGTCACTGGTTTTGAGAAAACCCATCCAACTATTCAAATTAATCTGGTCACTGACCCAGAGACGGGCTATACCACTGACCAACGTGAGGCCATTTATACCGCCGACTTTCAAGCAAATGTCGCCCAGTATGATCTGGTCTATATGGACATTGTCTGGCCGCTGCAATTCGCAGACCGTTTGCAAGATTTAACCCCCTATATCCAGCAAGACGAGCTGGAGCTGTCAGGTTTTTTACCCACTGAGATAGCGGCTGGCCAATCGGATGGCAGGCTTTATCGCTTACCGATGAGGGCGGATGTAGGCGTTTTATACTATCGCCAAGATTTGCTTAAACAGGCGCGTATGTCGCTGCCGACAACGTTGGATGAGCTATCTGAAACCGTTCGCACTGTACAACCCGAAACTGGCTATCTTTGGCAGGGCGAGCGCTATGAAGGGTTAGTTGCTAATTTTACCGAGATTATGGAGGGTCTGGGTGCCACCTGGATTGACCCAGCCGGCAACGTGGGTTTGGATACTCCAACGGCCATCGAGGCGGCGACATTGCTAAAGCAGCTGATTCAGGAAGGAATTTCACCCGACGAAGTGATTACTTACACCGAACAGGACGGACTACAGCAATTTTTAGAGGGGCAGACCCTGTTTTTGCGGGGGTGGCCTTATTTTTGGGAAGAAATACAGCGCTCAGAGTTAGCAGGGAACGTTGCGATCGCACTGCCTTTTTCGTTTAGCGACACCCCTGGCAAAGGCTGCCGGGGCGGCTGGGGTTTTGGCATTGCCCACAATGCCGCCCACCCCGATGCAGCCTGGGAGGCCATTAAATACTTCACCAGCGAAGCGGCTCAAAAAGAGTTTGTCCTGGCCTCCGGCTTTTTACCCAGTCGTTCTAGCCTCTTTCAAGACCCAGACATTGTGGCGAAATACCCGCAGATGCCACAGCTGCTCGACTATCTACAAAATTCATCCATCTTTCGCCCCTTTATCAAAGAATACGGAGCGGCATCCGAGATTTTGCAAACCGCCCTGGGTGATATTTTGAGCGACAAGCAATCTGTCGAAGCGGCTATGGCTTGGGCTCAGACAGAGACCAAAGTACTATTAAATCCGCCGGTTTCTCAGGGCGGTTGAGGGTTTGCTCTGCTAAACGCTGACGCGCCATCCACCATTGCCAGCCGACGAATAGTTGTATTAGCAACAGTCCAATATTGGCGGCGATTAACAGGCGAATTTTAGTTTTCTCACCACTTGCTTTGGCTACCTGAGGTAGCAAAGGGTTAGCCAGACGCTCCATCAGCGCTTCAGCATTGAGGGGTCGCTGCCCTGGAAAGGGGGCCATCATGTCATTTAAAAGTTGGGCGAACCAAGCATCGATGGGCTGCACTGCTTGATCAAGCCAGGTGAGTCGTCCAGTGGTGTCATCTTCGGGTAAATCGATAGGATGTTTCCCCGTTAGCAGATAAACCAACGAACGCCCCAGGGCGTAAAAGTCAGACTGGGGCACAGCACGACCGTTAATTTGCTCCAGGGGCGTGTACCCCGGTGACACGACGCTGGTAATGTCGCGCTGGCCGGCCACCTTGGCAAAATAGGTGCTGGTCATGGGGCGCACGGTGCCAAAATCCACCAGGGCCAGCTGACCGCTGGGGCGCAGCATAATGTTGGCCAGCTTAATATCACGGTGAAAGAGTTCTTCTTTGTGGAGCTGGGCTAGCAAATCTACCAGCTGCTTCATCCAGTTGATGGCGGTGCTTTGATCAATCGGGCCATGCTGCTGCAGCCAGCTGTCTAGATTGATGCCCTGAATATTCTCCATCACCAAACAGTAGAGCGGACGACCCTCAATTTCTAAAGAGAAATAACCATCGGGGTCTACCTGAGGAATACCGGGATGTTTGAGGGTTTGCAACGTCGCGGCTTCACGCTCAAATAAGGGCTGAAGAATTTTCTTTTTTAGTACCTTGAGAACTTTTGTCTGACCCTGATCGTCAATTTCAAATACTTCAGAGGGTTCCCACTCATCGAGCTCTCGCAGCGGTCGGAGCAGTCGATAGCGGCCCTCTAGCAAAAGGGGTGTGTGACAAGACTTGCAGTGAGACAGTCCGTCTGGGTTATCGCGATGACTACACCGAGGATTAATGCAGTAGCTCATGGTCACTTAAGGACTGTAGAGTCCGATTTGCTCCTAGGGTAGCTGTTCACAGACATATTCCATCACCACTGGTATCAGGGTAAAACCGGCAGGGCTTTTTTCAATTAGCGATTTGCTTAGCAGCGCACTAATGGCCGCCAACCCATCCGGATGTTGAATATCTTCGATGGACATAGGTTCGGCCTTTTCAGCCAGCTGACCAAGAATCTCTTGTTCTGCTTCCGACAATCGTTCATATTGCTGGTCAATCAGGTATTTGATATCGCCAAACATGGTGCGGCCATGTCTGCGAAAGCGATCTACGTCCCCATCAAACAACTCCTGGATGGTCATGGCGACAATTCTTAGCATCAGTGGGTTACCGCGATATTGGTCAGTCAGCGCTTTCCAATGGGGCTTGCCCGAGGCTGGTAGACGTTCTGCCGCTAAAAGCTGAGTAGCATCGTCATACTTTAAGCCTCCTAATTCTAAATAACGAACGGGGCTATTGGCCGCTCTGGACCCGGCAATTTCTCGATTGCGTTCGCGGCTGGTAACTACCACACAGCTTTGGTGCGGCTGCTCACCCAGCTGTTTTAAGAGTTCGCGATAGTTGCTGTAGTCTGGCTCATACTCACTGACAAGACTACCGCTGCTGAGAATACTCTCTAGATTGTCTAGCACCACCAAACAGCGATGCTCCCGTAGGTAGCTCATCAGAGCGCTGAGCTGGTCGTACCACTCGTCGGAATGGGATATCACATCATCAGGTAACTCGTTAAGCCATTGGCCTAGAACATTTTCAAGGGTGGGCTGATGACGCAGAGATTGCCAAATGACACCATCAAAATGGTTCTGTATCGCCTGGGCCAGGGTAATGGCTAGCGATGTTTTGCCCATGCCTACCGGGCCAATAATTGACACAAACCGACAGGCCGATGTGCCTAGCATCCACTGTTGCAGCTGGTCTAGCTCTACCTGACGACCATAGAGAACGGGAACATCCGGCATTTGCTCCCAGTTAATGGCGACTTGGGTGGTGCGGTAACCCGCTGCCTCTAGCCAGTCGGCAACATCGCGCCAGCTTTCTAGGGCGTTGCGATCGCGATTCGTTAGTTGTTCTCCATAGCGATATAGCCCCTGGCTCAGAGCCACCTCCACTGTGCGTGCTTCAATGCCTTCATAGGTGGCAATTTCAGCTGGGCTATGACGCAGTAGCAGCCCCCGCAGTCGAGTTTTTTCTAAATCTGTCAGTCCGTAGCGTTTATGGGGCATCAGTTCAGCCTTAGCCTTGGCCAGATCCTCATAAAGCTGGTCCAGATTCCACTGTGCGGCCGCTTGCGCAAAAAGCTGTTCTGTAGCCATAGATAGGACAACAAACTACGAATGATCTTACCGGATAGTCTTTAGCGATATATAGTCCTACCAAGCTTAGTTCATAACCTATTTCATAACCAGGCATAGGCTCTAGCCAACAGGCAGCACGCCTAGGCTGAGGTCATCAAAACTGTAGGAATGAAGCGTTTATGATTGTGCTCAAACGAATGGCGCGCTGGCATATTTGCGCCGTAGCCATTGCTTGTTTTCTTTGTCTCACCATGGGGTTAGCCCAGGCAACAACGCCCTTCTTTTGGGACTCTATTGATGTGGATATGACTCTGGAGGCGAACGGTGACTTATTGGTAACAGAAACTCAAACCTATGTGTTTACTGATAGTCACAGCAATGAACGCTATCGCTATATTCCCTTAGAGGGCATTAGCGGTATTACGGACGTCGCTGTTTATGAAAACAACGAGCCGCTAACGGTCGAAACTGGGATTCGCAACAACAACTATTGGATACGTTGGCGGCATGCCCTAACACCGCCTGAGGCTCATACATTTCTTATTAACTATCGTGTAGTGGGCGGCATTCAGGTAAACGAGAGTCGTGCCCAGCTGTACTGGAATGCTCTGTTCCCTGAGCGTGATGCCGTCATTAATCGAGGCCAGGTCATACTGCGTGTACCCGATGCATTGGCAGGTCAGATCACCAGTTTTCAAAGTGAGGGGGTGAGAAGTCGCGATCGCAAGCTGGATAACACCACCTTTGAGTTTGTCACCGCTGGTCCCCTAGCACCGCAAGATGCCCTAAATATTCGCCTAGAGTTTCCTGCAGACGCACTAGATATTACCCAGTCTCAGACTGACTATTGGGTCAAGAAACAGTCTCCTCTCGCAGCGTTTTTTAGCTTGGCAGGACCAGGCTTATTGGTTATCTCTGTTGTAGGGGGCACCATCGCTATCAGGAAACGTTGCCCCAACTGCGGCCAGTTTACCCTTGAGCGCAGCAGCCGGGTGATACAAAAAGCCACCCGCTACCAGAAGGGAGTAAGAGCAGTCAATCACACTTGTCAACGCTGCAGCTACGATCGCAGATTCAATCAAACTATTCCACGTAAATCTTCTCCTGCCAACTCCTATAGCGGTTACGGTGGCAGCTGTAGCGGCGGGGGTTTTAGTGGCGGTGGATTTGGCGGCGGCGGGGGCAGCTGTGGCGGGGGTGGCGGCGGCAGTTGCGGCGGCGGGGGCGGCTGATTCTTTTTTCGGTCGTAACACCCTGTAAATCACCCAGATGTTTACAGAGGGCTAGAAGACGTGGGTGAGGGGCACTGTCGTGCTGAGGAGTTAACCCTTGTCTACCTCTTCTTCCCTGCTTAAGTTCATCTCTGGGCTGGTAACGGGCGGATGACCTACAGGTGGTGCAGCCTGGGCATATGGGACTACTGCCACCGTGGAATACACCGTCACGGTGCACGTCAACTACGATACTGGACAACCACTAGCCAATGCTCAAGCTCAGTGCATGGTCCACGCCGAATTAACGATGGAGAGAGCTATGGGCTTCAGACATTACGTCCTTGACGACGATTAACGGCAATTTATCCCCCCCTAAGGCATAGTAAGCCAAGGATGTCGATGGTAGCATTCTCTTCAGTTCTTCTGAAAGAGAATCCAAAAGAATTCTTCTTGGTAGCTATTGGTATATCGATCCCCAATAATTAATGAATGCTGTTTTTTTGAAAAACTCGTTTTGAAAGCTTTCTAGAATTAATCTGCCCGTCAGGCAATCGTTATACATCAATAGTCCTGAAGGATTATAACCTGCTGGTTTTGCCTGATTTGAGAGGCTGATATGCACTAGCAAATTGGGGGAAGTCAGAGTTTGACATATTGATGCTTCAAGAAATTTTTGAAGCAATTATTTCTGCTTTGAAAAGCTGTTCTGATTGAGCAGTGAATAGATTAATGTGTGAGGAATTAAGGTGCGCAAATTTTGGGAATTTGCAGCGTGCGGAAGTGCGGTTTGTAGCTTGATTGTTACCCTACCCGTGCAAGCACAGATAGCGCAGATCACGAACGTCGAAGTCATTCAAATTGAGACGGGTTTACAAATTTTGCTGTCGGGTAATGCAGCGGCTCAGACTAGAATCTTCGAAACTTCCTTTGGTAGCACACGGATTGTCGATATTACGAATGTTCAGTTAGCAGAGAGCGCGGCTTTTCAGCAAGACAATCCAAGTGAAGAGATTGAGTCGGTGGCGGTAGAGTCCCTGGACGCCAACAGCATACGGATTCGGGTTGTTGGGAAAACTGAATTGCCGACGATCGCGGTGGAGAGCGGAGAAACTGAAATTGTTGTGGGAGTAACCAGGGCGATCGCGACTCCTCCCGAGGCGTTACCTCCCGCCGCTGAAGTTGAACCTGATGTGCCTTCCGAAACGGAAGCGGTCGAAGTAGTGCCGCCAGAGGAAGAGAACTTACGGCTAGTTGTTACAGCGGCCCGTCGTCCAACGCCCGAGGTTGAAACCTCGGCCACGGTTGAAGTGGTGACTGAAGCTGAATTAGAGCAGCTACGCCCCCTGATTCGTACCGTCTCCGATGCGTTGCAAACTCTGCCAGGGGTCACGGTTAATCGGCTAGGGTTGATTACCAGTTCGGTTAATATTCGCGGCATTACCGGAGAGCGGATTGGGCTGCTCGTCGATGGCGAACGCCGTCCCAACTTGGAATTTGGCCCAGATTTTGGCAGTATTGACCCTTTTCGGGTAGAGCGCATTGAAGTGCTGCAAGGACCCGCCTCTTCGATCTATGGAGCTGATTCCTTTGGCGGTGTTGTTAATGTCATTACTAATACGCCTGACCCAGATCAGCCTTTTACCGTAACTAGTGAAACTTACGGCGGTGGTTTCTCAGAATTTAACACTAACCTGGAGTTTTCTGGCCCAAATTATGTGTTTGGTGCAACCTATCGCACGGCTGGCGATGCCCGTGATGCCAATGGCGATACTATTCCTCTAAACGGTACCGAATACAGTGTATTTGATCTGTATGGGACGGGACGCTACGACATTAATGACCAGTCTCGACTCATCCTGCGACTCGATCGCTACCGCCAGGATGACGCCGATCTTAACGGCTTTCCCTCACCGCCTTTTACCGAGACCCGCAACGAGTTTCGAGAGACCAACCGCTACTCTCTGGCCTACATCAACGACGGCGTGCCGGGCGGCACTGAACTGGAAGTGCGAGGTTACTATCAGCGCAGTCGTCGCCAGTTTGACACACTAACAGCCTTCACCATTCCCGGTCCCTTTCCGACGGAAATCACGGTGCCGGGGTCAGACCTGACGGATACGGAGAGTTTCGGCGTTATTGGAACGGCTACCACTGAGATCGGCGATGCCACTCTCACCTACGGCTACGACTTCAGCCGAGATAATTCTGAGTTTGAGGATCTAATCAACGACGTTACCTCGCCCGATGCCACCCGAGAATTTCACGGACTGTTTGCCCAGTCCGTCTATAACGTCACGGATGACTGGACCCTAACGGGTGGAGCCCGGCTTGATTTTTTTAATTCAGAAAGCGCTGACCAGTCTGAGGATGTTAACGCGGTCACGTTTAACCTTGGCAGCGTGTACAAGATTACCGATGAACTGTCGGCACGCGCTAACTTTGCCCAAGGCTTCCGCCCGCCGAGCCTGCTGTTTTTGTTTGGGAGTTCTCCTGACGGCTCGTTCTTTGCTCCAACCCAGGGAGTAGTGCAGTCTGATGCAGACTTATCGCCCGAGCGCGCCAACAATATTGACATTGGCTTGGACTATACCAGCGGTGACTTCACGGCTGGGGTGGTTTATTTCCGCAACGATATTAACGACTTTCAGGGCTTTGAAAGCTTTACGCCGCTGCCCGGGCCGCCGGGACCACCGGGTCCACCGCCGCCATCCATTCAGGTGGCTAACAAAGACGTGCTGATTCAGGGGTTGCAGCTCAATGCGGCCTATGAATTCGTACCAGGACTGACCCTAGAGGGCAATCTTACCTTCTTAGACAGTGAAGACGAGTCAGGGCGTCCTTTAAACCAGCTGGAAGTATTTCCAACGACGGCGCTGGTGCGGCTGACCTATGCCCGCGATCGCTTCCTGGGACTGATTCAGTCTCGCATTTATGCCGACCAGGGCGATGTTGTTCTAGAAAACAATGAAGTTGGCCCTGGTAGTGAAGGGGCCGTTGTGTTTGACCTGACCTTGGGGTACCAAGTTGTTCCGGCGGTGCAGCTCACCTTTACGGTTGAAAATCTATTTGATACCCAGTATGTATATCCAACCGCAAACTTTGCGGCTCCCGGCGCGCGAGTTCTGTTTGGCGTCAATGCCGCGTTTTAATTGGAGAACAAATCCATGACAAGAGTCTCCCGACCCTGGCAACTTCGAGATTATGTATTCGCCGCATTCATGACCATCGGCATCGCAGTAGCCTCAGTGATTACGGTGCCACTCACCTTATCGATTCCACTGCCGGGAATTCGTACGGTGGTCTGGGCTCCCTTTGCGGGCATTTTTCTGACGCTAGGAATGGCCCGACTGCAGCGATCCGGCAGCGTCGCTCTGATGATTGGCGTTTTGGCGTTGGTTCTGAGCCGCATCTCTTGGATTATCGCGGCTTTCTTGGTGATTGCTCTGCTGGTGACAGAGGGGGTTATGGTGTTTCGGGGTGGCTTCTACGGCAAGGCCAATCGCCTTCTGGGAAATGTACTGTTTTTTAGTAGTGCTACTGTAGCGGGGGCGTTGGTGGGCGCTCACGCTGCTGGTGATATCTTTGCTGCCTGGGTGGGGCAGGTCTGGGTACTGATTTTGATGACCGTTGTTTCTGGCTTGTCAGGTGCGCTCGGGTGGTGGTTGGGAGAACGAGTTGTTAAGCAGCTGCAGCGGGCAGGCAAGCTGGATGTTAGCTGACAAGATTGGCTTTTCAAAGCGGGGCTGGTTGTGGCGGGTGAATCCGCTGCTGAAAGTTGTTCTGAGTATTGTGGCGGTGAGTATCGCATTCACGCTGCAGAATTTGGCGGCGGCGGGATTACTGGTGGGGGTACTGTTGATATTGTTGGCAATGGTGAAGACGTCGTGGCGGATATGGTTGGGGGGTGCGATCTCACTCCTCCTGTTCACTGCCCTAACCTGGCTACTGCGGGACTGGCCCTCGGCTATCTTGAATACTCTACGACTGCTGGCAATTTTACTACCCGGCCCGATTTTTTCCCTGACTACCTCTCCTGCGGAATTAACCCGTGCTTTACAGGCGGTGAAACTTCCTTCCTTTCTCATACTTAGCCTGACCTTGGTGTGGCGATTTTTGCCTGTTGTACAACAGGAAGCTCAGCGCCTCATTGAAGCCAACCAGCTGCGGGGAATCGATCTCAGACGCCGACCTGGACAGTGGTTTCCAGGGCTGTTTTTGCCGCTGATTTTTCGTATCGTTAGCTATGCCGATGAGGTTACGGTCGGGTTGGAGACTCGCAGCTATGACCCCAGTGCCCGTCGCAGTCTGGGGCAACCGCTACGCTGGCGAAGATTGGATACGGCAGTTGCGATCGCAGCTGCAACAATAGTTGGGACCGTCGGGTATCTACAATGGAGCCAGTAATTCAGATTGAAAATCTCAGCTTTACCTACGCCAATGCCACCCAGCCCGTACTGAGTGATATCAGCCTGACTCTCAAGCCTGGAGAGATTGTTGTTGTAGCAGGTGCCACCGGCAGCGGCAAAAGCACCCTGTTGAGCTGCATCGCGGGCATTGCCCCCAACCATATCGGCGGCACTCTCACCGGAACCATCCACTGCCAGGGGCAAGACATCGAAACCTGGAATGTCTGTCAGCGTTCTCAACGCATTGGTACCCTCCTGCAAAATGTTGAAACTCAGATTTTCACAGATAACGTCTATGACGAAGTCGTCTTTGGTCTAGAAAATCTCGCTACTCCTACCCAGCGCATCCCTGTTCTAACTCAGGCCATTCTGCAAGAATTTGACCTGCAAGCCCAACAAGACTGGCCCATCGCTCGTCTCTCCGCTGGTCAAAAACAACGGCTCATTATTGCCTGCGTCCTGGCCATGGGCCAACCCTCTCTCCTTCTTGACGAACCTTTTGCCTATCTGGATCAAACCACATCCCACCTGTTGCTCAACCTACTCAAACAGCGAGCTGCCCAGGGACAAGCCATCCTTATCGTTGAACACCGTCTAGATCTGGTGCAAATGATCTGCGATCGCACCCTCCATATCCACCAAACCCACCTCCACACTGGCCCACCTAAACAACCTCCCCCCTCACCTACTCCCTCTAACACCCACCCCGCCCATTCATCCCTCCCCTCATTCCCAATTCTCCAGACCGACTCCATCACCCTCCATCCCTATCCCCCCTATCCCGATCTCGCGCTATACCCTGGCGAAACCATCCTGCTTAAAGGCGACAACGGCAGCGGCAAAACTACCCTACTGCGAATGATCAGCGGCTTAGTAAAACCCACTGCAGGCAGCATTGAATTACTGGGATGCCCTATTGCCAGCAAGCGAATTGTTGAAATTGCTCAAACCGTCGGCTTTGTACTCCAAAATCCCAACCATCAACTCTTCGCCGATACCGTACAGCAAGAAGTGCAGCAGCCCGGCATTTCTGCCTCAATGGCTGATTACATCTTGGCTCAACTCAATTTTCAAGATCTCGCCGAGCAGCATCCCCAGGCTCTGTCTCAGGGCCAAAAGCGTCGCCTTGCACTAGGAGCTGTTCTCGCCAGGCAGCCGAAGCTATGCCTTCTAGATGAGATCACCGTTGGTCAGGATACTCAATCTCTACAGCTGATGCTGAATTTACTACAAACGTTTACGCGTTCAGGGGGCACACTCCTACTCACGAGTCACGACCCGGCTGTGGCAAAGGCATTAAACGCGAAAATTATGGAAGTCGGAGAGCAAGAAAGGTAGCTGTTGGATACTGGCATACTTTACTTACAGGACATTTCTCACCCTCATCCAGTTCATGCTCAAACCTCCTATTAGCAGGATGAACTAGGACAAATTGAATCGCTAGTAGAATCGCTCAAACACCCCAAGATTAATCAATGAACTTACCGAACAGCAAACAACAACTATTTGATCGCTGGGCACCCTTTTATGACTTCTGGTTTCCCTCGGTTTTATACCAAGCCACTCATCAGCGACTGCTAGAGTATGTCGAACTTCCCGAAGACCCTAATGTCCTTGATATTAGCTGTGGTACCGGGCGTTTGCTTAATCGCCTGGCAGCGGCATATCCCAGCTTACAAGGCACCGGGCTAGATTTTTCGGCTGAGATGTTGCGTCAGGCACGGTGCTCTAATCGCCATCGCCCCCGCCTCATATTTGTACAGGGCCATGCCGCACCCCTACGATTTACAGATCAGCAGTTCGATGCAGTGTTCAACACATTTAGCTTTCTGCATTATCTTGAACCCCAGCGGGTCTTGGCTGAGATTTATCGCGTCTTGCGACCGGATGGTACTTTTTACTGGGTTGACCCAACCACCAGTGCCTCGTCAGGGGTGGGGTACTCGCCAGTTACTCCCAATGGAATTAGGGTTTATAGCCCAAAAGTTCGGCAGCAAATGGGTGTACAGGCAGGGTTTGAACACCTCAGGCATCAGTATCTTCTAGGCAAAAATCTATTAAGCATTTTTGCCAAAGTCTGCTGAGATTACTGCTGTTATGGTTCAACACTGATGTCCAATCAACTACTAAGCTCATAACGATTAAAGCCTTAGTGACGTTTTAGCTAACTTCGTCCATCCAAGGCATATCCACAGAAAATGTGGTGCCTACTCCAACCTGGCTTTCGACTTCAATCTTACCGCCGTGCAGTTCTAAACACTTTTTAACAACGGCCAGACCTAGACCAGTACCAGAAAACGACTTAACATTTTGACCGCGATGAAATGACTCAAACACATGCTGTTGATCTTCAGCGGGGACACCGATACCCTGGTCACTAACCTGAAATCGCGTGTGTCCCTGTTCTCCCCAAATTATGAGCTGAATTTCGCTCTCGGGTGGTGAGTACTTAATGGCGTTGGTTAATAGGCTCATTAGCATAGCGCGTAAGAGTCTTTCATCTAAGCAGGCTTCATCCGAAGCACCCTGTTGCTTAACTAAAATGGTGTGCTGTGACTGTGTATTAAACTTAACTTCTTCTACCAAGCGACAGCAAAATGGTTTTAGTGCAATAGTTTGAGGGTTAAATTCTAGTTTGCCAGCCTCAGCGCGAGTTAGCAGCAGAATATCCGATAGCAACTGCGCCATTGTTTTAGCCGCAGACTGAATTCTTCTGAGATTACGAGATCTTTTTGCTTCTGACCAGGCTACATTGTGATTGTCAAGCAGCTGGGCAGACACCAGAATAGCGCTTAGGGGTGTTCTCAGCTCATGGGATGCTAGAGAGAAGAAGTTTAGCTTTAAATCGGTTAGCTCTTTGGCCTGTTCTATTTCTTTGTAGGTTGTTTCAATCTCCTGACGACGATTTAGTTCTGTTGTCAAAATGTCTCTGGTCTTTTGCAAATCAGCTGTTTTGATTTGCAGCTTCTCAGATAGCGTATTAGTTTCTAACTGCTGTATCTCTGAGCGTTGCTGATACTGTCTTAGGGTTTGCATTAGCCACCCATACAATACTGTCAAAACAATACCGCCTAGCCCTGCTACTAATCCCATCAGCCACAGGTCGTTGTTGATGCTAACGCTGGTGTCGGTAATCTCTCGCTGTCGTTCTACACTGTTCCCATCCAGTAAGACCTGTAGGGCTAAATGGGCATCAACTCGGGCTTCACTGCTTTGTTGCGCTGCATCCAACTGAGTGGATAGATCCAGCCATCCAGCGTCATATTGCTCCAGGGCATCTTCTAACACTTGCACATGGGTATCGGTGGCAACTCTAAGGCGATCCATCGCTTCTCGATAGACCAAATCTTCTTCAAATGTCTCTTCTTCAAAGCTTTCAAACTCTGCATCTAGCTCGTCTAAATAGCTGTCAATTAATTCGATTTTGGTCTGATACAGTTCTAACGCTTCTGTCTCTCCCGTATTGAGATAA
This sequence comes from Cyanobacteria bacterium P01_H01_bin.21, assembly GCA_038748405.1. GTDB lineage: Bacteria > Cyanobacteriota > Cyanobacteriia > Phormidesmidales > Phormidesmidaceae > Leptothoe. Next base: position 119,131 of record JBCDIX010000005.1, on the reverse strand, counting down.
GCCTGATGATTAGATTCAGCCTCTGCGATCGCAATCAGTAGGCCATTCAAATAGGCATATTCATCGTCTTTTATCTCAATTCGCTCCGATGGGCTAACTCTTTGCACAATGGCATTTCGGGCTAATAGAGCTGTGCCTAGGAGAGTTGCGATCGCAATGCCAAAGCCTGTAGACAACCAGATTTGAGAACGAGAACGATTCATTGAACAAACAGAAATTGGGCTGGGACAGCGGCCTCACCAATGAGAAACAGGCAGGGTACACAACACTCTAGACAGCTCGATTTAACCGTCGTTATAGTCAGAGTAAGCAACTTGAAATGGTTTCCTATGCGCATTCTCGTAGTCGAAGATGACCTGCAGCTAGGTGAAGGATTAACTGAAGCGTTAACTGATGAAGGTTACGTAGTGGATTGGGTGAAAGATGGTGAGATGGGTTGGATTCAAGCTACAGATTTAACCTATGACCTGATGGTGCTAGACGTGATGTTGCCCAAGATTAATGGTATCCATCTATGCCGACGCTTACGAGAGACGGGCAGACGGCTACCGATTCTAATGCTAACAGCTCGCGATACCAATACTGATAAAGTGGCCGGTCTAGATGCCGGGGCAGACGATTATGTCGTTAAACCGTTTGACCTATTGGAGCTACTAGCTCGCTTGCGAGCGTTACTACGACGCGGCAGCCTGGGCGAAGCCAGTTCAATGCTGAGTTGGGGAAGCATTCAGTTAGATTCTGCTACCCACGAAGTTTTTTACAGCAGTAACCCTCTACAGCTCACCCCAAAAGAGTTTAGCCTTTTGGAACTTTTTCTACGCAGCGGGCGACGGGTTTTAAGTCGCTCGGTATTGATTGACCAGTGCTGGTCTCCTCAGGCACTTCCAGACGAGGAAACGGTCAAATCTCATCTCAAGAGTCTCAGACAAAAGCTACGCAAGGCGGGTGCTCCTGCTGATTTTATTGAAACGGTACACGGTGTGGGCTATCGCTTAAGACAGATCTAATCGGCCCAAAAATGATGGGTTTTAAGAGAAGGAAACGTCGCTTTTCGAGATTCACCTGGGCTTACAGGAAGCTAGGAAATCACAAATTATTCAGCAAAATCAGGCAAAAATTATAAAAGAGCATCAGATTACTTTGACTTTTGCTTTACAGCGGTTTTATAAAAGCAAATTCACTCCTAACCGATTTCTACCCGAATTATTCCCTAGATTCTTCCAAACCGTTTTTTAGATTGGGGAACGTAGCCTCAAGGAAACACAAATTTCCAAAAGATTATGAAACTTAAAACTTTGTCTGTTCTACTAGGTGCGATCGCATTCACTGCAATGCCTCTGACCCATCAAGTACAAGCGCAAGCAGAAGCGCCAGTAGAGGCAGAAGCACCAGTAGAGGCAGAAGTGCCAGTAGAGCCAGAAACAGAGGCACAAATGCAATCAGAGGAGCTATCCTGTCCAGACGAGTTTGCCGGCATCGACCTGAGTGAGGATCAGCAGCTGCAGCTACAGGCACTCGAGGAGCAGCTCGACCAGAAAGTTGAAGCCACCATGCCCACAGATCCTGAGTCGGAAGCACGGTTGGCTCAACTAGAGCAGGCGGTCGATCAGCAGATTGTGTCCATGTTATCCCCCGAGCAAGAGCAGCAGGTTGCTCAGCTCAATGCTTGGGCAGCAGATAGCATGGCCAGCGTCGTCCCTGAGCTAGAGGCTGAAACTGAGCCCGAACTGACTGAAGAGCAGGCAGCCGCTCTTGAGATGATCGAAGAAGAGTATGATCAAAATCTTCAGAGCATCCTAACCCCCGAACAGCAGCAGCAGGTCGCAATGCTGGAAGAGCAGGTCGATGCTGAAGTGGAAGCGACAATGCCAGAGCCCACCGATGAGCAAGCAGCCAGCATTGAAGCAGCCGAGTTTGAGTATGAGCAAGGAGTACTTCAGGTACTTACTCCTGAACAGCTACAGCAGCTCGAAAGCAACCTAGCCTCCTGTGCTGCCAACGAATTCTAGTAGTCCAAATCCACTCCGCAGAGACCGACATTGTCAGGAGGGCCGGTAAGGTTCTCCTGATTTTTTTACACAACATCACGGTAAGTTACTCCCACCCATGGGACTCCAGCATCGTTGAGTCTAATGTATTGGTCCTATGATGGATGAATGCCACTGTTCCAGTAGAACTACATGAGTGCCCCACGCATACATCCAGATACGATTGACGATGTGCGCCAGCGGGCAGACATTGTAGATATTGTGTCTGAGCATGTAGTGCTTAAAAAGCAAGGCAAAGACTTTACGGGCCTATGCCCGTTTCATGACGATAAGTCTCCTAGCTTTAGCGTCAGCCCATCAAAACAGTTTTATTACTGCTTTAGCTGTGGTGCAGGTGGCAACGCCTTTAAGTTTTTGATGGAGCTCGGTCAGCAATCGTTTGCTGATGTTGTACTCGATTTAGCACGGCGATACCAGGTTCCTGTTAAAACCTTAGAGCCTGCAAAGCAACAAGAATTTCAGCGGAAAGTTACCCTCCGAGAGCAGCTGTTTGAGATTCTGACAGTCACAGCCAGGTTCTATGAGCACGCTTTGTATCAAAGCGCTGGACAAGAAGCTCTAGAATATCTGCGATCGCAACGTCAGTTTAGTGACGAGATTCTTAAACGGTTTGCCTTTGGCTATGCTCCTGATGGCTGGCAAACCCTCTATGGCTATCTGGTCGAGCAAAAAAATTACTCCGTCAAGCTCGTTGAGCAAGCCGGGCTGATTGTGCCAAATAAAAATAAGACCGGCTACTACGACCGGTTTCGTCATCGAGTGATGGTCCCGATCCATGATGCCAACGGCCGCATCATTGGCTTTGGGGGACGCTGCCTTGGGGATGAGAAACCTAAATACTTAAACTCACCCGAAACAGAGCTATTTGATAAAAGTAAAACCCTATATGGCTTAGATAAAGCCAAGGGTGCGATCGCAAAGCAAGACCGAGCCATTGTCGTAGAAGGCTATTTTGATGTGGTCGCCCTTCACGCTGCAGGCATTACCAATGCCGTCGCTTCTCTAGGGACTGCCCTAAATGCAGGTCAGGTACGCCTGCTGCTGCGCTACACCGAATCAAAGCAAATTATCTTTAATTTTGATGCGGATGCTGCCGGAGTCAAAGCAGCCCAGCGGGCGATTGGCGAAGTTGCCGAAATGGCCCACCGAGGCGATGTGCAGCTACGAGTTCTCAACATCCCCGATGGCAAAGATCCAGACGACTATCTTAAAACCCATGTTGCGGATGAATACAATGCTTTAGTTGATGCCGCCCCCCTCTGGCTTGACTGGCAGATTCAGCAAACCCTTGAACCAGTAGACCTCAAACAGGCCGATCAGTTTCAAAAAGCATCTCAAGATATCGTCAAATTGCTGGCCGACATTGCCAATGCCGATACCCGCACCCACTATATCCGCCACTGTGCAGAAATCTTTAGTCAGGGTGACGCTCGACTAGTGCCATTATTAGCCGAAAACTTTTTAGCTCAGGTGCGTCGGCAGCGCCGCTCACCGGACGAAGCTCCTAAAAGCTTCAAAGTGGCGATCAAAAAAAGTGCCCTTGAAGAAGCTGAAGGCTGGCTATTGCGGGTGTATATTCACATGCCCAACAATCGTCAAGCCGTTAAGCAAGCCCTCGAAGAGCGGGACTTACAACTTAGTTTTTCCCACCATCGGGCTCTGTGGCGCATGATGGTGCAGTGGCAGGTAGCCGATGAGGCCCAGGCAGATACTAACCAGGAAAATACTAATCCGATCAGTCTGCTTGAGCAGCTCCGCAACTTAGCTTCCGAATCTACCGGTCCTCTCTCCCAGGTTCATCACCTGCTTTATTTGGATGAGAAAACACAGCGCGATATTCTCCGAGCACCTCTAATTATTCGCGCATCAGTTGCCTGCATGGAGAAAACCCTGTGCGAAAAACGCTATCGCTACTTTCTTAAGCTTTGGGAAGAAACAGACCTAGAAACCCACCCCGATGAATGCGCCTATTATCAGAAGCAAAGCTACGCAGAGAAAAAGAGAATTGCTGAACTAGAAAAAGAACGCCAGGTCGCCTTTGAGGATCTAGCAGGCTTACCCTGGGTGGGTGAATTCTATGGCCAGCTCGATGGATAATGCATTATCTACCCGTGACAGTAGAAATAATCACCGTAACCGTAGCTGCAGCAATCAAACTAAACGCCAGCTGAACCACCCACTGAGTCGCCTTTTGATAAGTGTCAAACTTTTGATTAAAGGCTCTAACCTCATCTTTGTAATCAGAAACATCATCCTTAAGCTCACGCAGTTCTTCCAGAACTTGGTCTTGAGAACTTTGAGGGTTTTCAGCCGATGCAGTCATTAAGGTCTTACTCCCATCGCTCAGATAAGGACGGTCCTAAGATCATACTGCCCTAAACGACAGAGAGTCATCAGCTAGTCAGTAGTGTTTGCATGCAGTTATTTACGACTCCCCTTAAAGAGTCGTCCCCAGCCACTACCAGGTCCTTCAACCTCAAAGCGAGCCCCCAAGTTTTTGTAACTGTAGTGTCGATAGGAGCCATCGGTTGAGCCAGGATAGCCACCGTTAACTAAGTCCATATCCCCATAGGGGTCATGGATAACCATGCCTTTATCATCGTATCCAACCGCTAAAATCATGTGACCACCACCACGGGGGCTGCTCACATGGCCTTTATGTAGTACACCTAACACTACCGGGCGGCCTGCATTTAGCTCTTTTTTGACATCATCTAGAGAGAGTGTGGTGTGCCATTCAGACTGTACCCCTAAACTTGATAGGGCTCTCGTTTGAGCACCGTGGTCTGTGGTGTCTCCGTAGGTCTCTACCTTTGGTAGGTAAAAATTGAGGTCTGCATTCTCGTCTTCACCACAGGCTTCCCATAAGGCAGTTTTCATATAGAGAGCCCCCATCCAACAGCTGGCAGTGTTGCAAGTACGATGGGCCTGGGCTGCATTATCGCGTTGCGAGAAATACATCACAGGTAGCTTTTTTCCTTTTTTTGCAGGTTTAGCCATCGGCTTAGCCACTGCTTTTGCTGCTGCTGGTTTTGCAACTGCTTTTGGGGCGCTCTTAGCCGCTGTCTTGGGCACAGCTGGAGCTGAAACCACGACAAGTCCTTCCTGTTGTAAACGTTTTAAAACTCCGGCAGCTCCCATTTCAGAAGTTTTCTTAGTTAAAACATTCGTGCTACCCCAAACCCAGGTTGACTGCGTTCCTGAGCCAGCTTGAAAACCATTCCAAAGATCAAATCCCCAGAGATAGGCCGCGACAGTACGTGTCTTTGCCTGATGATATTTTTTAGCAACAAAAACATCTGCAATTTGCTTTTCAAATAGGGCAGGCTCTCGAAAATTCCATTCTTTATAGTGCAAAATGCCGGAAAACCACCAGGGTACGGTAGTGGCTTTTTCAATGGCATCGTAGTGCGATCGCAAAGCAACAATTCGCTTGGCCACCCCCTGTGCTAGCCCGAGAGACTCTGAACGTACTGTGCATCGCTCAAATGCCTGCCGATACTCAGTATGTATATCGGCTTTCAATAGTTTCTGACTCATGGTGTGCAGTCTAGCCTAGGGAATTATCACTGCTCAGGTTACCCAGGTCTGCAGCAATGTTTGTCGACGGCTTTTGGATTTTGCATTGAACCTCGCGGGCAACCTAGCTCTGAGGCAACGGACTAAGCAGGCATGCCCGATCAAGACTTGGGACTATACGGCGAACAACTGGTAGAAACCTGGTTGATTCAGCAAGGGTGGGATATTCTCTATCGGCGCTGGCACTGCCGCTGGGGAGAATTAGATATTATCGCCCAAGGCTACAGCACCCAGCGTGGCAAACTCGGTAGCGAAATGCTGGCATTTGTAGAAGTCAAGACCCGCAGTCGAGGCAACTGGGATCTCGATGGTCGCCTATCCATTACCCGCACTAAGCAACGAAAATTATGGACCAGTGCTCGTTTATTTCTAACGCGTCATCCCTACCTAGCGCAGCTACCCTGCCGTCTAGATGTGGCACTGGTCAGCTGCCATACACAGCAGCCCCAAGCAGCAAAAGTCCAGCTAGCACTGCCAGATGGCAAGAGATATCTAGTGCTGCAGGATTATTTAGTTAATGCGATTGAAGGCTGAGGTAATTTTGAATTTTGATTTCTCAATTTTGAATTATCTCTACTTGAAGTCCTGACCTATCACTCAAGAAATAGCCTAAGGCAGACAACTCATAAATCCCAAACCTATTCCCGCGCTAAATGCCCAAACATCTGCCTCTCAGGCAAGCGTTTCAGGACAATATCCCAATCCTTGCACAAACTGCTTACGAAACTCTTCGATTTCGTATCGATCAGGTTTACCGTGGGACACCACAGCCACCTGGTAGCGACGCATCACATCGACTGCAGTCTGACCGGTTTCTAACCCCCACAGGGCCATACGAACTCGATACCCAGGCTTTGATGGACCACCCAGTTCATCTAAAAACGCTTGAAAATTAGATGCAATACTGGGGGAAACACTTTCGTGTAACCTAATTCGAATAATCCAGCCGTCGATACGATGGATAACACTTAGAAACTCTAGTGGTAACTGTGTCAGGCGATGCAACCTTTCAACAACTCGTAGAACAAGACTGGCATTGGATAAATAGTAAACGTAATCCATAGTTATAAAGCGGTGCTACAGTCTAGATCGTTTGAATCCCTTAGGCAGCCGGTCCACAGAACATCTGGTTAATAGTCTGGCATTAAATCCTTCGGCTTAGTAAGACCGATGGTACGCCTTTATCAAAAATCAACGGTATTTTATCCGCTGTTTCGTCTGCTTATGCCCACATCCAACAGCCGTCAACCAGCCCACAGCTATAGTTCCACTGAGCAGCAACAAGCAAACAGTGATTATTCCTTGGTGGCTTATCAGTATGACTTACCGTCACATCTGATTGCTCAAGAACCGGTCACGCCTCGAGACCATTCTCGACTTATGGTTGTTTCTTCAGAAACTAATCATCAGCATGCTCATTTTAAAGACTTGCCTAAGTTTCTGCGTCCTGGAGACCTACTCGTAATTAATAATACGCGAGTAATACCGGCGCGAATGTATGGATACAAACCAAGTGGAGCAAAGGTTGAAGTTTTATTGCTAGAGCCTAGAGGTCCCCAGCAATGGCTGGCGCTAGTTAAGCCGGGGCGACGCCTAAAACCAGGCAGCTCAATATACTTTGGCTCCGATTTAGAACACCCGTTATTGACCGCACAGATAGAAGAATGCGATCGCAACACCAACGGTCGATTACTCACCTTTGCCACCACCACCGATACCCCCATAGAAACCCTGATGGAATCTTTTGGGGAAGTGCCTCTACCTCCCTACATCACCGAGTCCAAAGCAGAGCCAGATCAGTATCAGACTATCTACGCTCAGCATCCTGGAGCAGTGGCAGCGCCTACAGCGGGTCTACACTTCACACCCGAGGTATTTGAAGCCTTAGACAAAAAAGGAATCCGACGAACCGAGATAACTCTACATGTGGGCTTGGGCACCTTTCGCCCTGTGGAAGCCGAAACCATCACCAACCATCAAATGCATGGAGAGTGGGTGGATTTACCCCAAGACACCATAGACTTGATCCAAGAAACCAAAGCCCGTGGCAACCATGTATTTGCAGTGGGTACAACCACAGTGCGCACCCTAGAGGGAGTCGCCACCCAAGAAGGCCAGCTCAAAGCCTATCAGGGCTCTGTAAATCTATTTATTTACCCTGGCTATCAGTGGCAGGTCGTTGATGGGCTAATTACAAATTTTCATCTGCCTGGCTCTAGTCTGCTGATGTTAGTGAGTGCTCTACTGAGCCGACAGCGTTTAATGGAACTCTATCAACTGGCAATTCAAGAAACCTATCGTTTCTATTCATTTGGTGATGCCATGCTAATTTTGCCAGATGCAAGATTCCCTAGTCGGGGAACTCAACCGTAGTACGTTCGTCATTCTCCATGTCCCCCATGGAGAACGTGCCGTCGTGCAGACTCCTTTTGGCGTCATGTTCCGAGGCCGTTCTCCCTTTCTTACCACGATCTGCATCGCTTTTCAGGACGTTACTGCAGACGGCTCTAAATCAAAAAAGCGATTGCTAATTCAGCGGATGTGCCGGTCTAGAGCAGTTGCTGATTAGTAGCCTCTTAAAACCATCCCGCAGATCAGCACCGACAAAAAGAATACGGTTGCTTTCCAGCAATACAGGTTTACTATAGTGGATGACCTTGCGATCGCGTCGCTATGATTCAACGGGCTCATCCAGACCCCAGCATGGATAATCCAGTCATTGGTACCGTTAAAGGGCCCGGTGAAGATGGCAATCAGTATCTCTTCATCACGGCTGATAACCAGCGAGTCAAGATTGGCGAATTTGTCTTTTATGAGGTTGATGCTCCTGACGGCAGCAGTCTGTGGGAAATTTTAGGAAAAATCTCAGACCGCCGGTTAATCGATCATTTGCCCGATCGTATTTTTGCCGATACCCAAATCAGTCCAGAAACAATTGCCGCCTTAATTGGGTTTGCTTACCCTAACCCAGAAATTTACGAGGTCACGGTGGATGTTATCGGCTATTTTCATCCAGCCCTAGGGTTTATTAATCCCCGCATCACCCCTGACCCAGGGGCAAAGGTACGGATCGCAGCCGATGATCGCCTACAGCAGATTATCAACAAAAAGCAACCAGGCGACGTGGGCTCAGCTCAAATCGGCTCCCTGCTGCTACGTCCTGGCGGGAGTGTCCCCGTCGCCCTTGATGTAAAAGAAATTGTCAGTACCCATATGGCCATTTTGGCGGGTACGGGGTCCGGCAAAAGCTACACAGCTGGCGTTCTGATAGAAGAGTTTTTACAACCCTACAACCGCGCCGCTGTTCTAATTTTTGATCCTCACGGTGAATACAACACCCTCTCAGAAATGCGAGGGCACACAGCATTTCAGGCTAGCGATGGCTATGCCCCTAAGGTACAAATCCTCACACCCGATGACATTCAGATTCGCATGTCGTCCCTTGATTACTACGATATTTTGACCCTACTCCCTGAAATGAGTGATCGTCAGCAGTCGATTCTCAACAAGGCATTTGGCATTTTAGGCAAACACAAACGAGGTGACTATCGCTGGAATGTCAACGATCTGATTGCCGCTGTCTACGAAGCCGACACCACCGCCGACGATGAGGGCAATGACAAAGTAGGCTCTTCTGCCCCAGCCCTAGAATGGAAGCTGGATCGTCTGGCCAGATCGCCCTATTTCCATCAAGTGAACCACATGGCCCCCAGAGACCTGTTTGAGCCAGGTCAGGTCACTGTGCTGCAAATGAATGAGATTAGCCAAGAAGAACAGCAGGTGATCTGCGCCGCGGTGCTGCGGCAGAGCTATCACGCCCGCATCAACACGGCCCGCGACAAAATTGAAGAAGGGGATGAAAACTATTTACCGTTTCCTGTCTTTGTCCTGATCGAAGAAGCTCATCGGTTTGCTCCAGCGAAGGAACCTTCTCGATGCAAGGCCGTATTGCGCACTATTTTGAGCGAAGGCCGTAAATTTGGCTTAGGCGTGGGGTTGATTACCCAGCGCCCTGGAAAACTAGATTCAGACGTTCTTTCCCAGTGCATGAGCCAGTTTCTGATGCGGATAGTAAACCCGGTGGACCAAGAAAGCCTTAAGTACGGGGTTGAGGCAGCCGGACGCGATTTACTCAAGGAACTACCCGCACTGACCAAGGGGCAAGTGATTATCTCAGGAGCCTGTGTCAATACCCCCGTGCTCTGTCAGGTGCGTAAACGCATCACTCAGCACGGGGGCGAAACTCTAAATGCCCCGCACGAATGGCAGGGCTATTTTCAAAAACACCGGCTACGCACCCAGGCTATTAAGCAGGCTCCAGTCGCAGCAAAACCCAAGGCGGCCACATTTAAAGGCGTCAGTATTGAATAGCAAGGATGTCTCTATTCAACCTGTCTAGCTTTTTGCAATAGGCTTTCGCTATTGGATTTATAAGCACTCACTCTGTCTTGAGCAATTTGATAGCGCTCATCTGAGGATGGCACTTCAGCCATCAGATCAGATGCCTGTTGCCAGCGAGCGGCGAGCGAGAGCCAGTCAGAGGAAGTCCTTGCCGTTGAGCCATCCTTGGCAGCCTGTTCTGCAATTCGAACAGCCCGTGCAAAGGAATCGTAGGCTTCAGGCAGCGGCAGCTGCTCAGATGCTGTCTGGGGGGAGTTGGCGTTTACAACAGCTGTACCAGGGGTGGTAAATTGCCGATACGCCCAAATACCCACACCAATTATCAGTAGCACCAGCGAGAGAGAGCCGATCACACCGCTCAGCAGTGATTTGCGCTGACGCAGATCAGATTTAGAAGCACCTTCAGGCATATCTACCCGAAACTTAGGGCGTCGCAAATCTCGAACGGTGCGCTTCAGCCAGTTGGGCTGCTTTAGGGTAATTATTTCTGCCCAAAGCAGCTGGCTATCAGGGTCACGGCTAATTTCTTCAAACCAGAGTAGCTGCTGCTCCTGCACCAAACGACTGTTGATCTTGACGCGCCGAATACGTCGAGGAGCAATCGTTTCTAAAATATTGCGAATATTTTCCACCACCATTGCTTTCTCAAGCTGCTCATCAGTGGGCGCTTCGCACAACAGCTGGAGTACGTTATCCACAAACACAGCACGAGTCCGAATCCCGTTCTCGGCTAACCGATCGTTGAGAATTTGAATAATGGCAGCAACACTGCCGTCTTGGGCTTGCCCAAAGACATCATTAATATCTGTAAGTGTAGTCGTAGACATGTGAACAGTCTCCGAGAGACTATTACTGCAATCGTCCCAGAAAGGTAGAGTACCCAACTATCTTTGACTTACGGTCATATACAAGATGTTCCGGGTGCTGGGCATTAAGGTTACCGCAAAAATGTCATGGCCTTCCAATCTAGTCTAGAAGTTCCGTATTTTTACGACATTCTCAATTTTCTAGAGCACAGACCCTACTCGAATTTGAGACTTAGGTGGGGTGTTTCATTAAATTTCAAAACTTTCCAGCACTCGGGATTAGTTTGATTATCTGGGTTCAGGTCTGAACTGAGTAACCAAAACTCAAATAGAGCGGTATGGCCAATGGGAATTTGCCAGCTGCGATCGCATCCTAAAATCACTCTAATCAGGTGCTGCATAAAGCCTCCATGACTCACCATCCAAATCGACTCACCGGGTGCATGACGCTGCCAAAGTGTCTGATACCAGGCAACCGCACGCTGATGGGCCTGAGTTGGCGACTCTGCCCCGGGCACGGGCAAATAGTCGAGAGTAGCGGTCAGACTAGAGCAAACTTGAGGATACTGATGGCACGCTTCGGCCCAGGTTAACCCTTCAAAAATTCCCTGATGCAGCTCTTGTAGAGCTGACTCTATCTGCGGTGAGCAGCCGGTCAATACAGCAATTTGATTGGCTGTCTCAGTGGCCCGCTGTAGCGGACTGCTGTATAGCACGGTCGGCAAAGGCCGCTGCGTTAGATAGATGGCAAGCTGATGAGCTTGCTGCTGCCCCTCGGCAGACAGCGACGTTGAGGTCTGCCCTTCCAGTCGCCCGTGAATATTACCCACGGATTCACCGTGGCGCATTAGCAATAGCTTTAGATAATCGGCCAAAGATTTTAAACTCAGTGATGGTGGCAGGCTATAAAGATACGAATTCAAAACAAAGCTCAGTATCAGCTCATAAAGCGTTTGCGAGGAAACGTTTACAATATAGGCGTCTAAAAACACGCTATTAAATCCATGCTGCTCAAGTCCACCACCCGTCATATCCATATCTTTGCGGCAGACATTGAGAAAAATGAACTGGTACCTAGCGAAAACCAGCTCACTTTAGATGTTGATCCAGACAATGAATTTAACTGGTCCGATGAAGCGCTGCAGCAGGTTTACAAAGAATTTGATCGACTAGTTGAAGCCGCCACAGGTGAAGCGCTGACAGATTACAATCTGCGCCGCATTGGCTCTGATCTCGAGCATTTTGTTAAAACACTGCTGCAGTCAGGACAAATTAGCTACAACCTAAGAAGTCGGGTGCTCAACTATAGTATGGGCTTACCCCGAGTGGTATCTGAGAGTGATTAAGTGTCCAAATCCTGAGTGTCAGGCGAGTAATCCAGAGGGCAACGAGCAGTGTGCCACCTGTCAGACGTTTTTGCCCCACCGGTATCTTTGGGCGGTAGGGCAAAATCCTAAGTCTGCAAAGCTGGATAAACGCTACGTTTGGCAGCAGCAAAAGATAGTACTAGACACTGAGCCTGGAGTTCCTCCGGTATCCCCGGACCCGATGCCACATTACATCTGGCCCTATTTAATGCTGGCGTCCCACGGGCTCCATGTGCCACAGCCCTACGCCCTTTTAAACAACGGCACAAAACATGAGATTCTGCTGCTGGATACTGCGGCCATTGCCATTGAGCCCGGTGATACAGCGCCTCAGCTACTGCCAACTCTGACAGAAGTATGGCCCAAGGCTTCACCCTTAAGGCAACTCAACTGGCTTTGGCAAATCGCCAATCTGTGGTCAGATTTTGTAGAGCACCAGGTGGCCAGTAGTCTGCTGATAAATGAGTCTTTACGGGTCCATGGCTCACTGGTACGTCTTTTAGAGCTAGTGGCCGATTCTCAAACACTTACCCTGAGTGATTTGGGTGCGTTCTGGCAGACCTTGTTGCCAAAAGCACAGCCCCCCATTCGTGAATTTTTAGAGGGTCTCTGCACCCAGCTTATTCAAGGAGATATTCATAGTGCAGATATTTTAAGCAATAGCCTTGATCGTGCGATCGCAACCCTGGCCGACGGCTATCAGGTTCGCTATGACCTGTCAGTGGTCACCGACCAAGGCCCCAGCCGTAAACGCAACGAAGATGCTTGTTACCCAACCAGCGGCACAAGCCAGACCCACAGCGTTGGGGCTAAATCGAACGCCAGAAATCGCCCTCCACTACTCCTCTTAGTCTGCGACGGTATTGGAGGACATGAAGGTGGGGATGTGGCTAGTCAGCTTGCGATCGCAACGATTCAACAGCAGCTCTCCCCCTTGTTAGGCCAGCTAACCAATCAGCCAGCGCATGACCCGGCAGTCGTAACACTCGCCATCCAAAAAGCCATCTATGGGGCGAACGATCGCATCTCCCAGCACAACGACCAGGGGCATCGCCAGGCTCGCGATCGCATGGGGACCACGTTGGTGATGGTCTTGGTCATCGGCATCCACATGTATATAGCCCACATTGGTGACAGCCGCGCCTATCGCATTAGCTCAAACAGCTGCCGCCAAATCACGTTTGATGATGATGTCGCGGCCCGTGAGGTCCGTCTGGGTTACGGATTTTATGCTGATGTGGTAAATCGCCCAGGTACGGGCGCGCTGATTCAAGCCTTAGGAATGGGGCATTCATCAGCTTTGCATGTGGTCGTACAGCGGCTGGTGCTAGATGAAGATAGTGTTTTACTACTCTGCTCAGATGGGCTAAGCGATTATGACCGGGTTGAACAGTATTGGCCCACCCATCTCCTACCGATTTTGCAAAGTAAGTTGAAACCTATCACTGCTGTCAAAAATTTGGTGCAGCTTGCCAACACATATAACGGCCATGACAACGTTACAGTAGGCGTTATCGCGGGTCGTGTTCAAGAATTAAAACCGCCAAGTGTTCCGGTAATTTCTCCGGCGCAGTTAGCCAGCCGCTCAACCGCTTTACACACCCAAATTGCAGACACGCCCTTACAGCCAGCGAGTGAAACAGTTCCTGTCCCTGAGCCCGTCTCAAAACGCACAAGCCCCTGGCCAGTTTTACTAGGGTTAGTCGGAATTTTGGGTACAGTCACCGCATTAACGATGGTGTTTTTTAGAAACCCGCCAACGGTCTTGGCTCCTAACTCAGCCCCATCTCCTTCTGAAACTATTCAAGATAGAATCAGTCAAAGTACTGAGACCCTAGACATCACCGATGATGCATTAATTACACCATTGCTAGCTCCCGGTAACTACATACAGCTCAGTCAGCCCGTTAGTCTATTAACGGCACCCCAGGTTACTGGCAGCGACGTTAGCCCACTGGGACAAGTACCCATCGGGACTACGGCCCAGATTCTAACCCGACAAGAGCCGGCTGCTGATCAGTCTCGCTGGGTAAAGCTCAAAATCTGTGAAGCTTCACCTAGCGAGACTGCTAGCCCAAATACCGGTTCCCCAGATAATTTAAACCCAGCGGTCACAACCTCGGAGGAGACTCCACTAACTTCTGGCACAGAGGGCTGGGTGCTTGAGGCAACGCTAGCCGAGGTCGCTCTTGCTGTTGAGCAGCCTGCCTGTCAGCCTGAGTAAATGTGTATTGTATTTGTACCGTGACACAACGTTTATGTCCGCGTCCATGTCATCTTCCGAGTCACTTTGTTTATGGCTTGCGTTAGATCGGCTGACCGCAGCCGATCCAGAGCACTATGCCATATGGGTACTTAAATCCCCTTATCCCAGTGGCCACGTGCACCATGATCGAATTTGGAGCCATACTTTATCTCAAGCTTGGCACACCTGGCAGTCAATGTTTTCTCTACGGGGGCTACCTCAAGTTCCCCATATACCACCATCAGCCTATGTTCCGCAGTCTCTATTAGATGACGTTGGCGATACAACCAGTTCTAGTCAAACTAATAGCTACAGCAGCCGGTTGATGCAGCACCTGGGTTTAAACCTTTGGCAGTGGCTGTTTGATGGGCCTGTTCAAAGCAGTCTTGACCATAGCTGTGGCATTGCCCAGGGTCAAAGTACCGCTATGCGCCTACGGTTAGAAATTCGTGATCCGGAGCTGATCAGCGTACCTTGGGAAATTATGCAGTCTCAGCCTGGACGCCCGGCTGTGGCCCTCAACCAGCAAATTTTATTTAGCCGTACAACCAGTGATGTGGACCCCCTATCAGATTGGGGCTTGGACAATGGCTTAAAAATATTGTTGGTAGTCGGCCAGGACGATAACAACATCACAAACGATCGGGCTGCCGCCACATTGAGGCTAGAAAAGGAAGCTGAACTGCTCAAGAATATTCTTGAAAGCCGCAATGATTCGAGACCAGGACGACGGGTAGTCCGTCAGGTCGATGTGTTGTTGCAACCATCCCCTGCAGACCTGGTTAAACATTTAGAGCGCTATCGCTATAACGTGTTTTTCTATGCTGGCCATGGTGTACCGGCACCCGACGGCGGTTTATTGTTTCTCCAGCCCAACGCCACGCTCAATGGCACAGAGCTGGCCCAGGTCTTAACTCGCTGTCGTGTCAAATTAGCCGTATTTAATACTTGCTGGGGCGCTCAGCCTGAGCGTAGCGGTCAGCAGGCCATTCCCAGGAGCAGTCTGGCAGAGGTATTGCTACACCACGGTGTGCCGGCTGTTTTGGCCATGCGAGATTCGATTGCTGATGAAGAAGCCCTGACATTTATTCAGGTCTTTGCTCAGGCACTCGCCGAGCGAAAACCGGTTGATGAGGCAGTTGCGATCGCACGACAGCACTTACTGACCCTCTACAAATTCAATCAGCCTGCCTGGACCTTACCTGTGCTGTACATGCACCCCGACTTTGAAGGTGAGCTACTGACCCCGATGCCTACAGACATCACCCGTCTTCCGGGTGATTCTGGCATTGGTGGGCGTGCCAATACTCACACCATCATCATTCGAGAAATTGGCGGTGACGGTAAGGTTTGGCCTATTTATCGCGGTCTTATGCGTGTAGGACGCCTGCCCGACAATGATCTAGTGATATCTGAACCATGGGTATCCAGTAAGCATGCTGAGATTTTCTATCGTCGCGCCGCCGCTGAACCTTCAGAACCCACCTACTTCCTGCGTGACTTCTCGCGCTATGGCACCTACTATCTCGGAGAGCAAGGATGGCAGCAGATCCATCGTCAAGAAATTCCTTTATCATCAGGCACTCAGCTCCGCTTTGGTAGCTCAGATGGCTGCTTGCTAGAATTTATTATCGAGCCCGCCGAACAGTCCTAGAAACTTCAAAATCCAGAAATATCAAGACCGAAACCCAAAAAGTTTTGACGTTTGGGTATACGAACTTACGCCTTTTGACGTAAGTTTGCCGTAAGTTCAATAATTGGATGCGGAACCTTTGGAATTAAGCCTGTATCCTCTTCCTGTCACAGCTCAATGAACTTATGGGAGGGTAAAACTACCATGGTCAACCACAAAGACTCTTCGTCAAGGCAACGCTTATCGTCAGAAGACTATGCGCAGCAAGAAATGCTGCAATCAATTCTGACAGATCAAGCGCCCTATCCATGGACCCCTGAAAATACTTCAGACTATTTTACGGAAGCTACGGCTGCTGCCGATGGTCTAGCGCTTTCTGATGAGGAAGCCCAGCGAGGTTGGGAAGCATTCTCGGCTCAGCTTGATGCCTTTTGGGGCCAAACGTCTTCCGTACAGTCAGCCTTGGCACAGCGATTTGCTCGTCGTCTGTCTCAAGACGTCATCGAGCAAATCACTGCAAAAGCAGCTCAAGCAGTTAACAGCGGTCGTCCCTTGGCAGAACAGCTCATCGCCTGTGTGCGTGATACCCTCACTGCATGGGATGAGGCTGATCTTCAGGTGATGGCGCGTCCCCTAGCCCATGCTATGCGAGGTCAAGAAGAAATATTAGACGCCACTATCAACTCAGTACGCGATATTGAGTGGGAGGCACTATCTCCGATGGAACAGGCCCGTGTTAGTCTAGCGGCTGCTCGATGGGCTATTGACTATGTCAGCGCTCAAAAATAATTAGCTCATCCCTAAAGAAACATCTCAGGCATAACATATAGCTGTTAGGCTCTTTTGTGTTCGCCTACCTTTGGTAAGCCTATGCAGCTGATTGGTATGCTTGACTCGCCCTATGTTAGGCGGGTGGCAATTTCCCTCAAGCGGTTAGCAATACCGTTTGAGCACAGGTCTCTATCGGTATTTCGTGACTTTGATGAGTTCAGTCAGTACAATCCCGTTGTTAAGGCCCCCACCCTAATTACTGATGACGGCACTGTTTTGATGGACTCTACGCTCATCTTGCAGCATATTGAAGCTGTTGCAGTGGATAGCTTGATGCCTGAGATTGGTCAACCTCAAGCTTTTAGACTCATTAGTCTAGCGCTGATGGCCTGTGACAAAACTGTGCAAATTGTCTATGAGCGCACCTTGCGACCTACTGACAAACAATATCAACCATGGATCGAGCGAGTGATCAGCCAACTTCATGCGGCTTACACTCAGATGGAGCAACATGCCAATACTCTGACTTGCGCGCCGTTGATGCAACCAGCCATCACTAGTGCCGTTGCTTGGCGCTTTAGCCAACTATACGTAGCCGATATTATTACTCCCGCAGCCTATCCTCAGCTTGCAGATTTTTCTGACAAAGCCGAAGCGCTGCCAGAATTTATCTCTACCCCTGTAGAATAGTTTTCCGTAAGGCAGCTTGGCAGTTCAGGCTCAACACCCTGTAAAAATGGGACAGAGTTTTCCTAAGGTAAAAATAGTTGCCGTTGGCAAGGTCAAGAAAGGTTGGCTCAAAGATGGCATTAATCTATATGTCCAAAGGTTGCCTGAAATTGAGCTTGTAGAAATTAAGGACAGCACCCCGGAATCTGAAGCGAGTAAAGTACTCAGCTTGCTCAAAACCCACGACAAACTAGTCGTCCTATCGGAGGATGGCAAGCAGTTTGATTCACTAACATTTGGCAATTGGTTAGGGAAAGAAGCCTCTGGTACGCTGATTTTCTTTATTGGTGGCCCAACAGGTGTGAGTCGTCATCTCAAACAGCAGGCATACTTAGTGTTTAGTCTCTCAGCTATGACTTTCCCCCACGAGGTAGCACGGCTGCTACTGCTAGAACAGCTATATCGTGGCAAAACCATCTTGCAGGGTGGCAGCTATCATAAGTAGCTAGTTCCTAGAAATAATCACAACAAATTACTGTGTGGGTTCTGCCAGGTTGTGTGTTAAGCACGTATAAAGACTACATGTTTTGTTGGCACTTTTCCTTGAATTGACTGTCTAGTCCTACGTTCAGGAACGGTTCTATAGTATTGTAAAGCTTTGTAAATCGATTTTGCAGCTTAATGTGGGCACTCTTCGCAGGTCTGCAGCATTAGCCTGAGAAGTCTGATTTTAGCCGTCAAACATAGGTAATACGTGCAACTAACTACCCGCCCAACCGGGTCTTCGGACCTCTCTAAGAGCGAGCTTCCTTTTACGCTAAAAGATCTTAAAGATGCGATTCCGGACTATTGTTTTGAGCCCTCTACCGGTCGTTCTCTAGCCTACTTTTTCTTAGATATTGGCATTATTGCTGGTCTTTATGGCATAGCTTACAGCCTTAATTCTTGGTTATTTTTTCCTCTCTTTTGGTTAATGCAAGGCACTATGTTCTGGGCCTTGTTTGTGGTCGGGCACGACTGTGGTCATCGTTCTTTTTCCAAGTACAAGTGGCTAAATAATCTCGTTGGTCATCTCAGCCACACTCCGATTTTGGTACCTTTTCATGGATGGCGCATTAGTCATCGTACCCACCATGCTAATACAGGCAATATAGACACCGATGAGAGTTGGTATCCTATCTCTGAGGATGAATACAACAGGATGGATGCGATTGGTAAAGCCATTCGATTTAACCTGTTCCTCCTAGCGTATCCGTTTTATCTATTCAAGCGTTCTCCGGGTCGTAAAGGCTCTCACTTTATGCCTGGTAGCGATCTGTTTCGCCCCTCAGAAAAATGGGATATTGTTACCAGCACAACTTTGTGGTGTCTTTTCGTTGGGTTTCTGGGCTGGGTTGGCCTACAGTTTGGTTTGATCTTTTTACTTAAGTTCTATGTGATGCCTTATCTGGTGTTTGTAATGTGGCTAGATTTGGTCACGTTTCTACATCACACTGAACCTGATATCCCCTGGTATCGCAACGATAGCTGGTTCTTTCTAAAAGGTGCATTGTCTACCATTGACCGCGACTATGGGTTTATTAATAACATTCACCACAATATTGGTACCCATGTAGCTCATCACATCTTTTTGAACATGCCTCACTACTATCTTAAAGATGCAACTGAGGCAATCAAGCCAATCTTAGGAGATTACTACCGCGAATCAAAAGACTCTGTTTGGACTAGCTTCTGGCGTTCTGCTCGTGAATGCATCTTTGTGCCAAACGAAGGGCAGAAAGTGTATTACCAACCCAAACGATAGTCTTTCAATATATTGAGAGTCCTCAAAAAAAGAGAGCGCAACAATTATTGTTGCGCTCTCTTTTTTATTCGAAGTCTTTAGACCTTGTCTTCTAAAGCACTACTCGGCAAAAAGTCAGGATTCAAAGTATTGTCAATTGTGTAGGGGTTACTAGCGGGAAATGTTGTTGGAGATAAGCCAGTTTCATCAGCCGCTTGGGCTTGAGCTTCAACATAGCTGCTGAACCAAATCTCTTGTTGCAAATAAGCCCTTAAACTAGGCGAGTCATTGAGAGTACGATTTATGCGACGGCGATGTTCTCGGATACTTCTTTTCCAGCTACCACTGCGACAATCAGGTTGATATTGCCATTTTAGTAAATGTAGAAGCAAAACAATTAAGTTGCTCTCTAAGCTTCTACGCTCACGCTTAGACATATCTTGAATTTCTTCAATCAGGTTTTCCCAATCAACGCTATCGTAATCAGCCGACTGAAGCTGAGCAACGGTTTGCTCTACCCATTGCACAAAATCGGTACTGTATAACGTCGATTGGGTATTAGTCAGTTCAGCAACCATAGCCTAAGTTAGCAGTAGCAATAGCCCTATTATATTCACCTCTCCAAAATGCACATATTCCAGCTCCAAAACTACTTTGTTCTCTGTGGGCAGAACGTTCTGGAGTTGCTTCACACCGGCGCTAACTATCCAGCTAATTTTGCTTTTACTAGAGCTTGTACTGTTGCTCCATCAGCCTTACCCTTCATTTGCTTCATCGCAGGCCCCATCACTTTCCCCATATCGCGAGGTCCGCTGGCGCCAGTTTCGGTAATTAGCTCATCAATCACCGCTTCAATCTCATCATCAGACATTTGCTCAGGCAAATACTCTTGCAAGATTGCTAGTTCCTGGGCCTCTTTTTCGGCAAGGTCATCACGACCAGCATTTTTATACTGCTCAATCGAATCCTTACGTTGTTTGGCTAGCTGAGTAACAACCTCAATCTCTTGTTCAGGAGTTAGTGCGTCCTGCCCCCTAGGGCGTACTTCTGTTTCTTTTTCTAGGATAACTTTCTTGATACTGCGAACCGTTTCTAGGCGAATCTTATCGCGGGCCTTCATCGCAGCCTTAATTTCCTCGCTGATCCGGTCTTTAAGAGACATAACAAAAGGACGTTGCTCACAACGTCTATATACAAAAGAGAGGGATAGAGGTAGATAGATATCTTTCTCGTTTTAAAGGAAATAAAAGAGTTTAAACTCTCTCTCCGCAAAGAGAGAGTTTAAGAAAGAACTGTTACCTAATACTGAGGAACAGATGAATCAACTTCACGACTCCAGGCCAGAATACCGCCAGTCACGTTTGTTCCTTCGATGCCAGCATCTTTGAGAATGGAGAGTGCTTTAGCTGAGCGGCCACCCATCTTGCAATGAGCAATCAGCTTGTGACCATTCACTAACTCTCGCACTTTCTCAACCCCAGCACCGCTCTCAATTTCAGAGAGCGGTATTAGCACTGAGCCAGGAATCTGAGCGATTTCATATTCGTTAGGGTCGCGAACATCGAGTAAGACATAATCACTGCTGTCACTGTCAAGCAACTGCTTAAGGTCAGTCACGCTCATTTCATCCATAGCTGCCTTCTGTTGTGCTTCAGCCGCCTTAGCGTCTGGGATACCGCAAAATTGTTCATAATCAATCAACTTTTCAATCACAGGACGTACTGGATTGGGTCGCAGCTTCAACTCACGGAATGTCATATCTAGGGAGTTGTATAGCAACAGGCGACCGCTGAGGGTATTGCCCGCACCCAAAATAATTTTGATAGTTTCTGTGGCTTGAATAGAGCCGACAATACCGCAGAGAATCCCCAGCACACCTCCCTCAGCACAGGAAGGCACTAAACCCGGCGGTGGAGGCTCAGGATAGAGGTCACGGTAGTTGGGGCCATCCTCGTAGTTAAAGACAGTGGCCTGACCTTCAAACCGGAAGATTGATCCGTAAACGTTAGGCTTGTTGAGCAACACACAGGCATCGTTGACCAGGTAACGGGTGGGGAAGTTATCGGTTCCATCCACAATAACGTCGTAGGGCTCAAAAATCTTAAGCGCGTTGTCAGAGCTGAGCCGGGTGTTGTACAGATCTACTTGACAGTGGGGGTTGATTTCGAGAATTCGGTTTTTGGCCGATTCAATCTTAGGTTTGTTAACCCAAGAGGTGCCGTGAATAATTTGACGCTGCAGGTTTGAAAAGTCGACTACATCAAAATCAACCAGCCCGATGCGGCCAACACCAGCAGCGGCTAGATAGAGGATTAAGGGAGACCCTAGTCCACCTGTACCAATGCATAGCACGCTAGATGCCTTGAGGCGTTTCTGACCATCAACGCCGACCTCAGGCAGGATTAAGTGCCGTGAGTAGCGTTCATAGTCTTCCTTAGTCAGTTGAATGTCATCCAGATTTGGATTCAGCATGGTTCCTTGAGCATAAGTTAGGAGTTGGAAAAGTCTGTAAAAACGCTAATGAGAAGAACGATGTAGCGCTTTATTGTTTAGGACGACAAGAGCGGCATTCGATCCTTTGCCGCAGAAGCAGGGGCAATTTTCATTGGCTCGGGTTGAAATTGGTGGTTATTGTCTAGCTGCCAGTTTTGAAGATCGGCAGCTAAACCGTTGCGAACAGACACAATAACGTAGGCATAGGCTGGCCAAGCCAGATCGCGATCGCACGTTGATGGCACCGCAGCGGCGTCAGGATGAGAATGATACACTCCAATGATGCTGAGTCCTTGCTGTCGTGCTTGACGTTGGGTCTCAAGCATATCTTTGGGATCAATCCAGTAGCGACGAGCTGTGGTCAGGCCCTGTGAGTCTTGATACCCGCTTTCTACCAGGTCAGTCGCCACCGCTTCAGCCCAAGCATTATTTAGAAAAACCAGCTCAACTAGCGTTTTTTTGTCCGCTGCAGCATCAAAGCTCCCCAACAACAGACCACAGCCTTCGTAGGGATAGGCCTGCTCCGCATGGGTTTGCATCGATACAATATGCTCCTGTTTCAGAATCAGAGCCACGGTCCAGACTAAAAAACGTCAGGCTATTTATTGTAAAGCAGATTCTGAATACTAAATCTTTACGGTTGCTGATTTAAGGGATGAGCCGCCAACTGCTTATTAAGTCTTAGCAGATCCCTCATACACCAGTAGCTCTATGACCTTATCCATTTCTACCGATCGTGATGCTTTGAACAGCAGCCGATCGCCTGGCTGCATAACCTGCTTTAGGTGCTGAGCCAGCGCATCGTGGTTTGCAAATCGCTGACTCGGCACTGGCTCCGCACCTTTAGCCATAGCATCTGCTTCAGCAGGGTCAGCCAAAATCAGCAGCTGGTCTATCTCCAGATTATGAACAACGCTGCCAACCCTCCGATGGAGTTCCACTGACTTGTGCCCTAGCTCCTTCATTGTGCCGAGTACGGCGATATGTCGTTTGCCGGGCTGGTCTTTTAACAGACGCAACGCTGCCACCATCGACTCAGCCCCAGCGTTGTAAGTCTCATCTAGCAGCAGAATGTCTCCTGATAGCTGATGACGTTTAGCGCGCCCTGATGGCATATTGACCGTAATACCCTTGGCTAAACAATGCCAGTCCAGGGACAGTGCCTGGAGAGTTGCGATCGCACTTAGGTAATTTAATGCGTTGTGCTGCCCTTCTAGGGGCAATGGCAGCGTCACCCCCTCTACACTGACGGCTTGGTCCTGAAATTGCCCATGGACGTCTCCACCAGTCAGACCATAGGTGATGGTTTTACCAGACCATACACGAGCTGCCGTATCCATCAACCGAGAATTGTCGTAATTCAGCACGGCAACACCGTCAGCTGACAGATTAGCCAATAGCTCACACTTGGCATCTGCAATCGCTTGCTCAGAGCCTAAACGACCAATATGAGCAGTTCCTACATTGGTTATAACCGCCACGTTTGGCTGAGCTATCTGGGTCAGTAGGGCAATTTCTCCCGGCCCGCGCATCCCCATTTCTACGACCCCATAGTCATGTTCAGGCGTCATTTCTAACAGCGTCTTAGGCACACCAATTTCATTATTAAAATTGGCACGAGTCCTATGGACAGCGCCATAGAGGCTCAGAGCCGCCGATATAAGCTCTTTAGTAGTGGTTTTACCGACAGACCCCGTAATCGCCACAATGGGTAACCCCAACCGCTGACGCCACCAGCGACCTAACGTCTGGTAGGCCCCTAAAGTATCGTTAACCTCAATGCGAGGAGTCTCACCTGTCAGCACTCCTTGGCGAGTAATTGCTGCGATCGCACCTGCTGCCATCGCCTGATCCACAAATTTATGACCATCAAAGCGCTCACCCTCAAGGGCTAGAAACAAAGCGCCAGATTTCAGCGTGCGCGTATCTGTACTGATACTACTGACTGTATGGTCTAATTCGGCTGCACGTAGGGTGTGCGTTACCAATTCATCGCTAAGGGCAGTTAAAACCTGAGAAACAGGCGCAAGGCTAGGCATGATATGTTTCGAACGATTCAATCAAAGACTCCACCACCAATACCCAGCTACATATATAGGCTTGATGAAGAAGAGCCAGTGAATTTACAGAAGCTTCAGCAGAGCTACCACAATCGCATCCTATCTGAAAATACCTATAGGCTAAACTGGTAGCGCATAAGTCCTAATGTGTATTAGGTAACGATTAGAGTGCTGTAGGGGTGATAGTCTCAGTGTGCGCTTATGCTCAGTACGTCGCAAGATCTACACAGTATGTCCCCTCTGTAATTTCGCGGCTGTGGTTGAACCTTTGACAATTTGAGCTTAATTGTCTGTTATGTGCTCAGATTACCCAATCTTGCAGAGCTTTCAAAGATTTCAGCAAGTTTTATGATGTTTTAGGTCAGCATAAGCAGTTAGACTTTAGTGAGTTTGTCTGTAGTTTTGATCGCCGCAAGGTTTCCCTGTAAAAGTTTGTCTTTAGGTAAGGTGTATTTGCTGAGGTTTCGCTGGTGAATGTCCAATCAGGCTATTCGCAATCTGACTATGGTGCGCGGTTAGTTAGCCCACAGGAACAGGTGCTTTACGACCACTGGCTCGGCTGCGTTGATGCTGAGCGTCCTGATGAGCTAATTAGGCGTTTTAATACATTATTTATTGATGGTACTGGTTATGGTGAGCGCGAGGTAGTTGGCAGTCTCGACAAGATCTTGCTTGACTCCCATGCCGATATGTACTTTCATCACATCTTGAATCGTTGCTGCCACATCCTCATCAATCGCTGGCAAAAGAATCGAGATTACCAGGGCTCTATTGCTGAGCTAGTTGGTCTGTTTGAGTACTCTCCCAGCCACGCCGTACGAGAAGTTTCACGAGCCCGCTCTGTCCGTCGTCTACGGGAAATCGTTTCCCAGTTTAGAAAGACCGAGCAGTATCTCATGCTCAAGCGCCTGGTCCAGGCTATGGACCTCTCAGGTGAACCTGGGGTGCGCTCTCGTCAGCCGTTAGGAACTCTTATTGGCCGCTATCCTTACCTTTACGAACATTGCTTGCTGAGTGAAGAGAGCCCGAGGGAACAAAAAACCCACGTACGCCGAATGCAACATCAGGCTCAGAAAAAAGTTGAGCTTGATCTGTCGCAGTATGTAAACTACCGGGTACGTCGCTCTCGACTCAAGCGTGACGGTCTGCTCGAACATCAAGGCAAATGGTTACGCCCTGCCAAAAATCCGACCCTACTAAGCGATCGTGAGCTAGTTTATTCCCTGCGTCAGTTTTCTGGCAAAGACTCCCATGGGCGCACTTACAACGACTTAGCACTTAAATTTC
Source organism: Cyanobacteria bacterium P01_H01_bin.21 (assembly GCA_038748405.1). Lineage (GTDB taxonomy): Bacteria > Cyanobacteriota > Cyanobacteriia > Phormidesmidales > Phormidesmidaceae > Leptothoe. The sequence continues at coordinate 93,989 of JBCDIX010000005.1, read as the reverse complement.
GCAGTCAATGTTGTGAAGCGGCCACATTTAAGTCATTCAAAGATGACTTCTATGAATACCTGGTGTCAGGTGTGGATCCAGCCTATGGTCGTCAACACTTTAACGATGCCCTATATCAGAACTTGCGGGACATTTACCCCGAAAATGACAATCAGCGGCTCAACGACTTTTTGCTAGTGCGGACCTGCTCTAACTTGTTTAACTTTTTGGTTGTCGATCCAGCAGGCGCACATTCTCATTTTGTTTTTATTGATCTGATCAATAATTTAGGCGCCACGCTAACCACTGGCCTGCTTTTAAGGATTTTGTTGCTATGCCGCAAGGTCAAACCCTATTTAGAGCGTCGGCTGTCCACTCTGTTTAGCCATTACGAACTTGCTAAACAAGACTCAGTGGGGTGGCTGGTCAAAATGTTGGAAACCCTTAACCTGGCATTGAGCTTGACCTTTGGTCACCTCGATATCTCTCACACTGGGGCATAAAGTAAAGCCTGTTGTTGACCTAAAAATCTGCCTTCGGTGATGTGGATAGCCTTATATTGGCTATCCAAGGCCATTTCAGACGCAGGCTGGCAAAACTTAATGTTTGTCGATAGCGATTGTTTTCAAAATAACAAAAATCACCATAAGGCTCTCTAGACATAGATTACAGGCCGTAGGCTTTGCTGAATAGGCGAAGAACTTTTCTATAAGATCCAAATTCCCCTTTCCAGTTTGCTGTATACTCTGCTAACTTTCTAGGCAGCTTGCTTTGTGGACAATCGCCTATTCCTGGTTTGTCCAAGTCACTACCGTCAAATCGTACATGTCAAGTTATGAGTCAATCTAGACAGCCTAAGGCTACAGCAGCTCCCTCCGCAGGTACTTCGTCAGAAGCTGACACGATGGTCGACGCTTATGCTGAAGATTTGATGGACGAAGTCTTTGAAGATGTCGACCGGATTTTGGCAGGAGAAGAATCCGCTATTTATGCAGAACCTGGTGTGACATCACAGACCTCCTATGCGTCGCTAAGTCCTGCAGCCGTGACCGTTCCAGCCATGATTGTGCCAGTTGAGAAAAAGGCAGTAGACACAAGTCCTCAGGCCCCGATCACAGAGCATGCAGCTGATGCACAGGACACTCAGTCACAAAAAGACTCAACGAATAAGCGTCCTAACCGAAAGCGTTTGCGCAATTTCATGCTGGGAGCAGTATGTTTATCAGCACTAGCAGGCGCTGGGGTTTGGTTTTTACGGCAGCAGCCGGCTGTTGTGCAGCCTGCTGACACTTCAGCTGCACCAACAGCCGCACCAGCTTTATCAGAAGATGCTGCTTTTAGAGACTATCTCACACGGTCTCTGCGGGTAATTAGTGGTGAGCGCAGCGCTCAAAGCGAGACGCAGAATCCGAATACAGTTGCCACAACACCACCTACTCAGACTACAGATAGCCAAACAGCGACAGGAAGACCTGCTAATAATGTGATTGAGCGTGTGTTTGTGCCCTTGCTACAGCCAGGAGCTAACCAACGTACACCAGCCAATGCGGTCACATTGCCATCTTTGCCAGCCCCCAATGGGTCCGGTCAAGCTGCTAATGACTCTGCTGCCGCTGTGCCTAATATTGCTACAGCCAATACCTACGAGCTAGTGGGTGTACTAGAGCTAGGCGATCGATCTGCTGCACTCTTTGAAGTTAACGGTTCATCACAGCGGGTTTATATTGGTGAAACGGTTGGTGGCAGCGGCTGGAGTATTGTCTCAATCAATAATGAAGAAGTCGTTGTACGACGTAATGGCGAAGTTCGCTCTATCTATATTGGGCAACAGTTCTAAACTAGACTATGTTAAGAACACTGTGCTTTATATCTAGCTGCATGGGGTTGGCATAGCAAATGAGCATATTTGATGATTTCAGTCGCTTTTTAGAAACGCGTTTAGATGAGTTTCTAAAAGCTCATCCTCATTTGGAGATGATGGCCCTTGAAGAGCAATTGCGCGGACAAGAAGAAGATGCGATCGCAACGCTAGCTACCCTCAAGCGTCGAGAAGCCGAGCTAGAAACTGCCGTTTTAGAGACGGCTAAAGATATTAAGCGCTGGCATGAACGGATTGCTAAAGCAGAGTCCGCTAAGCGCCTTGACTTGGTAAAACCGGCAAAAGAGCGAGAAGCCACACTGCTGAGGCAGGGTAACCATCTGTGGGGGCAGATGAAAAGTGTCAAATCACGATTGGCCGAGACCCAAACTTTACAGCAGCAGATCCATGCTAAGCGCCAAGAAATCAAAGCTAAAATCGCCGTCGCCGCTCAAACCGCAAACCAGACATCCCCTAAGGACTCGAGTACGACAGGCTGGCATCGCAGCCCCTTTGAATCAAAACCGTTAGATCCATTAGAAGAAAGCTTTCAGCGTTGGGAAACTGAAGCAGAGCTTGAGGAACTAAAGCGACAGATGGGCAAATGATATTGCCCATGTTTTTTAGCATTAAGCAACGACATTATATCGACTGCGCTGGCTGGGGTATCGATCATCTAGCCAGCTTTTGACATCAATATCGATCACATCCATCATTAAGCCAGCTTGAGGCATGCCATCGACTTGCGAAATAAATGGGCTGGGTTCAGCGCTGCCAATGCAGATAATCGGTGCTCCTTTTTTGAGGAAAGGCAATGTTCTCCAAGCAGCTGAGCCTTCCCAAATGCTTAAATTCATCGCAAATGATTCGTTGAGGTCTCTCACGCCACGAACACGTAACGTGGCATCAGCTACTTTTGTTTGTCGACCATTGTCCAGATCGACCGTCGTAACTACTACGTCAGTCGCTAACTTTCCCCGTACAGTCCACGTGTTCAAAACAGCGTTAGACATCACATATACCCCTGATGATAATCGAGCTACTATCTCAAAGTGCCCAACTAATTTAGACAAGTTGATATGGCTGATTAGGCTTTGGTTATGGGTTCATGTGTTTAGCGCCCTCAGACTTTTGACAGTCTCAACAACGGCTGCGCCAACTCGTTCAATTTCATCAGCTGTTGTTAGCCGACCCAAACCAAACCGTAGCGACGCATAGGCCAGCTGGTCGCTGCGTCCCAGTGCTTTGAGCACATGGGAGGGAGCTGTGCTAGCTGAGCTACAGGCCGATCCTGATGAAAGCGCCACAATGGGCTGTAGCCCCAGCAATAAACTCTGACCATCAACTCCCTCAAAGCTGACGTTGAGATTACCCGGCAGACGCTGGTTGAGATGGCCATTGAGATAAACATCAGGTAGCTGATTCAGATAGTTTAAGAGCTGCGATCTCAACCTGCATAACCGCATTTGCTCTGATGCCATCTCTGCGATCGCCAGCTCAATTGCTTTAGCAAATCCCACAATTTGTGGTGGATATAGTGTACCTGAGCGCATCCCCCGCTCATGCCCCCCCCCATGGAGCTGAGCTGCCAAATTTACCCGCGGCTGTCGGCGTCGCACATAGAGAGCACCAATCCCTTTTGGACCATAGACCTTGTGGGCCGTTATCGACATCAGATGAATATTCATCGACCGCACATCTAACGGCACTTTACCAATGGCCTGAGCGGCATCTGTATGGAACAAAATCTCATGTTCCTGACACAGCGCACCAATCTCGGCAAGCGGCTGCAGCACCCCGATTTCATTGTTAGCTGCCATTACTGACACCAAAATAGTCTCTGGTCGAATCGCTTTTTCCAGTACGGCTAGCGACAACAATCCGTCAGACTCTACAGGTAAGTAGGTTACCTCAAACCCCAACGACTCTAAATAGCGACAGGGATCTAACACAGCATTGTGTTCTGTTTGTACGGTAATGATATGTTTCCCGTAACTAAAATACGCTTCTGCAACTCCTTTAATCGCTAAGTTATTAGCCTCAGTTGCACCACTTGTAAAAACAATCTCTTCGGGCTGCGCATTAATTGTTGCGGCAATAGTCTCACGACTCTTTTTAACAGCGGCCTCAGCCTGCCAGCCATAGCTATGGAGACTGCTAGGGTTACCAAAATACTCTGTAAAAAATGGCAGCATCGCATCAACAACACGCTGGTCAATCGGTGTTGTTGCATGGCAGTCAAGATAGATTGGAGAATCTGCCACGTGCATTATCCGATTGTTTGTTGAATTGGAATAAACCGATTAAAAATGCCGATAATCCGAACCCTTGCCGCCGGGATTTGGGTCGTATAAACACTACACACCCAGAAATTTTGGCGCTCAGTGTTGTCTTCTATAAAGTCCTTAAGATCCTCGTCGCTGATGAGAGTACCCTCTTCAATAGCGGTTTCGCATATATTACCTAAAGCTCGACCAAAATCACCCAGCCAACTATCCAGTTCATTAGCCTGACAAAACGCCGAGCGCACTTCACTCTGCAAAGTTTCTGCAGCAAATGTATTGTATTGCTCTTGACCAGGGTTAGTTGCAATCAGCGCGGCTGCCAATGCGCCTAATCCTGCTATTCCTAGAAACGCTTTGACTTTCATTGCTCTGAAGTAGTGTCCTGGTAATTATGGCTGTCTTACCGTTCTAACATATGCAGGTCAAAGGGTTTTCAAAAGCGGGTGGGGGGAATCGAACCCCCATCATTAGCTTGGAAGGCTAAGGTTTTACCACTAAACTACACCCGCAAGGTGCAAACTTGAGCTTGCGCTCAGCTTTGCTAGGTTAGCACAGTTTGCTGTAGGAACGCTTGATTAAATTACTGGTTTTTAGTCAGTCTAAAATCGAACGGTTAGTTGCATTCGGTCGGTAGCGATGGGGTTTTGACCAGTATAAGCAGGGGTAAACTGCAGAGCAGACGGGTCAAGGCTGAGGGCATGGGTCAGCAAACAGCTGGCGGTTTGGGCTGATATTGAGTCTTGGTTAGGGGGAGCAAAGGTCTGAATAACAGAGCCATCGGCTCCGATGACCAGCCCTAAGGTCACCTCACCAGCAGGTAAAGCATCATTACAGGTGTGGTTGGAAATATTCAACGTAGATGAGCTTTGCAAAGTGGGCAAGACATCTGGCCAATCGCCAGGCGTACCGGGCGGTACGGTTGAGACGCCGACGATACTCATGGAGAGCGCACCCTCACCTGATTCAGAATCAGCAGTTTCTGTCCCCTCATCTGACGGCCTATTAACAACAGGCGGCGTCTCTGGTGTTTCCGGCGTCTCACTGCCGGGCTTAGTGACAGGTTTAACTGGTGTCTCTGGCGTAACGGGAGTCTCAGTCTGCGGCTGTTTTGCAGTGATTTCTGGTTGCGGCGTTGGCTGTGTGACCTGATTGTCTACCCGAGGCTCAACTACAGGATTCCGCCCTCCCAAAGGAGCGGCAGGCTCTTGAGGAATCGATACCGTCGGAGACGGATTCGCAGGTGTCGCAGTTGGAATATCCCCCTCATCTATCAGCGTGACGGGAATATCGATTGAATTGTTAGGGGGCGTATCGACACGAACAATAGTTGGCAACCCAATTAGCAAAGCACCAGCATGCAACAGGAGCGAGACACCTACTAACACTGGCCAGGGCAACTGCAACAGTTTATTACTACTCGCTGAGTCAGCCATCGATGCTCCCTACGCGAATGGGCTACTTCCCATAGGATAAACCGTGTGCGATCGCACAGCTTACTTTATCAAACAGCTGCTATCTACCCAATGCAAATGCGTCCACCAGCTGATAGGCGCATTTGCAGATAGCTACGCTGCCAAGGGCTCATTTATATCTTCAGTAAAACCATGATCCATAGGAGGTAACCCAGACGCCAACAGTTTTTTTAGCTTTGGGATCTCGGCACTGTTATAAACCCGAAATTCACTATGCACGCTGGCGTTAGCCTGACGCACAGCTTGATTGATTACCAATGAACCTTTGGGATCAGATTCAGAACGGTGGAATGTACCGGGGGGAATGCGTAGGATACGGGCATTTTGCTCCAGTCGCACTCGATGAAAGGGATAGTCCCAACCAAAGTTGACTAAGTAAAATGTGCGCCCTCCCGATAGAGCAAGTAAATTGTCTTCTTGGCGGGGGTGCAAATAAAATTGCCAGTCACCCGTTTTTGCACTGTGGGGGCTGATGGCGGGACCGTCATGAAAGACTAAGTCGCGGGCATTAGAGTCGGGAACTGTGATGTCAAAAAATTGAACGCTAGGTGTATCTCTAAACTTTTCAAACGTATATAGTTCAAACATAAGCTTTCGTGTGACTGTTCTAGGGAAACAATGTCCTTAAACTAGCGGTGTCCATTTGAGGGATCAAATCGCTCAGCGGGGTACCTTTATTCGCTAACCGAATAAGTTCTATCTATGAACATTTCCCAACTTCAGGTGCTGGTGACCATTGGCCAATGTGGTAGTTTTTCGGATGCGGCCCTGCAGTTGGATATGTCTCAGTCCGCTGTAAGTCGTGCGATCGCATCCCTAGAGAATGAACTTAATGTTCCCCTATTGGTAAGGGGACGCATGGGAGCCAAACTCACCACCATCGGAGCACGAGTCGTCACCCATGCACAACAGATTTTGGAATTGCGCGAATCGATTGAATACGAAGTTAATCTCGAAAAGGCTCTCTACAACAGCCGTCTTCGGATCGCATCTTTTCGCAGTGCCGCCACCCACATACTGCCACCCAAAATTGCCGAGTTTCAAAAAGCCTATCCACGGGTGGAAGTCAGCTTAGATGAATTCGACCCAGCCGGAGTAGAACAAGCACTCCAGTCCGGAGAAGCCGATCTAGGCATGCTTCCTTTACCCCGTTCTGAAGACTTTACAACCTGGGAAATTGCTCGCGATGAGTATGTTGTGCTTCTGCCTAAAGAAAAGCATTCGATCACCAAATCCATTAGCTGGGATGAACTATCTACCCACTCATTTATTTTGCTGAACTATGCCGAGTGCACCACTGCAGTACGCGCACACTGGTCGCGATGGCAACAACCGTTGAAGGTGGCCTATAACGTCAAAGAAGACTCAACAATTGTGAGTATGGTGGCCCAAGGCTTAGGCGCTGCAATTTTGCCGCGCTTAGCCGCTATGCCTATTCCCGATACGGTGGAGAGTCGCTCGCTGCCTGTTCCACTAGAGCGCGTCATTGGGGTCGCCATTTTAGCTAACGTGCCACCATCACCCGCTGTTACAAGGTTTTTAGAGGTGATGAAAGCGAAGAAAGCCAACAATTAAATGTTGAATCAAAGCAAAAATTGCGATCGCTGAATCAGTCTAACGCAGTGGCTGTTTAACAATCTCTCGCAGCTAAAATCATCCTGAGGATCAGCAATGCCCAACAATGATGTGGCCAAATAATGTCATAAAACCCAGACAAATTAAGCCTAATAATTCTTAACTCATAAGGGATTCAGCAAAACTGTTGTGTATTATACAGTTACCAAGACTAAAGTGTTACCTTTGATACAGTAATAAGGATTTTGGCATTATGACTCAGCTTACCGTCGGCGAAGTGCTTTCTAAAATTAGCCATCAGCAATCGCTACGTCGAGCGGAACTGAGTCGCATAGATCTAGGGGGTGCGGCTTTAGATCGAGGTAATTTTACCCAGGCCTATCTGCGCCAGGCCAATCTCACAGGTGCATCTTGCGAAGGCACCGATTTTTCAAAAGCCACCTTAGTCTTAGCCGTGCTGTCGGACGCCCGCTTTGACAAGGCTCGACTCGATTCAGCTGAGCTAACTCGCGCTCGCCTAGAACGGGGAATTTTCCGGGAGCTACAGGCCCCCAAAGCCAAGTTCCATGGGGCACACCTAACTGAGGCTGATCTGTCGTTTGCGACATTGACCCAAGCCGATTTATCGAATGTTACTGGTCATCGCACCAAACTTAGCTGGGCGAATTTAACCAAAGCAAAGTTGAGCAACGCTGACTTTAGTGAAGCGGTATTTGAAGGGACCGACCTTACTCGTAGCACTGCCTATCGGGCTACTTTAAGAGGGGCTTCTTTGCAGCAAGCCGATTTAGAAGCCGCCTGTTTAGAGGCCGCTAATCTAAATGGAGCTGATTTAACCAACGCTAACTTACTCAATGCCGAATTTGACCAGGCCCAGTTAGATGGAGCCGTATTGATGCGAGTGCAGGGGGACTGGGCCAGATTTAACGGTGCTAGCCTAATTGCAACAGACTGGTCAAATTCATCCATGATGGGTGCTCAGCTCACACGGAGTAATCTGGCTGGTGCAAACTTTGCAGGGGCAAACCTACGCCAGGCAAACTTAGAAAACGCTAATTTAACTGCTGTAGATTTCACAAACGCCCAAGTTGCTGGTGCACTCTTTACAGAAGTTAACGGTCTAACCCAGACCCAGACAGCCTGGCTAAAACAAAACGGCGCACTTAACGTACCTGAATAAGTTTAGTTTCATCAGAACTTGGTTAAGGGTTTAATTTCAAGGCCATAATTGTGGCACCCTCTTCCAAAAACGATGGATATACAGACGTTTTGGCAACGATACAACAGCGCAGAACGAAGCTTTTGTGCTGTCGATCTGTCATGTGCTGACTTCCATGGCGTTAATTTGAGCGGCCTGGATTTTAGCAACAGCTATCTCAATCGGGCCTGCCTAATTTGGACAGATATTAGCGGCGCTATTTTTACGGGTGTTGATCTACAAGAAACCGTAGCCGTATGGGTGCAGGCATTATGGACCGATTTAACCGAGGCCAATATTTCTAGTGCAGACTGGAGCTGTGCCAACCTAACCGCAGCTATCTTAGACCGGGCCACCCTAGTCCATACGACGTTGACGGGCGCAACTCTATCTGAGACATCTGCCCAAAATACTAATCTTTGGGGTGCTAATCTTTGGGGAGCGTGGGCCACAGATGCTGATTTTAGTGGTGCTTGTCTACAGCAAACAAATTTAGCCACTATCCGTTTAACAGGGGCTCATTTAACAGCAGCAGATATTAGCTGGAGCAATCTCTCGGGAGCGACGGGTGTAGGAGCAAATCTTACAGCAGCCATCCTAGAAGGCAGTGATTTGAGTCATTCAGATTTTACAGAGGCGTGCTTTAGGGAAGCCGATTTAACCGCCATCAATTGTTACGGGGGCTGTCTACAGCACGCTAACTTGCAAAATGCAGACTTGCGGGGGGCTGATTTAACCCATGCAAATCTATCAGGTGCCGATCTAACAGGAGCAAATCTAGCCGGGGCTGATTTAACTGATACAGTCTTAAAAGGTGTAATTGGTATGGCTTCGTCATCAAAACCGCACACAGCAGGCTGTCTGAACTCTAAACGAATGATGTTCAAACTTATTTAGAAGTCGGGTTTCTCAACCAAACAGAAAAAGGTCAATGCAGCGGTACAGGACAATGTAGCCGCCGCAGCCGCATCACAACCTAAGGACTGCATGGGAAAGTACAGACATATGGCTAATACACCCGATAAACCGACGGGGTCAGTGAGAAACTCAAACGCACTTTGAGCCGCTTCAAGAAATTCTAAGAGCTTAAGAAATCTGTTTAGTAGTGTCATGGCAGTAGCTACCCTAGCAGCTGGTCAAAGACATTAGCGAAGATAGGTTTGGGCACTTTACCTACCCATGTTTTTACTTCACTGTTGTGGCTATCGAGCAAAGTAAACTGAGGCACGCCAGAAGCACCATAGTCGACTATCTGGCTCGCCCACTGGGGATCGTCAATATCTAACATGACAAAGTTAATGCTGTCACCATACTGATGATGCAGGTCAGCAACAGTAGACGACATCCCCTGACAAGTGGTACACCAATCGGCATAAAACTCTATAAATGTAGGCGCAGGAGATGCGATCGCAACATCATAGGGCATCGTCTCAACTGCCATCGCCTTTAGATTCATTAACCCTGAAAGGGGAGTAAAGCTTGTAGTCGTTTCAGCTGGGCGAGTGATCAACAAAGTCACTAAAATAGCCATCAAAATAGCGAGAAGAACACCAACTGACTTTACCAGCGGGTTCACTGCATCCTGCTTAGCAGACACCATTAATTTGCCCCTCCCTTAGCGATAGTAATAAGCCAGAAATATATGGATTCCTAGCATAAGAACAAAAACACTGACTAGAAAAATGTGTGTAGGCAGCCAAATTGCCCGCATACCCCGAATTAATGGTCCTTTGGTTACCACTAGCTCTTTATTCCCAGGTAACCCAAAAATCTTACGTGATGACTCCAAGACTCCTGTTTCTGCAACAACGCCTACCAAAGCGGACAAAGTGACTGCAAAGAACACCCACAAAAAGACAGCATTAAAATTAAGCCCAGTTGCACCAATAGTGTGGACAACAACAACAGCTAACAGCCCTACACCAAGAAAAATATGTATACTTCGCCATAAAATGACAGACCCCGGCAGCTTGAGTTTACCTAGCCAGTTTCGCCCTCGCTTTCTGAGTGACAGAAGCATCTCAACCACAACAAAGACCAAAGCAACATAGCCTGTCGCCTGCTTGTAGACTTCTCCACGGATAAAGTGATGCAGCTCTATCGAGCGATCTCGCAAGGCATCCAAATAAATTGGACTCACCACAAAGGGGACCAACAACAGCGCACTTAGGAGCGTCAACAAAATTAGCGTAGAAAACTTAGGTTTCATTACCCCTATGCAGCCAACAGCTACAGTAATATTTGAAGGTATTAGGGATAGACCATTGGAACACCAACACCACTATCCCTAATCTCAGAGAAATCACCTCAGCAATCAACCACACCGTCTCAAGCTATCGGCATATTCAAGGCAAACTAGGCAGCAGGCATGCTATCAACAGGAATATTGATAACAACGCCACCCATAACTTCGCCCATCTCAAACTGCTTGTCAGGATAGCGCTCTAGATGAATTGGATGCGTATTGTGGCAAGTTACACAGGCTTCAGCTACAGCTAGATCAGGATACATGGCTGAGAAATATGCCTGGCCACCGACTTCCTGGTAGTCCTTATAAGCCTCACCACTGGCTTCCATTTCCGCTAAAGCGGTTGTTTCAAAGTCGTTCTTAGGACCATGGTTATCGTTAATATACCAAGTCGAAATCAGGTTATAGGTAAAGAAACCAGACTCATTGGCAATCTCAGATCCCAGACGAAACATCTGAGCGGGCAGAGGAATACCGTCGGTTTGCTGCCACCCTTCAGTGGACTCAACATCAAGAACACCTGCATCCTTGTCCTTACCTTCAAGAGTCTTCACACGGTTAACAACGTGCTTGGTGTAAGCAGTACGATCAGCTGCTAACACGGTATGAATGTAATCAGCAACAAGATCAGGGGAAATAGCGGGGCCAGTAGCCGTCGCAACAGTAGAACCACCACCGCTACAGGCAACAGCCGTAAAACAGACTGCAGCTGCCATGCTCAACAACGCTATGGTCCTAGCGCGAATGCGCCGAATCAAATTGGTCAACATCTTAGTTATCTCCTGGTACATCCGGTTATTTCAATCTTGTCCACGTCCAGAACTTGAATCTTTCTGTAGGGAAAATCTACAGATTTCAACTCAGACGCGGCTTCTTCACACAGAGGGTTCTGAATAGGCGGCGCTTATTCAGAGTCATTGCCCGTCCTCCTCGCTTCAGCAGCCTCCATAAGATCAAAGGTCTGCATCTCCAGCGGCGGCGGTCGGTCAAAATTGGCTTCGACCAGCTCAGGGTCGAAAATACTGTTATAGCCATACTCAAGACCGTGGCAGTTCATACACACATCGCCGACCATACGATCCTGTGGCTTGAGATTATAGGTATTGTTGTGATTGACCTTCACAACGGCGTTATCACCTTGACCGTGAGTCACCCTGGGCAAGTGACAGGTAGAGCAGCTTACAGCGCCGGGGCCAGGGCGAGGTAACTCCTTGCTCGCAGCGAATAGCTCAGCATGCCTGGAGTTTTGGTAATTCAGGGAGTGGTTGTCGCTATGACAGGTCAGACAAGCATCTACCGATGCCTCCACCGTGTTTGCAGAATGCACGTTGTGACAGGCATTACAGTTCATCTGCTTTTGCATAGCATCATGCTGCATAGGTAGCCTGGCCATGGCCGGCGTCAGCGGGTCTTTTCCCTCAAGCAAACGAATACCATGCTTACTGAGTAAAAATGTATCTACAGCTTGCTCATGACATGACTGACAGGTCTCATGATTGGGAACCGCAACAAACTCTTTAGTCTCGTCATTTTGGTGACAGCTGGCACAGTTTACGTCATTCAGTGCATGAGCACTGGTTTGCCATAAATCTGTAATATCATTCAACTCTTGCTCTGTGGTTGCAGTAGCCGTTAGAGAAAAGCTGAGAACCAACAAGAGCGATAGCCCAATCGTCAAAAGCATGCGCAACACATTTATCAAGTGATAAATCATGAGCCACCTCCTAAAAATTCTTTCTGGAGGTTAGGCTTAGGCGCCGTCTTTAACGATGTAGTTACGATTCGGTCTGGCACTTCCTGGACAGGTAGCATTTCTGGAGCCCCCATATTCTGGCGCAAGAACCCAGTGGATATGGTGCGGTGATCGTGGTAGTTGTGACATCCTGCAGTCCAGCAACCGTCGGCAGCAAACCCCTCATGACTTTTGAGCTGCGTTAGCGTCAACTCTTCATGACAGGCCATACATAAGTCGGGTTGTAAGTTAACACCGCGACCAAACATATGGACATGCTCATTGTGACAGGCTGTACATGTGAGAATATCTACTCTCTCACGATATTCAGCCCAGCGTGGGTCACGAAACTTTTTTACACCGTGCACATCATCGGCTAATTCAGCTTCATGACAACGGTTACAGGTTTCATTGTTGACAGGCTTAAAGCCCTCATGACATGAAGCACAAGATGCTTCAAATATGTGGTGACCTTCAGATGTTTCGCCAGGTAAAAAAACCTCCTTCTTGTCTAATGCAAACGCTGCCGAAACCCATCCGAGTAGAATCACTAAAGCCAGGATGATGCCTGTCTTTAACGAGAACAACTTACCTAATCTTTGCTTAAAAGAGCGTGTCATCAAAATCTCTAAGCAGCCACCACTAAAGCAAAACCATTAATAGAACGATGAGCGCAGTCGCACTACCACCGATAATGCCTGCTGTTGTTCCCATACCAATGCCCTCTGGCACCTCAGGCGATACAGCCGAGTCAAGCTGAATATCAGCTTGCTCGTAATCAGCCCCTTCCAGCATCAGCTCAGTGATGGCTCCGTAGGCACCAACCCATGCATCCTTGACTGCAGGAGTCCAAGCAGAGCCTGCATACTGTTCTAAACTTTTAAGCAGACTATTCCCTACTAGAGGATAGTGAGCGGGGAGAGCGCCGTACTTAACATGACGAGCACCCAAACCCTTTAAGGCTTTGCTTAGAACATCTGGCTTACGCAGGTTTTCGATAACCATAACAAGACCACCCTTAAGCATCTGTTTCTGCTTAGTCATATCTGTATGCTCAAACAAGGGCCGAGCATCTGGATAGTCTGTAAATAAGTTGTCGTAAAATGTTGCAACCAAATCGTCAGCCTGGGGCGCTACTAACGCAAAGCTTTGCTCCAGTAACTCCACCTTGAGACCATCTTCTTCAGCAGGTACATTTTCTAGAGCTACCTCCTCTTGAGCATAGTCAGCCCCTTCCAGCATAAGTTCGGTAATGGCACCATAAGCACCAGCCCAAGCCTCTTGCAAATCAGAGGTCCAGGCATCGCCTGCATATTGCTCTAGAGTTTTTAGCAAACTGTTGCCCACCAATGGATAATGCTCGGGCAAAGCACCATACTTTACATGGCGAGCCCCCATACCCTTAAGCGCCTTGCTGAGAACTTCAGGTTTTCTGAGGTTCTCAATAACCATGACCAGAGCACCTTTGAGCATCTGCTGCTGCTTTGCCATATTTGAATGCTCAAACAGTGGCTTAGCTGCTGGATAATCCGTGAAAAGGTTGTTGTAAAAGCTACCCACAAACTCATCAGCCTTAGGCTTTACGAGTTCAAAACTTTGCTCTAACAACTCAACGTTTAAGGACATTCCTGTAGTCTCACTTCAACTAGTTTTCGTCACAAGCTTTGTTTCAAGGAACTCAAAAATGCCACCACAAACAAATGGAGGACTCAAGGCACTCAAGTGAGCTTTAATTGTTGAAACAAACAGCGATGATTGCGAAGCTCAAAACCCATCGGCACCATTGTTATGTAACCAGAAAGATTAAGAGATCATTGAGCCAAATGCAGCTAACGCAAGTATTTTTCAACAACTTTGAATTTCTACAAAGCGCTAACTTTGGACATACCAACATCTGCTCATTCGAGTATTACCGTATTGCGATCGCCACTATTTTTTTGTGCTATCAGATACCAAAGCAACCGCCAAATACACTTAACGCATTTGGTATGTGCAAAAATTGAATCAGACTTAATTTTGGCCAGAAAAATTTAGCAAAGAACAGCAATTAGCATAAAACAAAAGACCTTAAACCCTTTCAAACCAGGAACTCTAACTTCTTAGACATCCTCAAAAAAGGTAATTTTTAAGCTCTTAATAATGTAGTCCAATAGGCGTGATTTGCATTTATCGTAATAACTCAATCCGCTTTTTGAATAACAATGGGCACACAGACAAAAATCAAAGTTTTTTTGTGACTGTGGATACAAAAAAGACCCTGAATCGCGGTAAAGATTGTTGCATGTTGTCGCCTGCTTGGTGATTACAAGCTGTCTTATAGCAACTTGTTTCTCGCTCATGACCTCCTCAGCTCTTCGCTTTATAGGTTCGATTAGGCTAGCTATCCCTCTATTAGTGGTGATTGGCACTGTTCTGATCGGCGCAACGTTTTACGAGTCAGAGGTGGGATCGTCTGTTGTTCAACAGGAGATCTATAAGAGCCCATGGTTTGGCGCCCTAATGTTTTTGCTGGCGGTTAATCTAAGTATTTCGACTTTGCTGCGTTATCCCTGGAAAGGCGCACGTAAGATTGGTTTTGCCACTGCTCACTGGGGCTTAGTCGTCATCATTGCAGGCTCGGCAGCTGTTATCCATCTGAGTGTTGAAGGAATGCTGTTGGCTCGAACTGACGGAGGCCCCGTTAGTACTCTGCGCGTAGAAGGTGATCTATTAGAGGTTGCGATGCCTGGGCAAGAGACACAGCAAGCGTCTTTATTTATCAAGGACGACGGTAGTGTTGTCCCTAATCATCTTGGCGATATCTCTCTTTTGGGATACACCAATCATGCAATCAAGACCGTTCACTTTACTAACGAGGCTGCAATTGATAACCCAGCGGTAAGACTTTCTCTCAACAGCACCCGCATGGGGCAAACGCTAGAGCGATGGTTAGCCGTTGCACCCGTTGCATATGACCGCATGGATATTGGTCCTGCTGAATTGCAAATCGTAAAAGCGCGCTCTGAGGATGAGCTGCAGCAAGCGTTAACAGTTCCTGATCAAGAAAGTACAGCTATTTGGGGGACGTTAGAACTCACATCATCTGGTAAGACCAAAGTTCTTGACGTGAAGTCAAGTTTGAACCAGCCTGTTGCTTTAGGAGAGGCTGATGTCGTTGTTCGAGACTTCTGGCCAGATTTTCGGCTTGACGGAAACGGCAAACCAGAGACTGCGACTCAACAGCTGCGAAATCCAGCCGTACAGCTAGAGATTTCTAACGATGATGCTCGTGAACGCTGGTTTATTTTTGGCAATCCAGAATTTCAACCAATTCGCACCCAGTTACTTGGTGATCGCCCCATAGAGCTAGATATAGAATATACGATCTCTGCTGATGTGCAGCCAAATGCGTTCTTTAGGGTTGTTGTAGACGATAGCAATGAGCTGCACTATGCCGCCAAGTCATCTAAGGGGTTTAAGTCTGGAGAACTTGTGCTAGGAAAAGCAATCGCACCAGGATGGGCAGACTTTGTCATTACGCTTGAAGAGTATGTACCCAATGCAAAAGTTGAGCGAGATATTGTTCCCTTGACTGATGGTCGAGAGGGGGGAGAACCTGCCCTCCAGATTGCCACGCCGGATGGTCAGAAGACGTGGGTCCCCTGGGGTGAACCCACTACAGTCTCTACGGCTGCAGGAAATTTATATGTGGCGTTTAGCCCTAAGCTAATGCGGTTGCCCTTTGCGCTTAAGCTTAATGACTTTATTGTGGAGCGCAATGAAGGTAGTGAGTCTGTTGCTATGTGGACAAGCTTGATCAGCTTGATGGAGCCCCAGACAGGTGAGATTTCAGAAAGACGGGTATGGATGAATCATCCGACCTGGTTTAGGGGGTGGAAAATTGCCCAAGCTTCTTGGAATCCAGGGGATTTGGCTCAATCAACACTGCAAGTCAAGCGGGAGCCCTGGTGGGTAACAGGGTTGACCTGGCTAGGGTCACTGATGGTAACCCTGGGTGTGGCCATTATGTTCTACGGTCGGTCGGTAGCTCAAAAGCTTAAGGTTGTTGGTGGTCTGTTGGGAACATCTGAGACTGCTGACAGCAAAGACTCATCGACTACAACAATTCCAATCCTTAGCATTTTCTCACAGGGCTCGGGCAAGACCGCTGCCTAGCCTCTGACTCTCGTTATATTTGTATTAAGAACTTCAATTCTACGCTTCGAGTATTACATTCACAGTTAACATCCCATGAAATTTCTCAAATTTGCCATTGGTTTATGTCTCGGGTTGCTGTTAATTGCGATGCCCGTTAGCCAGTTTCAGCCATCTGCTCTGGACAGTTTAGAGACCATGACTGTCCAGCAGGGAGGGCGTAAAAAGCCGCTGGATACGGTTGCCCAAGAGACTGTTGCCAAAATCCATGGTGCCTCTACTTACAACCATGATGGCATTCAGGAAAGTGCGATGGAGACGTTTATGTCTCTATGGCTTAACAATCGCAACTGGAATGAAGAACCGTTTGTTTTAGTTAGCTATCGACCGCTAAAGGAGCTGGCTGGTTTAGATCTAGAGCAAAAGCACTTCTCTTTTGAGACTCTGATGAGAAATCAGCCCCTAGGGGATGTGGTTAGATCGGCTCATAGCAAACAGATTGATGAACAAGATTTGACACGGGACGAGCGGGAAGCGCTAACAATTGAAGATCGTCTGCAGCTGATGCTAAGCATGGTGAGTGATGATGCGATCGCAATCGTTCCTCACCCCAGCGATATTAAAGGCAAGTGGGTGGGCATTACCGAGGCCCAGAGCCTTTATGAGGCTGAGTCGGTTGCACCGCTGCTGGCCAACTTTGCCATTATCAAGCAAACAATTTTGTCAGGCACTGACCATCTACCAATGCTGGCGCCACTGGCTCAGTCCCTTAAAGAGGGGTTGGCTGAGCTGAGCCCCACGGTGTATCCAGCTGACGGTGTCATGCGACGTGAGGTTTTCTTTAACCACTTTCATCCATTTGCCAAAGCGTGGCAGCTCTACGGTATTGCCTTTGTCTTAATGCTGGCGGCTTTGTGGCTATGGCCTAATCTGTACTGGACGGCTATTGGCACCTTTGTTGCCGGTGTTGCTGTACAAAGCTCTGGATTTTGGTTGCGGATGCAGATTGCCGGTCGCCCCCCGGTAACCAATATGTATGAATCGGTGGTTTGGGTCGGCTTTGGCATTGCGGCTATTGCTCTGATGTTTGAGCTACTGCAGCGGTCTAAATACTATCTGTTGGCCGCCGCACCGCTGTCTGTTGTGTGTTTAATTTTGGCAGACAGTTTGCCCGCTGTGTTAGATCCCAGCATTTCTCCACTGGTGCCGGTGCTGCGCGACAACTTTTGGCTCAGCATCCACGTGCCGACCATTGCCCTCAGCTACGCTAGCTTTGCCCTGGCGCTGGGGTTAGGTCATGTTGCCCTGGGCAGCTATTTGTTTACCCCCAATGCTAAGTCACGCATTAAGCTGCTATCCCAGCTCAACTATCGAGTGCTGCAGGTTGGCGTGCTGCTGTTGACAGCTGGTATTATTCTAGGCGGTATCTGGGCCCACTTTTCCTGGGGACGTTTCTGGGGCTGGGATCCTAAAGAGACTTGGGCGCTGATTGCGTTGCTCTGCTATCTAATACCGCTCCACGGTCGGCTGGTGGGCTGGATTGGTAATTTTGGCATTAGCGTTGCCAGCGTCGTTGCTTTTAATGCAGTGCTGATGGCCTGGTACGGAGTGAACTTTGTTTTAGGGACAGGCTTGCACAGCTATGGTTTTGGCACGGGTGGCTCTGAGCTAATGATTGCCGGTGTGGTCGGGTTAGACCTGTTGTTTGTGCTGGTGGTCGCTATTCGTCATCAGGGGTGGCTCAGCGGATTGTTAACGGCTGAGTCAAGTACCTAGTGCCGCAGGCACGACTAAAGTTAAGTGATAACGCGCTAAAAGAGAGGAGTTGGTATGAAACGTCGTGAATTTAATAGTCTGTTTGGACTGGGGCTGCTGGCAACGTCTTTACCGGTTGCGATCGCAGCCTGCAGACCAGCGACAGAAACCGCTTCTGACACTCCGGAAGCCAGCGACGCTCCTGCAGCCAGCATTGATGAAACCCCTCGAGAAGACGGATTTGCCGCATTAGGTACCGTGGCTGATTTAGACGCCGATGGCTATCTGGGTAAAAAAAGCTTTATTGCGGGTCCCGTTATTGTTATCCGTGACCCCGCTAATGCCGACAGCGTGATTGCCCTCAACTCAATGTGTACTCATCAAGGCTGTAGTGTTGAGTGGGAAGACGGCGCATTTGCCTGCCCATGCCACGGCTCTAAATTTAATACTGACGGCAGCGTTGCTGAGGGGCCTGCTACTGATCCCTTAGCCCCTTACGAAGCCATTATCGACGGCGATTTAGTGCTGGTTAAAGCCACCTAAGCCTGACATAACACTAGTAAGATAAGCCTGACCCAGTTTCTGGTAATGGCCCTTGAAGACGCTTACTACCTGGATTCACAACTACGGCCTTAGGCCCACCCCCAAAAGCCAGCGATTTTGGCTGGTCGCTAGTCTGGCCATTGCCTTACTGTATGGCATTCTCTTTTGGCGGCTTGCTTTTTCAGGTCCATACACCATTCCAGATGACGGGCGTCAGCATTTGTTTTGGATGCTGCGCTATGTTGACCCGGCTCTGTTTCCAGACGACATCATTGCAGATTATTTTCAATCCGTAGCTCCAGGTGGCTACAAGGCGCTCTACTGGCTAGGTGCTCAAGTCGGTCTACACCCATTTTTATTGAGCAAATTATTGCCGCCCATCTTGGGTGTGGTTGGCACAGCCTATGCCTTCTATCTGACCATCGCCATTATCCCTGCGCCGCTTGTCGCATTCACCAGCACAGTTATTCTCAATCAGTCGCTTTGGATGTGGGATGAGCTAGCTTCTGCCACCCCCAAAGCCTTCAACATTTTGCTGATTTTGGCCTTTTTGTTGTACGTGGTGAAACGACGGCTGATTCCCTGTGGTGTGGTGCTGGGGTTACAAGGATTGTTTTATCCTCAGACCATATTTGTCTCGCTGGTGCTGCTAGGATTGCAGGCTGTCTGGCCACAGCGTAGACCAGACAGCTGGAAATTTTTAGCCCTTGGCTTAGCCGTCGCTGTTGTTGTGCTGCTGCCCTACGCCATAAATACTTCTCCCTATGGCCCTGTTGTTACGTTAGAACAAGCTCGGGATATGGCAGAATTTCAGCCTGGGAGTCGCAACGCTTTTTTCTATAACAATCCATTACGTTACTGGCTGTTCTCGGGGCGCAGCGGCCTACTCCCCCCGATTGTGCCAGTTACCATTTGTGCCGCCCTGCTGTTGCCACTGCTCCATCGATTTAAACTGCCGCTCTTAAACACAATTACAACCGACGGCGTCATCCTACACCAGCTGGGCATAGCTTCAGCTGTGATGTTTTTGGCCTCCCACGGTCTTTTATTTCGACTACATTTACCCAGTCGCTATAGCCGCCACAGTATCAAGATTATTGTCTCCATAGCGGCGGCCATCGTGCTGGTTGCGCTGCTCGACGCGGTGCTGCGTCATCTCAGCCAGTCGCGTTTATGGCAACAGACCATCGCCCTAAGTGCAGTGATAGGGTTTACGGTAATTACCGTGGGCTATCCCTGTTTGCTCAACAGCTTTCTAAATGTGGTGTATGTGAACTCTGATCGCATTGCACTCTATGACTATTTGCAGCAACAGCCACCAGATATTCGCATTGCATCATTAACCAATGAATCTGAGAACATTCCGGCCTTTACTGGCCGCTCAGTTTTAGTCAGCCCCGGACACAGTTTGGCCTACCACCAGGGTTATTACAGCCAAATTCGTCCTCGCATTTTGAATTTGATGACGGCTCAATATAGCCCATCTTTGGACATACTTAAGTCAGTCATCATGGAATACGACATTGATTATTGGCTAGTTGACGAAACCTCTTTTAACCCAGACAGTCTGTCACGTCAGTGGTTACGACAGTTTGACTCAGAACTGACAACTGCTATCACACAGCTGCAGCAAGGCCCCCCCGCACTCCAAAGGCTGATCCCAGTCTGTACGGCCATTAGCGATCAAGGAAAAACACTGCTCACAGCAAGCTGTCTCTTAGAGGCTGGAGATAGCTAGCTAACAATGGTCCCCGTCAAGGGCGAACTGGCACTGGCATAGGCTTTAATTGGTATACGACCCGACAGATAGGCTAAACGGCCAGCCTCAGCCGCCAGTCCCATCGCCCGCCCCATTTTGACTGGGTCTTTGGCCTTGGCAATCGCCGTATTGATCAACAAAGCATCGGCGCCGAGTTCCATCGATTCTGCGGCTTCACTTGGGCTACCAATACCCGCGTCTACCACCACCGGAATTTTGGCATTTTCAACAATGATGCGAATGTTGGCAGCATTGCGAACCCCCTGACCTGAGCCGATGGGAGAGCCTAATGGCATGACGGTTGCACATCCTGCTTCCTCAAGATGTTTTGCCAAAATCGGATCGGCATTGACGTAGGGTAAAACAGCAAATCCCTCTTTTACAAGTTGTTCTGCAGCACGCAGGGTACCAATCGGGTCGGGCAACAAATATTTAGCATCAGGAATCACTTCTAATTTGACAAAGTTGTTGTCTTCTTGGCCCAACAACTTTGCCATTTCTCGACCCAGGCGAGCCACTCGAATGGCATCGTCAGCATTAGTGCATCCAGCGGTGTTGGGCAGCATCCAAATTTTCTGCCAATCAATGGCCTGAGCTAATCCCTCATGCCCAGGGGCATTGGTCTGCACACGGCGTACAGCAACTGTGACAATTTGACTACCGCTAGCGGCAAGACTAGCCCGCATCGTATCAAAGTTGTCAAATTTACCTGTGCCCGTCATCAACCGTGACGAAAAAGAACGTCCAGCAATAACCAGGGCATCATCAGTTTGGGCAGACGGGGGAGCAGAAAGAGTTTGCATTTGTGTAGATTGTGGAGAACCCGAGGGGGAAATATTTTCCCTTCTCAGCATAGCGTTTTGAACGTTTTGAACTGGCCGTTGACTACCTGCGGCAGGGTTCCCTTTGCTAGAGCCGATGAACCGTTCCCAATGAAACGCTTCTAATAGCGAATCACGGTTACCCTGAATCAAGTCAACAATTAGTTTGGCTGTGACCGGTGCTAGCAAAATACCGTTTCGGTGGTGTCCTGTCGCTAAGGTCAAATTGTCACACTGGCTAGGACCCAAAATCGGAGATTCATCCGGAGTAATGGGTCGATATCCCCACCAACATTCCTGCAGAGGGAAATCCGCCAATGGTGGGTATAGCCGCACCGCTTCGTTAAGAAGTTGAGCCACACCAGCAGGCGTATTGTGGGGAATAAATCCCACATCCTCGTTGGTGGCACCTAAAACAATTCGTCCGTCTTTGCGCGGCACAATATATATGTGATCGCCGTACAGGACACGGTGCAGCCGAAAGGGAGAATCAGACGGTGTTACTAGAGAGGCCATCTGCCCCTTGCGGGGTGTTACCGGTACTGGCAACAGTTCACTTGACCAAGCTCCTGCAGCCAAAACATAGTGCCCAGCCTGCTGCTGACCGTTGGTGGTCAGTAGCCCTGTGATGTGACGATTGTGCTGAATAAAAGCATCGGCACTAACTCCCTCTTGAATAGTGACCCCTAGCTCTTGAGCGGCGACCCGCAGTGCTTTTAACAGAGCGCGGGGATCCACCTGCCCCTCTTCTGGATACCAGTGACCGCCGACAACTTGAGGGTTCAGATGAGGCTGATAGCGATGAATGGTCGCTTGGTTAAGGGCGTCTGATGAGGCAGATGTTAATGAAAAAAGAGGATTGAGAATGCCGCAGGGCCAAAAGCCTGTGTCTTGCCCTGTCAATTCTTCGAGCTTGCGACTCCAGTCAGGGTAGAGGGTGAGACTACGCTGACTCAAATCGAGTAGAGAACCGGTTAGTCTCTCAGCGTTAGGAGCTAACATGCCAGCCGCTGCATGACCAGCAGCAGCGTTGAAATCACGGCTGAGTACGGTAACAGTAGCGCCTTGCTGGCGGAGTTCGGTCGCGATCGCAAGCCCAAGAATACCACCACCGATAACCAGTACATCTACCTGACCCATAGGTTTTAACTAACCACCTCTTGGATTAACAACGCTAAGACTTTAACCTTATCTGAAAAATCAAAGCTCAGCCTACCAAAGCGCTCGAATAGGTGCCTGGTCCTCAGTCTGATTTTGATTTGGCTGATTTTGCCCTTGGACTGAACCCGGTGCACCGGCTGCTGGCGGTGTTTGAGCCTCTTGCTCAGGAGGATCGGCCTCAATAATCTCACCACCGGTATCGTCCGTCGCATCAGACGTTTGTATATCGGTGCCAAATGCAGGTGCGCTCTCAGCATTGATCGTCTGACGCTGAGGAATCTCACCAGCCCTTTCTAACGGTGTCCGGCTGTTAATTTGGCCAATTGCGTCATTGTCATTGAGGGCAACAAACTCCTCATTGGCCCCATCCTCAGCTGAACCAAAATTATTTTGAGCCGACGAATTATCATCTGTGCCATCCATCCAGGAAGTCACCTGGTTAGAGGTGCTAGTCCCATAGATTGCCATCAATGAAATAGCGGCCAAAATACTGCCCAAGATGAACTTATTCATACGTCTTTCCGCTCCTGACTACCACTGCCCCTTATCATCACCCAGTTCTCAGAAAATGAGCGCACTCTTTGAGAAATTAGAGGCCCTCTAGCTATCGAGACACTTTAACAACTTTGGTCTCAAAGGTTAAGGCATTACCATACAATCGTCTGACCTTGCCCCCAGAACTGATCGTATTTAAACACTTTGATATCGCCGAGCACACGGGTTTGGCAAGCTAATCGCAAGGGTCGTTCCGAGTTATGAGGGGGTAACGAGCGCCGACCTCGATCTTTCCAGTTTGCAGTTGACACCTCACCTTCAATCAGCACAGCACAGGTACCACAGCTACCTATACCGCGACAGTTGATTAGCTTAGCGTTGCCGTTATATAAATCAATGTCGTTATCTAGAAGCACGCGTCTGAGATTGGCACCTGTTGCACATTCAAAGGTTTTGCCTTGAGCAGTCACTTTTGGCATGGGAATTATTAAGTTAAGACCTTCAAACTGAAACAAACTTGCTTGAGATGTTATTTAATCAAAGGCTTGCTAAGTAGTTTGATAAATAACAGTTTAGATGTGTAAAACACTTAGATCTTGTGGTTTAGATATTTCCCAAGAAAATCAAAACCGTCTTTAACTCACAAAGCCGGAGCTTAAAGTTCCCCTGGCTTTTCTTAGAATTGTATGTATATGACTGCCATGATATCTCTAAATTAAACTCCAAAAATTTGATGGAACCCAGCGTATAAAATGCTGCCAAAAGCCTTTTCCCATAGAGATTTTTAGCTCAAATTTATTTTTTATTGTGGGTTGTGAAGATCTTCATCAAAGGTCTAAACTCGGTACACAGGGTCTTTAAATTGCGCTTCATTGCAACGGTAAAAAATCAATAAAACTCAATTTTTGCAACTCAGTAATCACCAAGGGCAGCATCCTCCGCAGCTACATTTTCAGGTCTTATTCCCCACATTGTGTTCTCTGTTGCTATGTCTCCCAATACTCAGCTTTGGATTTACGACACCACACTTCGAGATGGAGCCCAGCGCGAGGGCCTATCGCTTTCCGTTGAGGACAAGCTCAACATTGCCCGTCGTTTAGACGATTTAGGCATTCCATTTATTGAGGGGGGCTGGCCAGGGGCAAATCCGAAGGATGGGCAGTTTTTTGCTCAGCTACAGCACCATCCACTCCGTCAGGCTGAGGTGGTGGCCTTTTGTTCCACTCGACGCCCTCACCTACCGGTAAATGAGGACGTTACTCTAGCCGCGGCTCTAGCGGCAAGAACCAAATGGGTAACGCTGTTTGGCAAATCCTGGGATCTGCATGTCACTGAGGGTCTTAAGACAGATCTAAATGAGAATCTGTCGATGATTTATGACTCCATTGCCTATCTACGACAGCAAGGGCGACGGGTCATCTATGATGCTGAACATTGGTTTGACGGCTATTTAAGCAACCCTACCTATGCGGTGCAAACCTTAGAAGCTGCTCTGAGAGCGGGGGCTGAATGGTTGGTTTTGTGCGACACCAACGGCGGCATGTTGCCCCATCAGGTCACCGACATTGTCCGTACGGTTAGTCAGTGGCTGGCTACCCTAAATCTAGAAAATCCCCCTCAGCTGGGTATACACACCCACAATGATGGTGAGCTAGCGGTGGCTAATGCCCTCACTGCCACCCTGGAAGGGGTAACGATGGTGCAGGGCACCATTAATGGATACGGCGAACGCTGTGGTAATGCCAACCTTTGTTCACTAATTCCAAATTTACAGCTCAAGCTGGGCTACGACTGTCTACCAGCAAATCAGCTGGCTAGGTTGGCTGAAACCAGTCGGTATATTAGCGAAGTGGTCAATTTGGCTCCCGATGACCATGCTCCATATGTGGGTCTGTCAGCCTTTGCCCACAAGGGTGGAATTCACGTCAGTGCGGTAGAGCGAAATCCCAAGACCTATGAACACATTGAGCCTGCTGCAGTTGGCAATCTCCGTCGCATTGTTATTTCTGATCAGGCAGGGCTGAGCAACATTATGGCTAAAGCCCGTAGCTTTGGTCTCAAGCTTGATCGCACGAATCCAACATCGCGACAGCTGCTGCAGCGACTCAAAAGCTTAGAGGATGAAGGTTATCAGTTTGAAGCCGCTGAAGCCAGCTTTGAACTGCTCATGCGAGAAGCTCTGGGACAACGGCCCAAAATGTTTGAGGTACATGGATTTCAGGTTCACTGTGAGCGGATGTCCCATACCAAGGGCACCGTCAATCGCTCACCTGAAGACCCCGCTGGTAGTTCTTCGTTAGCTACAGTCAAAGTCTCTGTAGACGGTAAAAATCTGCTGCATGCGGCGGAAGGAAATGGGCCTGTTGAAGCGTTAGACCATGCTCTACGCAAAGCGCTAGAGCGGTTTTATCCAGAACTGGAACGGTTTTACTTAACTGATTACAAGGTACGAATTCTAGACAGTACTGCAGGCACTGCCGCTAAAACTCGCGTAATGGTGGAATTTGGTGATGGCGAACACCGTTGGACGACAGTAGGGCTATCTCCCAATATTTTGGAAGCCTCGTATCAGGCGGTGGTGGAAGGTTTGGAATACGGACTACTAAAGTTGCGATCGCAAGTAAAGGCTAAGCTGGTAGCGTGTCAGTCTTGACCCTACTCGCCGTTTATTACTCTCCTCACCCATGCACAACTGGACCTGGCAAACCTGGCAAGGTAAGCCCTATTTGACCTGCGATCTTATCTCTCAGCCCCACGGTTTTTTTACATCGGCATTTGCCTCCCAGCGACCTGAAACCCTTACCTCTGTGTTAGGAGCAAATGCTGAAGTTCTGCGCACTAAACAAGTTCATGGCAATGTCGTGCTTGCACCAGAAGACGTTAGAGCCGGAACCAAAACCTTAGTTGCCAGCGGTTCCAGTCAGGTCTCAGAGAAGGACATCGAGCGCCCCCATGCCGATGGCTGTTTTAGCCATCGGCATGGCCAAGCTACCTGGGTATGCAGTGCAGACTGTACACCGGCTCTCATTGCAGACCAACGCACAGGCCAGGTGGCAGCCGCCCATGCAGGCTGGCGTGGCACAGCCCAAAAAATTGTGCCGATAGCCATTGCCAAACTGCAGGCTCAGGGATCAAAAATTGAGGATCTACGAGTCTTATTAGGCCCCGCCATTGCAGGTGAGGTCTATCAGGTGGGTGAGGATGTTGCCGCCAAGATTGGGGCAAGTATTGTAGATGTGGAAAAATTTAAAAGCGACGCCAGAATAGTCGAACACCTTCTAAATTTAGACAATCCACCGCTGCTGTCCGACAGCAAACCGGGCCATGTGCGTCTTGATGTCCGTCGGGTTAATGAGATCCAGCTAGAGCAAATGGGGCTGACGTCTAAACAGATTGCGACAGCCCCCCACTGCACCTATCAGAATCCTGAGCACTTTTTTTCCTACCGACGCACCAAACTTAAGCAGGTGCAGTGGTCAGGCATTGTGAGCGCTTAGGTAGGCAGCGGCCACCAATCCTGATTGATAAGCGGCATCAAGATTAGTCATATTGCTTGGGCAACACCAGTCGCCACAGCCCACTAAGCTAGGCCACTGCGTTGTTAGCAACGGCTGAGAGTAGGCTTGGTTGACCACACTGTAGCGCCACCGATGTAGGCGATGGGTTTGTGGCTGCTCCAGCCCCGGCACAATAGCGCCTGCTGCGGCTAGCATCGCGCTAACTGTGCTTTTTGTTAATGCCTCTGCAGCAAGGTCATCTGAGGCTAAGCGATCTAGCTGCTCAAGGTACTGGGCAGCAAAATCTGGTTGGCTCTGCATCAGCACAGCCTTAAGCTTAGGCTGGCTGTCTTTGCTGCTATCTAACGACAGCCAAGACAGCACCGAATGGTTAGCTTCATGCGCTTCAACATACCAGCCCACTCTGTGGTCTAGCGACGAGCTTTCTGGCAAAGTTTTATAGGTCGTCAGTAAACTCAGACAGGGAGCGTACCGTACCTGATTGAGAGAGTTTACCGCTGGTTTATCCAGGGGATCTAGCAGCGGTACTACTTGGGGGGCAGGCACAGCAATCACCACAGCTGAAGCTACCAAACTCATCGGACCCTCAGGGCTCTCAGCAACTATCTGCCAGCCGTCAGCCAGTTTCGTCAAGGCTGTGACCCGATGCTGACGGCGGATATCACACCCTTGGGCTAGATGCTTTGCGATCGCATTGAGTCCGTGCTCAGCACAGTAGACCGTCTGTTTCTTTGGCTGCAGGCTCTGCTCCCAGGTAAACCCTTGGGCAGACCAAGGGCGGACTATGCCTTGCTCTACTAGTTGCTGAGTTAATGCCTGCAGTTGGGCTGACTGGGGCGACCAGTAGCGAACACCATGATCAACCCAACTGTCAGGGGTTAACCGTCGGGTTGCCAGTCGTCCTCCCACCCCACGAGACTTTTCTAGCCAGATAACTCTATGACCAGAAGTCTGCAGAGCCAAACCACAGGTCAAGCCAGCGACCCCAGCTCCAACAATCGCAACCGTTACCACTGGTCTTACGCCGTCGCGGTAATCAATGCCAGCTCCATGTGGTCATCAGGTCGCTCATCAATCTCGGCCCGAATGTTTGGACCAAAGAACTTCTCAATTTTTTCATGTTTTTCGTGCCAGGTATCTGAGGGCATATAGGGCGACTCAAACTCAAGTACTAACGCATAGGCACCGTCTCTCAGCTCTTCACGCAAACCACTCAAAACAGGGCGCTGTTTATCATTCGGGCTCAGACCTAAACGCTCTAACGCAATGTCGAGATGTGCTTCTTGACCGTAGCGATAGCGAGTGACATCTTTACGTACCTGATTTTGGGTCTGGGTCGCTGTTTTGTCCCGTAGCGCAACGACCGTGTCACTGGGCGGCTGGGTATAGGGTACAGGCTCTAACTCAGCTGCCCGCAATGCAGCTCCCCCCAATAAAATCGGAATTCCATAGAAAAACCCTGCCAGATTTAATGTCGCCATGTCTCTGAAATAGGCGACAAAGCCAACAATGGTCAGGATAGAACCAATCGATAGTAAAACACCACCAAGGGGAATTTTGCGTAGCATATGCAGGAGTCGTATCAAAAAAGGGACATCAGCGGTGAGTCGTGTCTTAGGACATAGCCCTATGCCACCAATTCCATAGTAAAGGGATTTGACTTTAAACCTTGTTCAACAGTTAATCCCCATTCGTCTGATAGTTAAGCAATAGTCGACGATTCAGCACTTTATTCTCCAGAGCTACCCCCCAGCACAGGCCAGTTCCAACTCTATCCATCAATCCAATGACCTGGTTAACCTATAGCGCTGATCGCCCAAATTTGCTTATTCTGGAGTCTGTAGATGGTGAGAAAAAGCAGAACTATGTCGCTTGAGACAATTAAGACTCAAATCGAGCAGATCAGGACAAAGCGAAATTCGTTATTACAGCTGCTAGAGCAGCCTAATTTGGGGACATTGCGCATTGATGTCAACCAAGCTCTAGAAGAAATGGACGATCTCTTAGAAGAATTTGAGCGGGTCTTTAAAGAGCAATCCCAAGGCTGAAGGTGCTCTCAAGCTTTGAACTGTTACAGACTATACATTCACACTCCTTTTTAATTCTCTTAATTTAACTATCTTTCAAATGGCAACGTATTCTGTCGAAATCAAGCATCAAGGTACTGTTCACACCATTGCTGTCGATGAACAAGACACAATTTTAGCGGCGGCTCAAGCCGCTGGTTTAGACCTGCCTACTTCCTGTAGTGCTGGAGTCTGCACCACCTGTGCTGCATTGATTACGGCAGGCACCGTATCTCAAGAAGACGGCATGGGTGTCAGTCAGGAGCTGCAGGACCAAGGTTATGCCCTACTGTGTGTGGCATACCCAAAATCTGACATCAAGCTAGAAACCGAAAAAGAAGACGAAGTCTATCAGGCTCAATTTGGCCAATTTCAGAATTAGACCGGCAGAAACGGGCACTTCGCCACAGTTAAGCCACACTCTGCTCGCCGCATCAATAGCTATGGAATTGGCACATAACCTACCCGACCGGACCACCCCCCTGACAACGGAGTTTGTCCTAATAACGGTTCAACTCCAAGCTAATAGCATCGCACTTCGAAACCATATCGAAACTCAGCTCAAGTCGCATGGTGAGCCGCTGCGGTGGGCCATTACGGCCATTGATCAAACGACCGCTCAAGTAGAAGCGGTCGTCACGGTTAATGCTTCAAATCAATCGTCATGAGTGGGGTTCAGCGTCCGCATACCACCATGATGATTGTCCCAACGGGTGTAGGAGCCGCGATTGGTGGCTATGCGGGAGATGCTTTGCCAGTAGCACGAGCGATCGCAACCGTCACCGATCGTCTGGTTACCCATCCCAATGTGCTCAACGGAGCCCAGCTTTACTGGCCCTTACCCAATGCTTACTACGTTGAAGGCTACGCACTCGATCAGTTTGCCGCGGGTCATTGGCATCTGCAGCCAGTGCATCAAAACACCATTGGGCTAGTAATTGACCAAGCCGTTGAAGATAACCTCCGCTGGCGACACTTCCAAGCAGCCGATGCAGCCCGAGCCACCCTGGGCCTAGACATTAAGGGTTATGTCACCACCGACGTCCCCCTGGGCGTTCAGCTCAAGCAGGCCCAAGCTGCCACCTGGGGCACCCTGGCAAGACCTGACAGCCTGCTGCGGGCAGTGGAGCATTTGCGACAGACAGGCTGTGATGCCATTGCTGTGGTTGCAAGATTCCCAGATGATCTAGGCAGCGAAGCCCTCACTGACTATCGCCAGGGGCAAGGCGTGGACCCGCTGGCCGGGGCTGAAGCGGTGATTAGCCATTTGGTGGTGCGTGAGTTTCAAATCCCCTGTGCCCATGCCCCAGCTCTCCAGCCATTACCCCTCGATGCGACGATTTCGCCCCGCTCCGCCGCCGAGGAAATTGGCTATACCTTTTTACCCTGTGTGCTGGCCGGTCTGAGCAAAGCGCCACAATTTAGTGCCGTCCCTCAGCCTCACAGTATCGGAGCTAGCGAGGTGGATGCTCTAGTAGTGCCAGCCACTAGCCTAGGGGGGAGTGCCGTTCTCAGCCTGAGCAGCACCGCCACCCAAATTATTGCGGTTGAAGATAACACCACAGCGCTCAAAGTTGACGCCGCTAGCCTGGGGCTTAACGTCACTATTGTGCGGTCTTATTTGGAGGCCATTGGCGCGATCGCAACCCAGCGCGGCGGTATTTCCCTCTCAGCCCTGAGTCCACACATACCCCCTATACAGCCGCTGTCATAGCCAAAAGTGTGGCCTTGCGTCTGTCAGATTTCCATAAAGTTTATTTCAACATTCCTAAGATAAATAAGGAAATACCCTAATCTGCGGCACTACTTGACTATGCTAGAAGACTAGCTATGGTCTATTTCTCAATACTCTTATGTCTATTTTGAGCACACCGCCAAGCCCAACTCAGCAAACGGCGTGCCATATTCAGCAAGATGAAGTGCTGGCGCTCAATGACATTCCCCATCAGGCTTGGAAAATTCGCTCAGGCACAGTCGCCCTGTGCCGTGTCGTTGACGGTATCCGTCACTGCTTTTTTACAGCCCATGAAGGGGAAGTTATTTTTGGTGTAGCCGCCCAAGATAGTGGCATGGTTGCGATCGCCATTGAACCAGCCGTTATCACCGCTATACTGTAACGGCCTGTAGCGCGCCAGCCATCTCATCATCTGTCTTCCATGCCTGGCCATCAAGGGCCATTTGCTCAATCAGGCTGGCCAGACGCAGAGCTTTAAGGGCTTGTTCACCACCCACAGAGGGCTTACCCCCTCCCCGCGCACAGTGAACAAAATGCTCTAACTCCGCGTGCAGCGGCTCAATGTTGCTGGTGTAGACTTTTTCAATTAAGCCATCTTGCCGATAAAGCACCTGACCATAATCGGTCATCGTATTGGCCGTCGTCTGACGATGGATCAAAATCTCGTTGTTGAGAAAGTCAGCCTCAGTTAGCGAATTCCGACAGTGGGCCGCTATACTCCGAATCTTACGATGGGTTACCTTGCTAGCGGTCAAAGTGGCCACAATGCCGTTCGCAAACCCCAACGTGGCCGTTACATAGTCCAAATAGGGTGAATTTCCAGCCCGGCTACCGCTAGCAGTAAGCTTCACCACTGGGGCCTCAGCCAGCTCTAACAGCAAGTCAATATCGTGGATCATCAGATCCAGTACCACCGAAACATCGTTGGCCCGCTGAGAATAGGGACTCATACGCCGCGCCTCAAGCGCCAACAGCTTCTCGGTCTTAAGCACCTTGTGCAATTCCTGAAAAGCTGGATTAAAGCGCTCAATGTGGCCAACCTGCAAGACACAGTTGGCCTCAGCCGCTGCATTCACAAGCGACTCGGCTTCAATAATATTGGCAGCGATGGGCTTTTCAATCAGCATGTGTACACCCGCCTGCAAACAGGCCATCCCTACCTCGTGATGAAATCGGGTAGGCACTGCAATGCAAACAGCATCCACATACTTTAAAAGCTCATCATAGTCTTCAAAAAACCGAACGCCATACTTGCCAGCCGTTGACAGACCGCGCTCAACATTGGTATCTGCAATGCCAACTAGCTGCACATCCTTAATGCGACTAAGCACACGGGCATGATGCTGGCCCATGTTGCCCACACCAATAACACCTATGCGGACCAAGTCTTCGTGACTATCACTTGCAATTTGAGAATCTCGTTGTTGCACACCAGGGTCCCTCACACCAGAGAGCAATTTGCTCTCAGAATGACTTTACTTTCCTCAAAGTCAACCAGATATTACCACAGCAATCCTAGGTTCTTCGGTTGCATGCTCCACTTAATAGCGACAGATATGCCAATCCCCGCTGTCAGAATTGTGGCCACGTTAGCCACAACTGGAGAACAGGCTGTGTCAATTTCCTGGCTGTCTGCGAGGCATACGGCGTCGCAGTGGCAAGTGGCTATGGGTAATTTGAATCTGCTCTAGCTTGGGACCTTTAACTGTCTTGACCGTAAATACCAGATCATCGCCATAGTGCAGTTGCTCTCCTGCTGCTGGAATCTTTTGTAGCGAGTGAATGACAAACCCAGCTAAGGTTTGGTAGTCCTCAGTCGTTGGCAATGTTAGAGCAAACTGCTTGTTAACTGCATCAATGTCCATTTGCGCTGACACCAGAGCTGAATAATCATCTAAATAGACGATATCTCCCGATACTATAGCGTCCTCATACCCAATGAGTTCAGCTGTTACATCGGCCCAGGTTACCAGCCCGGCGGTACCGCCATAGTCATCCACTACAATCATCATGGAATGATTCAATCGCTGCATGCGGCTGAGTAGATCACTCAAAGGTAAATCTGTCGGTACTACACGCGCATTCCTCATCCAACGACTGACTTGAGTTGTAAATGTGAGCTGTCCTTTTGCCAAAGGCTCAGCGATTGCTTTGAAGTCTAAAATACCGCTGATATTGTCTAGGGAATCCCCTACCAGGGGAAATTGAGAATAGCCGGTCTCAACCACGATGTTCAATAAATCTTGCCAGGTCGCTGTATCGTCTAAGGCCACAATCTGAGTACGTGGAACCATAATGTCCTCTACCGTAAAGTCTCTAGACTCAAAGACATTATTGAGAATTTCTCGCTCTTCTTGGTCAAGGCCCAAAACTGCTGTTGGAGTGCTGATAATCATTTGCAGCTCATCCGAGGTGAGCTGAGTGTCAGACTGACGCCGCTCTTGTAACCCTACGAGCTTTAACAGAGTCTGGGTAGAGCAATTGAGCAGCCACACTACGGGTGAAAACAAACGAGCCACCGTCAGACTTACAGGACCCAGAAGTCGTGACGTTTGCTCTGAGTAGCTTAATGCCAACGATTTAGGGATAAGCTCACCCAACACGATTTGTAAATAAGCAAGCCCCCAAAAAGCCAGCATTAGGGCTATTCCGTGGGAAAAAATGGGAGCAGGTATGGGCAACCGTCGCAACCACTGGTGTAAAAGCAGCGCTAGCGTGTCTTCACCAATCCAGCCCAAGGCCAGGCTGGCCAGCGTAATGCCTATCTGGGTTGTCGGCAAAAGTCGCTCAATACTTTGCTGCAGGCTTTGTACGGTTTGGGCCTGAACATCGCCCACTGCAGCCAGCTGATTAATGCGAGAACGTCGTACTGAGACAATCGAGAATTCTGCTGCTACAAAAAAAGCATTCAGAATAATGAGGGCGCCAACGATGAGCAGACGGACCATTACACCGGAAGCGCTGATAGGTAGCCCGCCATTTACTAAATCCTGCACAGCCATTGCCAGACCCCTGTGGGGTTAGGTTCATATACTTGCGGCATTATTCGACTACTCAGCAGTATCCAGACCACCTTCGATACGAGCCTTGATATTTTTGAGAATATCGTCTTCTTTTAGCAAAACGAAATCGCTGGTTTGTGTCGTACCACGGCTTGCGGTTGATGCGCTAGCAGGCCGAGTTTCAGGCTGACGAATACCGGTCAGTGCCTGCCGACCGAGTGAATATCCCCAGGATGCGCTAACAATGCCTGAACCAAACATGGCCGCAAGCAATATCAATGTAAATGCGATCGCGGGATTAACTCTCATAAGGTCAAAATGTGCTAGCGGCTAAAATGGTCCGTAGCTGTATCAAAATATAGCGGAGCGGGTACGCCTAACTTAATATATCAAAAACCAATACTCATCTGCTTTGAGTAATTGACTGTGCTATAAAGAGCGTAGTGAATGCGCTTTACCAGGGTTGGCCGAGCGGATTAGGCAGCGAACTCATAATTCGCCTTAGGCAGGTTCGACCCCTGCACCCTGGATCTTAAAAGCCCCGACATCTTATGTAGAAGACAGCGAGGCTTTTTAACTTTAAGGAGAATTAACGTCTGGGCAGCGGCTCAAAGTTGAGTTCGGTCCCCGTTACCCGACCGCCGAGCTGAGAGCCAGGCAACATCTGCAGTGAGGTGTTGTAGGGGTTAGTTAAGTCGGGCACTCGAATTGCTGGAGTGTTGCGGGTCTGAAGAAACATCAGCTCATTGTAGGCTTCTAGAATGCCAGCGCTTTCGCGATTTAGTTCTAGCTCAGGGAAAGCCGCCCGCCCAGGAACACCAAAGCCAAACAGATGAGACGTTTGACGAAGGAAGGTGCGATCTGAGGTGAAATCAGTGCCAGGGCGAATTAAGATGTCGTCCAATGTTTCTAAAACAGTTGGTTCAGTAAATGTTGCGTTTTGGGCGTTGGCGCGAGTCGCCATGGTCGATAGGGTTGCGATCGCAACCGCTGTGCCGAGTACTAATCCCTTAAGTTTCATGATGGATTTCACCTCACATTTTGGGGCATATAGTACCCCGGTTCATAAAAATCGATAAACTAGCTAAGCGTTATTTAGCAGCCAACCGCTAAAAATCTAAGCAGAGTCAACTAACAAAAGTTGGCATCTATCTTATCCGTTTTAACAGTTTTTGCAACGTCTTTTGGCTACATTCATCCACTGCACTAGCTCACAGTTCTTTCAAAGTACCCACCGATTAATTGATATCTACTACCATGACCGCTACGCCCACTAGCTCAAACAATCTCACAACTGTCAAACAACAGCTGCTCGATTTGATTTGCACTGACGCTTATAAAGAAGGGGATTTCACACTCTCGTCGGGTCAGCAAAGCAATTACTACATCAACGGAAAGCTCGTCACCCTCCATCCCCAAGGCGGGCAGATGACAGGTCAGGTAATGCTTGACTATCTAGACGACAGCGTTGTTGGCGTTGGTGGTCTTACCTTAGGAGCTGACCCAATTGTTACTGCAGTGAGCGTGGTGGCAGCCTATGCAGGTCGTTCGATTACACCGTTAATCGTTCGCAAAGAAGCGAAAGGACACGGAACCCAAGCCTATATTGAAGGTCCTGTCCTGCCTGAGAATAGCAATGTCGTCATTTTGGAAGACGTTGTTACCACCGGACAGTCTGCCATGAAAGCGATTATGCGATTGAGAGAAGCTGGCTATGCAGTCAATCAAGTCATTTCTTTAGTCGACCGCCAACAGGGTGGCTCAGAGCATTATGCTCAAGAGAACATAGACTTTAAGGCAGTCTATACGATCAGTGAAATCCAAGCCCGCTGGAAAGAATTAAAAGTTCTATCAGAATAGAAGGCGGACTTTGCCGAATTCCGGAGAAAAGCAACAATTATTCAAGCATACTTGAAATCACCCTCAAGGGTACTGGCGATTCCAGATACGACTCTTAAATTTGAATTCAGATACATCATTTTTAGGTTCTCGGTGCCATGGGCACCTGCAGGATCTAACGTTTCTTGTAGGAGATTCTTATGTCTGATCGTCGTCAAGAGTCCTATGCTGTTCGTTTAGAGGCAGCTGAACTAGCCAGGAGTCGTGAGTACCCCATCCACAAGGCCAATGGGGATGAACAGCGCTATGCTGACTCTAAGTATTTTATGTCCTTTACGAAGGGGCTTCCCCACAATAAAGAGACTGGTCTAATCCAGGACCCTCAAGACTTTGTTGAGTTTCGCCGCGCTGTCGATGACGGCTTTATCGATCCGTTTACCGATCGAGTCCGCCACGGCGCTAAATTCGAAGTGAACGGCGATCAGGTTGTGCCAATTGATTGTCCTGACAACAATTTTCGACAGTGGGAAGCTCCGACAGCAGGTGTTGTCTATGAGCTACAGGGTCCTGATGCACAAGCCGTAACAATGCCTCCTGCACCAGGATTATTGGACGAGACCGGTAATCCAAATCCTGAGCTGATTCTGGAAATGGCTGAGGTATACGAACTCGCTATTTTACGAGACCAGCCCTTTAATGCGTTTGAAAACGGTCGATCCAACGCTGACATTGAGAATGCGATCGGACGTCTCAACGCTCTCAGCTACGTCGATAATCAAACCGGTCGTCCTCGTAAGGTGAGTGCATCCGGCAAATTTGACGCTCAGACTCTGTTTCGTGGGTCTTCTCCTGGTGTTGAAGTAGGCCCCTACCTGTCTCAGTTTCTGATGATTGGTAATACCGATGTGAACGGGGGAGGCCATGTTGCCGATGGCAAGATTACCTATGGTGTTCTCGAAATCGACCAGCAGGTTCCCATCGCAACTCCTTGCTTAGACTATATGACGGACATGGCGTCCTATGTAGACGCCCAGCGCGGATTGCGTCCGGCGCCTGAAAGCTATGTTCCCGAGACCTATAGCGAAAAGTCACGGGCGGCTCGTCGCTTTATTTCTACTCCCCGCGACTTGGCTACCTATGTTCACTACGATGCTCTATACGAGGCCTACCTCAATGCCTGCATCATCCTGTTAGGCATGGGTACACCCTTTGACCCAGCCTTTGATCATTCATCTGGTGGCGGTGTTGCAGCAGGCAATGGTAAAGTTCGTCGTCATGCAGGTGGCTTTGCTCTATACGGCGGTCCTCATATTCTTAACCTAGTGACCGAGGTCGCTACACGTGCTCTCAAAGCCGTCCGTTTCCAGAAGTTTAATAACCACATTCGTCTGCGTCCGGAAGCTTTAGCTGCCCGCATTGAGCTGGTCCGCCGATTTGACCATCTGAGTGAGACCGATAAAAAGTGTGTCTCTCCCACGCTGCTGCATGCCATTGGGAAGTTTTCCCATGAACTCAAAGAGACTGGCACTCTGCACAAAGTGTATGAACTTACTCAGAAAGGCGATCAGACGAAAGGTACTTATCTCTTGCCCATGGCCTTTCCTGAAGGATCTCCGATGCACCCAGCCTACGGTGCCGGTCATGCCACAGTAGCAGGTGCCTGTGTCACTATTCTCAAGGCATTCTTTGATACAAATGCGGTGCTAGCTAAATCTGACGGCAAGATCGCCTTTAAGCGTGTAGACCACCACGACCAGGCCGTATTCTTCCGTGCCCCTGACATCAAAGAGGGCTATACCAGCGAGAATTCCTGTGAGCGGGCCAAACTAATTGAATGTGAGTCTGGCAAGTTCTTAACTCTAGAGGGTGAACTCAATAAGCTGGCTGCCAATATCTCCATCGGCCGAGACATGGCAGGTGTTCACTACTTTAGTGACTACTACGACAGCCTGCGTATGGGTGAGCAGATTGCCATCGGCATTCTTGAAGAGCAGGCGTTGACCTACTCCACCGATCCGTTTGTACTCTCTATACCCACATTCGATGGTGATGTTGTGAGGATTGGTAGCCGATGAGCCGTTTATCTCGACGCTCGCCAAGGGTAAAGCCGCCCCTGCGGGGGCGGGCAGTCACCAAGCACTATCGCGGAGAGTTTGCGCCTGTTGCTTCTGTGCGTCGTCCGTTGACTACCCGTAGTCCGGCGCTCTCGCACCCCGGTCGCAAGCTAAAACCTCCTATTTCAACGTCGCCGCCATTCAATCCTTGCCCACCACCCAAGATAGGTTTACACGCAAAATTAGTGAAGTTTTACCAGCATTGGGTAAAACTCTTGCGAAGCTTAAACCAGCCCTGGCAGTGGTTGTTAGCCGTAGTGATTGTTTTGAGTAGCTTGATTTTATTGAGTCAGCTGAAATAGCCATTCTGACAATGGCTCTAGGTGTAGGCGACCAAGTGGGCCATACCTGACCATGCCGTATCAACAACGACTGCTCTAATCATCCGCCGTGGAGCCTTTTGATTGCTGCACGGCGGATTTGAGTCTGAGCTGAGCAGTGTCAAGTTGGTTAAAATCGTCGTTATGGGTGTGGGGTTAGTGACAGCGGCTTATTTCAATAGAAAAGATTTTCTATTAACCCACAGCGATCGCTAACTGAGCTGACCTTTGATATCCGTTCGCAAACAGAATAAATCTCCGGCTTCAAAACTCTGCTTGAGCTCTGATTGGCTGAGTCCGGCAGATGCTGTAGTAATAAACAAATCCGTCAAATTTTCTCCTCCAAAGGTGCACGATGTTACTAGCGGTACAGGCAGGGGGACTCGCATCATCTCCTGACCTTGCGGATCAAATCGAATCACACACCAACCATTCCACATGGCTGACCAGAGACACCCTTCAGCGTCAATAGTAAGTCCATCCGGGTAAAAGGATTCGCCAGTAAGCGTGATCAAAGGACGGCGATTACAAATTGTTCCATCAATCGCATTAAAGTCGTAGGCGTAAATGACCTGTTGTGGCGAGTCTGTCAAATAAAAAACCTTTTGGTCAGGGCTCCATCCTAAACCGTTGGAAATCGATAAGTTTGTTTCCATGAGATAAAGTGAGCCGTCTGGATCATACCGATAGAGATTGGCCTCAGGACGTCCATCATTGTTCATTGTGCCCACCCAGCGACGACCCTGAAAATCTGCCCTAACATCATTCAAACGATTGTTTGGTCGATCGACTTCGATCTCAACAAGAGGCGTTGTTGTTCGGGTTTGTAAGTTGAGCCGCGTTAGCCTGTTTTCTTGAGCCAAAATGAGGTGCATCTCATCTTCTAGAAAAAGTCCACTCACAACCGTATCTACCTCAATATAAGTATCCTCACCAGAAACAGGATCAAAAGTATGAACTCGACGGTTATAGATATCGACCCAGTGAAGTACCTGTCGATCAACATTCCAGATGGGGCCTTCTCCTAAGCGTGCCCTTATTGCGAGAATATTTTCAGGCTGTATCACGCGTATTTCCTCCTACCTGAACAGCTAATATCTCTCATTAAGGTCTCATCTTAATGAGAGATATTAGCATTTTAGTTTGCTGAGGTATTGGAGTTACCCTTAGTCCCTTTTGCAAAAGGGAGAAAATGGATAGCTAGGCGGTCCTTTGATAAATTTGGGCTAACTAACCGCGCTGCCAACTGCACCCTTCACCGCAGCAATACCTTGCTCAAGACTAGCCAGAAGACCCATATCCGGTTCGGTACCAGCCATTTCTCGGGTACCTACAAAATAAAGTACGCCTTTGAGAACTTCCTGATGAGCGCGATTTTCAAAGTTTACTTTGTTGAGGGACTCCACCGCTTTTTGGAATTTATCGTCCAAAGACTGTGCAACTTTATGGATAACCAAACCTGTCATTGCCTGTTGATGCTTTAGCAATTCAAGCTGAAAGAATTTGTCGTACACTGTCAGTTCAGAACTGTCCATCATCTCGCGAACTTTACTGATGTGGCTTTGGGTAATTTCGCGGGCTTCTCTGGTAGAACCAGACTTTGCGATCGCTTCGTCGATTGCGCTGAGGTTTTTGCGATCGCTTTCCAAGATGCCTTCTAGACGCTCGCGGATGGTACTGTCGTTGGCTGCAGTTGCCAGCGTTTGCTCAATCTCGATCAATGCAGTTTGAGCAAGCCTCAGGTCAGCCAGCTTAGTTTCTAAAGTCGTTGGATTGGCCATAATATATCCTCTAAACGAAACTCTGATAGTGTGAATTGCTCACAGTAAACATAATTTCGTAGCAGGCCACTAGTTACCTCTTTCATTTGAGAGATTCATAGAGCGTCAGCGCCATGCGCAAAGACAGACATAAACTATTTGAACAGGGGATATAACCAATCCGCAGTGCCAGAGTAGCTATGTGCTAAACCGCCATGCAGCAATTTTTTGTTGCTGTATGGCGGTCTTTGCCCTAAGACTAGTCCAGCGGAGGCTATGCCTTAACTACAGCTGATTTAGCTAAGAACGTTTCGAGTTCTGTGAGCTTATCGGCATCAACCTTGGTTTGCATGGGGCAAAACTTAGGCCCGCACATGGAACAAAACTCGGCCGTTTTATAAATGTCAGCGGGGAGAGTTTCATCATGATATTCGCGTGCCCGTTCCGGATCTAAAGACAGATCAAACTGCTTGTTCCAGTCAAAGTTATAACGAGCATGGGAAAGTTCATCATCGCGATCGCGAGCCCCTGGACGATGCCGGGCAATATCTGCGGCGTGGGCCGCAATCTTATAAGCAATTAGACCGTTGCGCACATCTTCTGCATTCGGCAGACCCAAATGCTCCTTGGGCGTAACATAGCAAAGCATAGAGGTGCCATACCAGCCTGCCATAGCTGCACCGATGGCAGACGTAATGTGGTCGTACCCAGGCGCGATATCAGTAACCAATGGCCCTAGCACATAGAAGGGGGCTTCCGAACACTCCTCCATTTGTTTGCGCACATTAAACTCAATTTGGTCCATAGGCACATGACCAGGACCCTCTACCATTACCTGTACATCGTGTTCCCAAGCGCGCCGCGTTAGCTGCCCCAATGTCTTGAGTTCTGACAGCTGCGCCTCGTCAGACGCATCGTGCAGACATCCAGGTCGTAAAGAGTCGCCGAGGCTAAAGGAAACGTCGTACCGCTTAAAGATCTCAATGATGTCATCAAATCGAGTGTAAAGAGGATTTTGCTTATGATGATGCAGCATCCACTGAGCAATAATGCCACCCCCACGAGACACAATACCGGTGATGCGATTTTTTACCAGCGGCAGGTATTCAATCAGCAGTCCGGCATGGATAGTCATGTAGTCCACACCCTGCTTGGCATGTTTCTCAATGATGTGAAGAAAATCGTCTTCG
This sequence comes from Cyanobacteria bacterium P01_H01_bin.21, assembly GCA_038748405.1. Taxonomy (GTDB): domain Bacteria; phylum Cyanobacteriota; class Cyanobacteriia; order Phormidesmidales; family Phormidesmidaceae; genus Leptothoe. The sequence continues at coordinate 53,430 of JBCDIX010000005.1, read as the reverse complement.
GAGAGGTTTTCAATACTGCCGTGGACGCTCTCTAATGCCTGGTAAATGGGGACCGTTCCGATGGGAACAGGAGACTTATTGATAATAGCGGTGCGGATTTCATCTAGGTTGCCACCCCCTGTGGAGAGATCCATAACGGTATCAGCACCGTATTTTACGGCGAGGAGCATCTTGTCTAGCTCTTCGCTGATGTCAGACGAATTGGGTGAAGCACCAATGTTGGCATTGACTTTGCATTTGCTAGCAATACCAATAGCCATAGGCTCTAGGTTGGGGTGATTAATGTTAGCCGGAATAATCAGTCTGCCGCGAGCCACTTCTTCCCTAATTAGGTCGGTGGAAAGATTTTCTCTCTTAGCGACGTATGCCATTTCTTCAGTGAGGATACCCTGACGTGCATAGTGCATTTGGGTGACGTTCGCTTGACCTCGGCGAGAGGCAATCCAATGTGTTCTCATAGTTTTAACCAATGAAGTGAATGGGTTAACTAAAAACGTGACAATTTAATCAGGCAACTTTTATGCGGCCAGACTCTCATCGGTTGAGACTGAGTAAGTCTGAGTCCGTAACTGGTCATAGTTAAAGATGGGAGCGGTGCCTTTTTGTTTTGCAACAGCGGTCCATACGAGCGTGACCACTGTTGAGGTAATTAACGCCGCCGCAAAACTGTGAAGCAGGTCGGCACTACCGGGAACGACTGGAAATAGAGGAGAAAAGTCTGGTTTCTGAAAAAACAACAGACCAGCCATCATGCCAACAACAGAGCTAGCAAACGCATTAACCCCTGTCAGATGGCGACTATATAGACCATACAGCATAGGGAAAAGCACTGCTGCACAAATCAAATCGGCCACAAAAAACAGATAGAGAACGCTGTAGCCCTGAGAGGCAATTGCGATCGCAGGCACACCAACTAATACGGTTAAAATCCGTGAAACTTTTAAGACATTCTTAGCCGACGGATCGGGCAACAACCGTAGCAAGTCTAGAGTAAACACGCTAGCAATACCATTGAGCATGGTATCGAGACTACTCATGACTAACGCCAAGGCCAGCACAATAACACTCACTAAAACCCAGCCAGGCATTGCCAGCTGACTTAACAAGCCAAACAAAGCTGTTTCACCCACAATATCGGGAGATGCCTCAGCCAAGGGCACAGCCAGCACACCTAGCAGACCTGCGATAAAAATCAGCGGCAAAACAATGATGGCTGACCCGAGAAAGGCTCGACGCACCGTTTGGCTATCGCGACAGGCATAAACCCGCTGCCAGTTTCCCTGATTAAAGACTTCAGCCGCCACAATGGCAATAAACAATGTGGCTCCAAAGCGAACACCACCAATATTGTTAAGAGACAATAGCTCAGGCTGCTGAGCAGCTACTGCACTAAAGGCATCAATGCCCCCGAGAGTAGTCACAATGACACCGGCACAAATTAACAAAAGCGGCACAATCACAACAAACTGCACCACATCAGTCAAGATAGTTGTTCCCAAGCCTCCCACCGTGGTGTAGATAAATACAGCCGTAATCACCACCAGCGCAGTGACACCCAAGGGTACATCCGCCACCAGCTGCAGAGCTTTAGCAATTGCCGTTAGCTCTGCAGCCAGGTAAATAAACATGTAGAACACGATTACGGCTTCCACCAGCCAATACATTGGTCCACCAAACCGATGCTTGACATACTCGTTGAGAGAATGACCTTGGGGCATCAGGTGGCGCAGTCGTGGCCCCACAACAAAAAATAACGCCACGGCCCCTGCTGACCCTAGACAGTAGCCCAAGATCGCTGACACTCCGCCAAAAACAGAGCCTGCTTCTTGAGGGCTAAATAAAATCCAGGCGCCTAAAGCCGATGCCGTCACAGTAGCCAAGGCAGACCAACCACCAACCTGGTTGCGGTTGACCATATACCCTTCTAAATCGATCTTTTGACGTCCGGCATACAGCACACCAAACAAAGTAAATGCTGCCGTCGTCACTAGAGTCACTAGTAGCGCAATCGCTCCTATGGACACAGTCTTTCCTCATTGCGTTGGGTTAAACAGCTAGAGCAATGAGTGCAAGCACTGTTAGGCAGTCAAACTCATCCCTTGACTTTCCCACGGAGACGTTTAGCAGTGACAGTAAAATAAATCGTCTGCTTCCCTACGCTGGCATTACCCAGACTCAGGTTCCGAGGGTATAATCTCAGCCCGTTTGGGCACCCCTAGCTATGTGCTCGATAGTAACACAGTAGTGGAAAATGCAGGGGCCATCGTTAACGTTAATTTGATGTTGCAGCTAGGATAAGTTCGCTGAGCGCCTGAGTGACTAGCGCATTCCCTCTAGGGCTCAGGTGAATGTGATCGCGGTAGAGACTCTCTGGCTCAGAATTCTCCTGAAACGTTTGTAGAAAATCGACATAGGGGATTTTCTGTTGAGTGACTAGCTCATCTACCCGCTCGCGGGCCACAATTTCATAATCTCTAGGGCCGTTGAGCACTTCTCGCTTAAGTGGGGTCATGGCCAACAACAACATGCTGTTGTTCATATCAACATGTTTCTTAATTTCTGTAATAGCTGTTAAATTTTTGCCAATGCGATCGCCCTTTTCATTTTGAATCTCTTTAAGACCTGGAATTGGCGACTGTTTTTGAAAACGGCTGGTGAGTTCTAAAATAGCTAAAGCCGGTTTTTTATTGGGATAGCTGCGATCTTTGCCGACCTGTAATGAGTTGGGCTGGACGCCAAACAGATCGTCAGTGTTAATCACTAACATCACTATCTGAGATTCAAAGGTGCCAAACTTACGCAGATAGGCAAGTTCATTCCGAGGTCCCCAGGAATTGGCAGACGCATTCAGCACTTCAGCCGATGAAATTGTGTCTTGCTTAGAGAGTGAGGCTGCAATCATGGCCGATAGAATCTCAGTCTGATCGGTCCACCAATTACCATTCACAATCGAGTCTCCTATGAGCAACACCCGCAGGGTATTATCTGGGCGAAACTTCTCAATCTGATTGGCACGCATTGAATATTGATTGATAGCAATCAGATTGCCAAACCTCCGTACACGCTGGTTTGGGGCTAGCAGATAGCCAATCGCATCATCAGCTACATACAGGGGTGGGTTACCAAAACCAAACAGCAGTCGCAAGGCTAGCTCTAGCAGTAGAAACCCAGTCAGGATTAGCAGAAATCCTAGAATTATGATCTTCACAAATAGGCCCTTGTCGAGAAACTATAGGCTCAAAAATTAATTTTGGCATTGCTGATCCTCAGGATGGCTTTAGCGGTAAGAAACCGTTAAATAGCAACGATTCTAGACGGGTACAGCCCCTCATCAGCAGTCGCTTAATGCTACCGTTCCCAGTTCTAAGCCAAGACGGTGCATTGAATCTAATCACCTCTAGATCTGGCTCAATTCAATGATATGACCGTCTGGATCATGAATAAATATGGCGGCTCGACCTGAAGAACTAGGCTGGATAGGAACTTCGGCATCGATTAATCGCTGTTTAGCAGTATCTAGATCTGCGATCGCAAACGCTAGATGTGCTCGACGCCCCCATTTTTCCTCAGGTTTTGGCTTTGGATAATCAAGCTCAGCTACAATTAAATGAAGCTGAAACGAGCCTAGCTGATACCAGGCCCCCGCAAACTTCAGGGTCCGCTCAACCTTGGTAAGCCCTAGGGTTGTGCCATAAAAATGTTCTGCCGCTGCCAAGTTTGAAACATTGATGGCGGCATGCAGCAATGACTTTAACATCTTTTAAGTCTTTGATTCGGCTACCCTATTGTAGTGATTGTATTGGGTGTAAGTTGGCTTATTTCCAGCGAGGTGATTGCATCACTGGTCAGAGCATTTTGCCAATCGTTAGTCTCCCATCTCCTTGGGTTTACTATTAGCACAAGCCCAATCTAGCCTTGTGTGGTACCCATGAGTATTGCTTAGCCCCCACGGAGCAGCCCTTTGCATGTATGCTAATCAATCTATGAATACCGTTAGTCCCTTAAATGCAGCACAAATTTTACCGAGGCAAAAGCCTCGGCTGTTGGTGGTTGATGATGAACCGGACAACTTAGACCTGCTTTACCGCACCTTTCGCCGCGAATATCAGGTGCTTCGAGCTGAAAGCGGCAGTAAAGCCTTAGAGGTATTAGAGGATGACGGCGAAGTTGCGGTGATTATTTCTGATCAGCGCATGCCCGATATGAGTGGAACAGAGTTTTTAAGTAAAACAGTTCCAGATTTTCCTGATACAGTTCGCATCATTCTTACGGGTTTTACAGACGTTACTGACTTAGTTCAAGCAATTAACAGTGGCCAGGTTTATCGCTATATCACTAAACCTTGGGAACCCAATAAGCTGAAGCAGCTAGTGCAAAAAGCTGCCAGCACCTACGAACTGTTAAAAGAAAGCCACCACGCTTTATATGTGGCCGATCGGCAGGCTCAACTGATGAGCAGAGTGGCTCAGCTCGCTCATCTTGATATGACAGAACAGGAGGCTCTGCAGTTCATTGCTGATGGCTGGGGACAAACACTATCAGCTAAACTCTGCGTTGTTCAAGGTGTAGAAACTAAGGGAATAGCCAGCTACGGTGACCTGGGCGGTCAGAGTCTGGAAAATAACCCCTTGATACAGGCAGTTATGGCTACCCGTACTCTGCAAACTCTGCCCGACGTCAGCGCCAGTAGCCTAAACGATCCTCTCTATAGAATGACTGGGAGCCAGTCACATTTGGTTGTACCAGTGGTTTTTCGAGACCGTTTGCTAGCCGTGGTTTCTCTACATTGGGCCTACAGCTACCGCACATTAAGCGATGTGAGCAAAATTCTTGATATTGCCACCAGTCAGCTAGCTCAGGCCCTCATTGCTACCCGCTGCTGATCAGCACTAGCAGCAAGCAGTATGATGATAGACGGACTTAGCCGCCTGGCCATCATGATTTGCCATGGAAGCTAGTCAAATCTGCCTGTAGGAAAAGATTAATGGCTCAGGCTACCCCCGACGCCGAATACATTCGTAATTTATTTGATCGGATAGCACCGGTCTATGACGAGCTCAATCAAACTTTGAGTTTTGGTTTACACAAAATTTGGAAGCAGATGGCTGTCGATTGGAGCCAGGCTCGTTCAGGTATGAATGTGTTGGATGTTTGCTGTGGGAGTGGCGATTTAGCCCTACTGTTGGCACGTCGAGTGGGGGCTCAGGGTCGGGTGACCGGAGTAGATTTTGCAGCTGAGCAACTTGCGATCGCAGCTCAGCGTGCCTTGACCAAAGGCTATACCGCTCGTACCGAGTGGGTTGAAGCCGATGCCCTCAATCTGCCCTTCGAGACCGCTCAGTTTGATGCCCTAACCATGGGCTATGGGCTACGTAATCTTGTCAATATCCCTAAAGGGCTTAGCGAGCTACAGCGGGTGCTAAAGCCAGGGGGTAAAGTGGCTATTCTAGACTTTCATCGGCCTAGCTCCGCTGTCAGCCAGCGATTTCAACAATGGTATCTAGATGCTGTAGTGGTGCCTGCAGCGAAACGCTGCGGCCTGACCGACGAATATGCCTACATTGGCCCCAGTGTAGACCGCTTTCCCATCGGTAGTGAGCAAGTTGACCTGGCCATAGCAGCTGGTTTTGATCGAGCTGTGCACTATCCACTATTGGGAGGACTCATGGGTGTCCTCGTAGCGCAAAAATGAGCGCTATCTCCCCCGTCCTCTTGTTTGTACCACCGATAGCCGGTGGCATCATTGGTTATTTCACCAATGACTTAGCCATCAAAATGCTGTTTCGTCCCTATCGCCCCATTCGCGTATTTGGGCAGCAGCTCCCGTTTACTCCAGGGCTAATTCCTAGCAATCAAAGCCGCTTAGCCAAACGAATTGCCGACACGATTATGGGGTCTTTACTCACCCCAGAAGAACTGCAGCGGTTAGCAAAACGTTTGCTCAAAACCGAACGGATGCAGGGGGCGATTCGATGGTTGTTAGACTTGGCCCTGACTCAAACACAAACCTCTAACCAGGACAAAACAGCCAACATTCTCGGCAACATTCTTCAAGATATGCTGGGTCAGTCCTTACCCAAAATGTTGAAGGTATGGGCACGGGATGAAAATTTTCTTGCCGATCAAATCGATCATATTTTTGACCAGGTTCTTTTAGATTTTCGGTTAAGTGAAAGCCAGGCCAAACAAATAGCGACCTGGGTACGCCAGGGAATTTTGCCCCCCGATCGGCTACGGCGGTTGATTATTGATTTTCTCACTGACCGCAACATTAAAGTCATTGACGAAACTCTGCGAGAAAAGACCAGTGGCACCTATTGGGTAGTGGCCAATATCTTTGGTGTGCGCAATGCGCTAACCCGTTTGCGCACCTACTGTTTAGATGAGCCATCTAAGTGCAACAGTCGTATTTCTGAGCTAATTACAGAGCTACGGGTCGAAAATCGATTTCAAGAATGGTTGCAAAACTTTTCGCTGCAAGATTTTCCCATCTCTACAGTTCAACAACTGCGGGCGACCCTACGTCAAACTATCCGAAAATATTTGCAAACCGATGGAGTGCCGCTATTACAAGGGCTAAGCGATTCTATCGACTGGCATGATGTGGCTCAGCGTCTGCTCAAGCGATTGCAAACATCGTCTGTTGTAATGAACTCCTTAGATACTGCGAGTGAAGAACTTGCCTTGATTTTGGAACGTTATCTGGAAGAAGATTTAGAAGATATTGTTGCTAAAGCGATTCCTATTTTGGATATTGACCAGGTGATTATGGAGCGCGTCAATGCGACATCACCACGCAACCTGGAAATGGCGATTCAAGGCATTGTGCGCAATGAGCTACAGGCAATTGTTAACCTAGGCGGTGTGTTAGGGTTCACCATTGGTCTTATGCAGGCTGGGTTGTTATTGCTCCAGTAGAGAATGCTTCAATACTTCAAAGACAAAAAGTGGGGCACCTTTTACAGATGCCCCATCGGAGATAATCTTGCTTGAGGACGTCTAAAACCTGGTTAACTCATTAACCAAAGCGACCAGATACATAGTCGCGAGTGTACTCTTCGCGAGGGTTGCTAAAGATGACCTGAGTATCGTCATATTCAACCAGATAGCCCATCTTGCCGCCCGCCTCGGTAGCCTGAGCGTTAAAGAAGGCCGTTTTATCAGATACGCGAGACGCCTGCTGCATGTTGTGAGTCACAATCACGATGGTATATCGGGCCTTGAGGTCATGCATTAGTTCTTCGATTTTGAGGGTGGAGATGGGATCTAATGCCGAGCAGGGCTCATCCATTAGGATGACTTCGGGTTCGATTGCGATCGCACGAGCAATACACAAACGCTGCTGCTGACCACCCGAAAGACCCAAACCACTTTCCTTAAGCTTGTCCTTAACCTCATCCCAAAGAGCCGCCCCCTTCAAAGAACGCTCCACCAGCTCATCCATGTCACCCTGGTAGCCGTTAATCCGCGCACCAAAGGCAATATTTTCATAGATAGACTTAGGAAAAGGATTCGGTTTTTGGAACACCATTCCCACACGACGCCGTAGCTCAACTGGGTCAAACTGCTTAATGCTTTCTCCATCAAACAGAATGTTGCCCTCAACACGAGCGCTGGGGATCAGGTCGTTCATACGATTAAAGCAGCGTAAGACCGTACTCTTACCACATCCAGATGGACCAATAAAGGCCGCAATTTGATTACGGGGAATATCCAGAAAAACGTCTTTAACCGCTAAGCTAGAGCCGTAGTAAACTGAAATCTTTTCAGCTTTAAGAGCTGTGTCAGTCATTGTTTGAGGACGTGTATCTTGCATAGTTTAGATTCCTGTGAGTACCCAATATCTCAGCGAGTGGATGTGGTGCGCTAGCGCGTCTTTTGAAAACGATTGCGGAGGTAAATTGCGATGGTGTTCATCAACAGCAACATGACCATCAGCACAATAATCCCGGAGGCAGCGATTTGGTGAAACTCTTCTTGAGGACGCCCCACCCAGTTGTAGATTTGAATCGGCATGGCCGTAAAGGCACTCTGTAAACTGTCAGGGGTAGACCGAATAAACGCGACTGCACCAATAGCCAGTAGGGGAGCTGTCTCACCAATCGCCCGCGACAACGCCAAAATCACACCAGTTAAAATACCCGGCATAGCGCTGGGTAACACATGATTCCAAACGACCTGCCACTTGTTAGCCCCTAGCGCAAATCCTGCCAGGCGAATACTGTTGGGCACTGCCCTCAAAGCTTCTCGGGTAGCCACAATAATCACTGGCAAAATCAACAATGCCAGCGTTAAGCCCCCGGACAGTACGCTGCGTCCGCCTGTGATCGGCTCGAGAATCCTTACAAAAACAGCCAGACCCAGCAGTCCATAGATAATGGAGGGCACACCTGCCAGGTTACCGATATTGATTTCCACCAAACGGGTAAACCAGTTATCGTCAGCAAATTCTTCCAAATAAATCGCTGCCCCTACTCCAATGGGGAAAGAGGTAGCTGCAACAATCCCCATCACCCATAGCGTGCCAAAAAAAGCAGCTTTGATCCCTGCTTGCTCAGCTTTTCGCGATGGAAACGCTGTAAAAAAGTTTGGATTTATCGTCCCCAAACCATCTTTCAAAATGGTGAACAGCAGCCAGGCCAATACCACAACAGAAACAATGGTAGCGGTCCAGGCAGCAGTGGCAAACACTTTGTCCAGGTTGTAGCGACCCGACAAATCCTGTTTAAAGTTTCCGGTCGCCGCATTCTTATCAATCCCTTGAGCCGTCATATCCTCTCTATCCCTCTTTGCTCAATCTCTCTATCACTGATCAAACGACCTAGTCGGACTTACCCACGCAACAATTTAGTCATATTTTTGACGGAAACGGCGCACAAACCAGAAGCTAAATACGTTTAGCGCTAGCGTGATCAAGAACAGCATCATACCCACGGCATACAGGGTCTCATAGGCAATGGTGCCGTGGGGAGCATCTCCCTTGGTAACCTGCACAATGTAGGCCGTCATCGTCATAACCGGAACAAATGGATTGAAGCCCAGTGTGGGGTTTGCCCCTGCCGCTAGCGTCACAATCATGGTCTCACCGATCGCTCGTGACGTCGCTAGAATCAGCGATGACACAATTCCTGAGAGAGCTGCTGGCAAAACAACTGACCAAACGGTTTCTCGTCGGGTCGCTCCCAATGCATAAGAACCATCCCGTAGGGACTGAGGAACGGAATAAATAGCGTCTTCACTCAGCGATGCCACCATGGGTGTAATCATAATGCCGAGAACAATGCCCGCACTCAGGGAATTAAACCCCTCCACTGGTGGCAGAAAAGCCTGAAGAAACGGGGTTACAGTCAGCAATGCAAAATAGCCGTAAACCACCGTTGGTACACCAGCTAGAATCTCTAAAACAGGCTTCAAAACTTTACGAAGCTTTGGGCTGGCGTATTCGCTTAGACAAATAGCTGCTAACAGTCCTAGCGGTAAGGCTACCGCAATGGAAATAAACGTAATCATCAGCGTGGCGCTGATCAACACAAAAATCCCAAACTGCTTACTGGCAAACAAAGGCGTCCAACGCCCAGCAGTGAAAAAGTGAATAATCCCCCCAACGTAGGAGACAGTTTCACCCTCCTTTGAGAGCTCACGGGGCAGATCGCTAAAGAATGCGAACATTTCAAAAATTAGCGTTCCAATAATGCCAATGGTGGTCAGAATCGAAATCGCCGCAAATGCTCCACAGATGATTTTGACAATCAGCTGGATAGTTTGGGAACGACTACGATTTGGTTTCCATGCACCAGGGGCAATATCGTTTAAGGGAAGCTCAGCTGTCATGCACAAATCCTCAGCGTAGGTTACGGCTAACCACGTCTAGGTGCATCGCTCTAAAGCCCTAATAGAGCAACCCTTTCGGACGTGGACAACGGTTCAAATCACATCCATTTGATGGAGAACCAGTTCGTTTTTGCAAAGAACCGGAGGCTGGATGCGAAGATTGATTATCTAAAAAAATTTCTTTCTGCTACCGGCATCATTAGCGATGCTGAGAGGCTTTTATCAAAGATAGCTGGAAAGAGGTGTCCTCTTCCCAGCCATATGTTACCCAACTAGGCGCATCCTAATGGGGTTATTCAGCTGTCAGGTTAGTGGGGTCACTACCTAGCTTTGCTTCATCAACGCGCGCCTTAGAAGCCGCCAAGATGTCATCAGGTAGCGTTACATAGCCAGCGTCGGCAACAAGCGCACCGTTCTCAGGAGCTACCATAAAGTCAACATACGCTTTGACTTGCTCTTTAGTGTCGTAAGATTCCTTCTTGACATAGAAGAATAGAGGACGAGCCATGGGGTTGTAGGACCCATCGGCAATGGTCTCTCTAGAAGGAGCGACACACTCGCCAGCTTCGTTCTCGATTTCGACTGCCTTGAGAGAACCGGAATTCTCTTCAAAGTAGGCATAACCAAAGTAGCCTAGAGCACCCGAATCACCAGTCACACCCTGCACGATTACGTTGTCATCTTCACTGGCCGTGTAATCACCACGACTTGCACCCTCTTCACCGTTAACTTCCTCGGTGAAGTAATCAAATGTACCAGAGTCAGTACCAGGGCCATATAGACCCAACGCCTGATCGGGGAAAGAAGGATCCACCTGATTCCAGTTGTCGATCTGTCCTTCAGAGTCAGGAGACCACATTGTGTTGAGCTGCTCGATAGTCAAACACTGTGCCCAATCATTTTCCGTATTGGTCACAACAGTCAAACCGTCAAACGCAACAGGCACTTCGACGAATTCGATGCCAGCCTCTTCACAAAGAGCAATCTCTTCTTCCTTAATTGGACGAGAAGCATTTGAAATGTCAGTCTCACCAGCGCAGAACTTTTGAAAGCCACCGCCAGAACCAGACACACCAACCGTTACGCTGGCATCTGGATTAGCGTTACTAAATTCTTCACTCATCGCTTCTGCAATGGGGAAGACAGTACTAGAGCCATCAATCAATACATCACCAGAGACACCACTGGACGCAACCTCGGCACCATCACCGGCCGCAGGCGCATCAGTCGTAGTAGTTGTACCGCCGCCACAGGCAGCTAGACTTGTCAAGAGAGCCAGCAGAGACGCTGAGTATACGTAGCGCATTTTCCGTGCTTTGAATTCCATGATTGCTTAGACTTAACTCCTCACCAAAATGTCTAAAGACATTCTTGGTGAAAACTACCGAGCTAAGGTAAAGGCGAGGTTAAGAAAAATTTGAAAATGTGTTCAAGTTAACACGCTTTATGGCGGTTTTTTGTGTCTTTTACAACGTTCTCAATGTATAGCACGCTACATCTGGCGGTCTTGGCTCCCAGTGAAATCTGTAGTTCGAGGGGCGTGACTTAGGGGTTTAGGAAAAGGCATCTGTGGGGAATAAGCCTTTATGACATCACCGTTATAGCCAATTTCAGAAATAGACTGGAGAATAGATTAAAGGCGGTTCTTCTGAGCTTCCCTCAAACTTGGCAAATTTCAGCAATGTCTGCTGGTTTTATTTCTATGTATTCCGTAATCTACGATGGCGATTGCAATCTGTGTACCACTTTGGTCCAGTGGCTGGAGTGGCTAGATCAAGGTCAGCGATTTCGCTATGTGTCCATGCAGGATAGCGAAATGCTGCAGCAGTTTGATGTCACAGCTGATGACTGCGAACTGGGTATGTTGTTGATTAATGACGATAGCCCTACACAGCGTTGGCAGGGGAGTGATGCGGCTGAGCAGATTGGTGCGATATTGCCCATAGGGGCTTTATTTGTGGCGGCTTATCGTGGCTTGCCAGGGTTAAAACGTGGCGGCGATAGGCTATATGCATTTGTTAGAGACAATCGTTACCGACTATTTGGGCGACGTTCTACGACCTACCAATCTGCTTACCCTGTCTGCAAGTCAGACCGATGTGATCAATATTTTTAATCATGCCTTTCACTCTGCCGTAAACAAGCTAACCAGGCATGATCCAGAACTCTAGGGTCCGGCAAAAATGGCATCTTCCAAATCTTGACGGCTGAGGGAGTATTTAAACCCACGTTGAATGTCTTCTCCAGCTTCCCCAGCCTTCAAATAACGCACAATGAGGGAATCGGTTTCAAGCATCAGATCCGCTTGCCAGGATGCTTTGACAACCTCCCAACGGTTAAGCTCAGATCTATCCTGCTCACACCCGTGCTGTTTTAGCCATAGTTCAATATCGGGCAGCGTATGGTTATACAGGGGAGTATCGGCTGAAGGAAGGGGCATGGGATGTCTCTAGATTGGGTAAAACGGTAGGGATGAGAGGGTAAAGTCACTATTTGTGATGCCTAGGATAAATACTAAAGCCAAGCAGGCGGCAAAGGTGAGCCCCAGGATAAAGAGCGCAAAGATTTCCCCAGCAGATAGGGGCCGATCAGTAGGGTCTAGGTATGCGTAGCGTGACTCAAAAGGTGCATCTTTTCTAGCCCTATTTTCTAAGTCTCTGGGTGACTGACTGACATAAAACCGAGAGTAGCCAATTTGGCTATCGTAGGTTAAGCGCTGCTCTGGATTACTCAGGGTGCCATAGGCCTCGTTGAGAGCCTGAAATTTTTTGGTTGCGATCGCACCAGACAGCTCAGTCGTGTCCGGATGATAGAGCTTACTCAATTCTCGATAAGCACGTCGAATCTCCTGGGCAGAGGCCGTTGGTTTTACCCCCAGAAGTTCGTAATGATTTTTGGGACTATCCTCGGAGACGCTATTTGTCATTATGAATTACTAGACTATGCCACCGCTTCTAACGTCACTTGACTCAGAAGCTCACTGTCTGCACCACGGATCAATCGAATTTGGGCCAGGGTAAACACAACGGGAATGACCCGCGTGTAGTTGGAAGCAATGGCTCGCCAGCCCAAATCCGCTATAAACCAAGCCCACAAAGCAGGCCCTAAAAAGGCAAATACGCCTCGCACAGCACCATATCGCGCCGTATTTAATGCCATACCGCGTGAAGCGAGCTGAACAGCCGCTTTCCCTTGAATCTTGGCACCTAATGTAGCCGCCCCCCGCAATGTTTGTTGCGCCGCCTGATAACGAGCCAGTTGCCAGGCAAACTGTTTCGCAATCTGCTGCAATAACCAAGGACGAATAACGGAGCTAACAGCAACTGCGCCGCTGCCCTTGAGCACTAGAGCCAGAGGATTTTTTTGCAGCTGGGGTGATAACTTCTGAAAATGCTCAGCCTGGGCTATCTCGGTGGTCAACCGCCGCTGAAGCTGAGTCTGCTGACGCGGTGTGAGTCGATGCCAGGCTTTTTCAAGCAACTGCAAAAAGATTTCCGCTTCTAAATCGAGGGTGGAAAGCTGACCGGACAGCTCAAGCCTGAGGTAGCGGCTCAACTGTAGCAAGACTTGTCGGTAGCTAACCTGGTGAGTGTCTTGACGTAGTACCGTTAGCCCATCAGCCGCCAAGTAGCGAAACCGAGATTCAATCTGCTCAATACAGTCATAACGGTCATAACCCTGCACCACATGCGGTGAGGGAGTACACCAGTAATCTAGCGGATTAAACTTTGGTCGAAATAACACCTCGGCCAGAGCGGCCAATTCTTCACGGGTTGCCAACTCTAACCCCGTCCTCAGCTCATCCACAAGTCAGCTAATCGCTCCAAACACCACAATTTTGCCCCTTAATTCTACATAGTTCTCTATGCAAACGGGAGCGCCTCAACTCTGAGAGACCTATGAAACCAGAGTTTTTGTTTTTCCTAATGCTACAGCTCTGCCATAAAACACGTTGGCACTCAATCTATTTTTCCAATCGCACAGCGTACCATTGCCAGGAAACTCCAGGGCTGACCTCAAATTCACAAGCCGTATCGCGCAGATGCTTAGCTTGATCGTCTAATGAATCAAACTTTTGCAAGTCCCGAGGTAGTGGGGCTGAATATTGAGCCAACATCGTTTTAAGCTTGGCCAGCAGCTCATCAGGCTCTAGAAACGTTTCATCACCGCCGGGCACCAACAGCACAAACATATCTTCGCTGTACATTGTGGCATCTGCCATCGTTAACTCCTTCCATCAAGGGGGGTCTCCTATCAATCCTAATCGTGTTGACCAGACACTGGTAGCAGAAGGAGCTGGCAGCTTTTTTTTAGCGTTAGATAACATTTGCTTGAAGTATCAATACGCACAAAATGGGTAGCAGTGATACTATTGGGTTATACACCACAATCCCTACCGGATTACCGGACAATTACATAGGCTCAAAAATCTAACGATTTGCTTGGTAATATCGCTGATCAATCCTTTGTCTGACTACAATTAGCCTTGCTAGTCTGCTGCTAGCTTTGCTGGTTCGCTTCTAGCCTTGCTAGTCCGCTTCCCGAAATACCTCCCCAGGCTGAAGCACTCATTGCTATGCTTGCAGGCTTTTCGGCTTTCGTTTGTTCACTGTTCTGCTATCGATCGCTACATCATGGTTCAAGCTCCGATTTCACCTGGTAAACAAGCTGCTGAGGCTTCAACGCCGCCTGGCAAAAAAGTATCTAGGCTCGAAGGCATTAAAGAGCGTAGCCAGTTTCTAAAGGAACCGGTGGCAACTGAGCTGGCTCAAGATACGACTCACTTCAGCGAAGACGGTATCCAGATCCTGAAGTTTCACGGCTCCTATCAACAGGATAACCGAGACAATCGGATCAAAGGCCAAGAAAAGGATTACCGCATGATGCTGCGGACCCGGAATCCTGGAGGTTTGGTGTCTCCAGAGCTATATCTAACCCTGGATGAGCTGTCAGATAAGTATGGCTATAGCAATATTCGCGCCACCACTCGTCAAGCCTTTCAGCTTCACGGCATCCTGAAGAAAAACCTGAAGGACACCATGGCATCGATTATCCGTAGCATGGGGTCTACCCTGGGAGCCTGCGGAGATCTCAATCGCAATGTGATGGCGGTGCCTGCCCCGTTTAAGGATAAGCCCGAATATGTGTATGCGCGGGACTACGCAAATCGCATTGCTGATCTGCTAACGCCTCAGACCCCTGCCTATTATGAAATTTGGCTAGATGGAGAAAAGGCGGTTACGGGTGAAGAGCATCCCGACGTAGTAGCGGCTCGTCAGCGCAACGGCAGTGGCACCATCGTCCATGACAATGTGGAGCCTATCTATGGCACCCACTATATGCCTCGGAAGTTTAAGTGCTCGGTTACAGTCCCCGGTGACAATTCCATTGACGTTTACACCCAAGATGTGAGCCTGGTGGTAATTGTTGATGAAAATAAGGAGCTACAGGGCTTTAACGTTCTAGCGGGGGGTGGTATGGGGCGCACCCACAACAAAGAAGAAACCTTCGCCCGCATTGCTGATGAAATCGGCTATGTAGACAAAGACGATGTCTACGACCTGGTGAAGGCAATTGTCGCCACCCAGCGTGACTATGGGGACCGCGTACAGCGACGCCACGCTCGCATGAAGTACTTGATCCACGACTGGGGTGTAGAAAAATTCCGGACCAAGGTCGAAGCATATTTTGGCAAGAGCCTTCAACCCTACAAGTCTCTGCCTGAGTGGACGTTCTATGACTATTTGGGCTGGCATGAGCAGGGAGATGGCAAGCTATTTCTCGGTATCCACATTGAAAATGGCCGCATCCATGATAGAGGCGCGTTTAAGATCAAGTCAGCCCTAAAGGAAATTGAGCTGCGATATCGGTTACCAATTCGGTTAACTGGCAACCAAAGCTTGCTGCTAACTGAGATTGACCCAGCGGATAAGGCTGAAATTGACCATATTTTGAGCAGCAATGGCATCGACGCGGAAGATCAGATCAATCTGCTGCACCGCCATGCCATGGCCTGCCCGGCATTACCTACCTGCGGTTTAGCCGTGACTGAGTCGGAGCGCGTGATTCCTAGCGTGTTAGATCGCATTCAGACATTGTTGAACAAGCTGGGGCTAAAGCAAGAGCATTTTGTCACTCGTATGACTGGCTGCCCCAATGGCTGTGCTCGGCCTTATATGGCGGAGCTGGGCTTTGTCGGTAGCGCGCCCAATTCATATCAGCTGTGGCTGGGGGGCTCCCCTAACCAGACTCGTCTGGCACAGCCCTACATGCAGAAGATGAATATTGACGATCTAGAGACCACTCTAGAGCCGATGTTTGCCTTCTTTAAGAAGGGTCGCCAGTCGGGTGAAAGCTTTGGTGATTTTTGCGATCGCATCGGCTTTGAAGCTATCCGCAACTTTTCTGAGTCCTATATCCCGACTAAGAAGGCATCGGGTCGTCGCAAGCACCGCGTAGGCGTGTCTGGCGAGATCTATCAGCAGCTAAAGGACGCCGCTGCTAATAAAGGATTGAGTATGGCTCAGATTACAGAAGATGCGATCGCAGCCTATCTCAATAACCAACCTAACTAACACCCAATTTCGGGTTAATCAATGGCTAAGTTCACCAGCACTCCAAATCGTTGCGTCATTGTAGACGGCGAGGAGCTTTGGATAAGCCGTAGCGCGACTGTCCTAGCCATCCTGGTGGTGGTGTGTGATGGAAGTGCCTACGTCCCCCTAAATAAGCGCGGGCCAGACCTACCTTCTGAAGTGGGGAAATGGTGTTTGGCTGGCGGCTATCTAGACTATGACGAAACCATTGGCGGTGCCGTCATGCGTGAAGTCTGGGAGGAACTGGGGCTAGATTTAGAGGAGCTTCAGGATCAGCACAAGCTAGTAGGGTCTCTAGATCAGCCCAGCCTTGTCTTTAGCGAACCTCGACGTTCACAAAACATCACCATGCACTACCCCCTGATGGTATTCCTCACATCAGGGGCTCAACTCCCAAAACTAGAGCCCAACGTTAGCAAAGGAGAAGTCACTGACGTTGGCTGGTTCTCTTTAGAAGAGGTGCTGCAGATGGATTTAGCCTTTAATCATCAAGAGATACTGCAGCGATGTCTTGATAATGAATTTGCTAAGATTTGGCCAGCCCCCCATCTGACATAATTACGCCTACCGCTGACATGCAGCACACCTCCAAAAACGCTCAACAAATCGCTGACAGTAACTATCAATCTCTGAGCAATCAGCATTTATTTAGCCAGTACATGCTGCAAAATCAGATGCGAGATCAGGTATTCATAGCGTCGCTCAATACCTTTAAAGCTGAACTAAAAAGGATCAAAAAAACGGCGATTCTGCGACACGCCACCCTTGACTGGTATCTAGCAGAACTAAAAGATTTAAGACAACAATTTGATGACTACGTCAAAACATTACGCCGTCAGGGACTAATGGAGTTCACACTGCCTATGGAACTGGCTCTGTTTGGCACCCGAGCGCAATGGTTTATGCAATATCAGGGGCCTCAGATTCGCAACGGCTGGCAACAGGCCGCCCAAGGATTTCAGCAGATTTCTACTCCAGATGAATAAACGGTTACCTACCCTGAATGAAGCTGCACATTGACAATTCCTAAGTCAAAGTTTTCAGGGTCAAAATCATTACCCACTTCATCCCACCTAGCTAGATACTGAGGGTCGCTCGGGTCATCCAAAATTTCGAGCAATTCGTTATATCCCCAAATACCGCCACAGCCCTCTGGCGGGCAGCGTAGCTCACCAGTAACACAGTGGGGGTAGTGACCCTGAGGATCGGCCGGCAGCACCATCTCCACCTCTATCGTGTGAAACCAACCATCACGGAGATCATAGACATAGCAAAACTGCACTAAATCATCGCGAACAATCTCATTTAGCGGCATTTCTAACAACGAAGGCTCAGTATCCGAACGTTGTTTACCAATACGGTAGTGATAGTTCGATAAATTTTGCCAACCCATAGAAATCTGCACAATACGATGCAGCTCTTCCAAGCTAGTATCAGCACTCACCAACAATCGTCGCCAAATAGCCGGCTCACTGTCGGTTAATGTCAGTTTGAGTTGATAGATACGATCGTTGGCCATCAGAGGGCGGCTCCGTGTTCGCCTAGCCAATCTTCACCCAGCTGAATAGTAATGTCAGAGTCAAGGTTGCCTGTGCTTTCTACCCGCACCTCACCGATGCGTAAAAACTGATGCAGCATAGATGCACTAGCGCGATCTCCTCGTTGAGCAACGATGCGAGTCTCAGGCAGCAGCTCATTTAATTCACTCCCCACAATGACATTACGGTAGCCACTGTCATACAGCGTATCGATCAAAGACTGCACAGCTAGATCGTCACCAGTGCTATCTTGCACCACTACCCTCAAGAATGAAGGGCTTGCCGCTTCCATGACTTGAGCTGATTCCAACCCAAAGTATTGCTCTACCATCTCGTCAATGCTGGCGTAGTCCGGTAACCAGTAACTCAGGTTATATTCCGTTGGGCTACTAAAATTGCCAGGTAGCATCAACATTTGGACATCTGAGCGGTCTGTTTGCGAACCGTATCCGACTAAGGCCACTAGCTCTTCAACAGAAAGGTTGGTGTCAACGTGAGACTGAATTACCGACAAGATTTTTGGAAGTCGTGCTATCGTCGCAGGGTTTAGAGTTTGCTCAATCACTGCTCGCATCATTGTTTGCTGACGCTGTACCCGACCAATATCGCCATTTTCATCGTAGCGAAATCTCAGAAACTGAAGTGCTTGGTCGCCATCTAAGGTTTGCTGCCCAGCCTTGAGGTTGATATATAGATGTTGGCTATCATCTTGATACTTCATATCTTGTGGAACATTCACTGTGACACCCCCCAGGGCATCAATCAGTTTTTCCACACCTTGCACATTGATACGCACATATCGATCGATTGCCACCCCTCCCAGCAAGTCGCTAATCGATTCTGCCGTTAGCGCAGGGCCACCGTGCAAATTAGCTTCGTTGATTTTAGTCAGTGCGCCGCTGACTAGAGCCCGTGTATCGCGAGGAACAGACATCACCACCAGCTGCCCTGTACGTGGATTAAACCGCAGCAACAGCATCGTATCTGACAATCCCTCAAAGGAATTAACTAGAGCGTGATACCCCAGATCCTCAGCCCCCTCAACAGGCACATCCACATCCGATGTTAAAACCTTAACCCCGAGCACCAGAATGTTGACAGGTCTGGTCAATCGAGGCAACCGTAAGCTGCTATTGGCTAAAATCGGCTGCTCTTCACTAAAGACCGCTGCTTCCTCAGGCGATAGCTGACTTTGTAACAATGGCTGACTATTCATCGAAACAGCCAGCAGCGCGCCAGTACCCGCTGAAACAGTCGCTACGCTGGCCAGTGATAATGTAATCCAAGCCCACTTGGGAATACCGAGCCAACCACGTCGCTGCTTTGTGGCTGGCATCTTCTTCATTGGTCGCTTAACGGTTTGCTTTTTACGATGTGGGATGGACACGGAATAACCTCAAGCCTGGATGATATATGCGAACAGTCGCAAGGAGCATAAAATGTAGCCGTTAGTTTAACGACTATTGGTACCCATTGGCTAATCTATAAAACTTCCATCGCCAACGGCTACAGAAATTTGCAAAAGCCCAGATGAAACACCCTATTTTTTAGCAGCATGTTAGCAAGATTTCTCCAAAAAGACGGATCTTTTCAAAACGCAACAATAGCTGCATCAGTAGCTCATCTAATCTGGCAACCGACGGCTTAGCTGACTAAGGCCCGGTAGCTTAGCAGGCTTTCCCTGCGATAGTCGCCACATCAGCCATAGGGTGGTCAGAAAATAGCCACTCCCGACAAAACTATTAGCAATCCAAAATCGAAGTGTGGCAACTTGCGAGAATTCGCTATGGGCCCCAGCACTCAGCAATACAGTTGCCACAAGCCACCCCATGCCCAACACCACTGCCAAACGGCTAACCTGTTTCAGCTGCGGTTCAGCTTGCTGAGCACCACCATAAAGAGCCCATAGCGATATGGGCACACCCAGCACTGGCAAAAGGCTTAAATAGAGACGTAACCGCAATAGGTAGTCAGGTGATGATTGTTTCACAAACAACTTTTCCCCGTTAGCTATGAGCAAATCGTAAGATACGGCTGCATAACAGACAAACAGCCAATTGTGTGCGCTGAAAGCTTAAGTGTTTTAGCGGAAGAACTTGATCTCTAAGTTCACTATTATACTCTCGCTCTTAGATGCATATTTTGGCTGGAAGGATCGCAATGAACGAAGCATTTTTAACCAACATAGCTAGCAACGCTACCAGCATTTTGATCGCAGTTGGCCTCAAAATTGTTGGGGCTCTCATCTTCTGGATTATCGGTCGTTGGCTGATCAAGTTTGCCATTGGTTTGTTAACCCGTAGCCTTAAAAACACCACGATTGACCCAACACTAGTTATCTACCTCAAATCTACAGTTGGTGTTTTACTAAACATTGTTCTAGTTGTTGCTATTCTCGGATTCTTTGGCATTGAAACTACATCTTTTGCAGCTTTGCTAGCGACCGCTGGTATTGCAATTGGTGCAGCCTGGAGTGGTTTGTTAGCTCACTTCGCAGCCGGAGCTTTTTTGGTCATTTTACGTCCATTCAAAGTTGGTGATTTTGTTACAGCGGGTGGTGTAACCGGTACCGTTGAAGAAGTTGGTTTGTTTGTCACCAAGATAAACACCATGGACAATGTCATGACAGTTGTCGGCAACAATACAATTTTCTCGGATACGATTCAAAACTTCTCGACTAACTCCTATCGCCGGGTAGATTTAGTTGCCCAGCTCGACAATAGTGTAGAGCCTAGTCAGGCGATCGCACTGCTCAAAGAGAAACTAGCTACGATCCCCAACGTGATGACAGAGCCTGCCCCTGATGTGGAGATTTTGGAATTCAATCCTATGGGGCCTGTTTTAGCGGTGCGTCCCTACTGCAGTAATGACCATTACTGGCAGGTATATTTCGACACAAATAAGATCATCCGCGAGGGCTTTGGTCAGGCTGGCTTCCCAGCACCGGCTCAGCACTTTACGGTGCATCAGCGAGCTGCCTAATGTCATGAGCCTTTCAAAAATTAAGACTAAGACACTTAAACGAAAATCTACCTGATCAAATCCAAGGCACCGTAACCTCAAACTACGGTGCCTTTTGGTATCTATTGATTTAAATTTACTAGACGGATAAAAAATACGGATGCCGCTCGTATTTAAAAAATGTTAAAATAGTGGTAAAAAGGTAACTTTTTAGTTTTATAAGACTGACGTTTTATTTGTCAGGCCTTTTACTGTTGTAGCGTAGCGAACACCGAGATAATGATGCTTGAACAATATCGTAAACATGTCGAAGAACGAGCAGCATTAGGTATTCCTCCACTACCGTTGAATGCAGAACAGACTGCTGACCTTTGTGAGCTATTAAAGAATCCACCTGAGGGTGAAGCTGAGTTTTTGATGCATTTGCTGTGCGATCGCATCCCCCCCGGTGTTGACCAAGCATCCTACGTAAAAGCATCATTCCTAACTGCCATTGCCAAAGGTGAAGCTACCAGCCCGTTGATATCCCCGCTAAAAGCTGTGCAACTACTTGGCACCATGCTAGGCGGCTACAACGTCCAGTCTTTAGTTGATTTACTTAAGTCTACTAATGCAGAACTGGCCCAAGCTGCCACTGATGCACTCAAGACAACGCTACTCGTATATGACGCCTTTAACGACGTATTAGCGCTAGCTAAAAGTAACGACAACGGCAGCGACTATGCCCAAAAGGTCATCGATGCCTGGGCGACAGCAGAGTGGTTCACTAGTAAGCCCGAGGTGCCTGACACCATCGATATCACAGTCTTCAAAGTTCCTGGCGAAACCAATACAGACGACCTCTCCCCTGCGCCTCATGCCACTAGTCGTCCAGACATTCCCCTTCACGGACTGGTCATGCTGGAGTCTACGATGCCCAATGCTCTAGAAACCATTGCCGAGCTAAAAACTAAAGGCAATCCAGTCGCCTACGTGGGTGATGTTGTCGGCACCGGCTCCTCCCGTAAGTCAGCCATGAACTCCGTCATCTGGCATTTGGGCGCAGATATTCCCCACGTTCCCAACAAGCGCACAAGCGGGTACATCCTGGGGGGGAAAATTGCACCTATTTTCTTCAATACAGCAGAAGACTCTGGCGCGCTCCCCATCGAGTGTGATGTCTCTCAGATGGAGACGGGTGATGTCATCACGGTTCATGTGCGCAAAGGTGAAATCACCAAAGATGGCACTGTCATTTCCACCTTTAACCTGACTCCTGAAACCATCCTAGATGAGGTTAGAGCAGGCGGGCGGATCCCTCTAATGATTGGTCGGGCGCTAACAGACAAGACTCGCGCTGCTTTGGGTTTAGAGCCTAGCGATGTGTTTGTCCGCCCCTCTGCACCTGCTGAAACCAGCAAGGGGTATACACTGGCCCAAAAAATGGTGGGTAAAGCCTGCGGTCTGCCCGGTGTGCGTCCTGGAATGTCTTGCGAGCCCTTAATGACTACCGTCGGCTCTCAAGATACCACCGGCCCAATGACTCGTGACGAGATGAAGGAGTTAGCCTGTTTGGGCTTTAGCGCCGGTCTAGTGCTGCAAACCTTCTGCCATACTGCAGCTTATCCAAAGCCAGTGGACGTGGATACTCACGCCACACTTCCCGATTTCTTCTCTTCTCGCGGCGGTATTGCCCTCGAGCCTGGGGATGGCATCATTCACTCCTGGCTCAACCGCATGCTGCTACCTGACACAGTGGGTACTGGCGGTGACTCCCATACCCGTTTCCCGCTGGGTATTTCGTTCCCGGCAGGGTCTGGTCTGGTAGCCTTTGCTGCCGCCATTGGTGCAATGCCGCTGGATATGCCTGAGTCAGTGCTCGTCAAATTTAAGGGTGAACTGCAGTCTGGTATCACACTGCGAGATATCGTCAATGCCATTCCCTATGTCGCCATCCAAAAAGGGCTGTTGACCGTTGAGAAAAAGAACAAAAAAAATGTCTTCTCTGGTCGCATTATTGAGATGGAAGGGTTGCCTGACCTGAAGCTAGAGCAGGCTTTTGAGCTAACCGATGCAACAGCAGAACGCTCTGCAGCGGGCTGTACCATTAAGCTCAGCGAAGAGACTGTAGCTGAGTATCTCCGCTCAAATGTGGCGCTGATGAAAAATATGATTGCTCGGGGCTACTCCGATGCAAGAACATTAGCGCGTCGGATTGCCGCCATGGAGGATTGGTTGGCCAACCCCAGTCTCATGTCAGCAGACACAGATGCTGAGTATGCAGAGGTAATTGAGATTGATCTCAATGAAATTAAGGAACCTCTGGTTGCCGCACCTAATGACCCTGACAACATTAAGACTCTCTCGGACGTTGTTGACGACAAAGTTGATGAGGTCTTTATTGGTTCCTGTATGACCAATATTGGCCACTATCGTGCATCAGCTAAGGTCCTTGAAGGAGCTGGCACAGTGAAAGGACGCCTCTGGATTTGTCCACCTACCCGCATGGATGAACAACAGCTGCGGGCAGAAGGCTACTATGGCACATTTGCAGCCGCCGGAGCCCGCACAGAGATGCCTGGATGTTCTCTCTGTATGGGCAACCAGGCCCGTGTAGAAGACGGTGCAACAGTCTTCTCTACATCCACTCGCAACTTCAACAACCGGATGGGTAAAGGTGCTCAAGTATATCTAGGGTCTGCAGAGTTAGCAGCGGCCTGTGCTCTCTTAGGTCGAATTCCTAATATGGATGAATATTTGGAGATTGTTGCGAAGAAGATTGATCCGTTTGCAGATGATTTATATCGCTATCTAAACTTTGACCAGATTAAAGGGTTTGAAGATGAAGGACGGGTAGTCTCAAAAGCTGAAGAGGAGAAAATCGAAAAAGAGGCCGTCTCAGCAGGTTAAAGAGAGTTTTTGGGCAAGGGTTCGCTCTTGCCCGTTGCACTCAGGAGGAAGATAAATGAGTGAGTTACTAACCAGTCAAGTCTGTATTCCCTGTAGCGGAAAAGTTCCACCTGCCAGCGATGCTGAAATAAAAGAGTTAAAACCTCAGATTCCCGATTGGGACATTATTTTGGTAGATGGTGTTCAACAGCTGCAGCGGGTTTATCACTTTAGTGATTTTAAGAAGGCCCTGGGATTTACCAACAAAGTGGGTGAGATAGCCGAAGCAGCGCAGCATCATCCAGCTTTACTCACTGAATGGGGAAAGGTGACCGTGACCTGGTGGACTCATGCGCTGAACGGTCTGCATCGCAATGACTTTATCATGGCGGCAAAAACTGATGATGCGGCCCATGGGTTGACGAGTGACAGCCCAGCCCCTGGCCATCAAGATAATTGAGAACATATATCTATATGTTGCGCTTCTGAATTTCAATTCTCTACCAGGATTCATCAGCGAGAGGTGGATGCTTCTTTAAGATACGCATTGGTCAAAATTTAAGTAGATTCAACAGTTATTTACTGAGCGAATCTACACTCACCTTATCTACGATGCAGGGGCCAGAAATCAAGATCACCTAAAAAAGTTATGAGTACTTGACTCGAATACTTGAGTTATTTAGATCAGCAGTAAACAGTTCACATTTCGCAATTAATTTCACCTACTCAAAAACAAATTTATGTTATAGTACATTTGAACTATTTGAATGTTTGGCAACATACTGAATCCAGCCTGGTATCAAAAGATTTTTGGTAGCTATCCGTTGGTATCCTGATTTAGGAAAAATTCATGTGTCATAGTAAGCGACGCTTGAATTTTTCCTATGGAGTTTTTATGTACAGCCATAACAAACAAGCACTTTCACTTACAGATGTGATTAATTGGTATACAAATATGCTGGCAGCTATTCCACTAATCAAAAATCCGGCTATCCAACCTAATCTAGAAAAAATTCTCAGAGAAGGACAATTTCATGCAAAGGAACTTGCACAAAACCCAGATATTTTGGTTGGAGAAATCCATCAATATCTTTCGAAGAGTCTACCCTTTGAATGGAACCGAAATCAGTCCGGTAGGATGAATCGACATAGAGTGGAGCAAGATTGGAAACAGCATGACGAACTTACACTTTTTGCCATGCTAGTTGGACCAAAATATGGACAAACCCTTCTACTAGAATGGGGGGTTAATTACCCGCTGGGGCCTAATGGACCGGGTTTAGCTGATCCATCGAAAAATTATATTCAAGCCCTAGAGAGTGTCGCAGCAAATTGCACAGTAGAAGCTCAAAGGGATAACTACACATACCTCATTAGCCAACTGAAGTTTCATCTTAATTTACCGTAAAACTCACCCGAAACAGTCTAAACAGGGTGCATCAACCATAATTTGCTGGGCTATCTACGCTCAAAAAGGCTAGCAAATATATTCTTTCGTTGACGCTTTCGAGATGCGCGGAAGACACGCATCCTATCATCTTGCGTAGCTATTGCCCTATCCAAGTTTTTAATGTCGTTCTGCGTTGAAACCACCATTTGGAAGAGCTTTCCCTGTAAGTCAGAAAGTTTTTGTTGAGTCTCAAGATCAAGGTTTTCAACCTTCAACTTTTCTATCTCTCGCTTTGATTTCTCTAGATTTGTTTCTAAATCTAACTTAAGCTTGTTTAGTTGTCTTATCTTTTCAAGGCTACCTGACAAGTCCTCTTTGGTATCTTTATATCCCTCAAGCCTGTCTTTTAGAGCTTTTTTAGCTTGTTCCTGTAAAAAGATATAAGCTGTTGCAATTGATGTAAAAATTGTAGAAATAATAACAATAACCTTAGCAGAAAGTTCTGGATACTGTTTGAGGACGTCAGATAAAGGCTGAATAAGTTTATCCATTGACCCTGTGTCTCCTAGATTTCAGCACTTGTAGTATTGAGCCAAGTATAGGGCAGGCTGCCGTAGAGTATATTGTACTGAGTAGAAGCATAAGCAAGTAGCCCTCATGGCTGGCAATCTTAACTTTCCACCTGTAATTTAGCTCTCAACGCACAAAGCTTCAATACAGTCGCCCGGCTATCTTCCAAACTCCGATCTGAAGACCCTATAGTATATGGGACAAAGTTACTGTTCTACAGGAATCCAATAACTCAGTGATAATGGCAGACGTTTTGAGTACCTTGTCGATAGCTGCTTATGGATATTCCAATCACTTTGTAGGAAGAGGGCGTTCTGTCAAAATTCAGCACTTCAATTACAATATTTACCTGAGTGTTTTCGCAACTATATGTTTATGTTGCGCTTTATCAAGATGCGCTGTTACTTTCATGATTGATCTAGGTAGTCTGAGATGGATTATGTCCATTCACTATCTAATGAGTGCTAGCGATGAAGTACGAAGTTCGCTACAAGCCAGCGTTTGCCACGTTGTTTGTGACCTTACAGCCAGGGGAGCGTATTTTTGCGGAAGCAGGATCAATGGCCAGCATGGACGGCCAAGTGTCCATGAGTACTGGCTTTTTTGGTGGGCTCATTCCAGGGTTACTGAAATCATTTTTTGGTGGTGAATCGCTGTTCTTAAATCAATTTGCGAACCGGACGGATGAACCTCAAACGTTAGTACTCACCCAGTCAACCATTGGTGATATTGCTCGAATGGAGCTAACTGGCAATGAGCTGTGTCTACAACCAGGAGCCTATATCGCCCACAGTTCAGGAATAAAGGTGCAGCTGCAGTGGGCGGGTTTTGCGAGCTGGTTTGCGGGTGAAGGGTTATTTAAGCTCAAGCTCAGCGGACGAGGTTTGGTCTTTTTTGGTGCCTACGGTGGTCTCTCTGAAGTGACTGTTCGGGATGAATTTATTGTCGATAACGGCCATCTTGTAGCGTACGAACCAGGCATCAAAATGAATATCGGTCTCTCGGGCGGTATGTTTGGATCTATTACCTCTGGAGAAGGGTTTATTAATCGATTACAGGGACGCGGCAAAATATACCTACAGTCGCGCAGTATGGACGGATTAGTGCGATTTCTTAGAACAAAGCTGCGGTAGTGAGATTGCTAGACAACATGTTTGTGAGCCTGAAATAGTATGAAACTTGAGCTTTTACATCAGCCGGATAGTGCGATCGCAAAATTCTTGATGGATCCCCAAGAAGAACTAATCGCCGAAGCCGGGGCCATGGTCGCCATGAGCGGCTTTGTTAACGTTAGTACCACACTCCGCAAAGGTAAGGGGGGCGGCGTCTTTGGTGGTCTAAAACGAATGCTAGGGGGAGAATCGTTGTTTATGAGCGTTTTTCGCTCAGGCAATAGCTCTGCAGAACTCTACCTCGCCCCAAAACTCATCGGCGATATTCTCCCTTATACCCTCAAAGAGACAGAACTTGTCGTTCAATCTACCGGATATATGGCAAGCACTCCCGGTGTCGATATTGACTTAGGCTTTACGGGCTTCAAAAGTCTTTTCTCAGGGGAATCTCTCTTTTGGCTCACCGTTAGTGGCTCAGGCTTAGTGTTACTCAGTGCCTTTGGTGGCATTTACGAAATAGATGTGGACGGAGAGTATGTGGTAGATACCGGCCACATTGTCGCCTTTGAGCGCACCCTTGATTACAGCATCGCTAAAGCGAACAAAAGCTGGGCTGGGGCCTTCTTTGGGGGAGAAGGATTTGTCTGTCAATTTAGAGGACACGGTAAAGTCTTTTGCCAAACCCATAATCCTGGATCATTTGGGCGATTGGTCGGTAGCAAGCTACCCCCTCGTTAGAGAAAGCACAGTTGAGCACAATCAAAACCCATCCACGATAAAACCCCTAAGCGTCAAGATATATGAGCACTCAAATTGCATACACTATCGAGCACAATCCCGCATATGCCTCACTCAGGCTTAGCCTGCAGCCCAATCAAACGGTCTCCGTAGAAGCAGGTGCCATGGCCGCTATGGATAGCTGCATTGCGATGCAGTCCAAAGTAAAAGGCGGATGGAAAAAAGGGCTTGGTCGAATGCTAGGGGGTGAATCTCTATTTATCAGTGAGTTTACGGCCCAAGGAAAATCGGGAGATGTATATGTATCACCGGGTGTCCCTGGAGACATTCAACACTATGTCTTAGCTGGCAACCAAAATCTGATGGTGCAGTCCTCTGGCTTTGTTGCAGCTGGGCCAGGTGTTGCAATTGATAGCAAATTTCAAGGATTTAAAGGTTTTTTTAGTGGAGAGTCCCTTTTTCTATTAAAAGTGACTGGCCAAGGAGACTTCTGGTTTAGTTCCTTTGGCGCCATTTTAGAAATCCCTGTAGAAGGTGACTATGTGGTAGATACTGGCTATATTGTCGCGTTTGAAGACACCCTCAGCTACAACATAGAAATGATTAGCGGTCTATCATTTAGGGGGTTAAGAACCGGAATCTTTGGCGGAGAGGGCTTAGTCGCTCGCTTTAGTGGTACAGGACGGCTGTGGGTTCAGTCCCGCAATGTTTATTCATTGGTTAATTTCTTAAACCCATTCCGACCGACAAAGAACAACAACTAGCGCAAAATGCCCATTGAACTTCCCCCTGGTACAGCCGCATACAGTAACAAAACACCACCGCCTAGCAATGGCCAAATGCTCACATTGTTGGCCCTATTTCTTGCGGGGGTCGGTCTAGCAGTCGGCATTGCATTTTGGTTGTCAGGTGCCTTGGTGTGGCTCATTCCAACGAGTGTAGAGCAACAGCTAGGCAGAGTGATCGTCCCTATTTATGAGGCTCAAGCAGCACCCTCAGCAATCCAAGACACCCTGAATCAGCTATTAGAGCGCTTAGAGACTAATTTACCTGCTAAACAGACTGCACAGAGAGACTATCAGGTCCTGTATGTGCCTGACAAGACCGTCAATGCTCTAGCGATTCCGGGCGATCGCATCATCATTTACCAGGGTTTACTAACAGAAGTGCAGTCTGAGAATGAGCTAATGATGGTACTTGGACATGAGCTTGGCCACTTTGCCAATCGAGACCATTTACGCGGTCTGAGTCGTCAGGTCTTAATCCGTCTATCCTTATCAGCGCTGTTGGGTGATTTTGGCTCGCTGGGCTCCATTGCAACTCAGAGTATTTCCACCCTCGCTAATGTCCAATTTTCGCAGCAGCAAGAGCAACAGGCTGATCAAGTTGGGCTAACATTGCTCAATCAAGCCTATGGCCATGTTGCCGGAGCTACTGATTTTTTTGAGCGTCTGAGTCAATTAGAAAACTCAGAATTCGCAATTCTAGCAACCCATCCTCCATCTCAAAAACGGGTACGTACTCTTGAGAGACTGATCAAACAGCAGGGGTACACCATTGGTCGGAAAACAGCTTTAGCCGATTCGTTAGCAACAGGAGAGTAGTCAATCGCTACGGGGCGAATCGCTACGTGCCTTTTCCAACTTACGCTGTTTTACACGCTCAGTAAAACGGATGCGTTGATCCTCAGTTAGTTTGTCATAACAATGGGGACATGCAATTCCTGACTCATAGTGAGGTGAGCGCATATCTTCGTCTGAAATCGGATGACCACAACCATGACACATAGCATAGCTACCGGGCTCTAGCCCATGTTGCACAGTTACCCGCTCATCAAACACAAAACATTCTCCTTGCCAAAGACTTTCCTCAGCTGGGACGTCTTCTAAGTATTTTAAGATGCCGCCTTTTAGGTGATAGACTTCTTCAAACCCGTGCTCTAACAAATAAGATGAGGCTTTTTCACATCGAATGCCGCCGGTACAAAACATGGCAACTTTTTTATGTTTTGTTGGATCTAACTGTTGGTCTGCAAAGTTAGGAAAATCTCTAAAGGAATCAGTTTTTGGATTAGTGGCTCCTTTGAAGGTACCAATATTAACCTCATAGTTATTGCGGGTATCCAACACCACTACATCTGGATCTGAAATCACCTGGTTCCACTCCTGGGGTTCTACATAGGTGCCTACCTGTTTAGTGGGGCTTACTTCCGGCTGCCCGAGAGTAACAATCTCTTTTTTGAGCTTTACCTTCATCCGGGCAAAGGGCTGCTCTTCTGCCCATGAGGTTTTGTGAGTGAGATCGGATAGCCGCGAATCCTGTTTAAGATGAGAGAGTAATTTTGCTAATGATTCATCGGTACCTGCTACCGTAGCGTTAATCCCTTCCAGCGCTAGCAGGATAGTTCCCTTAATGTCTTGGTCGTCGCAAAGCTCTTTCAATGGCTCTCGCAGCTCAACAAAATCATCAAGGTGAACAAACTTGTAGAAGGTAATAACAGTCCAAGGCATGGGAAAGATTTTTGAGGCTAGAAATTTATTTTGCGATAAGGATTCAGCAGTGATATCCAAAATTTCCTGCAAACGGGGACAACCCATGCCCTCCTAGGAGGGGCTCCGGGGTGGGTTTCGGCAGCTAGCGCCAACGGTCAACCCACCCCGTCCTTCGGACACCCCTCCCAGGAGGGGATGCTTTGAGGGCTGCTCTACCTCTTAGGAAAAATCCTGGTTAGAAAAGCTCTAACGATTTCAAGAAAATCGCCGCTAAAGCAATACAACTCTATCTTAGATTTCTAGCAATATTTTCGATAAACCTCACTAGCCGCACGATGTAGGTACGAATGGCGATAAATTAACGCATTCATGTCTTTGCCATAGCCGCCACCGATGACACAGGCGACGGGATATCTGGCCTTGGCACAAGTTTCTAAAACATACCAATCGCGACGGTATAGACCTTCATCAGTCAAGGCTAATTTACCCAGGCGATCATCACGGTGAGGGTCGGCACCAGCATCGTATAGCACCAGGTCAGGGTCGACCTGGGCTAACAAATCAGGCAAGTGTGCCTGCAACTTTGCTAGATATTCGTCATCTTCAGTACCCTCATCTAGCGGTACATCTAGGTCGCTTGTCTGCTTACGACCTGGAAAATTAACGGCACAGTGCATGGAAAAGGTAAATACACTGGGGTCATCGCGAAAAATCCAGGCGGTGCCATCGCCTTGATGAACGTCTAAATCGACGACAAGAACGGTTTTTAAGAGGTTCTGAGCTTTGAGCAGACGGGTTGCGATCGCAATATCATTAAAGATACAAAACCCTGCCCCATAGCTTGGAAATGCATGGTGGGTACCTCCCGCAGTATTGCAAGCCAAACCACGGTTTAACGCTAGCTTTGCCGTCAGAATTGTGCCGCCCACAGCTGTACAGGTGCGACGAACCAGTCCCTCACTCCAGGGCAGTCCAATGCGCCGCTGTGCCTTAGCATCTAAACCGCCATAGCAATAGGCTTCTACATAGTGAGTTTCATGGACCAACTCTAGCCAGTCTTGAGGAGGTTGACCCGGCTGATACAGTTGACTTTCATCAATGATCCCGTCCTGCACCAGCAGATCTCGCAGCAGCTTAAACTTTGGCATAGGAAACCGATGCCCTGCCGGTAACGGTGTCACATAGTCAGGGTGGTAAATCACTGGCAGACCGGTCAAGCCACCAATCCCTCTTGCTTACTGTCCATGCCACCCCGCCTACAGAAACGAATTAACAGAGCGTGTTTGACGTACATCTAGCTTATGAGCCAAGCTACCGTCCTTCCAGTCAAGGGGCGAGGTTTCTTGGTCAGGCACCACTGTCACAGAGGTGGCTGCCTCAGCCTTTACCTTAAATGAAGCGGGCTGAGAAGAGATGTTTGAATCAGCTCGAATTGGAGTAGGACGTACCTTATGGCCAACACGTAACCCCATTACAACCGGACGCTTGCCCCCAAGCCGACGCTGCTTACGACGCTGTCGTTTGCCAGGTCTGACCACCGGGCGAGCCGCCATCTTACGAGGCCCTGATGGTTGAGGAACGCGCCGTCGCCCACGGCGAGATTCAGGCATCAAGATGCTCGGCTGAGACATCAGCATACAGCCACCAGCACAGGCGGCGACCATAACCAAAAGAGGCCAGGCAGGCATTGATTGCTCTGTTGCCCCTGGCAATGTAGCCGCCGGGTCATGCCGCACTGAAACTCCGGCATCACGAGGGATGAGCCGTGAAACAGCGGCTGCATCGGGAGTACTCAAAGGCTGACCCACAAGACTATTGTTGACCGGCTCAAGTACCATTTCGCGACCGGGACTAGAAAGCCCAGCCAGTGCGATCGCAATCATCAAAATAAATGTCAGCCACAGTGCAACCACTAAGAGCCAGGGACGTACCCAAACTAGATTGGACCAGAACGTTCCCGACTTGAGGGAAGATCCTTTGCGATCGGCTGAGGCATGCTTAGATTTCGATACGGGTGAGGGCTTTATCCGTACAGGTTTAGCCTGTTTGGTGGGAGAGGATGAAGCGACACCAGCAGCTCTCTGTGCTCTACGCCCAGGGGAAACACGTCTCGAAGTACGCTTAAGCAGAATCTTTACTTTTTTCAATAGTTGCTCAGACACGATTGGCTGCCTAGCCATAACACAACACGTTCCTATAAAGCACCCTCACCCATGGCTTTAGACCTAGAATATCGGCATTGTAAGGCTTCTTTATCGAGATGACTAGCACTACGCTGCAATTCTTCAGATATTTGGTCCTTAACAAGTACGAAAAGCCATTTCTAACGTTGTAACTCTAGTTCGCGCAGATATAGCGCTGGATCACGGGCTACCCAGCCCTCCCTTGAGTTTGTACGCACTTCAAAATACATAAACGACTCTGCAGAACCTCCAGCTACAGTGCCCAGGCTATCCCCTTGACTTACCAAGTCACCGACCGCTAAAGCAACGTTTTCAAGATTGCCATAGCGGGTCTGTAGACCGTCACGGTGGTTCACGACCACTTTGAGCGCCCCATTCTGTTCCCCCACAAAGGCAACCGTGCCGCTATCAGCAGCTGTTACCTGAGTCCCTGATGCAGCAGCAAAGGCAATACCACTATTAAAAACCAACTCATCTCTTTGAGAATGAGGTTGCCAGCCATAGCTCAAAATAAGTGATGCTGGTGCTGGTAATGGATAGGCTATTGAAGCAGCCGAGACAGCTGCGCCCCGACTGACACTCGGAATAAATACCTGACTAGGTAAGGTATCCGGGCAGCCGTTGAGCTCAAATAAAAGATCGGCTCTTGTACCATGTTGCTCAGCTAAAGACTGCCAGGTCTGACCGGCCCCTCCTGGAACCACCAAACCATTAAAAGGAGGTACTTCGACAATTTGACCTGTTGGTAAGACCTCTTCAGATGGCAATGTAGGATTCATTGTGGCTAACGTGCTTGGCAGCAAGCCATACTGCTCGGCCACTGCGCTCAATGTCTCGCCTGAGTGAGTGCGATGTTCGACAACTTGAGCCAGTGCCCCCTCTGGACATGATGCCGCTTGAGCCGGGGTATTGGCCCCTAGGCAACATAGCCCCAAGCCAGAGAGCAGCAGATATTTATAAAATCTTTGGAATACATGCATGATAACAACACTCTATAGTGTGAACTATGGTCAGGCAGCATTTCATAATCAAGTAGGAAATTTACCTGAACACACCACCGCCATTCAGTACCATGGACCAAAGAGGGATGGGTGGTGTGTGTGTGCTCAAATCCATACAGTTTTGAGCAATCTTCGCTAAGGTAAGTTCATTAGAGCCTTTATATCTAGGCAACGGAAAAGCAGCAATGGGAATCTCTCCAAAAAAACTTGGGCTATATTTAGGGCTACTCCTAGTCGGCAGCGGTGCTGGCTGGGCCAGTCGTAGCTATTTTTTCACGCCCGTTGTCGATGACCAGGATAGCGAACTGACAATTGCGACTTCGGTTTCACAAACAGCAGCTGAACCGACAGAAACGATTAATTCACCTCAGCCCAGCAGCTATCCCCCAATCGATAACCCCAATTTTATTGCAAATGCCGCGGAGCAGGTGGGGCCTGCCGTCGTACGCATTGATGCCTCTCGCTCTATTAGAGCGGCCTCAGAGCCGTTTGAGCATCCACTTTTCAGACGTTTTTTCACAGACGAACTGCCAATCGAACCTGAACTACCTGAGCGTCTAGAACAAGGGACTGGGTCTGGGTTTATTTTGAGCAGTGATGGTCAAGTAATGACTAATGCCCATGTGGTAGAAGGGGCAAAGACCGTCAATGTTACCCTCAATGATGGACGTACATTTCAAGGTGAGGTGATCGGTACCGATCCGGTTACCGATGTGGCCATCGTTCAAATTGAGGGTGAAAATCTCCCAACGGCTCCCCTGGGGTCAACTGAGAATTTAGCAGCCGGACAGTGGGCTATTGCTATCGGCAATCCTTTGGGGCTAGACAACACAGTTACTGCTGGTATCATTAGCGCCTTGGGTCGCACCAGTTCTCAGGTCGGCATCTCTGATAAACGTGTGCAGTTTATCCAAACCGATGCAGCCATCAACCCTGGTAATTCTGGGGGGCCGCTGCTCAATTCCCAAGGCGAAGTAATCGGTATGAATACAGCCATTCGCGCGGGCGCTCAGGGATTAGGCTTTGCCATTCCCATTGAGACGGCTAAGCGCATCGGGGATCAGCTTTTTGAGGATGGCGAAGTGCAGCATCCTTATTTGGGCATTCAAATGGTGAATCTAAATCCAGAAATGCGGCAGCGCATCAACCAGGATGAGGATATGGGCTTTACGATTGAGGCTGATTCTGGGGTGATGGTTATTCGCGTCATGGAGGACACTCCAGCAGAAGCGGCTGGCATTCAACGAGGAGACGTGATCAGTAAGGTCAACGAAGTAGAGGTTGCAACTGCAACAGATGTGCAGGCTCAAGTTGAAGCTAGCAGTATTGGTAAATCCCTCAAAGTAGAAATTGACCGCAAGGGGGAAATTAAAACCCTCGATGTCAAACCCACTAAAATGCCACAGACCTTACAGTAGTGCCGTTTCACTCATACACCAGACCGTGTATTGGTCTGGTGTCATTCTAAAGTTAGCTATCTATACCAGGAAAATCGCTGTCTAGCTCAGTATCTAGGCCAGACAGACCAGACAGACTGGATTCTAATTCCATACGCTGTTCCATTTGCCGTAGGAAATAGCCAGTCATCATTGCTGATGCTAACAGTCCAGCCAGGTTTTCACGATCAGTAGTTACCTGAACGTTGAACCCTTCAGAGGGAAGCACACCAATCAGTCCTTGGACGTTTTGAGAAATAATTTGCTTGATCTCACCGCTTACGGACTGGGCAACGCGGGTCAAAACCTCAGGGGGTTGATGCTGCAGATACTTGAGTAACTGGTTTACCTGCGCATCATCAGACCCCATGCCGATGAATTGGGCGCTGTCAGGGTTAAACATAAATGGCTATGTGTTGCTTCTAATTACCTTAGCGTGATAAAGCCGATTTCAGCCAGCACTTACACGAATATCAGTGTGAACGACATATTTTCAACATGCCCCAACATACTGCATGGGTTAACGATAGCTTAATTGGCACTTAACTCCTTAGTAAACTTTTAGGTATCTGAGAACATGGCTGAATCAGCAGTCAAATCGCTGTCAGACGCAGTGATTGCGGTATCTTGAGGCACTTTAGCAACAGTGGTTTCACCAACAGGGTCGTCTGTTACTTCTGCAACATCTTCAACCGGCTCGTTTGTGGCCTCTTCGTTTGTGGCCTCAGGTAAATTAATCTGTGGCAGCTTATCGATCTCAAACCGCTGATAAAACTTTTCAGTTACTTGTAACCAAAATGAGCGCCCGTCTGACTGGCGTCGCCGTCGCACAAACCCTTGATCCACGAGGTCATGCACGTGGCCGTAGGCTCCTGAGCCACGTAAATCTACTAGATCTGTTTGACTCAGAGGCCCTTTGATTGCGATCGCAGCCAATGTGCGTAGAGCACCTAACCCAATATCCAAGGGAATCAGTTCATCCAGCAGAGGCTTAAACGGCTGACGTAGCTGCAGGCTATAGCCATTTTCAGCTTCAGTAATTTCTAACGCCCCCTCTCGATGGGCATAGTCACTCATGAGCTGAATCAACCCTTCTTCAGCAGCGTTCTTATCACAGTTGGCATATTCGGCAATCTGGGCAATGGTGAGTGGCTTTGCCTTGAGATATAAGATTGCTTCAATGGTGTGGGACAAAGACGCCATAGTGACAACTGCTTGCAAATGTGGGTAAAGGATACCCCAGGGTTACCCCCTGTAGATGTCTCGCAGTCAAATTGAAGGATCGGCTTTATCAGTTAGCTGCCATTCGGGTAAGCAAAACTGGGCAGGGGGCATTGATGCGCACATAGTCAGATAGCGACCCCCCTAATAATCGGTCAATATCGGGCAATCCTTTGGCAATAGAGGGACGACGGTCGGGGGAGCCCAAAATTAGCAAGTTAACGTTCAGGTCATCCGCTAGCTGACAAATCCGCTGGCCGGGTTTGCCTTCTGGCGCTATGCAGCGATAGTTAATGCCGTATCGCTTTGCTTCTGCAATAGCAGGCGTTAGAACTGGGTCAGACTCTGGGTTAGCGTTAATCGCTTCGTCAATGGAGCTGCGCAAATTGGATAGGGTGTGTACAAATATTAGTTCGCTATCTTTGATGTCACGGGTAAGGGAGAGCGCAGCCTTAAGGGATTCCTTGGCCATATCCGACTTATCAAGAGCCACCAACACCCGTTTTACCGGTCGAATGCTGTAAAGGTCATCTTTTACCAGCAACATGGGTCGTGAAGACAGCTGAAATACGTATTGACTAACCGAGTTTTTCAGAATGGCCTTGAGACCGCCAAGACCGCGAGAACCCATAATGATAAGGCTGGCGTCAATTTCATCAGCAACTTTGCAGACAATATCTTTGGGGTCTCCTTCCCGCAGCATGGGCGTCACCTTAGAAGACTCAATTCCCAAGCGAGCAATCGTCTCAGCCAACTGCTGCTCATCATCAGAGCGCTGCTCGTCCATTTCCTCCGACGCTGTTTTGGGAGGTACTACCTTTAGCACAGTCACTTGCGATCGCTGGATCATCGGAATTTCCAGCAGGGCTTTAAACATGGTTTCTGTGTTGCCAGGGCCGGAACTCGCTAACAAAATCTTTTCGATCATTGACTAAACCCTATTGGATGAACTCTCAAGGAAGTAATAAAATTTATGATACGCACGCTGTTTTACTAACCTGAAGCAGGGTTCACAATTCGTAGTTTGGTAGTCAATTTATCTATGGCTCACCGATGGTTTGACTATGATTTTCGGGTTCAGCCTCACCATACCGACTACGCTGGTGTTGTGTGGCATGGCACCTATATTCAGTGGATGGAAGCTTCACGAGTAGAGTGCCTACGCGAAGCGGGCTTTGCTTTTGAGGATTTTGTCACCATAGGCTACGACCTACCAGTCGTCGACCTTC
Organism: Cyanobacteria bacterium P01_H01_bin.21; assembly: GCA_038748405.1. Taxonomy (GTDB): domain Bacteria; phylum Cyanobacteriota; class Cyanobacteriia; order Phormidesmidales; family Phormidesmidaceae; genus Leptothoe. The sequence continues at coordinate 16,264 of JBCDIX010000005.1, read as the reverse complement.
AGCTGCGCTATCGCCGACCACTTATGCTGGGTGCGCAGGGTGTGGTTAAAACCCGTTTAGAGGTCAGTCGTAACGTAAAACTAAACTGGCTCTACGAGATTTATGACATGTCCAACAAAACGCCTCAGCTCTGCATTACGGGCCAAGTGCTCATAGTTCCTATCGACATCGCTAAACGCAAAATTGTCCGACGCATACCGGCTACACTGCAACCCATGTTTGACGCATTAAACCAGCATTTTTCAGATTAGGGGCGTACGTCTCTCAATCAGGCATTGATTGCCAGCTCTTCTAAGGCTTTTCCAGCCACACGACAGGTACGCCAGTCGTCGAGCATGACAGCGCCTTTAGACATGTAAAAATCTATCGCTGGCTGATTCCAATCTAAAACGCTCCATTCAAAACGCCCACACCCTTTGGCTAACGCTACTTGAGCAAGATATTGAAAAATAGCCGTACCAATACCTCGTCGACGATATCCAGGCAAAACAAATAAATCTTCGAGGTAGATACCTGGTTTCATCAAAAATGTCGAGAAATTAAAAAAATAAAGCGCAAAACCAGCCGGAGCACCATCAATACGAGCGACAATTGCGTGGGCCGTTGGGCTCTCACCAAAGAGATATTTCTCCAAATCCTCTGGAGCCCCAGTCACTTCATGCGCCAAGTTTTCATATTCGGCCAGGGCCATAACAAGCTCAAAGAGCAATGGAACATCGTCACGAGTTGCGGGGCTAATCTTGATGGGGGCGGCCATTGGCGATTGATGAAAAAAATAAATGGAAAACTACTATGACAATGAGGCTAAACGGCTCGTAACACGACCCAAAATATGGTTCGTCGCCATGACACCAAAGTGTCGGCTATCACGGGCGTTGGGCTCATCTGCATTATCACTGATCAGGTATACACAACCGTCATAGAAGATTTCGCTGACCCGTTTTACAAGCAGAAGGGACGAATCTTCATTGGCTTTATTTACTGGCTTACTTGCTATTGATGTGTCACCATTCCAGCGCACCACGACAATATCTCCCACATGAACAGGCACTCCCATCTCAGCCAAGACCGTATCCCCCGGCATCAGCGTTGGCACCATAGAAGTCTCTCTTACCACAAATCGACGCCGACGCCCTAGGAGCCACTGAGCATATTCACTCCAGTCAGCATTTAGCAGCATTTTTTTTCTGACGAGTTTTGCATCCGTTGCCCCACTGCCGATTAACTCCCGCATACAAAAATCCCGCAAAGCAAACACCTTGCGGGATTTTTAATGTCGGCTATACAACCACTAACTAGCGGTATACCAAGCCACGTCACGGCCCTTAGTTGCCCAGAAGATACTGTGAATCTTCTCAACAGCCGCCATAAGTTCTTCAGCATGCTGCTGACTAACCTCTACCTTGCAAGCAGAGCAGAGTTTGGCAGCTTTCCAGAAAGTGTCATGTAGGTCAGGATAAGACTCTAAATGTACTGGCTTAAAGTAGTCAGTCCACAGAATCAGCAAATCATCCTTAGTCTTTTGAGCCTGTTCTTCCTTGATCGCAATATAGCGAGCAAGAGTGTTCGCGTAGGCTACTTTGCCAGCTGCATCTGCTGGCTCCTCAAGGGCCAAAATTTTCTTAGTCATTGAGAGCACAGCTTCAGCGGTGATGCGAGCAGCAGACGGATCGTAAACACCACAGGGGCCATCACAGTGGGCATGAACCTCAGTGGCTGGAAACCAGGCATTTAGTAATGCAATTGCGTTGTTGAGCATAGTCACCAATCGGTTAATTAGTTGATGGGTCGTCTGCCAGAAGCTTCGTTGGAAAAATCCTTTAGCGAAATCGTCCAGCGCAGTTAACAGTATACTGCCGTTTTCCCATCCCTCTGTGGGGGATACCAAAGGACGTATAAGGATTTATTTTGTAATACTTACAATATCTTTGTACTAACACGAGGGTAAACTCATGGTTGCAGGTCAACTACTCTGGGTAGAACATTGAGGTATCAGAATCTAGCACGCTGGTTTCAATATTTTGCAAACGGAACAATACTACTCGTGACCCTATCAGGCTGCGATAGTTTAGTGACTGAGATGGCCGATCCTAACGCCCATCTGCCTCCATGCGTTGACCAAAACTGTAACTGTGGCGATTTTGTTAGTCAGGAGTTAGCCCAGTTAGTGTTAAATGAATTGCCCGGTGACCCCCATAAGTTAGACGGTGATGGTAATGGGCGCGCCTGTGAGCAACTACCAGAAACGACTCCTGCACTAGACTGGGAAACGTATTTTTCTAATAATCCTCACATTGCCTTGGGAAATCCCAGCCATGCAGGGCAAGAAAACATCGATAACTACCTGATTGATCGAGACCAGTATGTTCTTGCCTACAGCCAGAGTCTTGGGGGATTACGCTGGGCCAGTTGGGTACTAAGCCGTGACTGGATCGGCTCTACTGACCGTCAGAACGATTTCCGCCCCGATGGGATTTTACCTAAGGGGGCTTATCAAGTTACCCCTAGCGACTACACCAACAGTGGCTATGATCGTGGGCATATGGTGCCCTCTGCTGACCGCACTGCCAGCAAGCAAGACAACTCAGCAACATTTTTGATGACCAACGTTTTCCCCCAGACAGCTGAGAACAATCGCGGACCTTGGAAAGAATTAGAGAGCTATTGTCGTGATCTGCTCTATCAGCAGGGAAAAACGCTGTATGTTATTGGCGGTGTTTATGGTCAAAAGCAACCGATTGCCAAAGAGCGGGTGATTCCCCCAAGCCGCACCTGGAAGGTGATTGTCATTTTTGATAACAGCGCTCCAACAATCGACAACGTCACCTACAGCACCCAGATAATTGCCGTTGATATGCCCAATAGCAAGCGGTTAGACGAACAATGGCAAACATATCAGACGTCTATTGACCGAATTGAGTTGGCTACAGGCTACGACTTATTATCAGATATTCCTGAAACACTACAGGCTGAGCTTGAAGCAAGACGCAGCAGCTATTAGTAGTAAATCTAAAGTTTTTGAGGGCAAAGTCCAGCTCCATGATTAAAATAACCTAATTCTTTAGAAACAGAGCAGCAGCTGGATCTCTTTCGCAGACCCTCAGGTTTCTACAATTTTGGTCTTAACACCAACGACTTGCTGATCCTCAGTTTCACCCACCAGATATACATCTATTTCTACACGACCAATTCGATAGACCTGCAGGTTTTCTAGGGTAGCTTCAAGCAAATCACGTAAATTTCGATAGCGCTGCACAAGGGCCAGTTCGCGAGAATCAAACCAAGCACGTTCCTGTATTGATTGGCCAAAAAAGTCATCGAGACTGATGAGAACCATGGGTGTATCACCGGGGTAGTCTTCTTTGATTACAGCTTGTACATTGTGCGCTTTAGCCGTTAGGACAACAACTTCAAAGGGATAGTCTGTCTCACTTCGCCATAATAAGTCTTCGCACGCAGCTTCCAACTCAGGTAGCAGGTCTTGGGTTGTTGGCATAGGAAATCAGCAGAGATGGATACCGGTGCAGCAATAGCGTGCCTAGAGTGATGTATATAATGACACCACAATGGATAAACACGACACAAGCGCTGACTTTAGTCGTTACTCTGCAAATGCTGATTTAGAAATGCCACGGTTCTCTGCCAGGCAAGCTCTGCTGCCTCTGAGTTATATCGGGTGCCGGAAGGATTGGCAAACGCGTGGTTCGCCCCTTCATACATATAGATTTCAGCATTTTTATCTAGCTCATTGAGTGCTGTCTCAAATGCTTGAACCGTTTCGGGGGAGGGGTTAGTATCCAACGCACCAAAATGACCCTGAATCGGCATTTGTAATAACTCTAAAACGGCGGGATCGGTGGAAATCTGACCGCCATAGTAAATAACTGCCGCATCCAGATCGGTCGGTAAGGCCAGGGCTGTATTCAGGGACCAGGAGCCACCAAAACACCAGCCAATGCTGCCAACTTGAGGCGCTTGCTGTTCATTGGTCAGATAGGTATGGGCCGCGACGACGTTTTGAATTAATCGCTCCGAATTTTGAATTGCCGCTTGAACCAAGGTCCTAGCCTGCTCGGGGGTTTCTGCAATTTGACCGTCATAGAGATCGACTGCCAAGGCCGCATAGCCCTCTGCAGCAAGACGACGGGTCATTGTGCGAATATTGTCGTTTAGCCCCCACCATTCTTGAATAACGATGAGTCCAGGCAGAGGAGCTTCGGCTCCAGCAGGCTTGGCCAAATAGCCTTGAAAGGGTATGTCATCCAGAGTGCCGTAGGTGACATCTTCTGTTGTGACCGCATCAGGAGCAACATCTTTAGCTGCAGGGGATGCTATGGGAACGTCATCTTTATGGAGTTCCGCCATGGCAGTGCTTTGGCTACTGGCAGGAGTTTGACTGGATGACGAAGGATTAATTAGGGCACAGCTAACGGCTAACAACGCTGTAATCAAGACGAGACCCAACAGTTTTCGCATTGCTGGCAGGGGGTATAACAACCACTTAAGGCTACTCAATTTTTCTGAAAACGACCTGAAAAATCGTTTATCAGGCCAAGAGGCAGGAGAGCAAACCTCTACGGAACAGGTACTATGTCTAGTAGATGGGTAATGATGGGGGCACTTTTATGGCCACCGCTGGCAATCACTCGGTGAGCTAAAACTGGAGCAGCTAAAGCTTTCACATCATCTGGTAGAACGTAGTTCCTATCTTCCAAAAACGCTAGGGCCTGGGCTGCTCGATAGAGAGCAACGGTGCCCCTGGGGCTGACACCAAGAGCCACATCCTCATGATCGCGGGTGGCCCTCACCAGAGCCACCATGTACTGTTGGACTGACTCTTCTACCTGGGCCTGTCGACACTGTTCCTGTAGGCTGTGCATTTCGTCTAGGGTAATGCACGGCTGAAGATCAGAGGGTTTTACCGGTTGGACCAAATTGTGTAGCATTCTTCGTTCTTCATCAGCACTGGGGTAGCCCAAACTAAGCGACAGTGCAAACCGGTCCATCTGGGCCTCTGGTAGAGGAAACGTTCCTTGATATTCCACCGGGTTTTGAGTAGCGATGACAAAAAATGGATCGGGAACTGAACGGGTGACACCATCCAGGGTGACCTGATGTTCTTCCATTACCTCTAGCAGGGCGGACTGGGTACGGGGCGTCGCGCGATTGATTTCATCGGTCAGCAGCACGTTTGCAAAGACGGGCCCAGGCATGAACTGAAACGCCCCGCTGCTTGGATTCCAGATATTTGTTCCGGTAACATCGCTAGGCAGTAAGTCAGGCGTGCACTGAATTCGCTGAAACCGACCATCAATGCAGCGAGCTAAGGATTTTGCCAAAAGGGTTTTACCGACACCGGGCACATCTTCGAGCAGAACATGACCACCGGATAACAAGGCCACTAGTACCAGGCGAATCGGATCTTCTTTGCCAACGATGGTTTTATTGAGGTTCTGGACGATTTGGTCGATGCGATCGCGCATGGCTGCCTTCAGATAACTCACTACAGCTTACCCACTGAGTTCAAGGTTGTGGAATGACTCAACTCACTGGTCAACGTTTCTAGCGAACATTTCCCAATACATCCCACGGATGACGGTCGTTCGCCACAGTGCCTACAATGTCGCAGTGCTTACAATAAAGGTGTACTAGGTCGAAGTGCATAGATGGAGGCCGCTATGACCATTGAGTTTCGATTTCATCCAGAAAAGACGGTGGAAGCAGCCGCACTCCTGCTAAAGCGCCATGGTAAACCCATGAAGTATCTCGGTCTATTAAAGATGCTGTACATCGCTGATCGAGTAGCTCTAGCACAAATGGAGCAACCCATTACGGGTGACCATTACGTATCGATGGACTATGGTCCCGTTCTCAGTGGCGCGTATGACTTGATCAAGGGTCGACCGGTGGATAATGCACTCCCACTGTGGTCTGAGCATATCTCTCCTCGAGCAGAGAATTGCGTTTCTCTGCTCAGCGATCCAGGCAACGGCGAACTGTGTGAGGAAGAAGAAGAGATTCTTCAACAGGTGTATGAAACATTTGGTCACCTGGACCCATTTGAGGTTGCTGATTGGACCCATGACCTGCCCGAATGGCGAGACCCTGAGGGGTCTGCGATTCCCATTGTAGTAGAAGAAATTCTCAAAAATTTAGGCAAGAGTGATGCCGAGATTGTCCGCATTCAAGAGAATGTCACACGCGAGGCCTATATAGACGATGTTTTAGAGGACGAGGGTTTGAATGGCTAGCCTTTCTATTCGTCTGGGTGATGCATTTTTGATTAAAACACCACCTAAAGGAAAGCATTTATACGTTGCGATAGCGCCAGCGCTGACTGGTCAGTTCGCAAAAACCACTAAAACCCGCTATCTATTTGTCAGTATTAACAGTCGCCAACTTAAATCAGAAACCGTCTGCATTTTAAAACCAGGTCCAGACGTACCAGACTTTATCGTCCACGAGTCAGTAGTCAACTATCGTTTTGCTCGTGAGCTAACGGCCAAGGACTTAGCCAAACTGATGCCACCGGGTTCTCGATCAGTACGAGGTTATTGCTCAAATGCGGTACTTAAGAGGATTCAGACCGGTGGGATTAGCTCTAAACGCTTAAAAAACCGCTACAAGCTAGCCCTTAAAGATTTTATGGAGCCATAGCTGCATATTCGTTTGATAACTGCCGTATCTAATGGAGAAATGGTCACACTTCTCTAATTCACGCTGCCAGTTACCCTAAGCTCTCCCAATTTTGGGGAGGGAAAGATGCCTTTCTCAGTTAGGTATAATTCTGAACTTAACGCCGTTGAGACGAACTTTAGCGGAAGTGTAACCGAAGCTCAGCTCCGGGCACAGATAGCAGAGAGCTGTGAGATCGCGGCAACCCACGGCGCATACTACGCCATCAGTAGTTTTACGGAAGCAGAACTCAGGATATCCATCGCCTTTATTTACAATATCCCGGAACTTTATGAGCAGATTGGGGCTAATCGCCCCATTCGACTGGCCCTCGTTAATGCAAATGAAATGAATGATGAAATTATTGGGTTCTATCAGCTAGTTAGCCAAAACCGAGGTTGGAATGTAGCTGTTTTTAACGATAAGAGAGAAGCTGAAGCCTGGTTACGCGATTAGCATAGCGGTATCAGAATACCAACAAACTCATTTTGTAGACACTCAAGCCTAGGCAGACTCAATCTCATCTTCCAAGAGTCGTTGCAGCTTGGACAAAAGTTCACTAAACCGAAACGGCTTATGCAGAAAGTCATCAGCCCCTAACTCCACAGCGCGAGTGCAGTCTACGTCGCTATGAGCAGTAATAATAATGACGGGCAGGGATAATTTACTCGCACGCAGACTAGAAATTACATCAAAACCATCCATTACAGGTAAGCCTAAGTCTAAGACCATTAAGTCAAATGCTCTAGACAAGGCTAAATTCAAGGCCTGGCGGCCATCAAAGGCAAACTCAGACTCGTAATTCTGCCGTCTCAGTCCCTTAGCCAAAAATGTGACAATTCGTGGTTCATCATCTACCAATAAGATTTTAGCCATATCATGAACTGTCGCCAGCTGATTACAGTGATGGTTTTCATCTTATTGAACAAAATTAATATATCGATGATAAAGCTATGAGAGCTTATTCATATTTCAAGCGATAGCCCATACCTCTGATGGTCTCTATTCTACAGCGACCAAGCTTTTTGCGAAGATAGCCAATATAGACATCAACAATATTTGTTCCTGGATTGTAGTCATACCCCCAAACCTTATCAAGCAGTTGTTCTCTACTCAAGATCTGGCCAGGATGACGCATAAAAGTTTCAACCAAAATAAACTCTCGAGCTGATAGGTTAATTAACCGACCATTGATATGTACTTGACGTGAGCGGAGATTAATTTCTAGATCATTTAAGTTTAAAACTTGAGAATTAACCCCCTTTGCCTGCAGCTGACGCACATCTCGCAACCGAGCACGAATACGTACTAATAGCTCTTCAAACCGAAATGGCTTAGTGAGGTAGTCATCAGCACCACTGCTAAAGCTTGCTAATTTATCATCCATTTCATGACTTGCAGAGAGAATAATCACAGCGATGTTCCTCCTCTGCTCACGCAAACGCTCCAGTACAGTTAAACCACTTGTTTGCGGTAATTCCAAGTCCAGAATCATCAAATCAATTTCGTCATCCAACATGATGGAAATCGCATCATTACCGTTATCTACAGTGGATGTTGTATAGCCATGGGTCTTTAGCCCCTTTTCTAGAAAAGACGACACCCGAAGTGAATCTTCGACAATCAAAATATGGCTCATAATAGATAAAGAAAAGCAAACAGCAAAACAGGAGCATGAGCTGATACTTTCAATCGCTATAAGCCTAGCTCTCTAGGATGAGAATTCTAGAGAGCTTTCACAACAGTTTGAGGTACGGTCTGCTGCACCAGGCACTGGTTCTCAGCAGCAAACAGTCTTCGAAACCATAGTAAACATCACCTATGATTGCAATATCACAGGTTGAAACAAGTAGCGACCCTAAATATCAGAAGCAAATATCTAAACAACCTGCACTCACGTATTAACAGTGGTTGAATATTGAGTATTTAATTCAACAAATGTAAAAAACAATTTCTAACATCGTTGTTTTGTTTATTGTTCTCTACGATGCCAAAGATACGTTTGTACATAACACTGCCAACCGGTTATTTGAGGCTATCCGACAGACAGTATCCAGGTGGCTATCCGCATGCCCAGATCTCAAATTAAGCCTTCACGTACCGCCTTAGCCGCCGCCTGAACCCGGTCATCAACACTCAGCTTATTCAAAATTGTCCGCACGTATGCCTTAATTGTTCCCAAAGATAAATAGAGCTGATCCGCAATTTCCTGATTAGACGCCCCTTCACTGATTAAGTGCAAAACCTCACGCTCACGTGCTGTCAGAGCTGACATCATTGCCACTTGAGAGGCCATGGCTGTATTGGCTTTCAACATTGAAGCCAGCTTATGAGCAATTTGTGGATCTAAATAGGTTCCACCGCCCTGAATTAGTCGTAGGACTGCTAAAAGCTGTTGCCATTCAATGCTTTTTAAACAGTACCCATCGGCTCCAGCAGCGAGCATACCGACAACCTGAGCATCTTTACCAAAGGCACTTAATGCCAAAACTCGAATATCATTCTCTCTAGACTTAATAGCCTGAGTTGCTGAGATCCCATCTAGTATGGGCATTTCAATATCCATCAAAACGATATCTGGCTGCAGTTGAGCCGCTAGTTCGATCGCCTGCTGACCATTTTCAGCTTCTCCTACCACCTTAAAATCAGGCTCCAGACTAAATTGCCCCATTAATCCGCGTCGCATCAGCGCATGGTCTTCTACTAGCAGAATATGAATGGGGGCAATCGCTTCTGACATGGTTTCCTAAAAGTTAGGGTGCTCACGCTCAATCGGTGACCCAGAGTGGCTTTGAGTAATTGGCAAACTAATTGGCAAACTAAATAAAAATGTTGCTCCTCGCTGCAGTTGGCTGTCCACCCAAATTTTACCTCCATGGGCTTCAATTATTTGGCGACAGAGATAAAGTCCCAGACCAGCGCGTCCCTGACGCCCAGTCGATTGAGAAAATCGGTAGAATAGCTGACTGGCATCTTGCTCTTTAAGTCCCGGACCCTGGTCATACACGGCAACTTGAATGCTGACATCATTGGGGGCTGACACATCGATTAAAACCGACTGCCCCCGATCGCTAACGCGAACAGCATTATCGACTAAATTTTGCAGCACCCGTTGAATTTCAATGGCATCACCGCACACCGTAGGTAAATCATAGGCAATACGCACTTTTAGTCGACATTTATTTGCAGAGCTATTCTGAATCCACTTAATGACGCGATCGCAAATGTGATCCCAATCTAGAGGCTTACGATTCAATAGCTGACTCCCACCCGCTTCATAACGGCTGATATCCAGTAGAGTCTCCACCAGGGTAATTAGGTTGTCATTACCCTCACGATAGTCTTCTAAAACATCTTTAAGCCTGTCACTGACAGAGCCAAATGCGCCCCCGAGCATCGCATTGAGCATACTACGATTGGCTAGCAGAGGCGTGCGCAAATCGTGGGACAGGGTACCAATCAAATCTTCGAGCTGCTGATTTCGCGTTTGAATATATGCTTGCCTCACTCCAATGCCTTCAGCCATTCCATTGAGGGTGGTCGCCAGCTGCCCCATCACATCTTCTGAATTGTGATTAATTCTTCTCGACAGCTGCCCACTACGCCAGCAACCGCCCACCTGAATGAGCTGTTTTAACGGCACCAGCACACGGCGTCTCAATAAAATTAAGTTTAATCCAGTGCCAACAACAACCAGCCCCACACCGGCAATATTAAGTCCTAATCCCAAACCATTAAGTCGATCTAAGCGCTTCAAGCGTTCATTTTGTTCATCAATAATGCCCTGTTCATAGGTCAAAATTTGATCGACAGCATCTCGCAGCGGGTCTAACGAACTGTCTTCAGACTCTAAAATAGTCTCGTCAAAAGAATTACTGATAATGGGTTGAGCAAATTTTTGTGACCACTGATCGTGGAATACTTCAATGGTAGTTAAAGTGTCTTGCTGTAGTTCATCATTAACCAGCAGATTTGACAGTCGTTGCAAACTCGCTTCAAATGTTTCTTGCCCCTGTTGATACTGCTGTAAGAAAGTATTACTTTGAGTTAACAAATATCCACGCAGGGCAACTTTTTCTTCTAGAGCTGACCTCAATAGCCGCTCACTTTCACGCTTTATCTGAAATGCCTGGGTAACATCATCTGTTATCCGTTGTTTGGAAAAGCCAACGACAACACTTAGAATTTCTTGCGCCAAAAGCAGAACAACCAGCAGCATAAAACTGGCATACAGTGGTGCAAATAAACGCTTTCTGAGAAAAGATAAATCCAATGGCCTGACTCATCTACACTTAAGTGCTAGTTCAGATTCGAACAATAGTGCCGTTTTAGCTTATTTAAGACCTCCATAGCGCAAATCAAAGATAAACGTTTTCTTATATTGATGAAAACAATCTCATATTGATCATAAAGCCTTCTTATATAAAAACGCTGTAATTTATGCCAGGCAGTTTACTTTTGGATAGTAGTCGCTGCCGCAGCAACCAGCGCAACTGACCCCATAGCCAGGTCCGCGCTGGCTTTTTTATGAGCAAAGGGTATTGCTACTCTGACCTATAGTTGTATCTATCAAGATGCTGATACATAACGCTTTGTACAGATCGGTTTACCATCTAATCAGCAACGGCGCAAAAGAATTAGCATAGCCAACATAGAGATAGAATCGCAGATTTTTTAGCAGTTTGGGGATGTAGCGACTTAAAACTCAGTTAATCCTTAATCCTGAGAATGAGCAATGTCAATTCATCGATCTGCTCAGACTCGATACACTAGAGAGCAGCGCTTTGTGAGGGTCTATGGCACTGGTAAAACGGCGCGATATCGACTATGTCGTGATTGCTCTGCTGATAGTTAGCAGCATCTATGTATTTATCACGGGTCTAATTGCTGATGCTATGGGGCTACATCACTTTGGCTTTCATAGCCAGGTAGGGTATCTGTGGGTTACGCTAGCAGCGATACATCTTATTCAAACTTGGGCTCGGGTTAAAGCCTTTTTTCGCAGTCGGTTTAGGGAACAACCTAAGCCTTTGTCTACCCCACAGGAGCCCACCCTATCCGCCCCAAAACAACAACCATCAAAGGGCCAATCAGTCTCTTCGCGACAATTAGCAATTCCATCTAGCAGACGCCGGGATCTGTTATTGTTTATTTTGGCAATTGCTACTGGGATTGGGTTTGAGCGATTTGTCATATCTCAAGAAACTGTCGATCTTGCAGAGGTAGAACAGGATGTCGGATTGCTTTATCATCAATGGAGCCAGCCAGGTTATGGTGAAGCGATCGCAACTATTCTGAACTGGGGTCAGGCACCACCACTCTACAAAACCTATCCAGAAGTTCAGCAAATTGACTTACCCAAGGGTTTGCCATCAGATACCTCTTCTATTACAACTTTAGACCTCGCTACAGCTATTATCACTCGACGGTCACAGCGCCAGTACAACACCCAGAATTCACTGTCGCTGACTCAGCTCTCTCAGCTACTCTATCTAGCCCAGGGGATCACCTGGGACGAGCGTGAGTTTCGCACAGTGCCGTCCTCTGGAGCACTCTACCCCTTAGAAATTTATCCAATTGTCCACCGAGTTGACGGGTTAGAACCTGGGCTTTATCACCATGCCATTCAACAACATAAACTAGAGCTAATTGAACCTGGGGATCTGCGTCGGCCATTAGTGCAAGCAGGGTTGAACCAAGATTTTCTAGGAGAAGCTCAGGTTTGTTTTGTTGTCTCTGGGATTTTTCAACGAACACGCTGGAAATACCATGAGCGCACCTACCGCTATGTGCTGATGGAAGCAGGGCACCTGGGCCAGAATTTATATCTAGCTGCAACGGCTTTGGGGTTAGGCGTATGCTGTGTTGGTGCTTTTTTTGATGATGCTCTAAATGAGCTATTGGGCATTGATGGCACAGAAGAAGCCGCACTATATTTGATTACCGTAGGAGTTGTCGCATAGAGCATTTAAGGTTGTTCAAAACAGATATTTGCACAAGAACTAGCGCCCAAGAGATAAGGATTTTATAAGAGCTCAGAATTAATACTGGAGAGACGTTGCATGCAACATCTGTACGTTTAATAGTGGGGCTAATTTTGTTTTCTAGAGTGTTTGTGTCGCTTCCAGTAGCTGATGACGCAGCCATTGATGCTGGGGTAGATTGTTGTTGCGCTGATGCCAAACCATAACGATGGCAAATCCTTTCATATCAATCGGTGGCTTTAACAGTTTGAGTCCCATTGATTGGGCGCATTTTTGTGCCATGCGTCTCGGTAACAATGCTACACAGTCAGAATTGGCAATTAGAAATGGAACGGTCATAAAATGGGCCGTTGACCAAATAACGTTTCTTATTTGCTGCTGCTGTTCTAATGCTTGGTCAACAGCACCTTGAAAACCATCTTGCATCGATACCAAAATATGCGATCGCTCCAGATAATCCGTCAGCGATATTTCCGTCATCGCCATATCGCCATTCACAATGCAGACAAATTCCTCATGGTATAGCTCTTGTGTGACATGCCAGCTCTTACAAGGCTGTGCAACATCAATAAACAGATCAATGCTGCCATTATCTAATGCATCTAAAGCAGTATCTCGGTTAAAGTTGCCGAGGCGAACACGGATGCCAGGGGCCTGATGGATTAATCGATTTAAGAGATCGCACCCCAATGTCGCCTCAACATAGTCGCTAGCTGCAATTCGAAAGTCTTCGCGGGCCGTATTTGGATCAAAAGAATCTCTTTCGAGTAACGCAGTCTGAATGTCAGTCAGAATCTGACGAATGGCAACACTAATTTCACGGGCATAGGGGGTTGCTTCCATATCACGGGATGTACGAATCAAAATAGGATCGTCCAATAGCGATCGCAACCGCTTTAGCGAATAACTCATAGCAGACTGGCTCATATTGAGTTTCTCTGCGGCCTTAGTCACACTGTTTTCCTCAATTAGAACATCAAGGGCAAGCAGCAAATTAAGGTCAAGTTTGCGGAGATTAGTGTAGTCAATAGTCACAGAAGATACATTCCAAATCGATGACATCAATACCAGCTATTTATGGGGTTTGTTTGACAAATTAACTGGCCGTAATTAGTGTACATATACATGTTTCCTATCAACTATATCTTCATTTCAGACAGGATATTTTATGAAACAAAAGTAAATTTCGAGACATATAAAAATCAGGTTAGATCTATTAGAGACATGATGGCCTCTTTCATGCGACGAGCTTTAAAGCATTTTACTTGGGTATTTTTCCTCAAATAGGAGTTTTAGCCTCAAGGGCTTCAATTTACTTTTCAAGTAAATACCTTTTCCGAACCTGACAAAGACAGTTTTTATAATAAGAAAAAACACAGCCTTTAATGCTTATTTTTAGAAAGAATAGAAAAGGCATATTTTGTATTTCTTTTCTTATATTTACAGGAGCAGTACATTAGTTAAAAACTACAGAAATCTTGAATAGTTAACTTTTGATGTGGATAAAATTTAATCATGAATCCATTAAAAGGCAAGAAGGTTGTTGTAATTGGTAGTCGCTCAGGCATGGGGTTTGCGATCGCCAAAGTCGCCGCGGCAGAAGCGGCTCAAGTTGTTATCTCAGGTCGCTCTGCTAAACGGCTAGAAGCAGCATTAGCCAATATCGAGCAAGATGTCTTGATCTACCCATGGATTTAACCCAGGAAGACTCTATGACGGACTTCTGTCAACGCGAAGGGAGCATTGAGCATCTAGTGCTCTCTGGAAATTCTGTCACATCAGACACTTTTTGTAAGCTGACAGTAGAAGACGCTGTCCGTTCGATGGAAAGCAAGTTTTGGGGGCCTTATCGAGCCATCAAAGCTGTCTACAATAAGCTCTAGGTTCGACAGCCTCGAACATATTGGCCCGGTGTCACACCTACCATTTTTCTAAAATGCCGATGTAGGTGACTTTGATCAGCAAAGCCAGTGGCTATAGCAGCTTCGGCAATCGACTGACCGGCTGCCAAAAGTTGTTTTGCCTGATAAACACGCACATAATTTAGGTAAGCGTGGGGCGGTAGGCCAACCTGTTTTTTAAACGCCCTGAGTAATCGAAACGGACTGAGACCAACAAGATTAGCTAGCTCATCAAGGGAGATATTATAGGTGTAGTAACAGTTAAGATAGTCCTGTATCTTTTGCACAGCAGCGTTCTCAGTGCCAGCCGCCTTGACTTGAGGGCGCGGGCTAGAGTGGCCATGAATTAATCTTGTCAATCCCCATAAAAACCGAGATTCTCGCTCTAAAGAAGAGGGAGACGTTTCCAAGGTTCGATGGAGACTGACCAGCTGCTGGTTCAAACGCTTATCGTGAATGACGGGAGACGAGAAATAAGGGATTTCTCTTGAGCGCAGCTTTAGCTCTGCTGCAGCTTGTTCCATCCAGTCGACAGCGGGCAAAAGTGTGCGATAGGTCCAGCCTGTTTCTAGCACAGCTTGCCCTGTATGCATTTCACCCGGCTGTGTAATCACCACGCTACCGGCTGGAGCTACATGGCTCGCACCGCGATAGTAAAACTCCATGGCTCCCGATTCAACAATGGCAATGCCAAAACCCTCATGGGCATGACGGGAAAATGCATAGGTAATATACGTAGCATGGAGCAATTCCAGACCACGCAATACGGGGTCACGCCAGAACTTAACGCATTCTTTAGGAGCAGCAGCTCGACGACTCATAGACAGCCATGGCAAGTTTATCCTAGTTTAACGGGGGATGCTCAGCGTGTCTTGTACGTTTTTGCACTCCTATCGGGATAGCGGCCCCGGCAACAGGTGAAAGGGATTAAAGTTTGTATGGCGGTCGTAAAAGTCTTCGTTCTCTTGTTGCTTTAGCCAGTGGGTCAAGCCATAAGTAATCGGGGTAAAGAGAATCTCTACGCCACACTTAAAGATATAGTTAGACACAATTAAGGTAACCATCAGGCTGGGGGGAAACAGCCCCCAGAATGCGATCGCAATAAACAACGCCGTATCCAACACCTGACCCACCAGCGTTGATGAAATTGTCCGTATCCAGAGCCGTCGACCTTGGGTTGCCACCTTCAGCTTGGCCAAAATAAACGAGTTGGAAAACTCACCAACGATATAAGCAATGAGGCTAGCCATCACGATCCTTGATGTTAGCCCCAGGATTTGATCATAGGCCTCTTGGTAAGGCCAATCAGCTGCCGCTGGTAGCGCCCCGACCACCATAAACGTAGCTGACATGATGAGTGCTGCTACAAACCCTGTCCAGATCACCTTGCGGGAGCGGGCATAGCCGTACACCTCGGTCAGGATATCCCCAAAAATATAGCTCAGGGGAAACAACAGAGTACCACCATCAAAGGTAAACCAGCCAAAGTCAACAATTTTAGTCGATGCCACATTAGAAATTAGCAGCACCGTTACAAACAAGGCTGTAATAGTGTCTAGGTGTCTAATATCAAGTCGGGTTAAACACCCACAATTACGCAGCGTCTCTGTCATCATAGCCAGGCCACCAATGGTAGAAGGTCAGCCCCTGAATCAGGTCTTGTTGTTGAGATAATCGTTGGCACCGTTGAAACACCAACTCTTC
>JBCDIX010000004.1:0-160949 GCA_038748405.1 Cyanobacteria bacterium P01_H01_bin.21 | reverse complement strand
TGTACAGAAATCAGTCGTCCGGGATCGTTAACCACGACTGTATGTACCCGGTACCAGGGTAGTCCCATTGACTACGCGCCTCCTCCTAGTTTGGAAATGTTAGCCGTACATTAAAATACCGATACAAATAGGCTACCAGATTGCCATATCCACTCCAAGCTAAGACTTGAGGAATTTTCCTCAGTGGCAAAGCAGAGCAGGGACAATGAACAAACAACCTTGCTTGGTATTGAATCCAGACGATTCCCAACGGACTAATACACTCAAATTCGAAGATTAAAGTGTATAAAGAAGTGTAACTAGAGTTCATAATCCATTGCAAGTTGGACTGCTTAGGATTGTGCCGCTCGCGGCGTTCTCGACTTGATAGCGATTGCCTTTGGAGCTGATCGATGCCCACCATTAAGTTTATTAAAGAAGATGTTGAGATCACAGCGGCAGATGGTGCAAATCTGCGGCAGAAAGCTATAGACAACCGCGTTGACATCTATACCTTCACAGGCAAGATGATGAACTGTGGTGGATATGGTCAATGTGCGTTGTGTGTAGTCGAAATTACTGAAGGATTAGAAAACCTTTCCCCACGCACAGCGGTCGAGGAAAAAAGGCTTAAGAAGCGCCCTAGCAACTGCCGTTTGGCTTGCCAGACATTGGTGAATGGCCCAGTCAGTGTGGTGACTAAACCAAAAAACAAAAAGTAGGTAAAGGTGCTGGCTTGAGTGGTGCTTAGCATCTTTTTCGCTAGCTGCAAATCACATCACTATGGGTTCATTCGGTTAAAGCAGGGTGATATGCTTAGCCATGTGCTTTGTTGTTGAGAGAAGTAGTAGCGAGTCCTATGGAAGTTAATAATCTAGGGTTTGTAGCCAGCATTTTGTTTGTCTTTGTTCCCACTGTCTTCTTGCTCATCCTTTACATTCAAACCAGAGAGTAAGGGGGGTATTTTCGATATCCTCACCTGAATTTTGGTTTGGATCTGATTAAGGTTGTGGTTTTTTTATGGCCTAGGTTTGTTGGGCAAAAGGTCCAAAGAGCTGGTGCGCTGTTAATCTCTTTTGGATAGCTAGTCTTTGGGTTTTCTGAAAATATCAAGTAGCTTGCATAGTGGCTGCTTTGGGTCAGCAAATGGGTGCCAGTCTGGCACCCATTTTTGTTATGTGCTCACAGTTGACTGACGTAAGCTTGCCACGCTTGCCAAAAGACATAGGCTGCCAACACACAAAGTAATGTGCGAAACAGCTGACTGACAAGGTTTTCAGGCAGCTTGGGTAAAAAACGAGTGCTGATTTGTACCCCCACCAGCCCCCCGATGCCCAAACTCAAGCCTGCTCCATAGACGATGTCTCCCTTAAGACCATTGTGGATGCAGGCCACAAGGGAGGTTAATACAATGACTGCCAGACTGTTACGTACAGCGCTTTTGATGTTGGTATTCATCAGTAATACCTGTAATGGCACCATGATCACCCCACCCCCAACCCCAAATAACCCGGCCATAAAGCCTGAGGTACTCCCAGTAACTAGCCGTGCAGCGATGGGTGAAATGGGACTGGTCGGTTGAGCAGCAGCAGCACGTTTTTTGAGGCTGACAAGATAGAGATTGGCGAGCAGCAGAATGCCAAAAGCAGCTCTTCTCCAATGTTCTGATAACAGATTGCCAAATTCTGTCCCTACAATGACTAAGGCCACAGCGGGCATTGCTAGCAGCAGCACATTTCTGGGCTGCAGATACCCCATACGCCAGTTTTGAAAACTTCCTGTTGTAGCTGTTATTAAGATAGCCAGTAGGCTCGTTGCGGCAGCTTGATCAACATTAATGCCAAATAGCAGCAATAGCGGTACCATCAGTACCCCGCCGCCAATACCCAGCAGCCCGGCTAGCAGACCTGCAGCCAGGCCACCGGCCGCCAATAGGATGGTGTGAAGGGGCATAAAAGGAATAAAGTATACGGCTTCAGCATTCTGCCATAGCTGGTTTGAATGATGAAGTGCATAGGTCGCTGGCCTGACGGGCCAATACTTTTAATGCCTCTAAGACTGAGTGAGAATGGGTTCTAGATTGATGTACTGCTGAACTGTGTTAGCTAAATCGTTAAGTACAGCATCACGCTGTTCACGATAGTTAGCAATACCTGTGGGGAGTGAGCCTAGACCTCGCTGCTGTCGCAAACGATTGAGCCATGCTCTACGCCATGGGCCATTGTCAAAGATGCCGTGCAGGTAGGTGCCCCACAGAGATTCGGTTTCATCCACAATGCCTAGGCTGCGGTCGTCAAAAATTGGTTGAAATTTAGGACCTGGTTCGCCGCCTTCTGGTGTCATCACTAGCTGAGTGCGCCCATGATGAATTTCGTAGCCATTGACGGGTAGACCTTCTTGGGGATATTTGGAGCTGACAGAGCGTTGCCGAGCTACCTTGTTTTGAGTGATGACTGTGCGCAACGGTAGGATACTTAATCCTCTAAAGCGTCCCTCTTGCCCCTCTAGACCCTCTGGGTCGGCCAGCATTTGCCCCATCAGTTGGAAGCCGCCGCAAATGCCAAGTACGGTACCACCAGCTGCCGCATAGTTTTGAATGGCTTCGGCCATACCGGTGCGTTGCAAAATTAGCAGGTCAGCAATAGCGGTTTTAGTGCCGGGCAGGATGACGGCGTCTGGATGGCCCAGGTCATCTTTGGGGCTAAGGTATTTAACATTGACCGATGGTTCAGCTTCCAATGGATCAAAGTCTGTGAAGTTAGAGATCCTGGGTAGTCGAATAACGGAAATATTGAGTTCAGCGGATTGTTTTTCGGCAGGCCGTTCCATTAGGGATAGGGAATTGTCTTTTGGCGCTGCACTCTCAATCCAAGGGATGACCCCAAGTACGGGAATACCCGTGCGTTTTTCGAGCCATTCAATACCTGGCTCGATCAGACTTTTTTGACCGTGAAACTTGTTGATAACAATGCCCTTAACCAGCTCTCGTTCATCTGGTTCAAGTAGCTCAAGGGTGCCTACGATATGGGCAAAGGCTCCCCCTCGGTCGATGTCGGCCAGCAAAATAGTCGGTGCCTTAAGCGCTTTAGCAATGCGCATATTGGCTAAGTCTCGATGCTTGATGTTGATTTCAGCAGGATTGCCGTCGCCTTCACAAATTAGTAGGTCAAATTCTTGCCCGAGGCGCGCGAGACTTTCTTGTACAGCCTGCCAGCCGGTCTCAAAGTAGGTTTCGTAATAGTGGGCCGGTGTCGTTTGGCCAACGGGACGGCCTTTGATAATAATTTGGGATGTGCTACCACTCTGGTTGGGTTTGAGCAGTACCGGATTCATTTCGGCTTGGGGAGAGACACCAGCGGCCCAAGCTTGTACTGCTTGAGCATAGCCAATTTCGGCACCGTTAGCTGTGACGTAGGTATTAGGAGCTGTATTTTGCCCTTTGAAGGGAGCCACTCGCCAGCCGCGACGGCTGAGCATACGACAAAGTGCTGTAACGAGTAGAGATTTCCCTGCGTGGGAAGTTGTCCCCACTACCATAATGGCCTTCATGCTAGAGCGTCTCCCGGTCTAATTGAATTGTTAATGGTTGAAATACTGAGTTGAAATAAAAAGCTGGAATAACGGCTTCTCGATACAAAGTTTTAGAATTAGGCTGTATCAAACTAAAAAAATTAAATAAAGGTTGAGTGTAAATCCTGAAACCTTAATTCTGGCAGACTAGGGCCTGGGGCTTGGGCAAACTCGGCTGGCCAATGTGTCGATGATCAATAACTTTACCGATAGTTCAGCTGATAATTGACGATCTGCACTATTGCTTAACCTTACCCAAACTCCACTATTTAGACATCGTGACTTTTACATGCTGCTGTATTTGCAGACAGTAGTCTAAAAATTTACCTGACTATCGTAGCCAAGTCGGTAGTCTTAACCAGCGATTTCTGGCATTGAGTAAATAATCCAGAGGGCTGCCAGTAGAATCCGGACGACCTGCGGCTTGCCATTGTTCAACCAGTTGACGACCGATTGGCGTCAGCCGAAAACTATCGGTTAGACCCTGCCCATCGACTTCTCTACGGATGATACCAACTGTTGTCAGCCACCCTAAATGATTATCGGCAGCTACGTCTGAAAGGGGTTGACGGGTGTATCCACTGAGCATGCCTCGGTCGTCGCTGATGGCCCGGAGGGGAACACTTTGCGATCGCATCGCTTCCAGCAGTTTCATATAAAACGGTGCGCAACGTACGGCTCGCCGGGCACGGGTCAGGGTCTTAGGCTGAATAGGTAGAGAGGAAGATGTCATGGACATGGGTTAACTTGGACAGTGGGCAGGATTGCTATTCTTCTTCATCGCTGTTATCTGTTGCTTCGCCCTCGTCTAGGTTATTTGATGACACACCTACTTCATTAATGGGGAATCGATTCATTAAATGGGCTGCCTGACGAGCTGTGGACTTGAGCCCACTGGGCAGAAATGGAACATGGGGAATTTGGGTCAAGATATCTAAAGTACGCCGCAGAATACGGACGACATCTCCCTCATCTAGACTGGTGTTTTGACACAGCTCCTTCCAATCAGCTTCCAAGGCCCATTCTTCCACGAGGGCGATCAGATTCCATTCAAGCGGGATAGGTAGAGTAACCTGATAACGGCGCTGGAGCTGAAACAGCTGACGGCGGGTGGCGCGCAGACCGGCCAGGGCTTCTTCGACCGCTGCAGATGTGCGGTAGCGTGTCCAGGTATCGGGCCGGGTAATTTCGGTAATAATGGCGGCACAGGCGGCTGCAAACTGATGTGGTGGCAGGTGGTCAAATTCTCCGGAGCCGAGGGCCAGCGCCAGCCATAGCTCATTTTCACCTCGGATGGCGGAGGCTAGTTTGCCAAAGTTGGTTGGCTGACTCTCTTCGAGACCACCAAAGGCTTCAAGCACAGCCATGAGGTTGAGAAACTCTTGCCAGTAACGACTGGCGTATTTGGTGTACTTTTTCTTGCGATCGCGCAGCTCGGTTTCTAGTGTAGTCAGCCGCTGCTGCTTTTTGAGTAGCGACTTAGGTTTGCCAAACTCGTTTAGTGGATGGTTTTCTAGTATGGCTTCTACAGAGCGCATGCGATCGCGCTGCTCTTTAACCTCGGGGGCAAGTTCATCCAGGGTGGGTAAATCTGTAGGTATTTGCGCAGCCACAGCAGCACTAGCGTCATCTCCAGGACACTGATTTCCGGCTTTCATTGTGAGGGTATTTGGTGGAGTCAGATAATCGACCGCCGCAATGCGCTCGTACTTTTCATAAAGGGCAAAGACATCTCGGGGGGCCGCCATCATCCAGCGATTGTCGTGGGTGAGACACACTAAATAGGTAACCTTGCCAGGGCCCTGCAGCTTTGCCACCAGGACAGCGGGTAAAGGATTGTGAACAGTAATATGTTTGCCCTTTAGAGAAACCACTGTGCCAGCAACCGCAAAATTAACGACCGTCTGCAGGTCGCCCGTCAGGGTTTCTGTGGCCTGTTTGTCCAAAATCTTAAGCAAACGGCGCTCCTCGCGCAGCCGTTCGCGCAGCTTGGCATATTCTGCAATGGTGTCGTCCCCGATGGAATCGAGCTGCTCACGGATCAGGGCAATATTGTTTTCGACATCATTGATGGCCTGCTGCTGTGGCGTGAGATGCAGCGTGGACAGATATTGACCAAAGCTGCGCTCTACTAGATCACGCGTCTCCTCAAGAGAGTGGGTTTGTAATAGGTTGAGAACCATGCCATAGCTCGGTGTGAACTGGCTAACCAGCGGGTCGGGTTCTGCTAGAGCCAGATAGCCAGCTTCCTTAGCGCCCTCAAATGGGGTTTCTACTGTGACTACATGGCCTTCTATATCCATCCCTCGTCGTCCGGCTCGGCCAGCCATCTGCAAAAATTCTGAGGCATGGAGCAAACGATGGCCACTGTCGGTCCGCTTTGACAAACTGGAAATGACTGTAGTGCGTGCGGGCATGTTAATCCCCGCTGCCAGGGTTTCGGTCGCAAAAACAACCTTGATTAATCCTGCTTGAAACAGCTCTTCTACCAATCCTTTCCAGGCGGGTAAGAGACCAGCATGGTGCGCTGCAATGCCTCGATAGAGCGGTTCTACTTGTCCAGCCCGAGCGGCCTCTGGGTTAGCTGCTAAAAAGCCATCAATCCGACGTTTTAAGATGGCCATTTCATCGGGGTTGACCAATGACAAATTGCTAATGCTCTGGACGGCTTTGTCACATCCTTTTCGGCTAAAAATAAAAAAGATAGCGGGCAGCATATCTTTTTGCTGGAGTTGGGTGACGATAAATGCGTTGTTGGCAGTAACCGCTTTTTTCTTTTGACCTTTTTGATGACGCGCGGGCTTGCGATGATTCTTTAAGCGGCTGTGGAGTGCCGTTTTTTTAGCATTGAGTAGTGGAAAAATTCCTTTCCCTGTCGCGAAATGGATGTTTAAAGGAACGGGTCGAAAATCTGAATAGATCAGCAGACTGGGGCCATGAATTTTGGTGATCCAGTCAGTCAGCTGTTCACCATTGGCCACCGTAGCTGATAGGCCCACTAGCTGAATTTCCGGAGGGCAATAGATAATTGACTCTTCCCATACCGTGCCGCGCTGCCGATCGTTCATATAGTGGCATTCGTCTAGAACCACCGCTTGAACATCTTGAACAGCGTCTCCCACCGCTCCCATGGTGGTGCCGTACAGCATATTACGAAAGATTTCTGTGGTCATCACCAAAATAGGTGCGTCGCGATTGATAGAGGTATCCCCCGTTAGCAATCCGACTTTTTCATGGCCAAAGAGTTCGCGAAAATCCCGTAGTTTTTGATTAGAGAGAGCTTTAAGCGGAGTCGTGTAGAATGCTCGCTTGTTGCTGTGAAGGGCTCGGTGAATCGCGTATTCGCCTACCAGGGTCTTACCGGAGCCGGTGGGAGCACAAACCACCACGGACTCGCCCTGGTTGAGTGCTTCAATAGCTTCAAGTTGAAACGGATCGAGCTTAAACGGAAATAAATTGTCAGGCGTTAAGACCAAAACCTGGGAAAACCTTTACTTAGCGTAGGGAGTTCAACCACCTCATTGTGCCAGAGGAGCGCAAATGTTGGGGCGAATTGAAAATAAACAGTGCTTAGGCAATTTTGTCAATGCAGAGCAGCTTCTTGAAAGGGATGTCTGAGTGAGCGTTGCAAGGGCCATGGCTATCAAGAAAATTGGGTGCCCTTAACTTAAAACTCAACATTAAGGACTCAAAACTTGATCATAAAGATGAATCCATTGCGATCGCAACCTACACGGTCGACGGCGAAACCTACGTTTGACCTTTTCAAGAGATTCCCATGAGTGACAATCTCTTGATTGAGCTCCGGCCAATGTCAAAGGGTCGCCAGGCTGTACTATGGATTCAGCTGCACCTCTGCCTGGGGACTGAAGGTGACATGACAGTTGCAACTCATCAGAATAAAGGCTTGGTTTCAGGTGCTTTATTCAGACTTGGTTAGCGATGTTATCCGCTTCTTGCTCCTAACCTTATTTTGGAGACTATTGACCATTGGGCAGGGCTATTTTCTGGTGAATTGCCGTCTACCCATGCCCTATAAACTTCTATTTATCAGTAATGGCCACGGAGAAGATAACCACTCCTCTCACATCATTCGCAGTCTGCGAGAGCTGGCACCAGAGTTAGATATTGCAGCCGCTCCCATTGTTGGCCAAGGACATGCCTATCGAAATATTAACGTTCCCATCGTATCCCCTACGCTGACGCTACCGTCGGGGGGGTTTACCTATACCAATCGTCTGCGGCTACTCAACGATATTCGCGCTGGACTATTAACTTCAACCTGGCGACAAATTCAAGCTGTTCGTCGCTATGCCCCTGACTGTGACTTAGTGTTTGCCACAGGGGATGTGGTAGGGCAATGTTTTGCCTATCTCAGTGGCAAGCCCTTTATTTCCTTCACCTCATCGCTGTCGGCTATGTATGAAGGGACTCTCAAGCTAGATATCGTTCTCGATGCTGTGCTTAAATCTCCTCGCTGTTTGGCGCTCTTTTCACGAGATGCCTATACGGCCAAAGATTATCAACGACAGGGATTTACCAAGGCTCAGTTTGGCGGCATCCCGTCTTTGGACCGACTGAAGCCAAAGGGTAAAGATCTCCAGATTGATGCAGCTAGACCGATGATGGCCCTGTTGCCCGGCTCACGAACCTTAGAGGCTATGCGCAACTTTAAGCTGCTGCTAGATTTGGCGATAGAAATTGCCCAGCTAAATCCTCAGGTTCAGTTTTGTGCGGCGCTAGTACCGGATGTCATGTCCACACTGGGGACAACGGCCAAAGAAGCAGGCTGGTCCCATCATCAGGGAACCCTCACTTACCCAGCACAAGGAGAATCAGTGGTGACGGTCCGCTGTTTTAGCGATGCGTTTAGCGATATTATTTGTCGCACAAATCTGGTTTTAGGCATGGCTGGGCTAGCGGTTGACCAAGCTATGGCCATTGGTAAACCGATTCTGCAAATTCCCGGTCAGGGGCCGCAGTTTACCTATGCGTTTGCTGAAGCCCAGGAGCGGCTGCTGGGGCTTTCGGTCAAAACAATTGGCACTGAACCAGCGACACCCGCCATTCTTAAAGAAGCAGCACACTATGCTGTGGAGACGATCCAGAATGAAGAGTATCTAAACGCTTGTATTGCCAATGGACAAGAACGATTTGGCCCCTTTGGTGCGTCCTATCGCATTGCCAAAGTGGTATTAGATACCTTGGAAAAACTAAACACCGCAGCTGTTCCCAGCACTCAGGTTTAAGAGTGCAATTCTAAGTGTTGAATTTTGAGTGAACTTTTATGGCCCAACAACAGCGCTCGGTTTATTGGCAACTGTTGCCTTTTCTCAAGCCCCAGTGGCCATTGTTTGGCTGGTCGTTTGTGTTCATCGTTTGCTATGTACTAACCACGATTACATTGCCCTATTTGGCTGGGCAGGTGACCTACTATATCAGTCAGGGACAGGTGTCGAATATTGCCAGGTGGCTTGGGTTGACCACCATGGCGTTCCTAATTCAAAACCTATTTCAAT
Source organism: Cyanobacteria bacterium P01_H01_bin.21 (assembly GCA_038748405.1). Taxonomy (GTDB): domain Bacteria; phylum Cyanobacteriota; class Cyanobacteriia; order Phormidesmidales; family Phormidesmidaceae; genus Leptothoe. Next base: position 151,881 of record JBCDIX010000004.1, on the reverse strand, counting down.
ATGCGGAGAAAGTTTTTTCGATTCGTGCTTCTCTAGCGTCGGTGCTGGAGTTGAGAAAAAAAGTCTATGCCCATTTACATCGCCTCAGCATTGATTATTTTGCGACTGCTAAAACTGGCGATCTCTCTTATCGTCTGACTGAGGACATTGATCGGATTGGTGAAGTTATCTACAAGATGTCGCAGCAGTTTATCTCCTGTGTCTTTCAGCTAATCGCTATTCCAATCTACATGTTTTATCTCAACTGGCCTCTTACCCTAGCAGGCTTTTTGATTGCACCGTTGATGGCATGGCTAATTGGCAGCTTTGGTAACCGCATGTTGTCCCTCTCTCGTCGCAGCCAAAATGAAATTTCTAATCTCTCTTCTTTATTAACTGAGGTGTTAGGCAACATTCGAGTGGTGAAAGCCTTTGCCGCTGACGATTATGAGGTGGGTCGCTTTAGCAAGGTGGCCGATGAAAATCGCATTGCCAAATATCGCACTGAGCACTTGACCGCGATTCAGTATCCCGTAGTGGGATTTTTGGAAGCCGTCAGCATTATGTTTCTGTTTTTGTTGGGCGGCTGGCAAATTGCACTGGGTAATTTACAGCCTCAGGAGTTTGTAAGCTTTTTAGTAGCTGTTGCATTGTTGATCGATCCGATTAACTTAGTGACGCAACACTATAACGCCTTTAAGCAAACCGAAGCCTCTGTTGAACGGGTATTTGACATTTTTGCAGAAGAGCCCAGCCTGAGTGAGCAACCAGATGCTCAAGAACTGCCCCCGATTACGGGTAAAGTAGAGTATCGCGACATTGATTTTGCCTACGCGTCTGGCAAGCCAGTGTTTAATAATCTTTCACTTTTTGTACAGCCTGGGGATGTTGTTGCTCTAGTGGGGCCATCGGGCGCCGGTAAAACTACGTTAGTCAATCTGTTAGCGAGATTTTATGATCCGCAAGCTGGAGAAATTTTAGTCGATGGCACCGATGTGCGAGATGTGACGCTAAAGAGTTTACGTCAGCAGATTGGCATTGTTCCCCAAGAAACAACGCTATTTTCGGGCACAATTGCTCAGAATATAGCCTATGGGCAAACTGAGTTAGACTATGACGCAATTCAAGCCGCTGCCCGTGTAGCTAACGCGCACCACTTTATCCAGCAGTTTTCTCAAGGCTACCAGACCTGGGTTGGGGAGCGAGGTGTGAATCTCTCGGGTGGCCAGCGTCAGCGAATTGCGATCGCACGCGCCATTTTACTAAACCCCCGCATTCTGATTTTAGATGAAGCCACCTCCGCTCTAGATTCTGAATCGGAAGCGCTTGTGCAAGAAGCATTAGAGCGAGCGATGGAGAACCGTACCGTATTTGTGATTGCCCATCGTCTCAGCACCGTGCGTAAGGCAGATCGCATTTTGTTTATTGAAAACGGGCAGATTGCTGAAGCCGGCACCCATTTTGAACTGTTGGAAAAACAGGGGCGATACGAACAGTTTTATGCACAGCAGTTTAAGCAGTGAGTCAGTTTTACTTCCAGGGGAAGAGTTTTTAATCAGACCCCTATAGCCAATTGAGGCTATTTTATAGGCCTAGCCCAGCCATTCTAACAGCACGACTTCTTCTCGCAGGTCAACCTCTGTTTTCGAGGCACGCCGTGTACGAAAAAGATCAATGTCGAGGAGCTTGTACCCCAGATCCTGAGCAATATGGGCTAGGATTTCACCAGTACGAATATGAACTTGTAAGAAAGATGCCTGGTCACCGACGACGTAGGCAAGTTGAGCATTTGGCCGCAAGACAGATTGTAAATCCTTTAAGTGCCTGGCCATCCCACCAAAATAAAGTTTTACTGCACGAGAATATAGCCGAGAAAACCCGCTGGTTTTGCCCCATTCTTCGCGACGTCTTTCAATTTCGTGAGCAATGCTTAAAACTTCAGGATATTTCTCTGATAGCAGATCATCATCATCGTGGCTATAAATCCCTCTGCTATTAGAACGAACCAAAGTCTTCTTGACTGTTTGTAAATCTTGTTTGTTGTTAAAGAAACCAAGAAGAACAGACTCTAACCTTGTTGCTCGAGTATAGTCTTTCTCGTTGGGGTAAGGTGGAGAAGTAATCACAATATCGATCGAGTGTTTTGGCAGATGCTGGGACGAATTTCGTGCATCTCCTAGATACACCGAGGTATTAATGGAAATTGCCTCCTTTGTGGAAAAAGCAGAAATATCAGCGGCCATATTATGGATAGCTTCTTGCCAGAGCTGAATAACAGGAGCATCCTCTTTAAGGCTTCTGGAAATCCCCACTTCTGGAGCAAATCGAATATTACTGGCACGTACAGCCGCCTGGGCACAAGCCAGACGTCCATGATTGTAGAAACGTGGGCAGCGAAGACCTTCAATAACCTTCAATAAGGTCAAAACCTTATGCAATGGACGTAAACCAATCGCATTTTTGAACATTAACTTCTGGGCAGCAGCAGAAAGTGATTCCTGCGTTTCAGCACGCTCTATTTGTTGAGTGTATAGGTCAACAACAGTGTCAGCATGGTCCAATAAACGCTGGGGCGATAATGCCCAATCCAATTTTGTTGTACTAGCAAAATGTGCCATGGGGTTCGCTTCCAGGCCAATACATGAAAAACCTAGCTTTTTACACTCGACCAACGTTGTACCTGTCCCACTAAAAGGATCTAGAACGATCTGACTTTTATCTGCGCCGAACTTACTTAAATAATGACTAACCAGGTGTGGTGGAAAAGATAGAACGAACCGGTACCAGTCATGAAATGCTTTATCTTCACTGTTTAGTTGATTAATACTCTTATTAGAGAGCTTTAGTTCTGATGAATATGGAGGCACGATTTAAAGAGGTTTAATCACTAAGCGTAGGTGCAAGAATATTTGAAAAATCTAGCAGATCTTAGATTGTCAAGCAAACATTTATACTAGTCAATAACTCTCTGGAGCTAAAGCCATCACCCGTGAGCAGATAGATCCCAACGGGAGCAAGAGAATTCAGTGCTAGGTACAAGAGATGTGTGGAACATCAAAAAATATAGATTGGGCTCTGCAGCATGACATAAATCATGTCTCTAAACGCTACTTAAACCCGGCGTAATACATATCCCAATCTAGGTTTAGAGGTACCTCTGGAGACGGCTGTGATTAGAACTCCTGGTGGTGGCAGTCGATAGTCGATAAGCCTTTTTGTTGGCGTCAGCCCATTACCTAGGCGGGGTGACGCCAACATTCTACACAATTACGACCCTGTGCCTTGGCCTGATAGAGTGCTTTATCTGCTTGCTGCAGCGTGGTCTCTAATGCCTCATTTGGCTGCATTTCAGCAATACCAATGCTGACTGTAACCTGCATCCGATGCGGCATATCCATCCGCCAGAGCTGTTCTACCTGCTGTCGTAAACGTTCTGCGATCGCACAAGCCTTATTAAGAGAAATATTGCTCAAAAGCACGACAAACTCTTCCCCACCAAAGCGACCCATAACATCATGCTCTCGTAGCAATGACGAACAGGTTTTAGCAACTGAGCGAATCACTACATCTCCTTGCGCATGGCCAAACTCATCGTTGATGCGCTTAAAGTGATCGATGTCGATCATTAAAATCATCACTTGCCAGTTTTGCCGTGTTGCTAAAGACAACGCCTTATGGACCTGTTCTAAAAAAGCGCGCCGATTGTAGACCCCTGTGAGCGAATCTATGCTAGCCAGCTGACGTAGACTGCTTTCTCGAGCGATTTGTGTGGAAATATCACTAAACGAAAACAACACACAGGTCTGATTATCATAGCGAATTTCTAAGCCAGAAATTAGTGACCAAAAAGTATTCCCGTCTACACCACATAGACAGGCCTCAAAACTATGGACCTGTTTTTTAGTATTTACCTGCTTCAAAAAAGCATCTCGCTCAGTATAGTTATACCAAAAGTCAGTTTCTCGATAACGCCCTGTCTCTTGCAAGGTAAAGCCAAACAGCTCTGTAGCACGCTGGTTAATAAACTGAATGATGCCTGAATGTGGAAGGCTGATCACGACAGGAAATGCTGGCGAGTTAATGATGGTCAATAAACGCTCCTGGCTTGAATTTAAGTCTGTCTGAATCTGATTCATCTTTGCCAATACCTGGTTGTAATGATTGGCAATCGGGGCGATATCAGTCCATGGCTCAACGACAACAGGTTGGGTAAAGTCTCCTCGTGATGAGTGGTTATTCATGCTGCTGATCAGCTTTTGGGTGGCTGTGCTAGCGTCGTGCTCAGAAATATTAAGACCCACGTACTCCTGTCCTGAAGTCACACGTAACGGATAAAAGTGATTCACTATCCTAAGTAAGATATAGCTAGCGAAAAATGAATAGATACCGACAGCGCTAACCCCTAATGCTTGTATGCCAAGCTTTTGCCAGAAGCTATAGCCAGTTGCCCATAGCTGCGGCTCTCCCAGTAAGGCTACGGCCAGTGTGCCCCAAATGCCGCAAACCAGGTGGGCGGGGACAACGCCAACGACATCGTCAATCTGGTGATGGCTAAGCCATTGTTCAGAAAGAGTACACAGTACACCACCGATACTGCCTGCACAAACTGCCCCAAACAAGGTTAGTACATCACACCCAGCTGTGATAGACACCAGACCCCCAATCACACCATTCATAATTGAGGCAACTTTGGGACGTTTGTATACCGCCCAGGTTGTTGCGAGTGCGGTGATACCTCCTGCTGCTCCGCCATGAATCGTGTTGATTAAAATCTTAGGTATGGTTTGTTCATCAAAAGTAAGACAGCTGCCGCCATTAAAGCCAAACCACCCAAACCATAAAAGAAAAATTCCCAGTACTGCGGTTGGCAGACTATGACCATCAATAGAGCGAGAGCGAGTGTTAAACCGCCCTAGACGAGGTCCGAGAATTAAAATTGCAGCAAAGGCCATCCAGCCACCAACCGAATGAACGACAGTGGCTCCAGCAAAATCGTGAAACTGCAGCTGTCTTAACCAACCTGGTGTTGTTTCAAACCATAGCCCTCCCCATACCCAGTGCCCCGCTATTGGATAAATTAGAGCAGATAGAATAATGGCGGTAACAAAATATCCCCAAAACCGCATGCGTTCTGCAACGGCTCCAGAAACAATTGTGGTTGCAGTACCACAGAAAGTTAGCTCAAATAAAAAGAAAGAATAATCTCCGGCAGACCAGCTATGGTTCAACGGTATTTGGGTGCCAATGAGTCCCCAAGCCGTTGTTCCAAACATTAATCGAAACGTGACCAGTGAGAAAATTAGCGAGGCGATACAAAAGTCAACTAGATTCTTAATTGCAACATTAACGCTATTTTTAGCTCGTACTAAGCCACTTTCTAAACAGCAAAACCCAGCCTGCATTGTGGTAATAAGAATAGCGCAAAGAATTATCCAAAGTACATCAAGGCTAGAATCCATATGATGTTCAAATCGATCAGAGAGAAGGGAGAGTATTTTAAATTATTAAGAGAGAATTGTGAGGACGGGCGACAAAATTCTCCGTCCTACAAACCTCTAGCGGTGATGGTTATAACATTTTGAGAGATAACTGTCACAGTTAAGCCCACAATATTTTGATTGTCTTTAAAGATAGCTATTAGTACTGTATACCAAATCATATGGGCATCATCTGGCTTTTGCTCAAAGCCTCTTGGGGTAGTGTCACTGTAGCAATTTTGGCAGGCATTATCAGCGGTGGCTGCAGTGCAAAATTAATCGCGCTGATCAATACGGCTATTGAGCAAAATGCTTCTCAGTCTCTTATAGCCTCTTTTGCTGGCATAACGGTTTTAGTGCTTGTTACCAGCAGCCTATCGCAATTTGTGCTGGTTGATTTGGCCCAAAATTCTGTTTATCAGCTGCGTCTGAGTTTAAGTCAGCGTATCCTGACAGCCCCCCTACGTCAGCTAGAACGTCTTGGCCCTAGTCAGCTTTTGGCTGTTTTAACTGAAGATGTTCAGGCCATTTCTAACACTGTTTTTGTTCTGCCGTTTTTGTGTATTGATGTTGCTATTATTGGCGGTTGCTTAATCTACCTTGGTTTACTGTCGGGGTGGGTATTTTTGGCTGTGGTTACATTTTTGATTGTGGCCATTGTGTTGGTGCAAATTCTCATAGGCTATGCCCATGGTTATCTGGGGCAAGCGCGTAAGGAAATGGACCGTCTGCTAAAGCACTTTCGCACGATTACCGATGGCATTAAAGAACTAAAGCTGAATTCCCCTCGTCGCCATCGGTTTTTTGATGGTGATTTGACGACAAGTGCAGCGGCGGCCTGTCAATATCAAAAAACTGCCCTCAAACTAGCAGCTGTTGCCAGCGGTGGTGGGCAGCTTTTGTTTTTTGTGATGGTTGGGTTACTAATTTTTGGTGTACCTCGGGTTCTACCTGAGGCTCGTGTTGTTTTACCTGCCTATATTCTGACCCTGACCTATTTGCTAGGGCCTATTCAAAGTCTTGTGCAACAACTGCCCGCATTGGCCAATGCCGATGTTTCTCTCAAAAAAGTAAAAGAGATGGGGCTAACGCTGTCTGCCCACGCTGAACTGGCGACGGTGACGCGACAACCTGCGATCGCAACCTGGCAAACGCTACAGCTACGCCAGGTAGTGCATTCTTACCAGAGTGCAGATAGCGACCATCAGTTTACGGTGGGACCTATTAATCTGAGGCTGAAGGCGGGTGAACTTGTATTTATAGTAGGGGGGAACGGCAGCGGCAAATCGACGCTGGCTAAGCTCATTACCGGACTCTATATTCCTGAATCAGGCGAATTGAGTCTGGATGACACGGCCATTGTTGACTCTAATCGAGAATGGTATCGCCAACATTTTTCTACGATCTTTTCAGATTTTTTCTTGTTTGATCGGTTAATCGGCGTTGTTGAAAGTAGCCTCGATCAAAAAGCCCAAACCTACTTAACAACCTTAGAGCTTGAGAACAAAGTCTCGATCAATGATGGACAGCTATCGACAACGGCGCTTTCTCAGGGGCAGCGAAAACGGCTGGCACTGCTAAGCGCCTATTTAGAAAATCGCCCCATCTATTTGTTTGATGAATGGGCGGCTGATCAGGACCCGATTTTTCGTGAGGTTTTTTACACAAAGCTGTTGGCTGAGCTAAAACAGCGAGGCAAAACGGTCCTGGTGATTAGTCATGACGATCATTATTTTCATCTCGCTGACCGCATCATTAAGCTTGACTATGGTCAGATCGAATCAGATTCTCCACCTTGCCCCCAGCGCTAGCGATAGAGACGTTGCATGCAACGTCTGTACATTCAATAGTGGAGTCTAATAATTTTGTTTCCTAAGTGCCTTCATAGGCCATTTGCCAAAAGTCTTTTTCTAAACTGGCAACTTTTAAGAAAACGGCTTTTGCCTCGGTTTGAGTCATCTCGTCTACTGTTTGTAGAGAACTGTCTGCTTGCTGGGCCAGCAGCTGTACATAGCCAGTGAATGCCGTATTTCCCCAACGGTCAGCAAATTCTGCATAGGGCCCGGGCATCGGGCTGTGAATTTGCCAGCCCTGGTTATAAGCTAGCTCAATGGCCCAAAAACCAACGGCTTTGACCGCATAGGGTTGCCGTGCGAGGTCGGTCATAAACTGGCGATAGGTTTGGCAGGTGGGCTGCAGCGGCTGATCCAGCGTTAACTGACGCTCAGCAGCCTTTGCCTGAAACCAACTCAGCTCATCTTTGAGCGCAACAATGCCGCTGAGTAAGGTATCGATATGGTGAACAGGTGCTGTTTGGATCAGGTTAGCGGCTAGTCGAGTGAACTCGATAACAAAGTGGTAATCTTGTACTAGCCAGGTGTTGAACTGAGGCGGCTGGATTGTCCCCTGCTGACATTGGGCTAGAAAGGGATGAACCGTAGCCGCTTGCCATTCGGTGGGATGTTGACTGAGGAGCTGTTGACAGGTAAGAGGCATGGTCAAGAGACGTCAGTTTAACGGTCTAGATGATTATCTAACCACTCAACCACATCGTCCATCACCTGATTGCGGTCCAGGTCATTGTGGGGCTCGTGATAGCCGCCTGGATAGATTTTTAGGGTTTTATCTACAGTAATAGGCTCAAAGATTTCTTTGCTGCCTTTGACATCGTTGACTTTGTCCGCACTGCCGTGGAGCAGCAATATGGGAACCTGTAGCTGTTTAATGTTGCGCCGTACAGCCGCGATCGCAACCAAACATTCTGTACCCCATCGCACCGTTGCCATGGAATGGGTAAGGGGGTCATGCTCGGTTTGATTGACAACCGCCGGGTCGCGAGAGAGAGTTTCTGCCCCAGCACCGACATCCATTGAAAATCTTGGCCAAATGCCGGACAAAATACGGGCAATGGCCACTAGATAGGGCTTGGCAATCCCTACAGGACGAATGGGCGGACCGCTGATGATAATGCCCGTCAGCCCCTGGGGGGCATTGAGGGCAAAATCTAGCACAATCAGCCCGCCCAGGCTGTGACCCAAGACAAATAAAGGTGAATGTGGTTCGTGCTGGCGCACCTGGGCCAAAAAGGCACTCACGTTATCGCGATAGTCTTGCCAGCGGTTGATATGGCCCCGCTGCCCTTCGGAGCGGCCATGGCCTTGGTTATCAAACCCAAAAACAGCGTAGCCCGCCTGAGTGAGAGCTGTGGTGACTGTGGAGTAGCGATCGCAATGTTCGCCAAACCCATGGACTATGGCTATAACTGCCTTTGCAGTTCTGGGGGGATACCATGCTTGATAAAACAGCGAAAGCCCATTAGCACCACAAAATGTACTTTCTAACTGAGACACTTGTGTTGTAGTCATCCTGGGAACATTGATGAAGAGTCACTCGGCTGTAATATTACGTAATATTACAAGTTCTAAATTTTACAAGATTTCAACGGTGCCCTGCTGACCATCAATTCGTACACGTTGGCCAGTCTGTAACCGCTGGGTGACATCGGCTACATCCATCACCGCTGGAATTCCATATTCACGGGCCACAATGGCTCCATGGGAAAGCTGCCCCCCTACCTCGGCGATTAAACCACCTAAGTTTGCCAGCAGTGGTGCCCAACCCGCATCGGTATAAGGCACCACCAAAATCGTGTTTTGATTGATGGGCACCGACGTGTCCAATGTGGTAAGCACTTGGACTTCGCCCTCTAGAGTGCCCGGACTTGCCCCGATTCCTGTTAGCAGCCGTCCAGTTTGTTGAGGTGTCCTAGGGGCGGTAGACAACGTGATGGGATCTTTGCCATAGACCAGATAGGGAGGCACCCAGTCATGATCTGCTTGGCGTTGCTGCCGACGAATCGAAATTTGCTCCAGCGGGCTGAGCCTATCTTTATCATAAACAGCCAGCTCCGAAGATGTGCCCCAAGCTTTAATCTCAGACCAGGTGAGAAAAAAGATATCCCCTGGCTGCTGGAGGCTCTGGTGCTGAAGGTAGTGAACCTCCAAGGCTAAAAAACAAGCCCTCAGCTCTGCTAAAAGCCGATTGTAAACTTCTGCAATATGGCCTTTTAGGTCCAACCGTGCCTGGACTTGGCGCTGTTTCCAACCTGTCTGGGAAACGCTGTTAGAAAATTTTTTATTGGCGGGCGGTTGTTTTAGAAACGTGGCCAGTAGATTTCTTACAGGTGCAGGCTGCTCTTGCCAGGTAGGGACTGAGATATCAGTCGCTACTTCACTCAGATACCCATACTTAGAGAGAAATGCATCGAACTGTTCAAACAGTGGGGCGCTATCAGGTAGCTGAGATAGTGCCTGCAACAACTCTTCACCGCCTGCAGGCGCATCTGGGGATGCGTTTGCAGACCCACCTGCAGACGCTGTCTCAAGCTGTTGAACTAGATAGCCATACTGCTGGGCCAAGTTTTTAATGGTCTCAACGGCGGCAATTTCTGGATTAGAGCGATAGTTGAGCTGGTCGCTGTCTACCTTGAGGATGGCCTTGCGCAGGGCAAAGCTTAGGGGACCGAGAATATTGTAAAAAGTGGCTCGTTTGAGTAACGAAAAGATTGTCTCTACCTGGTGTGCTATTTCTTTAGGAGAAAGCGTAGCAGGGGGTTTTAGGGTGTCTAACCCTGGTTCAAAATGGATTTGATAGTCCTGCTTAAAGTCTTTCTCTAGAGTCCATTCCCGTGATGCTAGCTTGAGTAGCCCCGGTATATTGCGCAACGTGGAGGCTATGGGGGGACGGCTAAACTTAGCCCCACGGGTAAGAAACTCTAAACTTTCGGCGGGTAGCCCCATGCGGATAAAGATATCCCCGAGCAGTGTGGCGTTGAAATACGCATAAGACCGATGCAGCATGGCCGTTTGTGAGAAATCGAGCCCGACCGCACGTTTGCCCAACACCAGGGTAAAGAGATCTCCCCAAACGCCACAGGTGATGGGCTGGTTGATGGACCAGGTTAAGGGATGAATCACACCGGGAATCACCTCAGCCGCAATTTTGCGAGTCCATAGAGGAATTAATGTGGTGATGGGCCGGCTTTGTAAAACCCAGATTTGTTGGCCGTCGTAGGTCCATTCCACATCTTGGGGAATATCACCAAATTGTTGCTCCAGGTAGCGGGTGAGATAAGCAATCTGTTGAATTAGACGAGGCGAAATCGATTGTTCCACCGGTAGAGACGTTCCATGGAACGTCTCTACCGGTGGGTTCTGGCCAGGATTGGAACGATCTCCATTGGGTTCCATTGGCAAATCCACCGCATCCGATAGTTGCCAATCACCCCCTGATGGCATATCTTCGGGCCTAATGGCGACGTGATACCGCTGAGGGGTCACTTGACCCGAGACCACCTGGCTGGCTGGACCAGGCAATGCCTCAATCACCACGTCATGACCGCAGCGAGTAATCGGGTCACGGCTAAAGGCCACACCGGAAATTACCCCCTGAATTTGCTGCTGCACCAAAACATTCATTGAGGTTTCAGGCAGCCCCAAATCCTGACGATAGCGAGCGGCACTGGGGCGATTATAGGCTTGAAAGCAGGTTGCGATCGCACTCGCCAATCCATCCTGACTGACCACATCGGTTATCGACACATACTGCCCAGCTGCCGAGGCCCCCAGCCCATCTTCCCCCACTGCCGAAGATCGCACCACCAGCGGTTGCTGAGGTGAGGGCTGACAAAGGTTAAAAAGTGCTGCTGGGTCATCTCCGGCCCGTAAAATATAGCCCATGGGGACCGGGTAGCCCCAGTTCTTAAGCTTCGATAGAGTCGCTGCCTTATTTCCCACCACAGCCGGATCTAATACCTGGTCTAGTGCTTGCAATGCTGACTCTCCTCTAAAAAAGCGAAAAAATCGGCGTGATTCTGTTCTGGTTCCCTGGGTAGGGAGTTCTAGATCGTCCGGCAGTTTTTGATAAATCCAGCCAATCAGACCCATCAAGCAGGCGACGGCGACAAAACGCATCATGTCGTTGCGCACAAGCCCTGTCAGTACGGGCAGCAACACCAGTGCAAATATACGCCCCTGCTTTCGCTCTCGCAGTACCGTAAATGCAATCAAACTCAGCAGCCAGCCTAATCCAGCCACCAGTGGGTCATAGACCAGAAAGCCCCAGCTGACATTGGTGACGCCTGCCCCTCGACTAAGCCAATAGCGCCCCATCACCAGCGCCATCAAAGCGACTACGGGCCAAATGGGGTCAATCGGAAAAAACTGACGGGCCAAAAGCACCGCGCCAATGCCCTTAAACGCTTCTAACGCTACAGCGCCCAAGCCTACCACCGTGCCTCCGTGGTAAAACGCAGCCGACACCCCCACATTGCCAGTGCCAATTTGCGATAGGCGTTTGCCAGTGGTTAGCTGTACCCACCACCCTGTCAGCGGCAGACCGCCCAATAGTGGGCAAATCAAAAAGATTAGCAGTGCGCCCCATACCTGTGCCATAGGCTGCTCAGTCAAAGGTCACTTCTATCTGAACACTGCTTAGGGAAAATGTGGGTAATCCTTAAGCTCAGCCTTAGTAATGAGTAACTGATTGCAATCAAGGGCAGAATCAGTTTTGAGTTTGGTGGATATTATCTTGGCTTCATTGAGATTTTCCTATCGTCCGATAACTTGAAACAATGCCGCTGCTGATTTACAAGGATGAACCGATCTGTTAAGACGTGCTACTTAAAATGTGTTTTATCTGAAATCATACCGAGGATCACCAACGCCGAAACAATAGTATGCCGTGAATCCGTCTGGTGACTCTATGTAGCTGTTACTCAGGTATCTAGTTGCTGGTAGTAGCCTTCTTACTAATCGTGGAGATTGAGAAATGACAACAATAATGCAAGCTGTCTTAACTACGGGATTTGTCCTCATCCCTAGTATTGCGATGGCTCAAGTGACTGAGACAGGCTTTCTTGATCGTACGCTCACGCTTGATGGTAATGAATATGCTTACCAGGTCTATGTGCCACGTGACTACCAGTCAGCTGAAGAATGGCCGACGATTCTCTTTCTCCATGGTTCTGGTGAAACGGGTGATGAGGGATTACGGCAAACTCAGGTTGGTCTTGGTAGTGCCATTCGTTTTAATCCTGAGCGTTGGCCTACGCTGGCAGTGTTCCCTCAGGTGCCTGACGATGCAGATTTGACCTGGCAAGATTTGTCTGGTCAGATAGCCATGGCAGCGTTGGATGAGACAATTGAGGAGTTTCGCATTGATGAGTCGCGCATTTATCTAACTGGGTTATCCCTTGGGGGTGAGGGCGCTTGGTATCTGGGTTATCTTCACCCAGATAGATTTGCCGCGATTGTGCCGATTTGTGGCTATGTTGACGGTATGGATGGATTTTCTTCCTTTGTCCCAGAGCTGAGTACCAATATTTATCAGGATGTTGCAGAACAGATCCAAGAGATTCCCATTTGGGTTTTTCATGGAGATGAGGATACGGTTGTCCCGGTTGAAGAATCACGACGAATGGTGACAGCCCTTGAATCTGTGGATGCAGATGTGCGCTATAGCGAGCTAGAGGGCGTCGGCCATAATGTCTGGGATCCTGCCTACTCAGATGAGGCCCTGTCTATCTGGTTATTTGATCAACAGAAGCAACAATAAGTTTGCTATGCCCATAGCCATTGTCACCTGAAGCTTTTAGAGATTATGTATGGCCTGAACTGGCTATATTCAGAGTGCTTAAGTGATAGAGATTTATGTAAATCTATGGACGAGTGTTCTTACTCCCAACAATCCTCACAGACCAATCGATCCCCATCACTTAAATCCCCATAGTTCAAATAGTCTTCAATCCAATGACAGCCCTGATACATCAGATCTGCTAATCGTAGGTTCCACAGACGTACCTGCCCATCTGCTCCGGCTGAGGCCAAATACTCACCTGTACTGTCAAACGATGCTTGCCAAATAATGCCGCGATGGCCTGTAAACGTATGGAGTAGCTGACCGTTGGGGAGTTGCCAAAAGCGAATGGTGCCGTCATCGCTAGCAGAAGCCACTACATCCCCATTGAGACCAAAGGAGACACTGCGTACCCAGTCGTGGTGCCCACGTAAAATCTGCAGCAGCTCCCCATTTTTCCACAGACGGACGGTGTTATCGCTCCCCGCTGATGCAATGATTTCACCATCGGGAGCAACGGCTACAGCCCAAACGCTGCCGGTATGGCCGGTCAAAATTTTGCCAGTTTGTTCGCTTAGATTGCTAATGCTTTCCAAGTTCCATTGCCGCAGGGTACCGTCTTCGCCACCTGAGACGAGATAGCGGCCGTCGGGGCTAAAGCCTACGGTCCAGACGGTGCCCTCGTGACCGCTGAGCTGACCGATGGGGGTGCCATCGGTGTACCACAGACGAATGTTGCGATCGCTCCCTGCCGAAGCCACATAGGTCCCATCAGGGCTAAACTTTACCGACCAGACAGCATTGTGATGCCCCTGAAATGTACGCAATAGCTGACCCTCTATATTCCACAATTTGACCGTGTGATCGGCACTGGCCGATGCAATGGTCTGACCATCAGGCCCCCAGTCAACACTGTAGATACTGCTAGTGTGACCGCGAATGTGTCGGGTAATCTGATTAGTCTTGGCATTCCAAAGTCTCAGTGTTTTATCGGCCCCAGCGGATACCAGCTGATTGCCACCTGGCTGCCAACAAACATCCCAAATAATACCTTGGTGCCCTTCTAGTCTGGGCACATTACGCGATTCTAGCTGCCAGAGTCGCAGGGTGTTGTCGTCGCTAGTGGACACCAGCTGATTGCCCTGGGGGTTAACATCCAAACTCAAAACACTGCTGCGGTGCCCTTTGAAGGTATCCACAAGTTTGCCTTGGAGATTCCAAACATGGATATTCTGGTCGTCGCTGGCTGACATCAAATACTGTCCATCTGGGCTAAAACACAAGTCTCTAACCCAGTTTTGGTGGCCGTCAAAATATTGCACCAGCTCACCTTCCAGGTTCCAAAGTTTAATCAGGTGATCGTCCCCACCCGAGACAATATACTGACCGTCAGGGCTAAATACCGCTTTTAAAACCCATCCTGCATGACTGCTAATGGCGCGCACCAGCTCACCCTCCGTATTCCAAAGGCAAACGGTGCCATCTTCACCTGCAGAAACTAAGTGCTGCCCGTCGGCACTAAAAGCCACCGATCGCACCCAGTCCAGATGACCTTCAAGGGTTTTTAGCCATTGGCCATCATGGGTCCATAGCTTAATTGTGTGGTCATTACTGGCAGAGGCAATCAGTTTATGGGTGGGGCTAAAGGCCAGACTATTGATCGAGCCCGTATGCCCGGTAAGAATATGCAAACAGTCACCAGACACATCCCAGACACGAATGGTAAAGTCATCACCTGCTGAGCCCAGTAGCCGACTGTTATGGCTAAAGGCTACATCCAAGACACTGCCTTGATGACCCGCAAAAATTTGCAACAGTTTGCCATGAGTGTTCCATAGGCGTAGAGTTCCGTCATCACTGCCAGAGACCAGATACTGGCCATCAGGGCTATAGCGGGCCGAGAGCACCCAGCCTTGATGTGCGTGAATGCGATTTTTCTCACGAATGGAGTGGAGAGCCTGCCAGACACGGAAGAGAATTTGATTTTGTAAGTAGTTAGAGATGGGAGTTAGCAGGCTTTGTTGAGCCCCCTTGAGCGCCTCCAAGAGAGCCCCTAAGCCATCATGGGAGAGCAGTAGCGCCTGCGACACTGAGGTCAGAGCCTGCATCTCTGCGGTTTCAGCCCGATAGCGTTCTTCAGTAGCCTGGGCTAAGGCCATGGCCTGTTCTTGCAGCGCTGTGCGTAGCTGTGTTTCAGTTTGTTTGCGGCGACGACGTTCGGCCTGGAGCACCGACATCAGACCTGGCATATCCTGTTGTCTTACTAGATCTACTAAATAGTCATGGGCGAGCTGGTAGCGTACTCTGCCGCCTACTTCTGGGCTGGCAAAGAGTAGCCCAGAACCTGCCAAGATTTCTAAAACAAGACTCAGTTGGTCAGGATCAACTAAAATGCCTAACGATTCTAACGACTCTTCTAATTCAGCCCGAGTTTTGAGGGGACGAGTGGTACTCTCATCATTTAATAGATAAAGAATGGTTCGGGCTAGAGTACTGTTCTCAGGACCACAGTCACGGACAACCCGATTTAGAAAAATCAGCACCAATGCTCGAATTGGATTGTCTCCCAAGTGCTGGTATCGTCTCAGTGTTGTAATATTTTCACGCTGCAGTTCAGCTCCCACAATTTGCAGCTCAATGGGGCGCACCTCGCCATCGTCTGCGGTTAAATCGCTGACAAGTGTTGTAATTAACGACTCTTCTAGATAGAACTGGGCATTGTCGGTGAGCTGACGAATGACAGCCTCACATTCTTTGGGGGTAAAGTTGCCCAGGTAGTACCGTACATCCTGACTGAGAATATCAAGGTCGAGATTGGCTAGACGCTCCCATTCCAGCAGGTAGTGTAAATAGTCATCTCGCAGGGCTAAAACAACTTTGAGATAGGGGGTGTTAAGACAGTCTCTTAAAAAGTAGTATAGAGGGCAGCGCTGCTCAACATTGGGACGCTCAAAAAAGAATTCTTCAAACTGATCAAAAACGAGAATAATCTGCTGATACTGAGCCTGAGCCTGCTGTTGTAGATGATTAAGCAAGCTCTCAGTCGTCATCGGAAACGACACCTGAAAATTTGGTGGCGCTGACGGTAGAGACGATGTTACTCGCTGTAGCGCCTGCAAAATTGAGATTTCCCAGCTGGTGTAGTTGCGTATAAGCAGTGGCAAGGTTTTGCGGCCTTCAGATGTGGCTTGCTTAAGGGCTGGCACCAACCCACTACTCAAGAGAGAACTTTTACCGACACCCGACTCTCCATGGAGAATGATTAGGGTGTGTTGGGGCTCCATTAATCGGACTACCAAGTCATCGATGGTGTGCTGCCGTCCCGAAGCACGCATTTCGACCGGTGAAATATCTTTAATTGTCTCAGCAGATGAAGCTCGGTAAGGCTGAATAGGACTCGCTCCGATAAAGGCCCGTAGCCCCATCAAGGTTTCTACCTGTCGTTGTTCTTGCTTAATAGAGAATGCATCTAGATACCGCTGTTTTGCAAAATAGAGATCTTGAAGATTTTTAAGAATATCTCGATACAGTGGAAAATCGTAGCGAGGGTTTGTTTTTTTTCGCGCATTTTCTAGATCGTAGAGCGCATCGTCAAACAGGCTGTCATCGCCCTGACGGAGTTTTGCCCGTCCCCGCAAAAAGTAGTACCGTCCTTGCCGATATCGTAGGGCTAATACGACAGCTTGAGGAGAGATCTGAGTTGTGACCGCTGTAGCGTCATCGACGTCGGCAATGGTTGTGCCGCCGATTTGAGTACTTCTGACAGCTCTAGCCAGCAGCTCTAAAGCTTTAGTTGCGAGACGTTGAGCGTTCAGCCAGTTTTCATTGGCAAGGGCGGCTTCGGCTAGATAACTATAGTCTCTAGCCAGGCGGACCGGGTCGTTCTGATGTAGCGTTAGACCCTCATTGGCAACTTCTATCAGGGCATCCCAGGCTTCTAGTTTTTGTAGGATCTCCGCTAAAACATGGACAAAGTTAGCGGCGCGGTCCTGGCGATTGTGGCTCTTAAGAACGTTGATAAATTGTTCGTAAAACCGCCGAGCCTGCCGACATGATGCTAAATAGGTAGAGCGCTGTAGTTCTGCATGGGTCTGCCACCAGAGTCCAAGATGTAGCAAAACAACCGCTTGCTGATCGCTGGTGTCTTCAACGGTTTTATCCGCTTGTATCCAGTAGTCTAAACTCTGCTCATAATATTCTCTGGCGACTTTTAGTCGTTCAGGGGTGTGGGCTTCTCGTCCTTGCAGAAAATTTAAACTGGCCTGTAGGGCTCCATCAAGCTGTACTCTGCTTTGCTTTAAGTCTGCGATCGCAAACGGTAATTCCTGCTCAGTCAAGACCCTCAGATGAGGGTTAAGCGTTGGCAATTGGGGTGCTAAGTAATCGAGCTGATGGGAGTCAGGGTTGTCGAGAACATGGGTGAACAGCTCATTGGCCGCTCGATGTAAGGCTTCAATTAAAGACTGAATTGGATAGTCGACCTGAATGGGGACCGCTGCAAAACTCTTCAGATCGGCCGCATAGAGCGTCAGACTATGGAATACCGTATCGGTCATCCATAGCACCACCGGACAGGGAAATTTAGTGAGCAGCGCATTGCGCCCCACATTAGCGGCCTTAAACAACACATCTGGCGCTTCCACTTGGTCAAACCCGGTCACCATGATGGCGGCCGGAGGCTGCTCCAGTGAAGATTGACTGCTGGTGATAGCCTCAGCTAGGGACCGAGTTTCTACACAGAGTTCGACAGTGTGAAAATTCTGAGTTTGTGAAAGAGCCCTCAGCAAGAGCTGAGTCAGCCGCTGATAGTTAGCCCGCACTAAAATCAGTGAGAATTGTCCCCTGCCCAGTGTAAGCGCCCGTTGGAGATTGTCTAGAGCTGTTTGGTTATGGAGAACAATTTCGGGTAAATCAGCCTGATACATAACGGAGTACGAGAGTCCCGGTGGGGCTACCTGCCTGTAACGTTTGCATGATTGGCCTGCCAATTTTGAAAGCGCTTGGTTTCCTTTAAAACTGGGTTAATGTCAAACCAACGACCACTGTTGTCACGGTATTCATATAAAAATAGGCTCCGCAACAAAAGACTGTAAGCTTCATTACCCTGGTTGTCTGGTGCGCTGACTGCCTTAAGCATGAGCTGCCATTCGCTTTCATCAATCAAGGCCATCAGAGAGTCGCGCTCATCTCGAATCACAGCTTCAAGTACAGCAGATTGAATGGGTGGATCGCCTTTTTGTAAACAGCCATAGAGAAGCCGCATCAGGTTGCGCATATGGCCCCCACTCAGCTGACAGAGACGATCTAGCACATCAACGTCTTCAAAAATATTTTTGATGTGATCGATGCGCTCATTATAGTTTTTATCGGGAAAAGCGCGAGCTAGAACCATCTGTTGCAGCAGAGCCAACCCTGGTTCAGAAATGGTGCCATCGCGTTGGGTTACTGGCACCATGGGTAACACTTTAGTAGAGACTCCAAATCGATTAGAAAGACGCGGCAGGTCGTCAGAGAAGACCAGAGCTAGAGGGATAGTGTAGACCAGATGACAGTTTAACCGTTTGAGCTGCTCGCCTCGATCAATAAATAAATACTCTGACTGAGTGCGACCATTGGCTCGTTCTACTGGGTCAATGCGGTCTAGGTTATCGACAATGACAACAAGACCCTTTTTGCCATTAGAGCGGAGAGTTGCGATCGCAGCCTCTAAAAGCTCCTCATTAATCGCGTCAATAATTGTTTTAGTGCGAGGTTCCAAATACTGACGCATACGGCTACGCATTTCTGGGCTCTCTTTAGCCCGAGCTGTAATTGCTGCAATCCCCACAGAGAAACTCACATCCGCAATTTCCATCGGCGCCTGTAGCGTCTCTGCCAAATTGCGAAATAAATTTACCAAAACCGATGGCCTAAGCTTAATCCCATCATTCTCTAAACTCTCCACCACCTGATGAGCAATCATCAGCAGAATATCGCTAATATCTACATCGGCCATTTCCAAGTCTCGATCTGACTCAAAATACACCACATGTAGCCCCTGTCGTTCGAGCTGTGCTTTGAGTCTAAGTAACTCTGTAGACTTGCCACAGCCAATGTTACCGGTAAAGAGCTGTGTCGTTGCCTCGTCCGGTGACAGTAGCACAATCGTACGCTCTAACTCTCGCACAATATCACCGCCCCGCACAGACGAGAAATCTATGTAGTACTGTCTCTCGTCAGCCTGTACTAATCGTAGTGGACGGCTGGGGTTAGCAGCACGATAAAACTGGGGCAAATCTAGAGCCATCAAGATAGACCGTCACAATATTCGTCATCCTAGACGAGTGTATAACCATTATGTTGCATCGTGTGGTCGCTGTTGAGGTCTAGCCTAAGTGGCACATTGAGACCCCGTTTACTTTTGCCCGAATAGCAAATTAAGACAGCTGCCGTCTACAGGATGGCTGCCGGATAGTCTATTGTTTGCCTAAAATTTATGCCAACCACTGTGTAACAACTAGAAAAGTTCGCGTTGGGAGAATCTAATGATTTTAGAAGTTGCTTTGCTAGATATTAAGCCCGGTGAAACAGAATTATTTGAGGCGGCCTTTCAGCAAGCTCAAGATATTATCAGCTCAATGGCTGGGTATGGTGGGCATCAGTTGCAAAAATGTGTTGAAAAAGAAAATCGCTATGTACTGCTGGTTACCTGGCAAACGTTAGAACATCACACCAAAGGATTTCGAGAATCGGATGAGTACCAAACGTGGAAATCCTTACTGCACCATTTCTACGATCCGTTTCCTGTTGTGGAACACTATCAGCTAGTAGCAGGAACCCGTGTATTAAAAAGCTGAGCCTCTGATTCAGAGGCTCAGCTTTTAAGTGTGAACTGGTCGAGGCTACTTAGATTTATGCCATCACTTTGTCTAAGGCAGTTAGTACCTTCTCTACGTTGTCGGGCTGACTGTTGTAACCCATCAGACCAATGCGCCAGACTTTTCCACCGAGTTCACCAAGACCGTTGCCGATTTCGATGTTGTGATCGGTTAACAGTTTGCTGGTGACTGCTTTAGCATCAGTGCCGTCAGGTACTTTGACCGTAGTTAGAGTAGGTAAACGGTATTCTTTAGGCACGTGACAGTCAAGACCTAGAGCTGCTAAGCCATCCCATAGTTTCTCAGCCGTTTTTTGATGCCGTTCCCAAGAATTTTCTAATCCTTCTTCGATCACCAGACGTAGGGCTTCACGAATGGCGTAGGTCATGTTGACCGGTGCCGTATGATGATAAGTGCGACCTTTGCCCCAATAGTTGCGTAACAAAGAAATATCTAAGTACCAGTTGGCTACTTTTGTCTGACGTTTGTCTAATTTTTGTAAGGCTCGCTCGCTCATGGTAAAAGGAGAACTGCCTGGCGGGCAGCTTAACCCCTTTTGACTACAGCTATAGGCCATATCCACGCCCCAGTCATCTAGAAAAATAGGCACCGCGCCCATGCTGGTTACGGTGTCGATGAGCAGTAGACAGTCAAACTCTCGGCATAAATCGCCAACACCCTCTAGTGGTTGACGAGCGCCTGTGGAGGTTTCTGCGTGAACTAGCGCCAAAATAGCTGGGCGATGTTCTTCGAGCGCTGCCCGTAGCTCACTTAGGCTAAAGACCTCTCCCCAGGGTTTGCTAATGGTGCGAACATCGGCGCGATAGCGTCCGGCCATATCGACCAGACGATTGCCAAAGTATCCGTTGATGCCCACTAACACCACATCGCCAGGTTCGACAGCATTCGCCAGGGTGGCTTCCATGGCTGCAGAGCCGGTGCCGCTGATGGGTAGTGTCATCGGGTTTTCGGTTTGCCAAACGTAGCGCATCATGGCCTGCACTTCATCCATTAAGTCAAGGTAGGCTGGGTCCAGGTGGCCAATGGGCTGACGGTTCATGGCCGCTACAACCTCAGGATTTGAGTTGGAAGGACCGGGGCCTAAGAGCAAACGCTCAGGGATTTCTAGAGCTGGAGGTGTGATCCGAAAAGTTTCGTTCACCTGGGGTCGAGATACAGTCAGACTCATAACAATGATTAACGGATAGCAATGGGCATCGCTAGCAAAACGGTAGCTAATGCAACAAAATCTGCCTTTATTGTCTGACGGAATGGTTCATTCGTTAAATTGAGACGGCTAAGTTTTGGGGACCGATGTGAGATTGGCTCAGAATAATGGCGAAGCGATACGCTCTAAAAGCTGACGATAAAAGGACACAGGAGCAGTGGTGCACATTGAGGAACTTAAAAAAAATTGGCGATCGCAACCTGACACCGAGTATCGATGCGATCGCACCCTAAATTTCTACAAAACCCCAACCGAGTCAGGTCTAGTTACTCAAGCGGCCAGCGGACGCCAGCTTACAATTACGGCGATTGAACCTGAGGGAATCCATGCCGTTCTATGTGCCGATAATTATCCAGGCTGGATACGGTTAAGTGATATTGATGCCCTGAGTGTGGCGGCCAACGTCTACCGGCCGCCGACGGTGACCCGCAGCGATATTGAGCGGGCTATTCCTGGAGCCATCGCTTTTGCCCAGGCGGCGTTGGCCGTCCCCAACCAATATCTATGGGGAGGAACCGTTGCCCCTAATTATGACTGCTCTGGCTTAGTTCAGGCCGCATTTTCATCTGTTGGAGTACCGCTACCTCGCGATTCTTATCAGCAAGAGGCGTTTACAGAAAGGATTGAAACCAGTGAGCTCCAGCCAGGGGATCTGATTTTCTTTGGCACCCCAGAGCGGACAACGCACGTAGCCTTGCATCTGGCTGATGGCTGTTACATTCACAGCTCGGGTAAAGACCAGGGCCATAACGGCATTGGCATTGACTCACTGTTGAATCCTGTTGAGCCAGTCAGCCAGACCTATTACAAACAGTATCGATGCTGTGGCCGTATCGTAACGGGCTACAAGCCACAAAAAACACCCGCCTAAGTAAGTAATTTTCGGGTCTGTGTGTTAAACCTATATCCAAATAACTG
Organism: Cyanobacteria bacterium P01_H01_bin.21; assembly: GCA_038748405.1. Taxonomy (GTDB): domain Bacteria; phylum Cyanobacteriota; class Cyanobacteriia; order Phormidesmidales; family Phormidesmidaceae; genus Leptothoe. The sequence goes on along the minus strand of JBCDIX010000004.1, from coordinate 129,787 downwards.
ATCCAAGATTGGAGACTTAAGTATAAAAACCTTGGCATTGCTGATCCTCAAGATGGTTTTGGCTGTGAGAAGTTATAAGATAACTACTCCTCTAGACCGATTCATCTCCTAAATCAGCAATTGCAACCCCTTTAGCCCTGAGTGTTAACACGGTTTAATACTTGTGATTACTGTCCATTTACCTGACACCGACGTTTTATGCGCTGGCTTTCTTCATCCATGGTTAAACGCATCTTTCGCTGGTTTTTGTTTGGCGGCATCCTATTTTTTCTAGCCAAAACCCTGAAAGATCATTGGCAAGAAGTCAAAATCCTTGAAATTACAGGGACCACCTTGTCATTGCTAACTGTAGCGTTGGGTATCACCCTGATGGCTCACATTTGGTCGGGGTGGGTATGGCACCTAATTTTGCGCACAATTGGGCAGTCCCACGATGGTCGTTGGTCTACCGCTATCTACCTGAAAACCAATATTGCCAAGTACCTACCCGGTAATGTTTGGCATTTTTACGGTCGTGTGCGGGCGTTGCAATCCTCTGGCTCGTCTACGGGGGCAGCGATTGTTGGTGTTTTGTTAGAACCTGTGCTGATGGCGGCAGCGGCGCTGGGCTTGGCCGCAATTAGTTTTAGCATCGCGGCAGCGGGTGATTGGCGACTGTTGGTGATCTCCATCGGGGCACTGGTGGCCATGCTAGTGGCGATCCAGCCGCGCTTTCTCAATCCGCTACTGCGCAAGCTGGGCAAAGCCAAAGCTCGCTCACAGGGTCTGACAGTGATTACCAGCACTCTGCAGCTACAGTTTTATCCCTGGCGGTCACTGCTGGGTGAATTTGGGTTTGTGCTGTTGCGGGGGATTGGTTTTCTCGTCACGATTATTGCGTTGCAGCCGCTGCAGCCTGGCCAATTTTTCTCGGTGCTGGGCGCGTTTAGTGTGGCTTGGCTGTTAGGGCTGATTGTTCCTGGCGCACCGGGTGGCGTGGGGGTATTTGAAGCAGTTGCGATCGCACTGCTTGGAAATCAGTTACCCAGTGGTTTGCTCATCAGCAGCGTAGCCCTTTACCGACTGATTAGCACCCTGGCCGAAGCTTTGGGGGCCGGGCTCATCTGGCTAGAAGAACGCATTGCCCATCTCATGACCCCCATGGCAAAGATGCGCAAGCGGCTTTTGTTGTTGCCTCCTGGTAAAGATGAAGAACCAGAGCCAGATGAACAGGTTTCTGATCTACTAGACACAGCTCCCAGAGAGACTCCCCAGATTTCTTATGTAATCACAGCCAAGCAAAATTCATCGCCATCCCTGACTCTGCACGGAGAAGATGGAGAAGACACAGTTGCTGAAGACATTGACAGCGATGCTCTTGGTGACGAGTTGGCTGAAGAGGCCAAATCACCTGCGTCTTCTATTAAGGTCGATATTTCTGAGCCAGAGTTGCCCCCGTTTGTTTCTCACTCGGTCTCTGGCAAAGGAGAACCAACCTCTCAGTCTTTCTCACCAGGAAACCAGTGACGTCTAGCCGTCTTCTAAAAGGCTGGTTACCCGACTAACAAGATACTGAGCTGTTTGTTCTAAAAAATCCATATCTAGACTATCAACCGTGTCACTATCTCGGTGATAGTTTGGGTTTCGAAAATTTGCGGTGTCACTCACCATGACAGCTCCGATGCCCTTTAGCCAAAAGGGGACATGGTCACTGCGAAATAGATCGGGCATAAAGGGCAAGACCCCAATTGGCACAGGCAATGTAACGGCCTTGAAGTTTGAGGTTGATTGTGCAGTTGGCGCACTCTCTGCATCGGTGGCAAAGGTTGCTAACAGATCTGGATGCTCGGCATTACCAATTACACCAATAAAGTCTCCTGTTGTTGGTAAATTCTGTTGGTCTAACCCTGGTGGGTAGGTTTGACAGCCGGTCTCATAACAGGCATAGCCTAGCATTTCTAAAATGACGGCTCCCTCTAGCCCGTCTAAATTAGTCGGCTCACTAACAAACGCATTGCTGCCTGACAAACCGGCACCTTCTGGCTGAAACTCTTCTTGGTCAAAAAAAACAATCTGTAAGGTTTTATCAGTGGAGTAGCTGGCAAAAATTCGAGCGATTTCAAGCGCAGTTGCCACAGCGCTAATATTGTCGTCTGCCCCTGGAGAGCCGGCAACAGAGTCGTAGTGGGCACCCACGAGTATTTTTTGCCCAGGTGTCTGAGTGCCTGAGCGAAGGACGCTGAGATTAGTACCTGCACTGTCGCCAGAGCCAAAGGTCTGGCTCACTGGCTCATAACCATAAGCCTGCAGTTGCTCGGTTAGATAGGTGCGAGTGCGGGCTAGTGCCACATTGGAGTAGCGTTCGGTTGATAATGTCTGAAGGTGCGATCGCAGCTGTCCACTATCCACCACCAGTTCGCCCAGCTGAGCTTTAGACGGGCCTTTATAAAAGGCAAAAACACAGACCACTAATGTCAATAGCCCTAACCATAGCCCCGCGCGATGCCTAACGTATTTGCCCATGGCTTATATCAAAGATGGTTGGTGTATCCGAGATAGAAATCCCTTTCACTGTAGATCGCTGTACTGAGAATCGGCTATCCGCAGGTTATTTTTCTATGAAAACGTCATCTAAACTCAATCAACGCAGAGTTGCTTTACTCGCAATAGGTTACGGTGGCTTATTTTTATTGATTCTATGGGCAGCCTACACCAACAACTTACCCCTCGCTCTCTTAGGCAAAATTCCCTACTACGACAAAATTGGCCATGTCGTGCTTTATGCCCTAGCTAGCTACCTGGGGCATCGGGTGTTAAATCGACGACACTTCAGAGGTATCCGATATTTGCCTGTTTTTCCAGTGTTGTTTGGTCTAGTAATGACGGTAGAAGAGATTGTTCAAGGAATGTCGCCCTATCGAACATTAGATTCAATGGATTTAGTCTGTAGTTTGATCGGTGTCGTCCTAGGATATGGTTTGGCTCAAAGAGGCAAATAGACTTAGAATGTGACTGGCCTATAGCTGAGCCTGGCATTAACTGACTGGGCTATCCTCAGCAGTCTCAAACTCAATTCCTTCGTATAAATCGGCCAGAGCAATCTCAACCTGTACTGATGCCAGCAAAAAAGACGCCTCTAACCCTTGATACTCTGTCAGTAACCACTGATGCTCAGACTGTTTTGTATGGTGCTCCACAAAAGGACGATACTGGTCGATCAACACATATTCTTCAAATGTCTTGATGGTGCGATAGTGAACAAACTTGTTGCCGCGATCATAGTTTTGGGTAGATCGTGAGAGAGTTTCGGCAATTAGAATGGGATTAACAACAGTATCCTTACGACCCGGTTTCAATTCCGGTGGGTCTGCAATAATCATCACATCTGGATACGTGTACAGATCTACTTCTGGAACCCAAAGTCGCTGATCCGTTACAAACACGGTAAAAGGCTTTCTTCGTAACCCAAACCATAGCAATGCATTCAACGCACTCGACAGCTTATTGTGCGCAGGTGTGCCCCCCGTCATTTCTACAATTTCTCCAGCATCGTATTCATGGCGCAGCTCAGACTCGACTTCCAGAGCTAGATACTCTTCAGCCGTGTAGGTCTTGGGTTTAGATGTGGCGATCGTCACGATTGTGCCCTCTTGCACTAGCTCAAATGTAAGCCAAATTTACAGGCTTGGCTATTAGATAGCTCGTGGTAAACCCGTTGACGACTGCGGCAGTAAAGCCGCTAGAGCCCGATCGCGAGAAGCAGACAGCGCTTATCCGAAATTGCCTGACTAGGTTCTGAAACTATGAATGTCAATGTGAGCCAAGGGTTCACCACACTATGGCATCCATTAAAAAAATTCTTAAATTCGTTTTGATAATTGCCCTATGTGTAGGAGGGGTTACAGCTGTTGGTGGTGTGGCTCTTGTGTTTTACTTTGGCTATCAAATGGAGCAGGCTACAAAAACGGTTACTGATGTCGACCGCTATTCAGAATTCGTAGGGTCTTCAGACGATCCATTGACGTCTCATTTCCCTAAAATCATTCCTGACAATGCCAAAAATGTAAAACTGCACTTTACTCCTGGTTTTTTACAGGGGGGAACAATCTTTCAACTGCGCATGCAGCTGCCACCAGAGGAGATTGCTTCATTGGCCACTCAGTTTCAGCCTCAGGCCAAACGACAGTATGTATCAGGTAGCAACAATAATAGCCCTAAACAAGAAACCAGCCCTGATGGAATGACTGTCACCTTTGACTATCGATTTCATACAGGAGATCATTCGCCAGACGAGGTTTCAAAACGGTTCCCTGATAACTACGACCTTTATGTCTTAGAAGATACTCGCGGTGCACCTGAGTATGACTGGAACCACCCAGAATATTATGGGATGCCCATTAATAAAGTTACCTCAGAGGTGGTTTATTGGATGGAAGACTGGTAAGCGAGAATCTAGGGAGATATTCTTCTTCTTGCTCTTTGGATTTTGTTGCAACAGGTTGTCGAACGATAGTAGTTAGCTATTGATTCATGTATGGCAGTTGAGGTGATGCTGAAGCATATGTACTGTTTTGTATGACAGGCTCTATTTCAACCTGAGTATTAGCTCAATGGATGATGTGCGGCTAATCGAGATCGCAAACGCTACCCTAATAAAAAGTAATTGACCAAATGGAGAACGCCTGTGTACGAAATTGCTGGTGTCGAGGAAATATCAGCACCTGACTTTGCTCAGCGGTTGGCCGAGGATGAGCTGCAGCTAGTAGATGTAAGGGAGCCAGAAGAAGTTGCGATCGCACACTTGCCTAACTTTACTTATTTACCCCTAAGCCAATACGCAGATTGGGCCGAGCAAATCTTTACCCAGCTTGACCCCAGTCTTGAAACTATCGTGATGTGCCACCACGGCATGCGCTCAGCCCAGATGTGCCAGTGGCTACAGCGACAGGGGTTTGAGCGTACCAAAAATCTGTCTGGCGGCATTGATGCTTACTCTCGTCTGGTAGATAACACTGTTCCTCGTTATTGATGACGTAAAGAGGCTAGCTCTGGTATCTTAATAATCCTAAGATTGAGTTGAGAGTGTTATGTTTGGTTCGCTGTTGCCAACGGTGATAGCTCTTCCCTGGTTCTCTACCTTCCAATCCCAATTCCATGCTCAGTCAGCTGCAAACCCTCGTCCGCGAAGTCGATGGCCGTTATGCTACGGATACAGAGCTGATGTTTTTGCAAAACTATTTGCAAACAGTTCGTCTACGATTTAGCGCCTATCAAAAGATTCAGAAAGCCGAGACTGAAATTATTCAACAGGTTAAGAAGAAACTCAAGACCGCTGACCCGCAGCTACTCCGACGCGGCAAAGTGGACCTCAGTGCTAAGTGGCAGCGAGATACTATGCGAGGACTACGCTACTGCGCCCATGCCCTTTTAGTCGCTGACGAAGAGGGGCTAGAAGAAAGCTTCTTGCTCTGGTTTCAGTCTATTATGCGTTCCTTTAAGGCGCAGTATAGCTGTGATGTCACCTACAAGGTGATGCAAGACGTGGTAAGGCAATATCTAACACCACAAGAGGCTGAGTTATTTTGCCCAATTTTAGCTAAAGCCAGGCTTTTGTTAGGCCAATAGCGTTACCCTGAGAGTATGGCCAGGTAGATCAGGACATATGGACATCCCGTCGGCTCATTCCCATAAGCTGCGTCAGCAATATCCACAAAGACATAACCATTACAAGTTTTCTGACTTTTTTCAGTTCAACCCGTCCGAGGGAACTATTTCGGATTGGAATGGCAGCCGCAATATTCTCACAAGCGAAGACTTTATTATCGGTCTGTTAGAAGGCTTAGAAGAGGAAGTTGGTGCTGCTTCTGCTGCGGTGATGTATTCTATTGGCTTGGAATGGGGTAAACAGGATTCACTGTTTTTTGATCAATGGTTTGAGCGAGAATATAAAATCAGCCCTCAGCAAGCAAATCTTATGTTTTTGCTAGAAACCTGGTGGTGGCCATTTACAGCCCAAGGTTGGGGTCGCTGGGAGATCGATATGGCTGATCGAACCCAGGGGTTTATGTTTATCAACCTTTTTGATTCAGCTGTTGCCCGTACCCTGGGGGATGTTGGGAAGCCTGTATGCTATCTCTATGCCGGGCTCTACGCTGGCTTTTTTACTGAGATGGTGCGTAAACAGCTTAGCTGTATTGAAATCCAGTGCTATTCCATGGGTGAGACCTACTGCAAATTTTTGCTAGGGGCCAGGGAGCGCATTGATGCGGCAGCATTTTGGCTAAACGAGGGCGCAACGGCTAGCGATATTGAAAACCGGCTGCGCTCTGGAGACTCTGTGTGACTGTCATGACCATACCGACACTACTGCCATCAGAAAGTGAAGCTCGACGCTTAGACGTGATCTCGGTCGGTGAGTTTTTTGGCGAAATCAACTGGTTTGGCCGACCACTGTCAGAAAACGGTGATTTTGATTCACCTGATGTCCCATACGAAACAGTGGGACATTTTTTTGCTACATTTCCCTGGTATGGGGCAGCTGTGAATTCATCGTCAGCTAGCTGGGATACTGCTAAGGACGATGAAAATGTCTCAGTGGAAGCCGACACGCTTACACTAGAAGATCTGTCAGCATTGTTTTGAGCCCAGTATTCCGACCGACGGGTTGGCATAACGCTATCCTAATAAGGGTTATCATGACGACTCCTTCCCTGAGCCAACATATTTTGCGGAAGCTTGAGCTACAGCCCGATAGGAGCTATCTAACTCCCCAAGAATTAGGCAACCTAGGCCGCTATGTTAGCAGCCTGTCAGACCGAGTTCGAGCCTATCGCCAGCTGCGTGAATGGGAGGTCAACCTAATTCAAGAGTTAGTAGATCGACTACCGCCCAAACTTAAGGAAAATACAGGCGCTTTAGAGCAGAGTGTCAAGCAAACAATCCTAATTTTGCGGTACGCCGCCCTAGGAATGCTGGTGGATGATGTTACTCTAGGTCGCCGCCGTTTAGAAGGATGGCTACCAACTGTGGTGATGGTTTATCAGACCCAGGCTATTGACGAGCAACTGCAGCACTCGCTAAATCAACAGCTTCCCCGCTTGCTAACGGATTCTCAGTTCGCCCTACTAAAACCTGCTTTGGAGTTAGCGCAGCAGCTGTTGCAAGAACAACAGCAGACTCAGGTTGGCTGAGAAAACTCTCTGATGATAGAATTTTCCCACACATATAGATAAACAATCCACAATAAAAGTACAGTCTTAACAGGGGCAACCTTTGGAGTCACATTTCTATGGTGTTGGTAGCCGATCTATTAGCAGACAATAACCTGACGGCTAACTACTTTGCCAGCGATGTCTATGTGCATGGCACTCTGGAGCTAGGTCTCTTAGAAAATCGCCGTGGTGACCGGTTATTGGCGTTGCCTGATACCCTTATTCGAGCCATCTATTCGGGGCTAGACAATGAAACCGGGCAGGCATCAATGCTTGTGCTGTATAACTGTGGTCGTTGGTGGGGTAAAAACTTTTACACACGTTTCTGCGAAGAGCTGACTGATTATCACAATCGCTCTATGTCGAACTTATCTATGGCTGAGTTTACGCAAGCATTACAGCAATGCTGGGTGACCCATGGATGGGGACAAATCAGTCTAGATAAAAGTTACCAGCCCAACGGTTTTTTAGTGGTTAAAGTCCGAGCATCAGCGTTTATTCACTATGCTCCAAAGCTAGAGCGTCCGGTCGGTTTTCTAGAGATGGGAGCACTACAGGCGTTTTTTAGTGAGTTAAGTGGTCAAACGTTACACTGTGTGCAGACGGCTTGTGAGTCTCTAGGGGCCGAGGAAAATTGTTTTGTCTTAGGTGTAAAGGAGCGGCTATCTCCTGCTGAAACGGGTGTAGAGCAGGGGTTTTCCCATACTAAAATTATGGACTTGCTGGTGGAGCGGGGAGCATAGCACCGTGCTAATTACCCAGTAGTGACTATTGATGTGAACATTCGCCGTCAGCGATCTAGATATCGTCTGTTGGGGCTGGTCGGGAACGGTCAGTTCGGACGTGTTTATTGTGGGGTGCATCGTCAGACCGGACAATTAGTGGCGATTAAATATCTCCATCGTCATAGCTTACCTACCCACGCATTTTTGCGAGAGCTACATTGTTTGTGGCGGTTGTCTCATCCCAATATTGTTGCCTGTCATGCGATGGAACACTCTGAAGATGGGCGACAGCTTGTTTTGGAATATTGTGCGGGTGGGACGTTGCGATCGCACATGCTCACTCCTCTGAGTTTGCACGATGTCCTAAATCTTATATCAGATATCCTTCAGGGCTTAGCCCACGCCCATCAACAAGGAGTTATCCACTGTGATATCAAACCCGAGAATATTTTGCTGAACTACCATGACGGACGTTGGCGAGCCAAGATTTCAGACTTTGGCATTGCAAAGCTAGCTCAGGAGCCGCCGCCTAACCACAAAGGAGTCGGTCAGACAGGCTCACCTGCTTACATGGCTCCTGAACGATTTTATCGACAATATTCTCCGTCTGCTGATGTCTACGCAGTCGGTGTGATGTTATTTGAGCTGCTGGTAGGACATCGACCATTTAGGGGTACTCCGACCGAGCTGCAATCGGCTCATCTAAATCAACCTGTTCCTAAAGAGAAGCTGCTCTTCAGCCCTCTCAAACAGGTGATTGCTAAAGCACTAGAAAAACTACCTGCCCGTCGGTATCCAACGGCTGCCGAAATGCTGACAGATATAGGGCCGCTGTACGATGTCGGCACTAACCCTTTACAGTTGCTCAATCCGCTCCAGACTGCCTACTACCCCTACACAGGCTCCCCACTACAGCGACTCACCCGGTGTGTCAGTCACCTCAAGCCGATGTTGAAATCATCCGATCATATCCCTCCAACCGATGGTCAACACACGGCTCATATTCTTGTGGCCCATGACTCAAAGGTATCTGTTTTGCAGCAGCGTTCGCTGGTCGTATCTCAACAAATCTTAGATGGCCCAGTGCAAGGAATATATCCTTTAGCGAACAGCCTCATGGTGAGCACAGAGCATACACTTTGGAGCGGTTCGACACCAGAGTTTCTGACGCCTCTACATCGCTGGCAAGACTCTGCCATAGCTACTGTTGCCCCTAACCATCGTTGGATGGCTACCGTGAATGCTGATGCCAGGCACTTAACCATCACACAGCTGCGTGAAGCAGGAAGCCAAGTGCGTCGCCCAATATCTCCAGACATTGATATTTGCCAGGTACTCGCTGTTGATAATAGCCACATAGCCGTTGTTGCTAGTTCTGAGCAAACGGGCGGTCAACTGCTGCTGTGGAATCGACAAGGCATGTACCTAACGTCCTTAAGCATAGGCCTCACCCTACGGCAGCTGACTCCCATGCGTCAGCCCCATCAGTGGTTGGCTATTGATGCCAATGCACCTCAAACGGTGATATTGCTAACGCTCAAACCCCTACGCATGGTTCGTATAGTCTTAACTATCTGCCCTGTCTTTATGATGGAGCTGCTGTGGGGCTATCTCTTTATGGATGCCCAAGGTCAAATGCTGCTGCTGGATAGAGACTTTTGTGTAGTCGGTGGCATCAAGGGACCAACAGGCGTAACTGCACTAACATCCTTAAATTCCCATGAGCTACTGGTTGCAACCTGGCAACAGGGAGAATTGGAAGGCGCCGCACTCCATAGACTAAATCTTCAAGATTTTGAGTTAGACCTCATTTTTTAAAAGTTAAATTCAGCGTCTAGGCTCAGTTTCTGACATTGATACGTCCGTCGATCCCATTTTCCTCTAGCCATTCCAACTGTTCTTTAGCTTCGGTCTCATCGACATAGGCACCCGCTTGCATAAACATGCGATTGTCCACTTCTGTTCGAAACGCATCAGGGACTAAATTATGCAACTCGTCTGCATCGGCCATATCGACCAGCACACGATACCGAAATGACGCAGCTAATGCGACTGTGCCTGGTGGTGTTAGATTTCTTGAGTCACCACCACTGGGAATCGCCACGGATGGCACAGGCAACCGCTCGTCGGCACCTCCGGCTGCCACAGGAACTTCAGGGATAGGGGCTGTCTCAGCGTTATCGGCAGCCGGAGGTGAAGCGGTGGCCTCGGAGCTACGGTTTAATCTTGCTAGCAGTTTGGCAACCCCTTCCCGACGTGATGAATTATTTGGCTCAATCGCCGGCTGATTGGCTGGAATGACATCTATGGGAATAAACTCATCAGTGCTGCTCTCTTCAACCGTGCCAAGTGCAACTTCACTCACCTCTGGCGATGTCTGATTGCTCTGAAGGACGGCTGGTCGTTCCTGTGCCGTCACAGGCGATGGCGCAACTGGTTGAGTAATTTGCTGCTGTCTGGAGGCTAAATTCTCATTTTCTGAGTCTCTATCGTCCGCTTGCCTCCTATTTTCTGGACTAGCAGCGGGCTCAATATGAGCTTCCTCTCTAGTGATGTTATCGTTACCAGCATCTGGGCGTCTGAATACTGCTGTTTGCTCCTGCACTTCCACCTCGGGAATAGTTGACCCACGAGAGATCTCAGATACTTGGACAGCCAAAGCATCTGATGAAGGAGCGACTGTAGATGCAGCGGCAACCTCAGCGGATTCGACCTCTACCACCCCGTTGCGACTATTGTCGTCCAGTATGTTGGCTTCTAGTAAAGGGCGAGCATTGTTCTTTAAGGCAATTCCTACATCGTTACGGGCGATACGATTGTTGTTAATAATTGGTGTGGCTGGGCTGGCGATGCTAATTGCCCGACCAGTTGCTTCAAAAAAGTTCCCTCGAACAATTGCTCGCCCGTTTCCTTGAATTCTTAACCCGTACTGGTTACCAGTGAAATAGCTGTTCTCAATGATAGGAGCACCGTCGGTAACTTGAACCCCAGCAATAGCGTTAGATACTAGTGCCACTCTACGCAAGATAGGTGACCCGGTCGTAATCCATACACCGCTGCCCTTGGAGTTAGAGACTGCCACATTAGCCAGTCCAGAACGATCAGTGGTCAAAATTGTGGCATGTTGAGTTCTGTCATCAGTCTGAAACTCTCCACCTCCGGCAATAATGGTGTTGCGAGTTTCGCCAGCACTACCTTGAATGGTGAGTCCTGCGCGCAAGCGTAAGGGAAACTGTTCACCAGAGTCTTGGCTGTAGTGACCCGGTGCTAACAAAATTACTGTACTGGTGGCTGGCGCCATCCGTAATGCTTGAGTAATTGTTTTATAGGGCTGCTCTGCGCTTCCTATGCCCTGCTGATCGCTGCCTGTTGCTGCATTTACATGGAGCACGTTGTAGCTTTGAGGCGACTGATGAGACGTATTTCCTTCAGGAGACCGACTGAGAATGGGCTCTTGGGCGTTGGCCGGCAATGCTGTAACAAGGGCTGCTATTACCAGTAGCGCCACACTATCCCTTACAAATTTCATACTTGTTGTTGCGTCCATCGTTAAATCCATTAAGTGATAGCTCAGGAGAATGCGTGTCTCCGAGCTAGCTGCGATGACGCTCTGCCCACCATCCTAAATCCATAGTTAGTGCTGCAAAATCTGCGGTAGGTGCGTGAGGCAGGATGTCGTGCCAACCCGGGTCTAATAGCCCAGTATTTATATCTCGCGAGGTTTGTGGTTTCTTGCTGAGTTTTATGCCTTGAGATTCTGATAGGGGTGTGGAAATTTGTCAACCCTTTGTAACGTATTTCTCTAGATTGTTGGATTTCTAATGTTAGAGCACCACAAAACAGAAAACGGGCACATGGCTTGTAAGGATTGTCTCTACTGAATTTACAGCTGATACCATAGGAAAGCTTTGCCCTGATACTCATTTCATTTATGAACTCTGAGCCGATTGCTAAAGACCAGTCTCAGAAAGTCCTATATCGAATTTTGGATGCGAACTTAGATCGAGCCCGCGAGGGTCTGCGCATTATTGAGGAGTGGTGTCGATTTGGTCTAAATGATGCCGCACTCACTGAACAGATCAAGCATCTTCGTCAAACCCTTGGCAGGTGGCACAGCGATGCGATTCGTCAGAGTCGGGATACACCTGGGGATTTGGGCACAGCTCTTAGCCATCCTCAAGAAGAGCAGCGTGATACCTTGCAAACAGTTGTAAAAGTTAATTGTTGTCGGGTTCAAGAGGCGCTGCGAGTATTAGAGGAGTATGGCAAGCTTCATTCAGCTGATATGGCCAGTGGTGCTAAGCACATGCGGTACCAGCTTTATACGTTGGAGAGCCAATTGCTTGGACATGACCTACGACAGCGCCTGACTCAAGCTCGTACCTATTTAGTCACTTCCCCAAGTGAACGGCTTTTAGAGATTGTGGAAGCGGCTCTTAAGGGAGGAATTGATATTGTTCAATATCGTGAAAAAACAGCTGATGATGAGGTGAGACTGACGCTAGCCGATAAGATCAAAACTCTCTGCCATCAGTACAATGCGCTTTTTATTGTGAACGACCGCGTTGATATCGCAGCCGCGGTTGGGGCAGATGGTGTTCACCTGGGCCAGCAAGACTTACCCATGGCTGCCGCCCGACATATTTTAGGTCCGCTGCCCCTTGTGGGTCGATCTACCACTAGCCCAGCAGAAATGGCCCGAGCCATTGACGAAGGAGCTGACTATATTGGAGTTGGACCCGTTTATGCAACACCGACTAAGCCTGGTAAAGCGGCCTCAGGCTATGACTATATTCGCTACGCCATAGAGCATGCGCCTATGCCTTGGTTCGCAATTGGAGGCATTGATTTAACCAATGTGGCAACGGTGCGGGCTGCTGGTGCACCGGGGGTAGCCGTCGTACGGGCTGTAATGCAGGCGGATGAGCCTACCAAAGTTGTACAGGAGCTAAATCAGCATTTTGACTAACCTATGGCAAACTGCTGAATGCATTCAGCAGTTTGCTGCGCAGCCGTTGTCACCTAAAGCTTTCAGGGATTACATATGGCCTGAACTATGTGCGCCAAGCTATATTTAGCGGTTGCGGACGTTCACTCCAATATTGTGTCTTATGCCCATCTCTATCGCTTAATCTCTATGGATACTTCGTCTGAAAGGGCTACGGTTACTCTTCAAGTCAATGGTCAATCCCAATCTTGTTTGGCAGGGACGACGCTGCCTCAGCTGCTGAACCAGCTGAACATGGACCCACGCTTGGTCGCTGTTGAATATAACGGTGAGATTTTACATCGCCAGTTTTGGGAAACTACCGTGATAAAAACAGACGATCGGTTAGAGGTGGTCACTATCGTCGGCGGCGGTTGATGAGTGTTAAGAATTATCGAAGGCCGGTGGCTTGCAGGCTTAGGGCGGTAATCTCCCCTTTTTTAGCCCACTGTCTGGACTAACTAAAGGCGTTACAGTAAAAGTAGTTACACATTTTTAGTGGACTGTTTCAGCGTTTCTTTAAACTCCTGCATCATGAGTCAATTTAAGCTAACCCGATTTATGTCCTGGCTGCGCCCTTTGTTAAAACCGGTTGTGGTCTGTTTTTTGGCTTTGGTTCTAGTCTTTTCTCAAGCGGATGGTGCACTAGCGGCTCGAGCAGGCGGGCGTATTGGTGGAGGAAGCTTCCGTGCCCCTAGGCCGTCCTATGGCAGAACCTATTCGTCACCGCGTAGCTATCGGGGACCGTCTCGTGGGTATTACCCTGGTGGCGGGTTTGGTTTTGGCTTTCCATTTATAATGCCGTTGTTTGGTTTTGGCGGCGGTGGTCTGTTTAGTCTATTGGTGTTTTTTGCGATCGCATCCTTTCTGGTTCGCAGTTTCCGGTCGACTGGCTTTGGTGATGGCGAAACCTACACTCCAAATCCAACAGTTTCTGTCGCCCGCTTACAGGTAGGTCTGTTAGCCAAGGCACGCCATTTGCAAGACGACCTCAATCGTCTAGCCACGTCTGCAGATACGAGTTCGTCAGCCGGGTTAACTAAGGTACTTCAAGAGAGCACGCTGTCTCTGCTACGCCATCCTGAATACTGGGCCTATGCTGATACCGACACGATTCAAACAAAGCTGACGTCAGCCGAGACAGAGTTCAATCGTTTAGCCCTCATTGAGCGCAGTAAGTTTAGCCATGAGGCTGTCTCAAATGTTAATAACCAGCTATCCGGTAGCGATAATGTAGCTTTACCTGATGCCGATGATAGTTCGCCTGCTGGGGAATACCTGATTGCAACTGTGATTGTGGCCACTCAGGGAAAATTGACCCTGCCCACCTTAAATTCTGAGCAGGATTTGCACAAAGCTTTAAATCAGCTCGGTGCTGTTCCAAGTGATGCACTGATGGCTGTTGAAGTCTTCTGGACTCCTCAAGCTAGTGGCGAAACGCTAACTAGTGACGAAGTAATTGCTCAGTACCCCAATCTAAAGCTGGTGTAGTATTGGCTGAGGCTCTTAAATTTAAGGCTTGTAAGTAAAGCGGGTCGCTCATTATGAGCGACCCGCTTTACTTACAAGCTTGCGATCGCTGAGGGGATAAACGGGGCTAGAGCAGTGGCTATTTCACAAACTCTCATAGCTAAAACCATCTCAAGGATTAGCAATACCCCAAATGGTTTAGCAGTTTGAAGCACATCTACGTACAGATCCGGGTATATTGGTTGCGGTTTAAGGCGCCGACCCGGTAGCCGAAAATGAGCTAATGTGCTTAACTTTTGAACAATCTCTCTTGCGCCTGTTCTCCAGAAGGTTCCCATGCTTGTTCTGCTTACCCGTATCTTACTTTGGGCCACGATTGGGCTATTAATTTGGTATATCCTGACCAGGATTATCCCAAAACAATATCTCACTTGGTTTGGCGGAGTGATTGTGCTGACGCTAATTGTCGCGTCATTCGCAGATCCCAACGACGAAACTATTGGCACCATTTGGCGGCTACTCTCATTGCCATTAACCCCCTTAGGAGCAACAATCTTGCTACTGGGTTCAGCGATAGGTGATGGCATCGGGAAGGTTAAAGGCCAGCAAGTGGCCGCGGCTCTAGCAATTTTAGTCATCACAAGTTTGCCTATTTTTAGCCGCTTTGTCGTGGCACGTTCAGAGCTAGAGGTTCAAGAAGCATTTCTGGCACGGGCTGCGCAGTGCGCTGAAGTTTGTCCTGTGGGCCTGGAGGGGCCAAGATTGGACCGTACCGGTGCCATTGTTGTTTTGGGAGAAGATGCAGGAGATACCCCTGGCACTGCTGTGGCTTTTCAGAGCGCTAGCGACCGGGCTTATAATTCTACGCTTGTACCCCGATTGATCTACGCGTCCCAGCTTTACAGTGAAGCGCGTCAGGCAGGTGCAAATCCTTTTGTAATTGTGACCGCCGATCCAGGGGGAGATGGTGAATCCAGTCAGGCCAAGCGTCAGAATATTAGAACTGTACTTGTCAACAATGGGGTACCTGGAGAAAATATTCGATTTGAGTCCACTGGGTTAAATGTCCACGGTACGGCCGAAAACGTTGATCGATTTTTGCGCAACCAGCAGGTGCTGCCTGCTAGAAATAATCGTAATGAACCCACTGACCCCAGGATTATGCTGGTCGCCCCAGCCATGACCATGACCCGCTCAGCATTGACCTTTGAAAACATGGACATGCAGGTAATTGCGAAGCCCACTGACTTTTACTCAGTAAACACGTGGTCTGGCAATGATACGTTTTCTCGTTTGCCTGACATTATTCCGAATGTCGATGCGCTACAGCTAACCTCACGATATTGGGATGAAGTGCTGACATCTACCTATTACTTTTTACGCGGATGGTTGCCTGATTTTGACTTTGGTTGGAACTCAAATATTGAGCTTTAAGGGGCAGTCGTTTTCTGAGTGCTTGTGTCAGCCAAGCTTGGCAATAGGATACTAGGATAGTGAAGCAGCTGAGGCTGCAGGCGCGTTTCGAGTATTTTTATGGCACAGTCTAGGCTGCACTATCTAACCAGCTATCTTCGACCTCATCAACGACCGCTCGTCCTAGGAATTGGGACATTGTTGCTGGTCAATATTGTGAGTGTTTGGATTCCTCTAATTATTGGGGATGCGGTTGAGCGACTCAAAATAAACTTTAGCCAAGGCACTACTCTGCGTTATGTAGCGCTGATTTTAGTCCTGGCAACGGTGATGTGGGTCATTCGGATGGCATCGCGAGTGCTGATTTTTGGGGTGGGACGTAAAGTTGAGTTTGACCTCAAACAGCGGATTTTTGAGCACTTGCTGTCTTTGGAGTCAGCGTACTTTGCAGAAAACACAATTGGGGATCTTATTAACCGAGCGACCAGCGATGTGGATAACATTCGTCGTCTGCTAGGGTTTGCAGTGCTTAGTTTGGCCAATATTCTTTTTGCCTATACCCTGACTGTGCCTGCCATGCTACGCATTAGCGTGCGGCTAACCCTGGTAGCTCTGGCAATCTATCCAGTCATGATGCTCCTAGTCGGCTCGTTTAGTAATCGTCTTCGACAAGAACAGCTAGATGTTCAACAGTCTCTATCTGAGCTGAGCACTCTGATTCAAGAAGACATGAGCGGTATTGGTTTAATTAAAATCTATGCTCAGGAAACCAATGAGGAGTGGGCCTTTGCTCAGCGAAATGATGCAGTACTAGAGGCTAATTTATCCCTGGCTCGTACGCGCAATACCCTTTTTCCATTACTGGGAGGATTAGCCAGTCTGAGTTTGGCTATCATCTTGGCGGTTGGCTCCCGTAGTATTGCTGCAGGTACGTTAGCAGTAGGGGACTTCGTTACCCTTTTGCTCTATGTAAACAATCTGGTTTTTCCAACAGCCCTCCTCGGTTTTACGATTACGTCCTATCAACGAGGTGAGGTAAGCGTCGATCGAATTGAAGCAATTTTTGCAGCTCAGCCGAAGGTGGCCAGCCTCTCTGAAGCATTGGCTTTACCTGTACAAGAGGTGACCGGACGACTAGAGGCTAAAGGACTGACCTATCAATATCCGGGCAACACTACCCCTGCTGTTCGCGATATTTCATTTACGATCGAGTCAGGAGAAACGGTGGCATTAGTAGGCCCTATTGGCTCAGGAAAGTCTACCCTAGCAAAAGCCTTGCCTCGGATTCTAGAAATTTCTGAAGGTCAGTTATTTATTGATGACCACGATGTTACTCGGGTCGCTTTACCAGATTTGCGCCGAGCAATTGCCTTTGTACCCCAGGATAGTTTCTTGTTTAGTACGAAAGTCAAAAATAATCTGCGCTACGGGGTGCCTCTAGCAGAAATGTCCGAGATTGAAGGAGCTGCTAAACTGGCTCAGATTCAAAGTGAGATTTTGAATTTTCCCAATCAGTATGACACGCTAGTGGGGGAACGAGGCATTACCTTATCTGGTGGTCAGCGGCAGCGTACGGCACTCGGGCGAGCGCTCCTCGTCGATGCACCCATCTTGGTACTAGACGATGCGTTATCTAGCGTGGATAACCAAACGGCAACTCAAATTTTGGACAATCTGTCCTACGGTACTCAGCGTAAGACGGTGATTTTTATCACGCATCAGATGTCTGCTGCGGCAAATTGCGATCGCATCATCGTGATGGACCAAGGCCATATTGTGCAGACAGGTACTCACGATGCTCTGGTCAGTAATCCCGGCCTGTATCAGCAGCTATGGAATCAGCATAAGCTCAAAGAAGTTCTCCAATAACCTCCAATGAAGAGCCAAAACTAAAGCAGCTGATCATTTGTGATCAGCTGCTTTAGAAACGCTCATGTATGGAGCTTTCACACATCCATAGATTTATCCACCGATCGCATCGGGAATAGCAAAGATCGGTAAATACATAGCAACTAGAATCGAACCCACCATGCCACCAAGAAACACAATCATGAGCGGTTCCATGATGCTGGTCAGCGCTTTAACGGCCTGTTCAACTTCGTCCTCATAGAAATCAGCAACCTTCATCAGCATCTGATCCAATTC
Source organism: Cyanobacteria bacterium P01_H01_bin.21 (assembly GCA_038748405.1). Classification (GTDB taxonomy): domain Bacteria; phylum Cyanobacteriota; class Cyanobacteriia; order Phormidesmidales; family Phormidesmidaceae; genus Leptothoe. The sequence goes on along the minus strand of JBCDIX010000004.1, from coordinate 111,857 downwards.
ACCAGTTTCTTCACCGATGCTGATCATCTGGATTGCCATGATTGGAAATACCTGATGCTTCTGTAAGGCCAGGCTAATCATACCGCCTGTCTGAATTTCTGAGCGCGCTTCCTCAATCGCGTTGGCAATCACCTGGTTACCCGACGTATCACGCACAATTTCCAACGCCGTCAAGATTGGCACACCCGAGCGAGATAGAGAACCAAAAGTACGACAGAATCTTGCAGTCGCCGACTTTTGAACGAGATCACCAAAGAGAGGAAGCTTCAAAAATAGCCGGTCCATCGTTTCCCGCCCAGCTCGAGTCTTATAGTATTGGCGATAAGCAATACCTGCTGCGATTAGTACTCCAATCGTAATCAAAACCAGCACCGGGTTCCGTAAGAACTGGCTGAGGCCAATCATAAATTGCGTAAATGCTGGCAGTTCTGCTCCTAGCTCACTAAAGATACCTTCAAAAATGGGCAGCAAAAATATTGTCATGCCCAGAAAAATGACGATAGCTAAAAAGCCAACTGTGACCGGATAAGCCATAGCAGACCTAATCTGGTTCTGCAATCGATTCAGATCCTCTAGTAGCTTGGCCAGACGATTTAGAACTTCGTCCAGCACACCACCAACCTCACCAGCTTGCACCATGCTTACATACAGCAGGTCAAAACTAGCTGGATGCTTGCGCATTGAGTCCGAAAGATTATTACCTTGCTGCACATCAGCATTAATTTCTAGCAGAGCCTTCTTTAGCTTAGGGTTAGGGCACTGCTCTCCCAAAATACCAATACCTCTAACCAAGCCAACACCAGCATTTACCAGAGCCGCAAACTGACGTGAGAAAACGGCCTTATCCTTGACCGTGACCTGTATTGCGGAAATTCGAATATCTTCCCAATTGAAGTTAAAGCCTCGATCCTGCTTAATGCTCTGGATGTAAACTCCACGCTCTTTGAGCATTGTTCGAGCTTCACCGGGTGTAGCCGCAACAACCTTCTCTCGACGGGTGCGCCCTGTAGTGTCTCGACCTGTGGCAACGTAGGTAGGCATGTGGATTTTACCTCTGCAAGTATCTATGCTTAGAAGTCATTGAAGGCTTTATACAGTGTTGCCTGATTTTTAGGCAACCCCCAAACTCCACTTAAACAAGAATTGCTTGGGGGTTTGGACAACATGGGGTAACGACACAACCCTATCGACGTACACCTGTCGCTGGTCGTCCACGCTGAGCTTGGCCTCTGTTGGTTGTTCCTGCCCCACCAGCATTAATTAATCGCTGTAGCTCATCGGCGCGGGAAGATTTACCCATGGCGTGCTCAAAACTAATCGTGCCAGCCTTATACAAATCGGCAAGTACCATCTCTAACGTTTGCATGCCGATCTTGCCACCAGTTTGAATGGCACCGTAAATTTGAGCGGTTTTACCTTCCCGAATCAAGTTAGAAATCGCTGGTGTAACCACCATGATTTCCTGGGCCATCACACGACCAAATTCTCCAGGTTTTGGATTGGCCTTGGGAATTAGGGTCTGACTTAAAACCGCAACGAGAGAGTTAGACAGCTGCACGCGAACCTGTTGTTGTTGCTCAGGGGGGAAAACATCTACCATTCGGTCAATTGTTTGAGCCGCTGAACTTGTATGCAATGTCCCAAATACAAGGTGACCCGTTTCTGCAGCGGTTATAGCTAGGGAGATGGTTTCTAAGTCACGCATCTCACCCACCAGGATGACATCGGGATCTTCCCGTAAGGAGGCTCTGAGGGCATTAGAAAAGCTTTTTGTATCTTCTCCAATCTGGCGCTGATGAATCAGACTCTTGATGGGCTCATAGACAAATTCAATAGGGTCCTCAACTGTAAGGATATGTTCAGCCCTAGTATGGTTGATGTCATTAATCATTGAGGCCAACGTGGTTGATTTACCAGAACCTGTTGGGCCGGTCACCAAAATCAAACCGCGGGGCTTGCGTGCAAGCTCAATGACAATGTCGGGCAGACCTAGTAATTCAGCACTAGGAATCTTAGAACTCAATGCTCTAAGACATGCTGCATAGGTCCCTCTGTCCTTATAAACATTTACCCGGAAACGTGCCAGTCCCTTAACTCCGTAAGAGCAATCTAGCTCCCAGTTCTGCTCCAAATGTTTCCGCTGAGTATTGTTCAGCATGCTAAAAATCAGCCGCTGACACTGCTCAGGAGTCATGGGTGGATGTTCAGTCGGGGTGAGATGGCCACTAACACGAATATAGGGGGGTAAACCAGCTGAAAGATGAAGGTCAGAGCCACCACGCTCGACTACTTCTTCCATTAAGTCTTCGATCATCATTTCCATTGGGCCACCTCAGGTAGATATCTACAAAACTGCTGTAAACAAAAAATATTAAGGCAATAACAAAAGTCAGCAGAGCTGGACCTAGTAATGGAGATGATTGTACCCACTCTGCCGGTATGAATTACAGGCTAACGCTGTTAGCTGCTCTAAAAACGGGAAGTTAGACAATATGGACAGTCTAACCACTCATGATGTAGTTCTGCGCCACAAGTCGAGCAGCTCAGCACGGTCTTCCGTCTAGCCTTAAGTTCAGCTTCCAAACCAGTGTCAGTGAATGTGACTCGCTCTACTTCTTCCAAAGTCGTGTAGCCCTGTTCAACTAGGCTAAGACTGTAGGAGAGCAAGGTCTGCATCCCTTCTTCGACCGCCACCTCCTTAATGTGTTCTGCTGGGGCCCCGTCCGAAATCATTTTTTGCAGATTTTCGGTGATGCGCATAACTTCATACACACCTACACGCCCCTTATAGCCAGAGCCCTGACAAGTTTGACAAAGCTCACCAGCATTCTTAGCCGATTCGACTTGCTCTGGAGGAACCGTATTAGCCCGATAGAACTTAATATCACCCCTCGACGAACTAAGCCCAAATCGAGCTAATTCATCGCTGCTGGGCGAATAAGCCACTCGACAATCAGTACATACCCGTCTGACCAATCGCTGAGCTAAAACCCCAATCAACGAACTAGATACCTGGAATGCCTCCACTTCCATTTCATTCAGACGTGAAATGGCGCCAGCTGCGTCGTTTGTATGTAGGGTTGTGAGTACCAAGTGCCCTGTGAGCGCTGCTTCAATCGCAGTTTTCGCAGTTTCGGTGTCACGCGTTTCACCTACCAAGATGACATCAGGGTCTTGTCGTAAAAAAGCACGTAGAAGTAATGGAAAGTCTATGCCCTTTTCCCGAATAACTTGTACCTGAGTGATGCCGGGTAGAGCGTATTCGATGGGATCTTCTGCTGTGCTGATATTGATGCTTGGGTCGTTACGTTCTGCTAGCACCGAATATAGGGTTGTCGTCTTACCAGAACCTGTTGGCCCAGTCACTAAGATTAATCCATAGGGAGAACTGGTCATCTCCCGCACAATGCTGAGGGTTTCGTCATCGGTGATCAGCTTATCTAAGCCCAGCTGAGTATTCGTGTTATCTAAAATTCTTAAAACTACTTTCTCGCCATATCGGCTAGGAATAGTACTCACTCGAAAATCAACCTTACGGCCTTGGAAGACGCGACGGATGCGTCCATCTTGAGGAATACGCCGTTCAGCAATATCCAGGTCGGCAATAATCTTTAGACGAGCCGTAACTGCTGGAATAATCTTTTTTGGAAATCGTTGAAAAGCTTGGCGTAAAACACCATCACGGCGAAACCGAATGCGTAAAAATTCTTCTTGAGGTTCAACATGAATATCAGATGCATCTTCTTGGAGTGCTTTCACTAATATTTTGTTGACCAGCGCGATAACAGGTGCTGCGCCCGCATCTTGAACAGCTGTGCTTAAGTCGGCTTCTTCATCTAGAGCTTCTTCCAGGTCGGCGTCATCTAAGTCGAGGTCTTCTAAGTTAGCGTTGACATCGACTGCTTGTTCAAAATCACGCTGCTTTTCCTTTGCAACTTGATCATCTAAATAAGCAGAAATCATCCGCTGATAATCTTCAACGGTGATTACCATACGGCGCAGCTTTAGGTTTTTAGGCCGCAATATGCGATTGAGATCATCCTGCGCCTCCAGATTTTCTGGATCCACCATAGCGACTAAAATAGTGGAAACCCCATCATCTTGAGTGGTTCTAGAAAGCGGTAATAACCGATGACGACGACAAATATCCACAGGGATTAAATCATCGATCAGATTGCCAACTTTAGTATCTGAGACGCTCTCAATCTCAGGATCTAAGGATTCAACTCCATAAAGTATCTTCAGTTCGAATAGCTGCTGCTTTTTATACTGCCGTAAAAGTTCTGGGCTTAGCTGTTGGCCAGTGAGTGACTCTAGAACATCTGTTAAGGAACGTCCGGACTTACGGCTTTCAACCAATGCCTGCTGCATTTGGTCAGTATCAACATAGCCTGCTTGAATAAGCTGATTGCTAAAGGGTGAAAAGCTTCTTTGTAGAACAAGCGCTTTCCGAGATGATGAGGAATTGGTCATAGTCGCCGCAGAAAATCCTTACAGAAGGTTGCCCACAAAACACTTTTCTATAGACAGCTATATTGGATGGAGTCCAGTATTGTGAACCTAGAGGAACCTCTAAGCATCACAATATATGGTGTAAGACACTATTCTTTCACCGATAATAGCTTGAACAATGGTATACAGCTAGCCACATTACATGCTGAACCTGCTAAAGACATGAGAAGTAATTAAAAGCATATCTGGATCACTTCTTTATTTATGCAGTCATTACGTTGCAAAATGCACTATTGTGATACCTCTAGGACATTTGGATGAATAATAGAGGCGGCTGAGTGACAGGCTTTATGATTTGGTGAGTGGGTTTCTTATTTAGATCCTTGCAAAAAAGAAGCACCAGGGGTATGCAACTCGCTTAAAATATCAGCGTCTAAGGCAAGTACTGTCCCTATGTTCTGTTATTGATGAGGTTAAACGATGGTAGAAGGCGTTAATCCTGCAGAGAATAATTCTATTGAAGAAGACGAAACCTCTGAATCTGTCAACGAGGTGAATGAAAATATTGAAGAACTTAAAGTAGAAGACGCTGATATTGATATTGATTTTGAGAATGAATTTTCCGAAGGCGCTTCTGATAATTTAGAGGCTGATGCCCAAAGTGATAAAGGTGCAGCGTCGGACCCTGCCGAAGGCAATGTTGCAATAGTTTCAAGTCTTGAAGAGCAGATATCGCAGCTAAAAAGCCAACTAGAAGACAGGAATGGTCAATATCTGAGGCTTACGGCTGATTTTGAAAATTTTCGGAAGCGTACCGGTAGAGAAAAGGAAGAACTTGAGCTGCAGGTTAAATGCAATACCATTAGCAACATGTTAGAAGTTGTGGATAATTTTGAGCGTGCTCGCGCCCAAATTAAGCCTCAAAATGATGGTGAAATGGCTGTTCATAAAAGTTATCAAAGTGTTTATAAGCAGCTGGTTGAAGCATTGAAGCGTATTGGTGTGGCCCCGATGCGAGCGGAAGGGCAAGAATTTGACCCCAATCTGCATGAGGCTGTTATGCGTGAACCGACAGACGAATATGCAGACGGTACAGTAATTGAAGAATTGGTAAGGGGCTACGTCCTAGAGGAGCGAGTTTTGCGCCATGCCATGGTTAAGGTTGCAACTCCACTAGAGGAATAGCTTTTGATGAAGCAAACAGCAAAATACTTACTCAGAACATTGCTGAGCTGGTGAAAATACTGGCTCAGTTATAAAGCTTTCTTGAATATCGTTAGGCTTTGTTGGAGTTTGGAGTTTTGGGTATTGTATTTATATTGGGTAGTAACGCTAGCGCATTTCTATAGCGCTAAGGGCAGATTTAGTCTGTTGGAGCGTTTTTAAGAACAGGGTGTAACCATATTGCAACTTTTACTTAAGCTCATATATCGGTTAGTCCATAGGACTGATGCTTGTTTGTTATCCAGTGCATCCTTCAGTAGCTCTTGCTGGTCTAGTTCTCTAGATACATACGGAATTGTACTGTTCAAACTAGCGTTATGTATCTGATGGATATCTATTTTAAAGTGTGTGATTTTCTGGAGTAGGCAGGCTCTCAGATGGGTAAAGTTATTGGCATTGATTTAGGGACTACGAATAGCTGTGTTGCTGTTTTAGAGGGTGGTAAACCTGAAGTAATTACCAACACAGAAGGCGGACGAACAATGCCCAGCATTGTTGGATTTGCTAAGAATGGTGAGCGATTAGTGGGCCAGTTGGCTAAGCGTCAAGCTGTAACTAACGCAGAGAACACTGTCTACAGCATCAAGCGTTTTATTGGTCGACGTTGGGAGGACACAGCCAGTGAGCGTTCGCGTGTGCCTTACACCTGTGTTCGGGGAAAGGACGACACTGTAGATGTCTTAATTCGTGGTAAAGCATATACCCCGCAAGAGGTTTCTGCCATGATTCTGCAGAAACTTAAGCAAGATGCTGAAGCCTATCTTGGAGAGGAGGTTACTCAGGTTGTAATTACGGTACCCGCTTACTTTACAGATGCTCAGCGCCAGGCAACTAAGGATGCTGGTAAGATTGCTGGTCTTGAGGTTTTACGGATCATTAATGAACCAACAGCAGCGGCACTCTCGTACGGTCTCGATAAGTTAGATCAAGATCAGACTGTTTTAGTGTTTGACCTGGGTGGTGGAACGTTCGATGTGTCTATCTTGCAACTTGGTGATGGTGTATTTGAGGTCAAGGCAACCTCAGGTAATAACCACCTGGGTGGTGATGATTTTGACAATAGTATTGTGACAGCCCTACTTGATCAGTTTAGGGATCAAGAAGGCATGGATCTCTCTGCTGACCGCATGGCTTTGCAGCGTATTCGTGAGGCTGCAGAGAAGGCTAAGATTGAACTGTCTACTCGTGCTGTGACGTCTATCAATTTGCCGTTTATTGCAGCAGATGAAACAGGGCCTAAGCACCTGGAGTCAGAACTGTCGCGTACTAGATTTGAAGAGTTAGCAAAGCCACTAATTGAGGCGACTTTAGAGCCTGTGTCTCAGGCTTTGAAAGATGCTGAACTCACACCAGGTGATATTGATCGAATTCTTCTGGTAGGAGGGTCTACTCGAATCCCAGCTGTCCAAAAGGCCATCACGGGATACTTCAACGGTAAAACCCCTGACCGCTCTGTAAATCCAGACGAGGCGGTCGCCTTGGGTGCTTCGATTCAAGCCGGTGTCTTGGGTGGTGAGGTTAAGGACTTATTATTGTTAGATGTAACACCCCTTTCCCTCGGAATTGAAACGCTTGGGGAAGTATTTACTAGGGTGATTGAGCGCAATACTACGATCCCTACTAGCAAATCGCAGGCGTTTTCCACGGCAACGGATGGTCAAACTTCAGTGGAGGTCCATGCGCTTCAGGGTGAAAGGGCCATGGCTCGAGATAATAAGAGTCTTGGACGGTTTGAGCTTACTGGAATTCCACCTGCACCCAGAGGCATTCCCCAAATTGAAGTATCTTTCGAAATTGATGCCGACGGTATTTTGCAGGTCGCTGCTAAGGATAAGGGCACAGGACGAGCTCAAAGTATTCGGATTACCAATACGGGTGGGTTGACGTCCAACGAGATTGAAAAGATGCGCCAGGAAGCGGAAGCTTATGCTGACGAGGATGCGCGTCGGAAGGTGGTTGCTGAAATGAAAAACAAGGCAGACACCCTCTTCTATAGCTATGAGTCAACGATGCGAGAGAACGCTGAGTGGATCAGTGATGAGCGAAAAGCTCAGGCACAGGCCTCTGAAACTGCACTTCGTGAAGCGTTGAATAATAGAGACATCACACCAGAAGAGCTGCAGGAAGCTCTGGATGCATTGCAACAAACTATTTTTGCAATCGGTGCTGAGATGTATCGCCAGGCCAACGAAGACAGTTACGACATTGCTATGGATGAGACAACGCCCGATGTGTCCTCTGGGGTCTTTGATGCTGCTGGTGATTCTGAGACACCCTCTGTGCCGGAGGCCAAACCTACTCCAACGCCCGATGCTATCGATCTGCTTGCCGATGACCCAGAGTTTGACTTTGATGCAACTATCACAGCGGACTATGAGGCAATCGAATAGTAACCGTATTGTCGGAGTACGGGAATTGCGAATCAGTAATGTGCCGTGCTTACGTAGAATAGTTGGATAGGTTTCCAGTTGTCGTTGTTAAGCTAGCGCTCTATGGCTCGTGATTACTATGAGGTACTCGGTGTTTCCCGGGGGGCCGATCAGGATGAGGTAAAGCGTGCTTATCGACGGTTGGCACGTAAGTATCACCCTGATGTAAATAAAGATCCGGGTGCGGAGGACAAGTTTAAGGAAGTTAGTCGAGCTTATGAGGTTCTCTCAGAACCTGAAATCAGGGCTCGGTATGATCGCTTTGGGGAGGCTGGTGTTGGTGGCGCTGCTGCCGGTGGGGCTGGTTTCCAAGATTTCTCAGATATGGGCGGCTTTGCCGATATTTTTGAAAGTTTCTTTAGTGGATTCTCGGGCGGTCCGGCTCAGGCAAAACGACGTGGCCCCATGCGTGGGGATGATTTAAGGCTTGATCTAAAGCTAGATTTCTCAGAAGCTATCTTTGGTGGTGAAAAAGAAATCAAGATTAGTCATCTGGAAAACTGTATGACCTGTAAAGGGTCAGGTGCTAAGCCAGGTACTCGACCCAGGACCTGCTCAACATGTAGTGGTTCAGGTCAAGTTCGTCGGGCTACCCGGACACCGTTTGGAAGTTTTACTCAGGTTTCTGCATGTCCTACGTGTAACGGCACTGGAGAGGTGGTTGAAGACCGCTGTGAAGTTTGCGGCGGGGCAGGGCGTAAGCAAGAAACTAAGAAATTAAAGATTACTATTCCTGCGGGTGTCGATAATGGTACTCGTCTGCGGGTGTCGAATGAGGGTGACGCCGGTATGCGTGGCGGCCCTCCAGGAGATTTGTATGTGTACCTGTTTGTGAAGGAACACAGTCAGTTTAAGCGCGATGGCATTAACATTCTGTCGGATTTAAGGGTTAGCTATTTGCAGGCAATTTTGGGCTGTGATCTCAAAGTAGAGACTGTAGATGGACCGGTTGATGTTCATGTGCCGCCTGGAACACAACCAAATACAGTGCTAACTATGGAAAATCGAGGAGTGCCTAAGCTAGGTAATCCTGTTAGTCGTGGAAATCATTTACTGACTATTCTTGTTGAGATTCCTACTCGAGTCAAAAATGATGAACGTGAGCTGTTGGCTAAGTTAGCCGAAGTTCGAGGTGATTCTGTATCTAAGAAAGGGCTTGAGGGATTTTTAGGTGGCTTATTTAAGGGTTAGTCATGGTTTAGGAGACTGCGCACCATGGTAGATGTCTTGAACGGTCCTGATGAAACCTTAGATTTACGTGGGACTCCCTGCCCTCTAAATTTTGTGCGGACTAAGCTCAAGCTACAGCGGATGCAAGTGGGTGAACTGTTAGAGGTTTGGTTGGATGCCGGAGAGCCGGTTGAACAAGTCCCTGATAGTTTGCGTTCAGAAGGGTTTTTGATTGAGTCTTTGGAAGCAAGCTCAGACGGTTATTTTATGCTGCAGGTACGACGACCAACAGCATGACATTAGCAGTAGAGGTTGCACCATCATCAGCTTGGGGCACTGTGGTAGCCTGTCAGGCGAACTATTACCAGGTTAAACTTGCGCTAAAACAGGTGGTGCCGCTGTACTTTTTGTGCACTCGCCGTGCTCGTTTGAAGAAATTAGGGCAGCAAGTTGTTGTGGGTGATTATGTGTTGGTCGAAGAGCTTGACTGGCAGGATCAGCGTGGTGCGATCGCAACCATTCAACCCCGCACTAATCTGCTGGATCGTCCTCCTATCTCCAACGTGGACCAAATTTTACTGGTCTTTGCGCTAGCTGAGCCTGTTCTAGACCCGACTCAGCTTAGCCGCTTTTTGGTTAAAGCAGAATCTACCGGTATTGCGGTGACTCTTTGTCTAAATAAACGCGACTTGTTAGACCAAGCTGCGCTTGAGAGCTGGCAGACTCGCTTACAAAATTGGGGGTACACCCCTCTATTTGTAAGTGTTAGAGCAGATGAGGATTTGCCCATAACGCTCGTCAAAACCTTAGAAAATCACATCAGTGTTGTGGCTGGACCTTCGGGTGTGGGCAAATCAAGCCTGCTAAACCGCCTTGTGCCCGATGTAAAGGCTCGTACTAATGAAGTATCTGGCAAGCTGGGGCGTGGACGTCACACCACCCGCCATGTGGAGCTGTTTGATTTACCAACTGGTGGTTTACTGGCCGATACTCCTGGGTTTAATCAGCCCGATGTAACCTGTACCGTTGAGACTCTGATGACCTGTTTTCCGGAGATTCGTCGGCGCACAGGTCACTGTCAATTTAATGATTGCTTACATCGTGATGAACCTGGCTGCGGCGTTCGAGGAGACTGGGAGCGCTATGAACATTATTTAGCTCTGTTAGAGGAAGTACTACACCATCAGCAGCAGCTGGATCATCGCCCCGACGCTGAAACAGCTGAAAAAGTAAAGGTGGGTAGTGATGGCCAGATACAGCATGAACCTAAGCTGGAGGCGAAACGCTATCGTCGTACCTCCCGGCGTCAGCATCATCAAGATTTGCAAGACATGTGCTACGACGTGATGGGTGTAAACTCCATTGATGATCTAGACGATACGGTGCTAGAGGAGTACGGGTTTTAAGATAATCAAATCACCCCTGCTCTTTCCAAAAAATAGCTTCTAGCTGTTGGGCGTTTTTACAAGATTTTTGGTACCACTCCAATCGGAGTGCTTGTTTTTCATCAGCTGTGAGCTGCCAAGGATAGATTGATGATGTACGGATGCGATCGCAAATACTCTGCAAACACAGTGCGGCGCTGACCGAAATGTTAAAACTTTCGCTAAAGCCATACATCGGAATTTTGAGGAGCCTATCGGCGCTAGCTAAAGCCGTCTCTGACAATCCATCTAGTTCATTGCCAAAAAGTAGAGCAATGGGGTGGTCTAGGGCTAAATCTGACAGTGTCGTTGCCTCCGTGTAGGGTGTTGTCGCCACAACACAGTAGCCCCTACTTTTAAGGGTTTTGATACAGCTGGATGTATTGCCCTGTTGTTGCGCATATTGGTAAGTCGTCAACCACTTCTGACAACCCCGAGTGACATTGAGATTGACCTTAAAATTGGTGGTCTGTTCAATGATATGTACATCTTGGATGCCAAAATTATCGCAGTTGCGCAATACAGCTCCAGCATTTTGACTAGTGTGTAGATCTTCAAGCACTACGGTTATGTAGCGAGTGCGATGGGCTAAAACCGTTTCAATCTTGGCTCTGCGCTCAGGTGTGAGAAAGTTACCTAAATAATCAGTTAGGGCGTTGGTTTGCTGAGGCGTAATGTCTATCGGTGCCACTCCGTTACACCACCAGGCTTGTCAATCAACGTGATTCCTTGAGCGGTTAGGTCATTACGAATTTGGTCAGCAAGAGCAAAGTCTTTGGCTTTTTTAGCTGCCAACCGCTGCTCTACTAAGGCAGAAATCTTCTCATCGCTGGGGCCGTCTTGAGCAACGGGTAGGTCATCTGGAGTGGCTTCAATCCCCAGCACCTGAGCCAGACATACCAGAGTGTGCCATTGCTGTCGCAGACTGTCGCTATCTGCATCGGCTTTGCCCTCATGGACCAATAAATTTCCTTGCCGACGCAGTTCTTTGGCCAGCTCAAATAGGACGGCTACGGCTTCAGGCGTATTAAAGTCATCATCCATCGCCGCCTGAAATCGCTGGACTGCATCGTTTTCGTAGTTCAGTTCTAAAGGGGCTGCATTGTCCCAATTTAGCTCGGTGCCATGGTTAGCACCAAACAGTAGACCCTCTTTAATAGTTTGCCAGCTCTTGGTAGCCGATGCGATCGCATCCGCTGTGAAGTCCACTGGCTTACGATATTGTGCCTGACTTAAGAAAAGCCTTAAGGCCATGGGGTGCAGTCCTTCGTCAGAATCTAGCAGCTGACGAATAGTGGTGAAATTGCCCAAAGATTTGGACATCTTTTCGCCGTTTACATTCACCATGCCATTGTGCATCCAGTATTGAGATAGGGGATGACCTGTCGCGGCTTCTGACTGGGCGATTTCATTTTCATGGTGGGGAAACGTTAGGTCGCCGCCACCCATGTGAATGTCGATGGTGTCACCCATGCGATCGCGCACCATCGCTGAGCATTCAATATGCCAGCCAGGTCGCCCTTTGCCCCAGGGTGATTCCCACGCTGGTTCACTGGGTTTAGCCCCTTTCCATAGGGCAAAGTCAAACGGATCTTGCTTTTTTGATTTATCGCTATTGACTCGACCACTGGCCCCTGCCTGCATGTCATCTAACTTGCGGCCCGAAAGCTTGCCATAGCCTTTAAATTGCCGCACTTTGTAGTACACATCGCCTCCGGCAGCATAGGCATATCCTTTTTGTTCCAGCTCACTAATTAGCCGTTTGATGCCATCGATAGTGTGGGTGGCATAGGTATATTCATCAGCCTCTAAAATATTAAGCCGCGCCATATCCACATGGTAAGCCTCGATAAAGCGTTGAGAAATAGCCTCCATAGTGGTGCCCTCTTTGCGAGCACGGTTCAAAATCTTGTCGTCGATGTCAGTGAAGTTTTGCACATAGTGCACGTCGTAGCCGCGCCATTGCAAATAGCGACGCACCGTATCCCAAACCACGTAGCAGCGGGCGTGACCCAGATGGCAGTAGTCATAGACTGTTACACCACAGCAATAAATCTTGGCCGTCCCCGCTTCTAGCGGCTGAAAGGGTTCTTTCCGGCGAGATAAGGTGTTGTAAAGGACTACGCTCATTAAAAAACAAAAGGTAACTGCTATAGCTTTTTGATCAGATCGTTTCTTATGTTAATCCGCTTTGGTGCCGGGCGATATCAGCGGCTGTTTCACCCAGCCCCACCCACTCATCAAAAAGGGGAAGGTACCAAAGCACCTTCCCCAAACTTTCAAGCCAAAACTTTCGAGTAGGACAAACTTAGAAAGTGACGTTGGCAGCCTGTACAGTTTCAACCTGCTTCTTCTTGAGTACCAACATAATTTGGGTGACAGCCGCTGCCCCTAAGAAAGCTAGCAATCCTTTGATACGTCCAGGGCTCTGTAGCACAATCTCAGTATCGTGCTGGCCGAATCCACCCACGTTAGGATCATTAGTCAGAGCAGTACCTGCCTCAACAGAGTCACCTTTGCTAACAATTAGCTCTGGGCCGGGCTGCAGACTTTCAGTAACAGTGTCGCCATCGATAGTCTTAATAGTGACTTCGGTGCTGTAGTCACCTTTGGCAATATCGGTAATAACACCACCCTTAGAGGCTGTGTAAACGACATTGTTTGTTGCCTGACCTGTGGGGTAAACCTGACCACGACCGCGGTTACCACCAACATGAACCTGATACTTACCAAAGCTAACGCTCTTGTCGGTTGCTGGATCAGGTGAGAGCACTGGGAAGACAATTTCTTGATACTGATCGCCAGGAACAGGACCGACAAGCAACCAGTTTGGATGCTCTTCGCTGTACGGCATAAAGTAGGTGCTGCCTACTTCTTCCTTAATTTCTTCAGGAATGCGGTCTTCAGGCGCTAGTTGGAAGCCGTCGGGCAGCATCAGAACCGCACCCACGTTTAAGCCACCTTTGCTGCCATCCCCCAGCACCTGCTGAGCATCAAGGTCATAGGGCACCTTAACCACTGCCTTAAAAACAGTGTCAGGTAACACAGCCTGAGGAACCTCAATTTCAGTCTTTTTCTGACCCAGGTGACAGTTGGCACAAACAATACGGCCAGTTGCCTCACGAGGGGTTTGATAGTTTTCTTGAGCCCAAAATGGATAGGCCGCTGCAGACTGAGCATTGGTTAACACCAAGCTTAGGGTTGCGATCGCAACCACCGCACCAGAGGCAATGACCTTCAGTAGCCGATTGAACACGCTTAAAAAGTTAAATTTCATCCGTCGCACGCTAGCAATCCAATTACGTAGAGAGAAATCAAACACAACAGGTACCCTAAGCCCACCAAGGAGCATCGCCTGTTCTAAAGTCAGTCTCGGTCCAAGGACTTAGCGTCACTTTGTCATCATCAGAGACATCTGCTTTAGCCAACGCTAGAGATAAAGGTGCTGGACCACGGACCACTTTGCCCGCAGCGTCATATTGAGAGCCGTGGCAAGGACACTTAAACTTGCTCTCACTAGCATTCCAGGGCACAACACAACCCAAGTGGGTACAAACTGCATTGACGGCGTAGTTATCAATAGCACCATCATCAGTTACAACCAAGTACGTCGGGTCCCCTTTCAAGCCTTGTACCAAGGAGCGATCACCAGCACCGTGAGTCTCTAAATAGCTAGTAGCGGTTACATCATTACCCAGCTCATCCTTAGCAGTAATACCGCCGCCTGCTGAACCACTGCTTGGAGGTAAAAAGTACTTAACGATGGGATAAAGTGCGCCCACAGCTGTACCAGTTGCTGCTCCGAAGGTGAGCAGATTCATAAATTGGCGACGCCCTAAATCAGGGACATCAGGGTTTCCAGAAGCTTGAGCCATAACTGTCAGACTATATATGCGAGTATGAATCCAAAAGGCTGCATTGCCCAGAGCAAACAGTCCGAAACTTGTAACTGCAAGTACATTTGCAGCTTGTGTTGTCACAGAAGTTTGCAAATTAATATGAGTATTATTACATTTTGCCGCCGCAGATAAACGCCTCGCCCTATGGGTTGTAGGTCATAATCATCGCAATTAAGGTCGATAGATCTGAGTTTTTGTAACTGAGTGCAATCTATGGCAGAGACCCAAACCCTCTCAACTCAGTTGCTAGCCGCGATGCCTTTATGTTTCTCCTAAGTGAGTATTGAGATTTGAAAATCTGTATCTGATGTACTTTTCAAATGCATTCGTTATCTGAAATCGTGTAAATAAATGTAAAGTAACTAACGTTAGTAATCTATGACCCCCGAAGACTTCCAGGAACTCATCATCGATAAATGGGGTTATTCATTTGATGTGCAAATCCGAAAGACCCCGACAAAAATTTTTTTCCAAGTCATGTGGCGCTACTTGGAACAGGTTTCTTTTCCCATGAGTGAGGACGAGTATTTAGCTCATCTCAAGGATGTTGTAATGTACCTGGAAGCGATGGGATGTCTAACTCAGGTTCAGGGTGCAATTCAACAGACGAATGAACGTCCTAGATTAGGTAAGGCTGTCAGTATTCCTATTGATCTTGGTAGGCGTGCATCAGAATGGATGCTTGACTAGATTTTCGTCAGTCATACTGGTGTCTTTCAACACGAAAATTTTTTGAGTAAAAATTTGTATTAACAGCTAATCAGTCTGATAATATTCACTCATAAATTGTATTTTAGGTTACACGCTTGCCAGTCAAATTTGCGGATTCAAGCGTCTGCATTTGGAAACTGATTGAGTTTTTATAGTCATTTAGGCTTGTGTAAAAGTGGTCTGGGGCTACGATATTGCGACCCTAAATTTGGAGTTGATTATCCGTGAAAATCAACTTTCGAGACAGACCAAATGCCTTTCTCCTTTAACAAAACGGTACAGCGAATAGGCCCATGGAGCAGACCATGATTCTATAGACCCGGATAGGTCAATTCGATGAAATCATGGCATTTTGTTCTAAGTGTTGAACTATAAAGTTCTACGCTCAGATCTGGTTTTTAGGATGCAGTTAGAGCTTTACTATTCCTCTGAGGATTAATGGAGCGTATGATCTTTCTGAATCTTGACTACTTAACTTTCAGGGGCAAGTTTCTGTCAATTTAAAATTTGATATGTCTCGAAGAAATATCTCAGTTAAGAAAAAACGCAGCAGATTTCTTTGAGACCGATGTTACGATTTGCATGAACTCGCTAAGTATGCTTTGAGGGCCTGCCGTGATCAGCTCTGCAACACTGCCTGTTAAACCCACGCTTCCAAGCTTAGAAGACAACAGTCGCCTAAAGTTATTTTCAGGGTCATCGAACCCAGCCCTCTCTAAAGAGGTTGCTCGTTATCTAGGTATTGACCTGGGTCCAATGGTGCGTAAACAGTTTGCTGATGGTGAGCTGTATGTCCAAATCCAGGAGTCAATCCGTGGGTGTGATGTTTATCTGATTCAGCCAACCTGTCGTCCTGTGAACGATCACTTGATGGAGCTGCTCATCATGATCGACGCTTGCAAACGGGCATCTGCGCGGCAAATTACTGCAGTAATCCCTTACTACGGATATGCTCGTGCTGATCGTAAAACTGCTGGTCGTGAGTCTATTACGGCTAAGCTAGTCGCTAACTTAATTACCAAGGCGGGTGCGGGCCGAGTTTTGGCAATGGATCTGCACTCATCTCAAATTCAGGGGTATTTTGATATTCCTTGCGATCATATTTATGGTGCGCCGGTTCTTGTTGATTATTTGGCCAGTAAACACCTTAGTGATTTGGTTGTTGTATCCCCTGATGTAGGTGGTGTAGCGCGTGCCCGTGCAATTGCCAAACGTCTGAATGATGCCCCCCTCGCCATTATTGATAAGCGTCGTCAAGCTCATAATGTTGCTGAGGTGATGAACCTGATTGGTGATGTCGATGGTAAAACCGCCGTGCTTGTGGACGACATGATCGATACTGGTGGCACTATCGCTGAAGGGGCTCGATTGCTTCGTGCTCAGGGAGCTAGACAGGTTTATGCCTGTGCTACCCATGCCGTGTTTTCGCCCCCTGCCGTAGATCGTCTATCAAGCGGCGTATTTGAAGAAGTGATTGTAACGAATACAATTCCTGTTCCTCAAGACCGTCAGTTTGCTCAACTCACCACGCTCACAATTGCTAATTTGCTTGGAGAGACCATCTGGCGCATTCATGAGGAAAGTTCTGTTAGCAGCATGTTTCGTTAGAGCATTAATCACTCACTTACACTAGTCGGAGAGGTTCCCTAAAAGCCTCTCCGATTTTTTTGAATTACCCCACAGCGATAAGGAAGTGATGAAGGCTGGTGCTGTTTGATTGCCATTGGAAACTTTAGGATGGCATCTATGGACTGTGTAAGTATATTGCTGTTTAAAGGACATGGTAAAAAGCACGTCTGTTCTTCAATTAGTCAGTGCTCTACTGGCTGTAGGTGTACTTAATCCTCAACTTACTCAAACGCAATTTGAGCACTTATCGGTTGTCTTTTCTGGCTCTGTTGCCCAGGCTGAATCGCTGCAGGCGGGCTTGCTAGCTCTTGACCAGCAGCTGATTGACGCTGTTCGCAGTGGCGATATACAAGGGGTTGAAATTGCGCTCAACAGCGGTGCTAATGTGGATGCCGGGAATCGCTACATGGGGTATCCAGTTGCGATCGCAACCGAGCAAGGGAATCACAGAATGGTCCGACTGCTGGTGACCAACGGGGCCAATGTAGATGTGGTCAGTGCAGGTGGACAAACCGCTCTAGGTAGAGCTGTTGACATGGGTAATCTTGAGTTAGTGCGGATTTTGGTCAATGCTGGCGCTTCTCCCAACCGCCGTACCGACTACGGTGTGCCGCTTCTGTACCGGGCAACTGAAATGGGCAATCTTGAGGTTGTTCGGCTGCTGCTGCAGGGAGGGGCCAATGCCAATGTCCAGGTGTCAGGCACTACGGCTCTGTATCGGGCGGTGGAGTCAGGCAATATCGCCATTGCTCGCCTGCTGCTTGCCGGTGATGCCAATCCCAACCAGGCCGCTCCTCTATATCGGGCCGTAGAGGTGGGCAATGCTGAGCTAGTCAGGCTGCTATTAGATTCCGGTGCGAATCCACAAATCAGCCAGCGGGGCGTCAGTGCGTTAAGTTTGGCGCAGACTCAGGGTAACCGTGCGATCGCAACCATGCTACGTCAGGCTATGTGAGTAGCTCTGCCATAAAACTAGTTATAAGTAAGCGTGACAGTTCTTAGGGACCAAATTCAAAACCCCTGAGCGCACCTTATCCACAGATATCCAGATGGCATCGTGTGTGTTTTTGCCTTCCACTAGCGTATAGGTTTGGTCTAAACAATAGAATCTAGAATCAGCAAAATCGCAACGAAACAGCTGAATCAATTCATGACCAGGTTTACCATTGCAAACAAATATATTGTCTAAGCAGGTTAGGTACTTAATGTTGATTAATTCTGCCTGGATTTCTTCTTGAAATTCTCGCCTAAGTGCATTGACACTCGTTTCACCAAAGTCAATGCCACCTCCTAAAAAGCGGTAAAAGGTTGTTTTTTCTACTGTGTCGTAACCTTTGCTGACAAAGACATGTCCCTGATGCTGGATTAAGCCAAGCGCAATCGGGCGAATTCGGGGTTTGCCCATATTATTTGCTCAAGTAGCGATGGTGGCTCTGACGTTGGGCTTTTTTAACAAAAAAACGACGTCAGAACCGCGAAGTGTCTGGCAGTTCTGACGTCGACTGCTCGTTACACTTTTGCGACTGAACGAGTGACTGTTTGCAATGCTTCACGCAGACTGCGAACAGCGGCAATCATCGCAATTTCGTTATTGAGTTTGTTAACCGCAGACCCCACACCGATACCTGCTGCCCCAGCTGCGATCGCCATGGGAGCCGTCACATCTGAAATGCCTGAAGCACACAGTACAGGAACGCTTACAGCACGCGAAATAGCATGGGCTGCAGCTAATGTGGGAGTGGCTTTTTCAATCAAACCAACACTGCCAGAATGCACGGGCTGACTGCTAGTGCCGCCCTCAGTTTGAATAATATCTACACCAGCAGCGACAAGGTTTTCAGCTAGTAGCACTTGTTCGTCGAGGGGCAGCGTGTGGGGAACAGTGACTGACAGAGTAATGTAGGGCAGCAGCTCACGGGTATGCTGAGTCAGAGCTAAAACATCATTCGCATCAAACGTTAGCCCCTGAGCATAGAACGCATCAAAGTTGCCAATCTCAATCAGCGTTGCACCAGCTGCAACGGGGGCCAAAAATGCTTTTGGCTCAATGGCTGATACACATATGGGCAGATCGATGTGCTGAGCGACCTGTCGCACTAGCTCAGCATCGGCGGCAATATCAACAAACGTAGCACCGCCTTGCTGGGCAGCCTTTGCTACGGCTAAAACGTTTGCTGTATCAAAATTTGTCAAGCCACTAATAATTTTTAGCGCATGGCCCTGGGAAAAGGCCGCGTGAAGGTCGGGGTGGATAGTCATAGGTATTGCTTAGACAAGATCGATCAGGGCTATTGTGCCAGAGGTTGGGGGCAGACAACGGTAAAGAATCGATCTGCTAGCTGAGCCTTGTCAAGATATCTCGCTTGACGTCATCTGGCGGTTGATTGCCATCAATGCGTATCAGTCGCTGTCGATAGTCGTAATACTCCAGCATGGGTACTGTGCTGGCTAGTAAATTTTCAATACGACGACGTAGGGCGTCGGGATTGTCGTCAATCGCCCCCCGGTTTTCAGACCGTTCGATCAGGCTATGGGTAGGTAGCTCTAGCCAGATTGCATAACTGACTTGGGTTTTTAGGGTATCTAGAAAGAAATCTAGTTCTTCGGCTTGGAAAGCGGTGCGGGGATAGCCATCTAAAATCCAGCCAGTGTTGGCATCGGGCTGCTGCAGACGCGTCTTCATAAAATTAATCATCAAGTCATCAGACACCAGTTCCCCCTTTGCCAATGTTTCTGAAACGTCCTTGCCCAGCTGCGAGCCTGCGGCGATTTCCGACCTCAGTACATCTCCTGTAGAAATCCAAGGAATGCCAAAATGGTCGCTCAGCTTTTGCGCTTGAGTCCCTTTACCTGAGCCAGGCCCACCTAAAATGATTAGCCGCATGGTCATGTCCTTATTCATTCGCTACGTCCACCCTAGTCCAGTTGTATGAAAATCAGTGATAGCGAAATGATTTTTGTCTGAGTTGTTGAAGCAGAATCAGCAGACATAGTAAACTAATAGACCGTGTAAAACTTTTCAATGCAGAATCATGCCCAAGCTTAAAACTCGCCGGGCTGCCGCTAAGCGCTTTCGCCGTAGTGGAAGCGGTAAAATTATGCGTCGTAAGGCGTTTAAGAATCATTTGCTGCAGCATAAGTCAACATCTCGCAAGAGCCGATTGTCTAAGAAAGCGGTCGTTGTGGATGCTGATGTACCTAACATCGAAGGGATGATGCCCTATTTGTAGAAGCGTTCCATGGAACGCTTCTACAATTTATCAACTGTTTTTTTAGCTAGTAACGATCCAATATGGCACGTGTAAAACGCGGCAATGTAGCTCGCAAGCGCCGCAAGAAAATTCTCAAGCTTGCGAAGGGTTATCGGGGAGCCCATTCTAAACTCTTCCGCTCAGCAAATCAGCAGGTGATGAAGGCCCTGCGATATGCATATCGCGACCGTCGAAATAAGAAGCGTGATTTTCGTCGGTTGTGGATCACCCGTATTAATGCAGCTGCTCGTCTTAACGGCACTACCTACAGCCGTTTAATTGGCGATCTAAAAACTGCAAATATTCAGATTAACCGCAAAATGCTTGCTCAGATGGCGGTTCTAGATCCAGACACCTTTACAAAGGTAGTTGAGCTAGCGGGCAAGAAAGGCTAATATCGCCCCATGTGGCGATTTATTTGGCGATATTTGCTAGGCATAAGTTTACTTTTGGGGGCGCAGGTAACTGTGCCCCCAACTGCTGTGTCTGCAGAACTATTAGAAATTGAGGCTCGTGGCCGGTTGATTGTGGCAGTCAAAGATAATCGATACCCGCTGGGCTATCGTGACGCTGCAGGTGAGCTAAACGGATTTGAAATTGAGATTGCGCGCCGCCTGGCTCGAGATTTACTCGGGGATGAGACGGCCATAGAGTTTCGGCCAGTAAATAACGTAGATCGGGTAAATCTGGTGGTTGAGGGTGAGGTGGATATTGCGATCGCAGCCATCACCGTCACTTCTCAACGTCAGCGCATCGCTAGTTTTAGTGAACCCTACTATTTAGACGGCACCGGATTTATTACCACCTCAACCCAGATTAATACCCTCGATGATCTGAATCTGGGCCGTATCGCTGTGCTGGCAGATTCTAGTACCCTGGCCCATGTCCGCTATCAGCTGCCGACGGCTAACGTAGTGCCAGTAGCCTCATATGAAGAGGCGATTGCCACACTAGACAATGCTCAAGTGGATGCCTTTGCTGGAGATGTCTCTTTACTGACCGGTTGGCAACAGCAGGACAGCCGCTATCGATTGCTGGATGAAGTGATTTCAGTCGAGCCAGTTGCGATCGCAATTCCTAAGGGGACTCAATATAGCGACTTGCGTAGAGCAATTAACGATGCCCTTCGTCAGTGGGATGACGAAGGTTGGTTACAAGATCGGGCCACCTACTGGGGGTTACCATAGCTACCATGGGAGAATAAAGCTACCGTACGCACTAACCGATTAAGCGAGTTCATGGAGAATAGCACCCTATTTTTGACATACCTGGGCATTCTTATTGCCCTGCTGGGGCTTTCAGCCTTTTTTATTATTCGCCAGGTATTTAAGACTCGCCGGATTGAGACCACTCTGAGTCGTTTGCAAAAGAAGTTAACTAAGGAAAAAGGAACTGCTCAGGAATATTACGAGCTGGGCAGCCTTTTACTAGATAAAAAGCTATTTTCTCAATCGGCTCTTTATCTGCAGCAGGCTATAAAAGCGCTAACAGAAGAAGAAGAAATTGAAAACGCCCCGCTAATTTACAATGCCTTGGGCTATGCATACTTTGCTCAGAATCAGTATGACTTGGCCATTCGTCAATATAAGTCCGCCTTAAAAGTTGCCCCAGGCTATGTGACCGCACTCAATAACCTGGGCCATAGCTACGAGAAAAAGCAGCTGACGGTGCAGGCGCTAGAAAGTTATGACCAGGCCCTAAAGATTGAGCCAGATAACGCTACAGCTAAGCGTCGGGCTCAGTCACTGCGCAAGCGGGTGGCCATTCCGATGAAACAGTAGTTTATCTGCATTGGTAGGATCTGTTGCTGTTCCCCAAACGGAGACAGAATCACTATTTTCTCGGGCAGGACGCTTTTGAAAGAATAATAGTGACACCCAGATGCTCTGATCCGGGTGTCGCCTATCCGTCATTTTGAACTGACGGTGTCTTGAGTGCGGCTCTAACTCTTTGGTAAGCCTGCTCTAAACGGCTGCCAACTCAGGTGTTGCTTCTCGTTTCTGCGCCACATGCTCAACTGCTTCTTCACAATAGACCTCAGCAGAATTATTGGGGCTCTCGATCAGCTTGACCTTATGTAGACTCGCCCCGATTTCTCTAATGGGCTGACGGAGCAGGTCGCGAATGTGTACTGCAATATTTTCAGCAGTGGGCACTACTTCAGCAAAGTAGGGAATGTCTTTGTTCAAGAATGTGTGGTCAAAGGGCTTCACCACATGGGTTTTGACTGCATTTTGAAACTCTACTAGGTCGGCAATCATACCTGTGCGTGGGTCCATTTCACCCTTGATGGTGACCTCTAGGTGATAGTTGTGGCCATGACCGTTAACACGAGCGCAGAGACCATAGATTTCACTGTTTTGCTCCAGGGTCAAATGGGGCAGCGCTAAACGGTGGGCGGCGCTGAAATGGGTGGAGATGGTCAAATAAGCTTCCATGGCGTTTCCTCGGTAGTCGGCCCAAAGGGTAGAGGTTTCAAATAGTTGAACGTTGGTGATGGGTAGGTGGGGGGCAAGACGATGCCAGATTGCGCGGGCAATATTCTCAGTGGTGGTGAGCCCGGCCTCAGGTCGCTCAATCTGAAATTCGGGCCAGACATCATTTAAGTAGGAAAAATCTAGCTGGCCAGTCACTTCACGCTTGATGACTTTTTTGACATCAGACAAATTGAGCACCATGCCATATTCGTCTAAGTCTCCTTCCATAGAGACAAACAATTCATAGTTGTGCCCATGACCTGGGGAACGGGTGCATAGACCAAATTTGGCTTGATTTTCAGCGTCACTCAGTTCAGGCAACCAGTATCGATGGCTGGCGGAAAACTGAGCCCGACGGTTAATGGTGCATTTCATAGCGGTACCAAAAACAGCAAATATTAACTTTTGCTAAATTCTTTTCTCTAAGCATAGACCATTGCTGCAGAATTGATGGCCTTGAAGATTACTCAAACTACTGAAATCTAGGCCTGAATAATTTGAAAAGCACAGCTATGCAGCAAGATCGTAAACGTGAGTGGCAGCCCTAAAGGTCATAAAGTTTTGACACAATTTTGTTGCGCAGAAAACGTAAAACCTTTCGATGCCCTGATATTTCAGGTGTTTAGAATTTCTAATCACAAATATCAGGAGTTGCTAATTTAAGCTTGAAACGGTAAAAATAGATACAGAACATATCCTCGTTCATCTCCAAGAACTTGTTCGATGGTGAGACGGAAGTAGGGTGTCCTGTATGGCTATTTTCTCATAGGTTGTATTGGTCTGCCCGAAGGAACGCACTAACACCAGTGCTTATTCAGGAGGAGACACACTTATGAAACTTACTTACCGTGGTGTTGACTATGACCACAATCCGCCAATGTTAGAGGTTTCTGAAAGCGATATTCTTTGTAACTACCGTGGTCGCACCCACAAATATAACTATGTGCGCCATGTTCCCTTTCCTCAGCCCCAAGTTGAGCTGACCTACCGTGGTGTAGCCTATCAAACTAATCGTCACGGTCAACGTCAGTCGGTTGCACAGTCTGAGACAAAGTCTGTGTTCTCGGCATTTCAGCGCAAGCTGGCTGAGCTATCACCGCTTATGGATGAACGCCGTCAGCTTTTACGAGAAGCGGCCCGCAGCCACAGTGAGAGTATTCAGCGCTCTTTAGATCGTCGAATTGCTGTAGCTCGTGAGCAGGGTAATGTTCATTTAGTTCAGCAGTTAGAGGACGAGCTGCGTCAGATGGCTTAGGGGCACAGCTATCTTGAGTTCCCTAGAGATTTGTGGCTAGAGCAACCTAAGGAGAAGTCTATATGGCTTCTCCTTTTTGTTTGTGCCCATCATGTTTCAAAATAAGTTTGGCAGTTTGACTATTCGGTGCCGCATCTTATTTTTAAAGGGTTATGGGACTATTTGATAAGGTTTTTGATTCGTCCCCAGAGTCGCTATCTCTCAGTCCAGCGGAAGCGTTAGCGGCAATCTGTCTAGTTGCGATCGCAGCTGATGGCTACCTCTCTGATCAAGAAGGTCGTGAGATGGATATGCTGCTGAGCCGTATGCGCCTTTTCAAAAGCTATTCAACTGAAATGGTTAATCGGATGAAAGATAGCTTGCTGCAACAGCTGCAGCAGCACGGCCCGAGCCGCTTAGTGGAAGCTGCGAATACTGTTCTACCGGCTGAATTAAAGCCCACGGCCTTTGCCCTGGCTACGGACTTAGTATTGGCAGATGGCAGCGTTACACCTCAAGAACAAGCGTTTCTTGACGATCTGTATCGTATTCTTGAAATTCCTAGCGATCGCGCCCTTGCAATTGTTGAGGTGATGACGATCAAAAATCGAGGATAGTGGTTTACAGACTTGGAGTCTTTACTTCAGTGAAGCCTGACCCTCATTTTCTGACAAATACGGGATAATAAATCTTTCAACACCACTAATTGACCTCACCATTAATCCCTATGACTGCTGCTGTATCAGCTCCATCGAAGCAGATGGATGACTCCAAGCACGGGTTACCCGTCACCATCATTACTGGCTTTTTGGGTAGCGGCAAAACGACCCTGCTCAACCATATTTTGACTAATCAGGAGGGCCTGAAAACGGCAGTTCTGGTGAATGAGTTTGGTGAAGTCGGGATTGATAATGATCTGCTCATCACCACTGGCGACGACGACAATATGGTGGAGTTGAGCAACGGCTGTATTTGTTGCACCATCAACAACGATCTGCTGGAGGCAGTTTATAAGGTACTAGAGCGCAAGGAAAAAATTGATTACCTAGTGGTGGAGACAACCGGTCTGGCTGATCCGTTGCCAGTTGCTCTAACCTTCTTGGGGACTGAACTAAGAGACCTGACACGCCTAGACTCTATTGTGACGCTTGTCGACTCAGAAAACTACAGTGTCGATTTATTCAATAGCCAGGCCGCTTATAACCAAATTGCCTACGGTGACATTATTTTGCTCAATAAGGCAGATCTTGTCGATGAGGGTGATATGGATCTGTTGGAGCTAAAAGTGCGCGATATCAAAGAAGGCTCACGTATTTTACGGACAACTCAGTCGCAGGTTCCGCTGCCGCTAATTTTAAGTGTGGGACTGTTTGAGTCTGACAAGTACTTTCAGTCCGCTGAAGAAGAAGCCCACGATCATCATCACGACCATTCTGATCATGGTCACTCCCATGCCGATCACGATCATGGTGATCATGCTCATTCCCACGCCGATCACGATCACCACGACCATGCCAACTGTGATCACGACCATGGACATTGTGAGCATGACCACGATCATCACGAGCATTCCCATCTCGATGTAGATGGCTTCACATCGATTTCCATCGTTCGTGATCAGCCGTTAGCAATTCGAAAATTTCAGCATTTTTTAGATAACAAACTGCCTGAAAACGTATTTCGAGCTAAAGGAATTCTGTGGTTTGACGAAAGTGAAAAACGCCATATATTTCATCTAAGTGGCAAGCGTTTCTCGCTGGAAGATGAAGAGTGGAACGGACGCCCCCACAAGACTCAGCTGGTACTCATTGGTCAGGATCTTGACCATGAAGCGCTAAAGGCTGAAATTGAGAAATGCTTTTGTTTGGAGTCTAAGGGGCGCGGTAGAGGCTTTGGTGGCTAGTGCGCGTTGTAATTCAACGAGTTACGGCTTCCCAGGTGATGGTTGATGGACAGATAGTCGGCCAAATTGGCCAGGGCCTAAATTTACTAGTGGGGATCGCTAAAACCGATACTGTTCAAGAACTTGATTGGATGGTGCAAAAGTGCTTGTCGCTCAGGCTCTTTCCTGAAGGTGACTCAGGCCGGTTTGATCTATCAGTTCAGGATATTCAGGGAGCTTTGTTAGTGATTAGTCAGTTCACACTTTACGGCGACTGCCGCAAAGGTCGACGTCCTTCGTTTGACCAGGCAGCATCTCCTGAGCAGGCCATTAAGCTATATGAACAGTTTGTAGCTAAACTGCGACTGAGTGGGTTACAGGTAGAAACAGGGCAATTTGCTGCCCACATGCAAGTCACCATTGATAATAACGGCCCGGTAACATTGCTGTTGGAACGTAATGCTGGGTAACCTAGGATTGCTTGTTGACCAAGAGTTATCCTGGGGGCAACCGACTTTATTCTCTGATGGAAAGAGTTGCTGTATACACAATCCAGCGAATATGACACTTTATTTTCTCTGAATGCGATTGTGTAAGTTCCGGTTCTCCTTGGTAGAGTAAAGAAATGTTAACTAAGCTAGCCATTTTGCATAAAAGTGGTGCTGAAGTGTAACTATCCCAATTCCCTTTATGCTGAGACAGTACTGATCTAATGTCCTTGTTTCAAGCGCCTTCAAGGCAAGTGTTGTTTTGCGATTTTGATGGCCCGATTGTAGATGTTTCGGAGCGATACTATCGCACCTATCGTTTAGGGCTTTCAACCTTACAGGCGAGTCATCAAGAGCGCCATAGTGAATCGTTGATACTTCAGCCTCTATCTAAAAAGCAGTTTTGGTGTATGAAACGCAATCGGGTTGCGGATACCGAGATTGCCATTCGCTCGGGTGTACCAGAAGGTTTGATAGAAACCCTGTTGCAGCAGGTAAAGCGCATTGTGAATCATCCTCACTTACTGCAGTGGGACACGCTACAGCCCGGTGCGGATGCCGCCATACATCAACTAAAGCGGATGGATTTACGTCTGGTCTTGGTAACGTTAAGGCACCCAAGGCAGGTGCAAGCGTTTTTGCAGGCCAACGATTTGAGTCAGCATATTGATGAAATTTTTGGCGCTTCTGATATTAATGCAGCCCATCTAAATCGGGCTGAGCAAAAGGTTGCGCTTTTAGAACGTGCGATCGCAACTCAAAACAGCCAGGGTTATCAAACCCACCCTACTTGCATGATTGGTGATACTGAAGCAGATATTATCGCTGGTCAGCGCGCTGGGATCGCTACAGTTGCACTAACCAGCGGTATTCGCAGTCAGGAGTATTTAAAGCGCTATCAGCCAACATCGATTGAGCCAAATTTACTTAAGGCTGTACAAAGTCGACCCATGACCCAGGTTTTGCAAGCCGCCTGAGCAAAGGGCTTTGATAATGGTTATTCCTCATTTAAGCTCACTTACACGGTGTGATTATCGTTTCCACCAATGATGTAGGGGATAGTATAGAGCAGGCGTCCACAAACTACTGAGGATGGCGGAACTAAGAGCAACTCGTTGATGAGTTCGCCAAATTTGCCAAAGACTTAGGTAGGGTGAATTGGGCCATAGTAAATGGTGAAAGCTCATTTGTAGGGCCATTACTGTGGCGGCAATTACAGCCATGCCAAAAACAATAAAGGCTATCAGTACGACGTTTTCTTGAATCAGTCGTTGACGCTGTAACCGTGCTGTTAGCATACCAACCAATGCCAGGCTCAAAGCATGGGTTGGAAAAGGACCGGTCAAACCATCTTGTAATAGACCTAAGACAATACCTGCGATCGCACCATCAAAAATTGGATGGTGAATGCTCCAGATTACGACCCATATTAACAGCCAGTTTGGAGAGACCCCCAACAGCTCAATTCCTGGAAAACGCATGGGTGAAAGCAGCAGGCAAATTAAACCAGACCCCACCACAATGCCAATATTGAGGCATGTTTTTTGAAAATCAGATAGAGCGTCTTTCCCTTTGGATGTGGTCATAGGGCTCAGCTATTGCTACGGAGTTGACTCTGTGTTGATGATTTCCGCAGGGGGAGCATTAACGTCAGTTTTAGCCTCAAATGGATGGATGGTTACCCATTCCAAAATATTTAGGGGAGACGATAGCTGGATCACAGCTTCAGGGGCTGGACTTTTTTTCAAATCCATACTCTCAATTCGTCCAACTGGGATTCCCTGAGGGAAGAGTCGACTGTAGGACGATGTCACAATAACATCGCCAGGTTTGACATCTGGTGTAGTTTCAAAAAACTGCATGACGATGCGTCCATCGACGTTGCCACGCACCACCCCTAACGCACGACTGCGGCTAACTTTGACCCCCATTTGACTGGTCGGGTCAGTCACTAGCAAAATTTGACTGGTGTTGGGTGAAACACTAATAACCCGACCAACTAACCCTCCTGGTCCTGTAACCATGTCACCTTCTGTGACATTGGCTAAGCTGCCTTTGTTAACTGTGACTTGCTGCCACCAGTTGTCAGCACTACGACCAATCACAGCTGCCAGTGTGACTTTACCCTGACTGTCGGTGTAGTCAATATTTTCTCGGAGGCTTTGATTTTGATTTTCTAATTCAATAACCCGCTGCTGTAGCTCAAGAATATAAGCATTTTCCAAACGCTCTGCCTGAGTGAGTCCAGGTTGAAGCGGCGCGGTTAGAACTTGATAGATTTCATAAACTATGGCCCCCTGGCTCTGACGCATTCCCCAGGCTAAACCGATTACAAGGGCTGCGATACCAGCCCTTGTTGCGTATCTATCCCACCAGCGTCTCAGTGCAAACATAATTTGCAAACAGTAGTCATTAACCGCTTATCAAACTTTCTACAGATCACGAGAACGGGCGCTAAATACCCGCTCCATCTGACTGAAGTTCTCAAGTACTCGTCCGGTACCCAATACAACACAGCTGAGTGGGTCTGCTGCCACATGGACTACGATTCCGGTCTCATGGCTGATTAGGGTGTCTAGTCCCTTGAGCAGAGCGCCACCGCCAGCCAGCATGATACCTCTGTCGATAATATCAGCTGCTAACTCCGGAGGCGTTCTTTCTAATGTCCGTTTAACGGCCTCAACAATCACTGACAGCGGTTCTGCCATACTTTCGCGGATTTCAGCACTTTTTACAGTTACGGTTCTTGGTAACCCGGATAGTAGGTGTAATCCTCGCACGTCTAGAACGATCTCACCGTCGTTGGGGCTTGGGTAGGCAGAACCAATATTGATCTTGATTTCCTCAGCTGTGCGTTCACCAATCACTAAGTTATGAACCTTTTTCATGTACTGAGATATGGAATCGCTAAGCTCATCGCCAGCAACTCTAACTGATTCACTTAATACAGTTCCCTGCAAACTCAAGACAGCAACTTCTGTTGTGCCTCCACCGATATCAATAATCATATTTCCGGTAGGTTCAGCCACAGGAAGGCCTGCACCAATGGCGGCAGCAACCGGTTCATCAATTAGATAAACCATACGAGCCCCTGCCTGCAGGGCGGCGTCCATAACGGCTCGACGTTCTACACCGGTAACACCGCTGGGGATACCAATGACGATGCGGGGCATGCCCAATGCTCGTCCTTCATGCACTCGCTTGATAAAGTGCTTAAGCATTAGCTCGGCCGTATCAAAATCGGCGATTACCCCGTCTCGTAGGGGGCGCAAGGCTGTAATGTTGCCAGGGGTACGCCCGAGCATGCGCTTAGCTTCTTCGCCTACTGCTAATGGCTTGCCGTCTTTATCCCTGGCTACAACAGAGGGCTCTTGCAAGACAACGCCTTTACCCGAAACATAAACCAGGGTGTTGGCAGTACCCAGGTCTATGCCCATGTCACGGGAGAATGAAAAGCGATCAAGTAAACTCACTGTTAGACGTGCCCCCAAACGAGCTTCGAAAGGATAAATAAACGATTTACAGACCGGTGTGGATTCTATTACGTTTTATATATTCACGTCCAGTCTGTACTTCTAACCTCAGTCATTGTATGGATCACCTGAGTGGTGTTTCTAACAGGCTGAGAGCACCTCGATAGTTAACTGTGCTGTCTGTCTACTGTACTCCAAGGTTACACGGTCTGAGATATGTAGACGCTGAGTGGTACGGGAAAAGACTGACTTTCTTTACTGTATGGCAAGGTACGACGATACTTCTAGATGTCAACGCATGCCCTGTGCATATAAAGTAAGTAGCTACAGAGTCATCCGCAACTGCTAAACAACCAATGAGTCTAAATGTTGTAAATCTTGTAGGGCGAGCGGGACGAGATCCTGAAGTTCGCTATTTTGAATCGGGTAATGTGCTTTGCAAATTTACGATCGCAGTCAATCGACGTACGCGCAATAGCGATCAGCCCGACTGGTTTAATTTGGAGCTTTGGGGCCGTAATGCTGAAGTCGCTGCCAACTATGTAAAAAAAGGCAGCCTAGTTGGCGTTGTCGGCGCACTCAAGCTAGATAGCTGGCAAGACCGATCAACAGGGGCACAGCGCTCTAGCCCAGTAATTCGAGTTGAGCGGCTCGACCTGTTGGGCTCAAAACGTGACAATGCGGCACCGATGTCAGGCAACTATGATGACGATCAGTTCTAAGGCCGTCCTAAGGCCGATAGGAGCAAGCGTCTAGCTAGCTAGACGCTTGCTCCTATCGTTATCTCTATCAACTGCATCACAGTCATCTTGAATGCTGGCTTGGAAGCCACACCAGGCAGAGCCTGGAATGACCTCAATTTTGCCTCGGTTAGGAAAATTCAGTTCTTCAACGGCGGTTACACCGTTTGTGTACAAATATTCTCGCAACAGCTGATAGGCTTCATCAACGCTATTTACAGTGTAGTTAGCTGCGTACAAGTAGGGCTTAAGGCGGTTATGGTTGCGTGGGGCGGTTTCTCGAAAGGTTAGGCGAGTAGCCTTAGGTGAGTTATTGCAGCTAATGCGGTACTTAATGGTGTGGCAAGCTGTGTTGGGGAACATTTCACTGTGGAAAAACTGGCTTCTATAAAACCTGTCGAAAATAACAGGCTAATTGTTCGATGAGAAATAAGGCCTTTCGAGAATACTTGCCCAGCGAACTGGGGAGTACTAATAAACGAACCCTAATCTATATTGTCTAAAGTTGTCAAAAGTAACATTGAATTAGAAGTTACATTTGATCAACTTTTACCACTGCACCCGATGTCCATATTAACGTGCATTAACCGTTAGCATCTAGCTTTTTTGATTAATGCATCCTGTCCCAGTAATGATTGTAGTTATAGATAGTCTGTAAATCCAGTCTCCGGCAATCTAGCGTTTGCTCTGTTTAGATTTAGATTTGACGGTATGAGCTAGATGGAGACCAACGTAGTAGCTAATAGCAGCCAGTACAATGCCCACTAGTGTGCTGCCAACCAGCAAAGCAACAGTAATGTCAAAGCCCAGGCTCATCCATTCTTGAGGCGAACGATTGTTGAGACTGGTGGTGTTTGTCTGTCCTAGAATCCATCGCCCAATTTGATAGTTAAAGGCATAAATGGGGACATAGGTGAGGGGATTGCTAATCCATGTAGCAGCGGCGGCTACTAGCTTGTTGCCTCGAATGGCTGCCGCGATCGCAACTCCAATAATTGTCTGTAACCCAAATAAGGGATAACTACCGGCAAAGACACCTGCAGCTATTCCTCTGGCGATGGCTTGAGGATGACTCCGGAGCCGAATAAACCGAATATAGATATATCTAGCCAGGCGTTCTAACTTACCTCGCTTACTGTGTTTTGAAAAATGTGATCTTTTGTGAGATCGTTGGGGGTTTGATGGGTCGTGGTTAAAATTTTTGTTTGGAGCCGCCACGGCTGGATTCCTTTTGAATTGATCGCGAGTCAGGTAAGGCTGCCGTTTAATGGGCTACTAGTAGTAATTATGACAACATCAGCCCGTTTGGTCATTCCTGATAGTCCTGCTGCAGAGGCGGCATAGGGTATCGTTACAAGTTAATGTCAGCCAGGAGCCGCCGCGTGAGCGAACAAAAAGCAACGGTTGTACAGGGGGAAACAATTGCTGCGATCTCAACCGCAATTGTGCCGCAGCAAGGCAGTGTCGGCATTGTGCGTCTGTCGGGTTCTACTGCTGTCACGATTGCTCAGCAGTTATTTCGCAGCTCAGGCCCCTGGGAAAGCCACCGCATTCTCTACGGTTACATTACCCACCCTGAGACTGGCCAAACTATTGATGAAGCTCTGTTGCTTTTAATGAGAGCGCCACGCTCCTACACTCGCGAGGATGTTGTGGAGTTTCACTGCCATGGCGGCATTATGGCGGTGCAGCAGGTATTGCAGCTGTGTATAGCCCAGGGCGCTCGGCTAGCTGAACCAGGGGAATTTACTCTGCGGGCATTTCTTAACGGTCGTTTAGACCTGACTCAAGCTGAGGGGATTGCTGATTTAGTGGGGGCTCAATCGCCGCAAGCGGCCCAAGCAGCCCTGGCCGGTATTCAGGGTAAGCTCACCAAAGTGATTCGTCACTGTCGCAGCCGGTGTTTGGATGTGCTGGCTGAAGTAGAAGCCCGCATTGATTTTGCCGATGATCTACCACCGCTCGATGAAGAAGGGGTACGTCAGCAGCTAGAGAATATTCTGACTGACGTTGAGCAGGTGTTGGCCACGGCGCACCAGGGAGAGCTGTTGCGCACGGGTTTAAAGGTGGCGATTGTGGGTCAGCCCAATGTTGGCAAATCTAGTTTGTTGAATGCGTGGAGTCGTTGCGATCGTGCCATTGTAACAGCTTTGCCTGGCACCACCCGCGATGTGGTCGAATCTCAGCTGGTGGTGGGGGGAATTCCTGTGCAGGTGCTAGATACAGCAGGTATCCGAGACGCAACCGACCAGGTAGAGCAGATGGGCATTGAGCGTTCCCAGACTGCTGCCCAGAGTGCTGATGTGGTGTTGCTAACGGTGGATGGCACTATAGGGTGGACTGAGGCTGAAATGAGGCTGTATAGCGATATTAAACATAAACCCCACATCATCGTTGTCAACAAGGTCGATCTGGGGTCACCTAAACCGCTGCCGATCTCGGATGTTCCTTTAATTAAGACAGCCGCTGCTAAAGAGCAAGGCATTGATGCGTTAGAAAACGCCATTTTAGATATTGTCCGAGCCGAGAAGGTGACGGCCGCCAATACAGAGTTGGCGATTAATCAACGTCAGTCAGCCGCCCTGACCCGAGCCCGCAGGTCGCTAAAGCAGGTAAAAGTTACGATGCAGGAGGCGTTACCGCTAGATTTTTGGACCATTGATCTGCGGGATGCGATTCGGGCGTTAGGCGAGGTGACCGGAGAAGAGATGACGGAGTCGATGTTAGATGAAATATTTAGTCGATTTTGTATCGGTAAGTGAGTTGTAGTTAGGTGTCTAATCGAATGAAGGTTTCAACCGCATTTGTGACTCTCGCTAGCGACAATTTACAGACACTGGTTGAGTTTTATCAGCGACTGCTGCTGCAGGAGCCACAATCGTATGTGCCTGGACGGTATGCTGAATTTGTGTTGCCAGGGCTAACGCTAGCCCTCTTTAAGCCCAGTCAAGACAGCGTTGCTGAATTTACAGGAACCGCTAGCAGTATGAGCGTGTGTTTGGAGGTGGGCGATTTAGTAGATGCGATCGCAACCCTTGAAACAATAGGCTATCCGCCACCGGGCGAGATTATCTACGCTAGCCATGGTCAAGAAATTTATGCCTATGATCCGGCTGGCAATCGCCTAATTTTGCATCAATCGCCTAAATGAGCCTGAATCGTCAGCGACTTAATCATTTGGGTGAAAAATTAAAAACTCAACACTCAAAATCTTTTCCATTCGTCCATCTGACTAATGCTCAGTCCATCTGACTAATGCGCTTGAGCTTAAGCAGATCGGTCATCTTGCGTAACTTTTTGACTGTCCGGTCAAAATGGGCATGATCTTTGACATCAATACCTAGATCAATTTCAGCAATCTGGTCAGGGAATGTAGTTACCGTCGCCTGATGGACGTTGATTTTTAAATCCGATAGATGACTCAAGATATCTTTGAGGACACCGACACGGTCAATGACCTCCAGCTTGAGCATGACTGGATAGGTTTGTCTTCCAGCGATAGCCTCTGTTGAATTCCAACGAACAGGTATCAGCCGTTCCCCAGGTACAGAGGCAACATTAGGGCACCCTTGACGATGGATGGCGATGCCCCGAGCACCCATCGATACCGCACCAATAATGGATTCACCCGGCAGGGGATTGCAACAGCCAGCAATATGATGCAGTAGGCCCTCCACACCAATGATCGAGCTACCAATTTCCTTTTTGCTAGCATCACTGCCATTCCAGCGGGTACGCACCACCGCACCATCGTTGATCTGGTCCGCCAGGGTCTCGTCATCGACAGGCTCTACAGGCTGCAATTCCTTCGTCGCTTCCTGCAGACGATTTACCACAGAATTTAGAGTGATTTCGCCATACCCAAGGGCCGCCAGCATATCCTCAACACATGGATAGTTGCTACGCTGAGCGGCTTTTTGCGCTGGGGCTGACTTCAACAAAGAATCAAGTCCGCCTCGCCCCATAACTTTTTCAAGCATGGCATGGCCACGCGCCATATTCTCCTCGTGGTGAGACTGTTTGTACCAGTGACGAATTCGACTGCGGGCACCGGCAGATACAACAAAATTGAGCCAATCTAAACTGGGGCGGCAGTTTTTATTGGTCAAAATTTCAACAATGTCACCATTCTCAAGCTGTGTATCAAGGGTGACGATGCGGTCGTTGACCTTGGCACCCGCACAGTGATGGCCTACTTCAGTGTGAATCCGATAGGCAAAGTCTACAGGAGTTGCCCCTTGACCGAGGGCAAAAACGTCACCGCGAGGGCTAAAGACATAGACTTCCTCATCAAAAAGATTATCTTTAACATCGCTGAGATACTCTTGGGCATCCTTAAGATCGCTCTGCCACTCAAGTAGCTGACGTAGCCACGTAAATTTTTCGTCTTCAGCGTTGACCTGAGTATTGCTATTGCCAGTCTCTTTATACTTCCAGTGAGCGGCAATTCCATACTCGGCTATGCGGTGCATTTCCATCGTCCGAATCTGCACTTCAATCGGTCGCCCTTGTTCACCAATGACAGCTGTATGAAGTGACTGATAGCGGTTGGCTTTAGGTAGCCCGATATAGTCCTTAAATCGACCAGGAATTGGCTTAAATCGGTCATGAACTACCGCTAGAGCCCGATAGCACTCAACCTTGGTGCTGACGATGATGCGGATGGCAGCAATGTCATAAATCTGATGAAAATCCTTTTGCTGACGCTGCATCTTGCGGTAGATGCTGTAGAGATGTTTTGGACGGCTATTAATATCAACGCAGCTAATATCTTCTTCTTTTAAATGGGTTTCCAATAACCCAGCCACCTGCTTCAAACGAGATTCTCGATCTGTTCGCTTTTCAGAAATTAAATTTTTGATCTTTTGGTAAGAGGCTTCCTCAAGATATTTAAAAGAAAGATCCTCTAGCTCCCACTTGATGCGGCCAATACCTAAACGATTAGCGAGTGGGGCAAAAATCTCAATGGTTTCGCAAGCTTTTTGGATTTGCTTTTCACGGGGTAAGTGCTGCAGCGTTCGCATATTGTGCAGTCGGTCTGCCAGTTTAACAACGATGACGCGAATATCTTGGGCCATTGCCAGGAACATGCGGCGAAAGTTCTCGGCCTGACGTTCTGTTTTGCTGTTGAACTGAAACTTGGAGAGTTTGGTAACACCCTCAACCATGCGACGAACTTCTAACCCAAAGTGGGCTTCAATTTCATCAGCTGAGACGTCTGTGTCTTCTACGACATCGTGCAAAAAACCGGCTGCAATCATCGCGCTGTCCCCTCCTAGACTGCGCAAGATGTTTGCCACTGCTACCGGATGGGCAATGTAGGGCTCACCCGAGGCCCGCATCTGCCCTTTATGTAGCTGATAGGCAAATTCAAACGCTCGACACACAAGCTGGTTGTTGTCCTTGGGGCGTTCGAGCGGAACCTTGGGGTTACTGGCTGGCTGACTGTGTTCCAGAATGCAGGACCTTAACCAGGTCGGTAAGGTACAGTCGTTTGGGAGAACAGGGGCAGCTAAGGTCATGGTAGATAAAGTGGGAGGATAAGACTGGAAAGGCCCGGCTATACGAAGCTCGGTAAATGTCTGTATTGGTACAGACTAACCGACAAAGAATTTGTGAACTGCAGAGCCCTGGCATCTAGCGATTAAGCAAGATCCGCAATCATCTGTCCTATGTAAGAAACTACTCCTGTAATGGGATAGGTAAACCCTTCACGACCTATTTTGCCCAGGATGTTCACATTTTATTTGTAGGATAGATTAAGAGTATAAATTCTTACAACTTTTGTCTGATGCCACTGATGGCTGTTTCAGACGATTCACCCTAATTATTAAACTGGCGAACTCAATAGTGAATTCGCTCTATGTAGTCTGATTTTGCTTCCTTATAGAGTACGCGTCTGGATGCAGAACGGTAAAACACTTATGTAAAAGCTACAGATATAAAACTTGAATTTGAATCGCTTTATTCAAGACTCATCTTATTATGAAAACATGACATTTACTACCGTTGACGCCTTGCATGGCTATGTAGAGCGGCTGAATCAGCTACAGGCGGTCATAGGGCAAGATGATATGGCTCAGTATGCCAATCACTTACAAAAATTTTTTAACGAGATACTTTGGCCTTTGGTAGTTGATTTTGAGCTGACTAAGAATCAGTCACAGTGGCGTGCGGCTATCACTGAGGCTCATCGCCACATGCGCCTTTTAACCGTAGAGGTGAGTTTTGTGCGCTCAGCACGCAACAGCCAGACCCGTCAGCAACGCATAGTGCAGATTGAACAACGATTAAACCAGCTGCAGGGCTTTACTCAGGCCCTGATTAACCTCTGTGAATAGTGTTTAACTGTAGCGATGGGTCTAGCCAAAATGGTTGAAGTAGTTCGATTCCTGTGATTTACTCTGTACTTACGTTGTAAATCGTAGTTTTTCCTTGTTGACAGCTACGTCTTTAGAGACCGGGTTAGGAAAATTGTCTACCCAGGCTTTCTGTCTTTGTATTCATGGAGGGCGATGTTCTGTCCTAAGCATCCTCAGGAATCGCTGATAGCAGGTCAGCTGGTTGATGGGTTAAAGGCATCCAGTTGTTCTATCTGCAGCGGGTCATGGATTATGTCTGAGGACTATCAGACATGGCAGTCTAATCAGACAGATTTATCCGTAAAGCTTGATAGTTTGACGGTGCCTATCAACTGTGACATTGATTATCAGCCGTCTCGCTATGACACTCGAGCTGGACTATGCCCCAATTGTGGATTTTATTTAGTACGGGCGAGGATTAACCTCAAGCAAATTGCTTTTTTTGTTGAACGCTGCCCTGCTTGCAAGGGGATTTGGTGTGACGATGGTGAGTGGGCTGTATTGAAAGAACTAGGACTCAATGCTTACATCCCAGTGTTGTTTACGGATGAATGGCAAAGTCGTGTTCGGGTTGCTGAAGTTGAACTGCGTGAGCGGGCAGCAACGGCGGAAAAGCTAGGGCCAGAGATTGCGGAGAAGCTGTTTGAGTTGGCCACGCTCCTGGAAGGACATCCAAATGGAGATTTTGGGGTGGCCTATCTAATGCGGCGGTTTGAAAAGTGAGGTTTGCGCAGAGCTTTTAGCCCATCTCATTATTTAATGGTTTAAGCGTTGTTCTCTAGTGTCTATGGCTCAACCATTGCTGCAGCTTGATAGCTTTTGTGTTGCTTATCCAAAGCAACCAACCTGGGCAGTAGAGACTGTATCCCTATCTCTTAACTCAGGTGAGATGCTTGGGTTGGTGGGTGAATCTGGCTGTGGTAAGTCGACTCTGGGGCGTGCTGCACTACGATTGCTGCCTGGCGGCAGTCAAACTCAAGGTCGATCACTCTTTGAAGGGAAAGACGTATTCGAATTTTTACCCCAGGAAATTCGTCGCTTTCGAGGTGAGGCTGTATCGCTGGTGTTTCAAGACCCCATGACGCGGCTAGATCCATTGATGACGATTGGGGATCACTGTGTAGAAACCCTGCAGGCCCATCGGTCTGACTTATCTAAACGTGAAGCGAAAGAGATTGCGATCGCAACGCTTGAATCTGTCAATATTGCGGCCAATCGCTGGGATCAATATCCCCATGAGTTTAGCGGCGGTATGCGTCAGCGTGTGGCAATTGCTTTGGCGCTGTTGCTCAATCCAAAACTGATTGTGGCAGATGAGCCGACGACGAGTCTGGATGTGACTGTCTCAGCGCAAATTTTAGAGTCGCTTACCCGGCTGTGTCGAGAGCGAGGGATGGCGCTGATCCTTATTTCTCACGATCTGGCGCTGGTAGGGGAGTATTGCGATCGCATCGCTGTCATGTACCAGGGCAAACTCGTAGAGCTGGGATCAACAGAACAAGTGCTATATCACCCCCAGGCCGACTATACCAAGTCTTTGCTGCAGGCCGCCCACCAGCTGCAAGACTATGACGCTGATGATGTAACCGTAGACGATACTACGGTCGCTCCGCTGCTAAGAGTACAGGATTTGGTCAAGCACTACACCCTTGAGCCAGGACTGCTCTCAAAACTATTTAACCGGACTCCCCCAGAGACCATTAAAGCGGTGGACGGTGTTTCTATCAATTTGTACCCCGGTGAAGTGTTAGGACTGGTGGGAGAATCTGGCTGTGGTAAGAGCACGTTTTCGCGCACCCTTATGCAGATTGTTCCGCCCACGTCAGGGCGAGTGGAATTTATCGGTCAAAACTTGGTGGGTATGCCACGAGGTCAGCTCCAGGCTCAGCGTCGCAACTTTCAAATGATCTTCCAAGATCCCCATGCCTGTCTTAATCCCATGATGACTGTCGGGCGAGGGATTGCCGATCCGCTAATTATTCACGCTTTAGCCAGTGCGGCTGACGCTAAAGAGCAGGTGCATGCCATGCTAAAGCGTGTCGGGCTCACACCGACCGAGGAGTATTACCAACGTTATCCGGGGGATTTATCTGGGGGGCAGCAGCAGCGGGTAGCGATTGCTCGGGCTCTGATTACTAAGCCAAAGCTAGTCATTTGCGATGAGCCAGTGAGTATGCTAGATGCCAGTGTCCAGGCGCAGGTGCTAGAGCTGATGCTAGAGCTTAAGGATGAACTGGATTTAACTTATTTATTTATTACCCATGATCTGTGGGTGGCTCGGTACTTGTGCGATCGCATTGCCGTCATGAACAGGGGCAAAATTGTCGAGTTGGAGTTTACCGAGCAGCTGTTTACTTCACCACAGCATCCCTATACAAAAACTCTGCTGTCGGCAGCTCCACTGTTAGCCAAGCAGAGCTAAGGGGAGCAACCAAATTAGCCCAAGCGTAGGCAACAAAAATATGGGCAACAAAAAGGACGGCCAATCAGACCGCCCTTACCATTAAACCAAGATGGTTTTGTGATGGTTACTCAACAACAATTTTGCCAACCATGCCAGCACCACGGTGAGGAGCACAGAAGTAGCTATACTCGCCAGGTTCAGTGAATGTGGAAGAGTAAGACTCACCGGGAGAGAAGGTCAGCTGCTCTTGGGAAAGCTCGTCAGCAACATCTTTGCCGCCAGGAACCTGAGCAGCGTCGAAGATAACGTTATGAGGGGCCATTTTGTTGTTAACCCAAGTGACTGTATCGCCAGCTTTAATGGTTAAATTTGCAGGCTCAAACGCAAGCAGACCGGCATCGGAACCCATCTTGACTTGGTGATCAGTAGCGTAGGCAGGAGCTGCATTAAAAACAGTGCCAGCAAAAACCAGAGCAGCTGTCACTAGCAACGCACCTATGGCTCGCATCGCTCGGTTGATAAAGGTCATAGTGATTTTCTCAAGGTTGAAGTTGGATGTAGTTAAGAATGCTTAACTACAAGTGCATGATTATTTTAGAATGTCTGCCGTCTCCGTAGGCAAATAAACCAAAAATAAAGCGTCATTAAGTCTTTCTGGGTTGTCATTCGCGGAAATAAATCAATGCTCAGAGACCTTTAAATCCGGCAATTTTCCCAACCTTGTTTAGATGCATCAATAGGTTTGACCTGCCAGATACTCTCGTGCAGAGCCGCTGCCATCAAACCCTAATGCCGCTAAGTTTGATGAGACATGGCTTTACAATCCTTCATCTCTGACTCACTGTCATTTGACCTGAGCCAAAAAAACTAGAGACGATGATTTACGGTCAAATTTTTAGCCTAAAGCTGAAGTTTTTGGCCCTTGACTGTATTTTTTGAGAGGAGTATCCGATGAAGTCTATTCTGGCTACTGTTGTAGCATTTGTGGCGGGTGCGCTGTTCTTAGTTGCGTCTCCTGCTATGGCGGCTGATGCTGGCGCTGGCGCTCAGGTATTTTCTGCTAACTGTGCAGCCTGTCATATCGGTGGTGGCAATGCTGTTAACCCTGCCAAGACCCTG
This sequence comes from Cyanobacteria bacterium P01_H01_bin.21, assembly GCA_038748405.1. GTDB lineage: Bacteria > Cyanobacteriota > Cyanobacteriia > Phormidesmidales > Phormidesmidaceae > Leptothoe. The sequence continues at coordinate 71,489 of JBCDIX010000004.1, read as the reverse complement.
AAGAAGGATGATTTGGTTGCCTATGGCAAAGATACTGCCGAGGCCATTGTTTATCAGGTAAACAATGGTAATGGTGGTATGCCTTCTTTTAGCGGACGTTTGACGCCTGAGCAAATCGAAAATGTGGCTGCTTATGTGTTGTCTCAAGCTGATAAGGGCTGGTAACTGTTCACCGCGTCTACGTAGCTTAGTGCTTTTGTAGGACTAGGACTATAAATCTATAAAACCTGCTTTTAGGGGGATTCTCCCCCCTGGGAGCAGGTTTTTATATTAGGTAAGGTTTAAGAAAATCTCAAGAAGTCCGACAGATGTGCTGCACCTGTGTAAAAAATATTACTTGGCCAACTACTGGTCATAGATAATACATGACTAATACTGAACAAATTTTAAAGGTGTCTATGTTCGCTTTGTCTATTGAAATCTTGATTCTTCCTGCGATCGCAGGTGGTGGAGCCCAGTGGGTTCCTTGGTAAGTGCAAAACGACTGGCAACATTTATCAGACAGTCGGCAGCTCTAGTTTGCCTGCTGGGAATGGGCGGATGTCAGGTCGCAACACAGCCTCCCCCCACTGCCGGTAGACAACCGTTAGCAAGTTCCCGTTCTGTAGTTGTTCAGCTATTTGAATGGCGTTGGTCAGACGTTGCTCAAGAGTGTGAAACCTGGTTGGGCCCCTATGGATATGGAGCTGTACAGATTTCTCCACCCCATGAGCATCGAGTTATCACTCAAGAGCCCACGCCGTTTCCATGGCATCAGCGATACCAGCCAGTGAGCTACAAATTGGTGAGCCGCAGTGGCGGCCGCTCTGAATTAGCTGATATGGTCAGCCGCTGCCATCACGCTGGTGTTAAAGTCTATGCCGATGTAGTGATTAATCACATGGCCAGTGATGGAGCAGGTCAAGGAAGCGGCGGTAGCGATTTTGATACCAACCAGTTTTTGTATGACGGGGTGCCCTATACGAAAGCCGATTTTAATGAGCCCTGTGCTATTGAGTTTCGTGACTATGCTGACAACCTTGCTCAAGTACAAAGCTGTCAGCTAGACGGACGTCAAGATTTAGATACAGGCAGTGAGAAGGTTCAAGCTGCGATCGCAGCTGCTATGAATGAGCTGCTAGATCTGGGTGTGGCTGGATTTCGCATCGATGCTGCCCAGTATGTGCCGCCGCCGCATATTGCCAAAATCTTGCGTCGTTTGCGCCCCCTAAATGCCCGGTTTCATACTGACGGGGGGCGACCGTTTATCTATCAAGATGTGGCCAGTGCAGCCCATAGCTCTATTCAACCCAGTGACTATTTTAGTAACGGCGCCGTCACTGAATTTCGCTATGGTCGAAATTTGGGTGAACAGGTGCGCTACGGCGAGCTAAAAAATCTGGTGCTGTTTGGTGAGGCTTGGGGCCTAATGCCTAGTCATAAAGCCGTTGTGTTTACAGATAACCACATCACCCAGCGGAGTCGCGATCGCAACATTGTTACCTTCTATGCCCCAACAGATGGTGGCGTCAGCTATCGTCTAGCCAACATATTTATGCTGGCTTGGCCCTACGGCACCCCTAAGATTATGTCCAGCTATGACTGGCCACGGGAGCAGGGTAACTTGAACGGTCCTCCCGCTGATAACCAAGGACAAACACTTCCCGTTAGCTGTGGGGATGGCTGGGTGTGTGAACACCGCTGGTCTGAAATTGCCCATATGGTGGAGTTTCGTAATGTTACCCAGGGAACCCCTACCGTTGACCATTGGTGGGATAATGGCAGTAATCAAATTGCCTTTGCCAGGGGAAACAGAGGATTTGTCGTCATTAATCAAGAATCCACTGTCCTCAGCAAAACACTCATGACTGGACTGCCAGTGGGCAATTACTGCAATGTGTTATCGCCAACATCTGCTGATGTGCCGGTCGATGTTTTCGCCAACTGTGACGCCCCAATCGTAGTCGATGCAGATGGTAACGCCACCTTTAATGTAGCTCCTCAACAGGCTGTTGCTCTGCATATCAAAGCGCGGCTCTGAGAACCATTTCAAGCCTTATCCTTCGCTCAGAAAGCGTTGAAAACCCGACCCCGAATGTACGGTTTTCAATTAAGTTTTTTCTCTAATTACATTGATACGCTAGTGCTAAGGACGTATCTCTAAGGAACCTTAGCCCATGCCCGTCAACAAAGATCCACGCCCACCGCGTTCGAGACAAGTTGGTAATCTGCTCTTTTTGCTGGGGGCAATTCTACTGACAGTCAATCTTTTTCTTCCCATTCAGCGCACGCCCCGTACTCCCTACAGCATGTTTATTCATCAGGTGCAGGAGCATGAGGTTGTTAAGGCGTCAGTGGGTCAAAATGAAATTCGCTATCAAGTAAAAGATGATTTAGGGGAAGCTGGCGCAGTTTACTCCACTACGCCCATTTTTGATCTCAAGCTACCCGATTTGTTAGAGGCGAATGGTGTAGAGTTTGCTGCCATGCCGCCCCCTCAAAATCAGTGGATTGGTAGCTTGTTAAGTTGGGTCATTCCTCCCCTCATCTTTATTGCCGTATGGCGCTTTTTCTTGGCCCGAGGTGGCGGTCCTCAGGGCGCACTTTCCATCGGTAAGAGTAAGGCCAAAGTATATGTAGAAGACGAAGCAACCAAAATCACTTTTGAGGATGTTGCGGGTGTAGAAGAAGCTAAAACTGAGTTAGTAGAAATCGTTGACTTTCTCAAAACTCCAAAACGGTTTACCGAAATTGGAGCAAAAATTCCCAAAGGTGTTTTATTAGTAGGCCCGCCGGGAACCGGTAAAACATTGTTGGCTAAAGCAGTCGCTGGTGAGGCGGGGGTCCCCTTCTTTAGTATTTCTGGCTCTGAATTTATTGAATTGTTTGTCGGTGTGGGCTCTTCACGAGTACGAGATTTATTTGAGCAGGCAAAGAAACAAGCCCCATGTATTGTCTTTATCGACGAACTTGATGCCATTGGTAAGTCTCGTGCTTCGGGTGGCTTCTATGGTGGCAATGATGAACGAGAGCAAACCCTAAATCAGTTGCTCACCGAAATGGATGGCTTTGGCGCTGACGATAACACCATTATTGTCTTGGCCGCGACCAACCGTCCTGAGACGTTGGACCAAGCATTGCTGCGCCCTGGTCGGTTTGACCGTCAGGTTTTAGTTGACCGCCCAGACCTTAAAGGACGCGAGGCCATTCTCAAGATTCATGCTCAGGAAGTGAAACTGGGCAATGATGTTGATCTCAATGCCATTGCTACACGCACCCCCGGATTTGCTGGTGCGGACCTTGCCAATCTGGTGAATGAAGCGGCATTGCTGGCTGCTCGTAACAATCGTCAGGCAGTTATTCAAGCCGACTTTGCTGAAGCGATTGAGCGTGTAGTAGCCGGTCTAGAGAAAAAGAGCCGTGTGCTCAACGATAAGGAAAAAGAGATTGTCGCCTACCACGAAGTCGGCCATGCCATGGTCGGTGCGTTGATGGAAGGGGGCGGACAGGTAGAAAAAATCTCTATTATCCCTCGAGGAATGGCTGCACTAGGCTACACGCTGCAGCTACCGACAGAGGATCGCTTTTTGCGGAGTGCTGAGGAGTTAAAAGGGCAAATCGCCACATTGCTCGGTGGCCGCTCTGCGGAAGAAGTGGTTTTTGGCTCGATTACAACCGGTGCCGCCAATGACCTGCAGCGAGCTACAGAAGTTGCCGAACAAATGGTCACAACCTATGGCATGAGTGATGTACTGGGGCCATTGGCCTATGACAAAGGTCAGCAAAACTCTTTCTTAGACAGCGGTATGCCTAACGCCCGTCGCAACATGAGTGAAGAAACAGCACGGGCAATCGATGCTGAGGTCAAGGGGTTAGTAGAATCGGCCCACGAGCAAGCGTTGAACATTCTTCGCAGCAATCGAGATCTGCTGGAGTCTATTTCTCGGCAGTTGCTCAAAGAAGAAGTAATCGAAGGCAAGGATTTGCGAGCCATGTTGGCACAGGTAAAACCGTTAGTCACTGCGTAGCTCTTTCCTTAGATTTTTTCTCTTTGTTAGAGGTGCATGGCTAAGGTTGGCCCTGGATAACTATCCAGGGCTTTTTATTTTGATGGGGGACGCCTATAGTTCAGGCCACAATCCCTAAAAGCTTGAGTTGGCAGCTGGTGTAGCGAACGACTGAGAAACAGGCCAGCAATAATTTACTAGCTTTGGCGAATTGAAGCGGCTTGAGCTAGCAATGACTCAGCAAATGCAATCCCTTCTTGATGGGAGCGTCCGCCTGCTAACTGGGCAAGTTCTTCACGACGGGCCGTTTCATCTAGTCCGGTGACTCTGACCACCGTGCGTTCATCTGCTTTCTTTTTGCCGTTAGTCACAACTTGCTTATCAACATGAAAATGGGCATCGGCCATCGCAGCGACCAAAGGCTGGTGGGTGACGCAGAGAACCTGACGATTTTGACTGAGCTGATAAAGCTTTTCGGCAATTGTCTGAGCCACCCTTCCTGATACCCCTACATCGATTTCATCAAAAATAAGAGTGCCGATGGGATCTACCTTGGTGAAGCAGGCCTTAAATGCTAATAAAAACCGGCTCATTTCGCCCCCCGAAGCCACTTCTGTCAGCGGCTGTAGTGGCTCACCAGGGTTGGGACTAAAGAGAAACTCGACCACATCAGCTCCATTAACCTGAGGGGGAATTGAGCGTAAATCAGCTTTGAACTTGACGCGTTCCATCGCCAATGGTTTGAGTTCTTCGACTAGCTGTGACTCCAGACGTTTAGCCGCTTTCTTCCTAAGTTTTGTCAGCTTAGTGCATTCAGCCTCTAGCCTGGTCTCTGTCTCTTCATGAGCTGCTTCTAGAGCTTCAATAGATTGCCCATCGCCATTCAGTGCATCCAGGGCTACCTGTATTTCTTGGTAGTACTCAATTAGCTCAGGTAAATCGCGACCGTATTTTCGACAAAGCTGTTTTAGATAGCTTATACGGGCGTCTACATCAGCGAGACGGGCTGGGTCAGTTTCCAGATTGTCGCCATAAGTGTTTATCTGGCGACCGGCTTCTTCTACTTGCGCTAGAGCATCGCTGACGAGATCGAGTACGGGTGTGACTTGTTCATCGAAGCGCTGCATCGAGCTAAGCAGCTGTTCTACGCGCCCGAGTAAATCAGAGCAGCTATCAAAACTGCCGTCACTTTCATAAAGAATCTGGTACGAATCGTAGCTCTGTTTTTGTAACTCCACGCTGTGGCTAAGTCTTTGATGCTCTTGTTTTAAGCGTTCTAGTTCATCTGGGTCTTGTAGGTCGGCACCGTTGAGGTCTTGGGCGTGATATTCAAATAGATCTAGCTGCTGCTGTCGCTGTTGTTCGGCCCGGCGACGACGCTCTAGAGCCTGCTTAGCATCGACGGCAGCCGCATATGCCTGAGTCACTATCTGACGCTGCTGTAGCTGTTGGCTACCGGCAAAGCTATCTAACCAATCACGCTGAGCGTCAAGAGAGCCAAGCTGAACGGTTTGCCCTTGGGCCGTGATTTCCACCAACAGACGACGTAGTTCTTCAAGCTGATTTTTTTTAACAACCACATCGTTGAGACGGCTGCGGCTGCGAACGCTGCCTCGCCCTGTGGTTAGTTCTCTGGTGCATCGTAAACCATCGTCGTTAAGCGGTATGTCGTTAGCAGAGAGCCATTTCTCTACTGGAGGAGGAGCGTGGAACGTGGCTTCGATCAATGCTTTTTTTTCGCCCGTACGAACCAGGCGACCGCTGGCTTTGCCTCCCAATACCGTATCGATAGCATCAAGGATGATGGATTTACCTGCACCTGTTTCCCCAGTAAGGACATTGAGGCCAGGCTTTAGCGATAGCTCTAGCTGATCGATCAGAGTAAAGTTGTCAATTTTTAGGGAGGTTAGCACGGCCATTGCCTCCTAAGTAAGCGATATGACAAAACGTGACGACTAAACCAGATCACAGTATAAGACAGCTCAACAACGGCACTGCTCGGCCAGCGAGCTAACTAATTTTACTGTGGATTTTTTACCGTGAAAATTAAGTGAGATGTTGACTCAGCATTAACTCTATGTGGCAGGCTGAATTTGTTCTGAAAAAAATCTACGTTTGTATAGAGGCCATACTTGATTACTTAAGTTAATTTTTTTAAAGGGTATGGCACCCACCTTCGGTTTCTTCGACTGTTGTTTGTTTACAGGGCAAATTATCCTGATATTAACTGTGGTTGATGAGGATATGGGAAACAACTTGTTACAATAGTTAACAAAATAGAAAATCTATTGACACTGGCTTAAAAGTGTTGGTTGATGGACTGCCTAGAGCAGTTGTGCCTATTGAAAAGTCTAAACGTGAGGGATATAGCCCATGCATGCTGTGTCAACGTCCACTAACTTTAATCGTCGTCTGGTATCTCCAGTGAAGTCTGTGGATGAGCTGCTGGTCTATGATCCAGTTGCGATCGCACTTTACTACCGCTCGCGTCCACTGCAGATTTTTCTGCGGCTTGTGGAGCTAGTGTTGACGTTTCTCGGATTTGGTCTAGGACTCCTATGGGATCGTCAAACCGGCAGCCAAACCAAAAATGAGCCAAAACGGGCGATTCAACTGCGGAAAGTACTGACTAAGCTCGGACCCGCCTACATCAAAATTGGTCAAGCGCTTTCAACGCGTCCCGACTTGGTGCCCCCGGCCTTTATGGAAGAGTTGGTCAAACTGCAGGATCAGATTCCACCATTTGCTAACGAAATTGCCTTCCGGCTAATCAAAGAAGATTTGGGACAGTCTCCGACTGAGATATACGCAGAGATTTCCCAAAATCCTGTAGCAGCGGCCTCCCTTGGACAGGTATATAAAGGAAAGCTCAAAACGGGCGAAGATGTAGCCATTAAGGTTCAACGCCCCGGTCTAACCGCACAAATTACCCGTGATATCTATCTGTTGCGTCGACTTGCTCAATGGGCGTGCAATAACCTTAGCGTGGTGCGCAGTGACTTGGTCAGCATCATGGATGAGTTTGGCACCCGTATCTTTGAGGAGATGGACTACACCCATGAGGGGGAAAACGCTCAGCGCTTTGAAGCCCTCTATGGATATATTCCAGACATCATTGTGCCTAAGATTTACACGTCGCTAACTGCCCGTCGGGTATTGACTATGGAGTGGATCAATGGCACTAAGCTGACTGAACCAGATGTTTTGGAGTCCAAGGGATTAAAGGCGACCGAAATTGTTGAGATTGGTGTGCAGTGCTCACTCAGACAGCTTTTGGAACATGGGTTTTTCCATGCTGATCCCCACCCTGGTAATTTGCTGGTAACCGATGAAGGTAAGCTGGCCTATCTTGACTTTGGCATGATGTGCACTGTGGAAGCCTATCAGCGATACGGTCTGATAGAAGCCATCGTCCACATGGTTAACCGTGACTTTGACGGTTTGGCTAATGACTATGTCAAGCTGGAGTTTTTAACACCCGAAACGGACCTTTCGCCCATTGTTCCAGCATTAGCTACGGTTTTTAATAATGCCTTGGGCGCATCGGTAGCTGAATTAAACCTCAAAAGTATTACCGATGAATTTTCCTCTCTGATGTATGAATATCCATTTCGGGTTCCCGCCTATTACGCTTTAATTATTCGTTCCCTGGTAACTCTAGATGGTATCGCTATCAGTGTTGATCCCAACTTTAAGGTGCTGAGTAAGGCCTATCCCTATGTTGCCAAGCGTTTACTGACAGATCCTGCACCTGAGTTGCGTCAGTCTTTACAGGAACTGTTGTTTAAGGACGGTGATTTTCGGTGGAATCGTTTGGAAAATCTTTTGCGTAATGCCCGCTCTAGTGAAGATTACGATCTAGAAAAGGTCTTGCAGCAAACTATCGACTATCTATTTTCCGAACGTGGTGACTATATTCGTGACCACCTTGCTGATGAGCTTGCAAAGAGTTTGGATAATCTTGGCTATAGCTTGGTACAACGGCTACAAACCGCTGTTAACACCGAATTAGCCGGCACAGCTGTAGGGGCGCCGTCATCCAGTAAGGACTGGGAGCATATCAGCCGTATCCTGGGTTTGCTTGGAGAAACTAAAGGTGTAAATGGTGGAACGGTCGTTAAATTTGTACCGCAGGTGTTGTCTAAGCCTGAGACTCGTAAGATGGGACAACGTGTGGCTCGAAGTCTAGCCCAGCGGGCGGCTGCTAGACTGCTACGCACCATTTTTCTAACTACATCTGGTGATACAGCCGCTCCTCAGATAGCTGTCGGCACTCCGCTACTGTCTGCTCAAAAGTCAGCTTAAAAAATCGATAATAAGCCCAATCACTCTAAAAAGAAGGGACTCCGCCTTCTGGAACTAGGGTGACTGGGTTTCGTTATGTCGCTCAAGTTCCTCTTGCTCTAGCCGTAGCTTTTTCTCGAGTGCCTGAATCTCATCCCGTCGGGCTGCAGTTTCTAACGCACGGCGGCGAATTTCTTGACTTTGTAACGTCAAAGATTGACGCCATTGTTCAGCCCTTTCTACTTCTTGATGGAAAAACTGGGGGGTCACACCCTGGGTTAAAAATTGAGATACTAAATCTAAAATCCAATCCGTTGCTTCTTGGATTTTCACTACCTGATTGGATTCGTCTAGCTCAACTAGAACCAGGGTGCCTTCATTAAAGGTTACGGGAAGCGTTGATAAGACCTCTTGATCGCCAATAGATAATTCCCATAGATAGTCTTCGAGTTGACGCGCTAAAAACTGTAAGACGAGAGCGCCCTCAGAGGTTGTGTGGCAAACCTTGGCCAAGTGCTGCATGATTGAATAAGCAAACGGCTAAAACCTAGTATACCCTTACCCCCTACGCCGTTTATCTGCTCTGTCGGGGAGGTTCGTCAAGATTTCGCACCTACCTGGTATAAATTGACACAAATCTGATGTAGCTTTGCAACTGACATCCCTTGTACATCAGTGACATGTTATTAAGGTTTGATTTTAGCTCTACTGTTCTTGGTAGATGGACAATTTCCTAGCCGCTACTGTCAACCTCGTGAAGTAGGATTTAAATTCCATCAAAAAAGTCTTTGCATTCCGGATACTTTTTGCTATGACTCACGTCTAATACATAGTGCACTACTGCAGACGCTTTATTTAGAGTGATTTGTCTGTTTTACTGGTTATTCCAAATGCCTCTGGTTGAGGTACTTTAACAGACATTGCAGGCCCTGTTAGATATCCGCTTTCAGGGTTTATGGTACTGGTAGATTAGAGCCTATACGTTATGTCCCTTCATCACGCTCAACCTCATAAAAGTGGTGCTTCTGATGACTATGAGCCTTTGGCGAGTTCTCTATGGCAGATTGAGGACAATCCCCAGGTAATATCGGCCAAGCAAGTGACTACTTCGGTTTTCTATGACGAGGAAGCGCGTTTTGAATTGTTGAGTGCCTATGTGGACGATGAGGTAACCGCCGAGGAAAGAAAGCTTGTAGCGCAGTGGTTAACAGATGATCCGGTTACTCAACAAATGTATCAACGATTGCTGATGCTTCGTCAGGCTATTCGGATAGCCCCAGTCCCAGCTCAGCCGCCAGTACAGGTGCCGACTCCATCGCGTCAACCTTGGCAGCGGTTATCCTCATGGTCGCTGCATCAGACTTTGATCTGTGCTGTTGCGATCGCACTGATTGCCAGTCTCAGTCATCTAGGGCTGGTTGGCGGGCGTCATCAGCTACAAGAAGCCTGGCAGTTGATCAAGTCCATCCCCCAAGAAGCTTTATTAGAGGTGGCGTCAACGGTCCATGACTCTGTGACTCAATACAGTAGGTAGGCATGACGAATTGTGGCTAAGTGACCGTTCGCTACTTATCCAGCTCTCGGCAAATGCCAAAAACGGAGGTGAATCCGTGTAAAAAGGTTGTTTTGCCCACAGGGCCAATTTCACCATTGCAGAAAAATCCCCCCAGTGGGACTGGTCCTAGCTGGCGTGTAAATTGCTCAGTGTCGCAGTTAGGCACATCAAACAGGCCTGTTCCTCGACCATTACAGGCAAACAGCAAGGCTCCAGGCGGAGCTAACCGATCTTGATTGTCTAATCGATAGGCTTTAAGTAGAGATTCAAGATCTTCTTGGGCCGTGTTGGCATCGCGCAGATGGAACTGAATCCGCTGGCCAGGTCGGATCCGGTCAGCAATTGCGATCGCACCAACTTTAGGATCTACTCCCACAAGATTACGAATTAAAAAATCACCCTGCTCCAATGTTTGCTTAAAACTGCTTTGGGCTAACCCGATAAACAATGACTCCTGGGCAAGCTGTCGATCCGTTTCATCTAGATCCTGAAACAGCTCCTGCAATGCTTCGAGAGGAGTTCGGGCGTCGGCTTCATCTGCCGACGCTTGGGCCACTACTTTAGTAACCACATTGCGATCTCCTTCTACAACCCGAAATGTGGGGCCGATGGGTCGACAGCCCTGGGCCACAATTGCATCGATCACAATGTTGCCCGAAAGAGCTACGCCAATCACGCCCTGGCGATAGAGCTGTTGTCCACAAAAAAGGCCACAGCTCCGACTAATGCTTTCGATCCCAGCGAGTCCCCCCACCTTAACTGAGTCTGGATAGGCAAAATCCAACCCCTGCAGTAGGTCATTCATCCCAGAAGCAAACGGATCGGCCATCAAAAGGAAATGGGGCTGCTCTGCAGGAGACACACCAATGATTTCTGTCCATTCACTGGGCGGACTATCTAGATCAGGCAGTTCATCAATAGACAGATGAAACCCCTGGATGTTGACATCAGGCAAATAGGCAACGGTCAAACTGATACCGGCCGTCTCTTCCACCTCAATCAACTGACCTGCACTAGTTCTACCAATTACTCCGCCGCCACTACAGCCAATTATGTGGGCTCCACCTAAAGGGCCTTTTAGCAGCGGCAATACACGAGAGTACTCGCTAGCAAACGCTGATGAGATAAAGACGATTGCTAGATTAGGTGCTGTTTCTAGCTGAGTTAGTACCCGCTCAATCACCTCTCGCAGTGCTAACTCAAGTGAAGGATGGGTAGAGACGGCACTGGCCCATTTCATAGCGTTTGATGGCGATGATTGTAAACTCAATACTCTGCAAGATAAATGAATAGTTACAGCCTGGCTTTATGCATTTTGATAGCAGACCCTGCATTCTGTCTGGGTCCATCATTGCTTGCCGAGCTGGAGTTTGCTCTGCTCTAAAGGAATCCCTATCGCAACGGCTTTAAAGCATACTCTGGCCCAAGGGCGGTTCCACCAATTACAAAATGCTTCTTTAGATACAACTAGTTTTTAACAACCAAAGCTACCATAGAATGGTAGACCACCCTCAAAGCTATGCTACTTCTAGTGGGAAACTCTAAGCAGGCCACCTGAAGCGGCTAAGGCACACTTTCAGAACAAATTCTTTCTTCGTTGAAAGTCAAGGTAAATAACTAAAAAGCTATGAGCGATATTCAAGAGAAAATTTCTGAAGAAATCAAGTCGGCCCGCGATGTCTGCAGCACTGATGGCAATAGTTCTGAAAACTGTGCCGCTGCTTGGGACGCTGTAGAAGAACTTCAGGCTGAAGCTTCTCACCAGCGTGAGGCTGAGAAACCTAAGACAAACTTTGAAACCTACTGTGATGAAAACCCCGAGGCGGATGAGTGCCGCATTTACGAAGATTAGACTATTGGTTTAATTGTAGTAAGGCCAATTTTCTGATCTCAAGCTAGAGAAAAGTGGGCTTCATTAACTATATAGGGCCGGGCTCTTTGCTTCTCAAGGGCTCGGCCCTAATTATGCTCAGCGGCAATTGCTGCTTTGCTAGCGACGCTACGATGTTAATCTAGAGGGCGTTTTTAGTGCGCTTTTCCAGTACATGCCAAGTCCCGCAGTTCTACAGTCATTGGTTTGGACAGACTATCGTCTGGCTGTAGTGTTTACAGTCTTATTCCCGTTAGTACTTTTGGTTTGGGGTTTGGTTGCTCGAGCTGAAGTGCTGCAACAGCTGTTAATAATCTATTGGAAGGTTTCCAGCCTTTTGGCGATTACCGTTTATCTAATGATTGCGGGGTTACCCTTTAGTTTTTTAACAGCCGTAATGGCACGGGTGCTCATGCCTGTTTCTCTCTGGTTCTGGGCCGATCTCAATGAGGAAATCCGGGAGCAACCCTTCTCTTGGTTAAAGCTTGTGTTTACTGCGTGGCGTTGGGGCATAACGTTTTACTGTGGTCTAGGTGTGCTCTTTCAACTGCCATTTTTACGGTGTGGTTTTTCTAGAGTGGCCTTTGCTGGTGACAGCTGTCAGGTGTGGTTAGAAGCGCCAAGGTTATTTAGGCAGATTTTTCATGCAGGGTTTACACCCGGATTTTTGGGTTTTTGGGCAATTTTAGCCTTGGTCATCTATGTACTGACCTTGAGCTATTTCATCTTTGGTAAACTTGGGCGTCAGGGACGATCGGCTCTCAATCAATAGACATGGCACTTTCGATTGAAAAGCAGCTTGAGCAGTACACACTTCAGCATCCTAAAGAGGTCTTGCTGGTCAGTGTCGAAATTGACGGAGAGCCGGATGAAATCTTGATATTTAGAGGGTTCTCCAGTTCTCTAATGCGGCCAACCTCTCCAGATCCAGATGTGCCAGTGCTGCCTGATGATGCATCGATCACTGCGATTGACCGATTAGCGGGTCCCTATCAGCCTGATAATCTTAATTATTTAGAGCGACAGCTTTCCTGGGCGGAGTTTTCTCAACGATTATCTCCTAACTAAATCGTTGAGCGTATGCGCGTTACGTTCAAGACCTGTCACAATAGATACAAGCTGCGATATGCTGGGTCGTCCTTGCAAATGTACCCTGTGTGTGGCTAACTGCTTCGGTAGCTTGAAACCGCAATTTCTTTCTGTTATGCATCAAACGCAAGATTTACATGTGGTTGAAACTCGGCCACTGCTCAGTCCCGCTCTGCTCCATGCAGAACTGCCCCTGACTCAATCAGCTGCGGCTCTGGTGGCTGAGACTCGCGATCGCATCCGTAATATTCTCTACAACGAAGATCGTCGTCTGTTGGTGATTGTAGGTCCTTGCTCTGTGCATGATGTGGCAGCCGCTCACGACTATGGCCAACGGCTGGTTAAACTTCGCCATGAGCTAGCCGATCGCCTAGAGATCGTAATGCGAGTTTATTTTGAAAAACCCCGCACCAATATCGGTTGGAAAGGGTTAATCAATGACCCCCACCTAGATGGCAGCTACGACATTAACCAAGGGCTTAGACTAGCACGTCAGCTACTGATTGATTTAGCGGAGATGGGTTTGCCAGCAGCAACAGAGCTGCTAGACCCCATCACTCCCCAATACATTGCTGATGTCATCTCTTGGACGGCTATTGGCGCTCGGACCACCGAAAGTCAAACCCATCGCGAAATGGCGTCTGGCTTATCTATGCCAATTGGGTTTAAAAATAATACTGACGGCAGTTTGCAGGCAGCAACCAATGCCATGATGGCCGCTAGCCGTACCCATCATTTTCTGGGTATCAACCATAGTGGTTTAGCCAGCATTGTGGCGACCACAGGTAATCCAGACGGGCATTTGGTACTGCGCGGTGGTAAAAGTGGACCTAATTATGATGTTCAAAGCGTTGAGCAGGCTGTTGAGCAGCTGGCAAAGTCAGGTCTCAACCCCCGTCTGATGGTGGACTGTAGTCATGCCAACGCCAATAAAAAACATCAGCAGCAGGCTTCTGTGTTGGAAAGTGTGGCGGAACAGCTAAAAACAGGTTCTCGCAACATTTTAGGGGTGATGATTGAGAGTCATATTAAAGCTGGGCGTCAGCCAATTCCTGAAAATTTGGATGACCTCGTATATGGTCAGAGCATTACTGATGCTTGTGTTGATTTTGAAACAACTCAAGTCATGCTGAAACAGCTGGCATCTGCGGTTGAACCCCACCTATCACCCATGCCTGGTTAAAACAGCGGAACACTAACATTGACGCTAGCTCCATAAATTGTGTCGTCAAAATTAACGGTCGATAGTGACGAGCGACCAAATCTTACACCAGTGAATAAACTGATACGCGTTGTGCTGGACAAGTCGTGGCTCACCTGCGCCAGTATCTGATGGTAGGTGTCGTGGCGCGGTATTTCAGTGTAGTCGTCAAGAAACAGCTGATAGAGTAGGCTGACTCTGGTTTGTGGGTCAAATCCGTAGTTAAGAGAGCCAGTTGCAATCTGAGTAAAACGACTAAATGTTTTAGGATCGCTCACGCTCAGACGAGCTTGGTAGTAGGTATCAAGCCAGACGCGGTTGTTGAGGATATCGCGCCGACTGAGCAGTAGCTCGACATAGTTGGCGGTAAAAAATGAGTCACGACCCGGGGTGATGAGATCTTGATATCGCCAGTTCAGCTGCCCATAGCTGCTTTTGCCTAGGCGCTGACGAATGCCAGCCTGAAACTGTAGTTCGTTGTAGTCAACAATTGCTAGGTCTTCGTATCGAGCTATGTTGGCTTCAGCACTTAATACCAGATTGGTTTTATCCGAGAGCTGAGGGAAAGCAAAAACACCAATGCCTGTTTGATAAATACGATCATCAATGGGGTTGTTGGTGCGGAATAGATTACCTCCTCCATAGACATTAGCTCGTCCGGTAAGAAAGACAGTGGTCTGACGAGTTGGTTCTGGCTCTACTTCAAGGGGGACGTCTTCTGTAGGACGAATACGAAGTACGCCTAGCTCGCTGTCAAGGCCGATGGGTTGCGATCGCAACCGTAAGATTCCTAGTTCATCATCAATGACAACATCTGAATCATCGACATCTGTCTGCTGTCGAACGGGTCTCTGTTCATCATCTTCCACCTCTGGGCCAATTACATCGCTGCCATCCTCATTGGCTATTGTGGATTCTGTTTCTGGCTGTTCACACAGACATAACTCTGTGGAATCTTTTTTAACTTTCTCGTCGGATATCAAGGGTGATTTAAAAACTCTCAGAGCCTCAACTTCCGCAAGCGTACTGTCTGAGCTTTCTATCCAACTACCAGCCTGGTTGAGAGAGGAAGCCATACTGAGCATCTGGTGCTCGGCACTAGCGCGGTTAGCGACGTTTTTTATCGATATTTCTTGAGCGTATGTGCCCTGTCCTAACGCTCCCCAGCTTCCTAGGCACACTATTAATAGCCGTATGCTCATCAATGGCCTAGAAAACAGCCCCATCATGTATCAATATTCCATCGCTAGTAGTATTAGCCCACCTATTCTGTTTGCGGTCATCCCAGCTGAGAGACCAAGCTTGCTAATGCTACCTCCAGAAAAGCGCATCGATGTATTAGACGATAGGTCACAAGAACCACTTCCATAGCTGGTATAGGTCTAAACACTTAAGCTAGTCTTCCCAATCCTTAAAATATTCTTCCAAGACACAAGGAAATACTGGATGATCAGGACAAACCCTCTTCAAATTATAAAAATCCCGCTTTTCTGTAAGGAAATAGTAAACATCGCTATGGCACTGATGCTGGATAGTTAGGTACTATTACTGGTGGAGCAAAGTGAATACTTTTGCTCAGTGCATTTACCCAGTACTTCTGCCCATTAGGCACTGCTTTACTATGTGCAAAGTTTCTGCTCGCTGGTATTCACTTTTGCTGGGTGCTGCGTTTATATTTGGTTTTCCTGTTCCAGCCTTAGCACAAACTTCTCTTACCTGGGCGAAGGTTGAGCGGTTACGTAATCGCGTGCATCTTATTCCTCGCAGCAGTGACGCACGGCTAGCCAGAGTTGCTGATGTTATGAGTATTGGAGATTCTCTGCGAACATCTTCTTCATCTCGTGCCGAGCTACGATTTAATGATGGTTCTTTAGCCAGAGTCGGTGAGCAAGCTACATTTCGGTTTACGCCAAACACTCGCAACTTTCAGCTTTCTAACGGCACTGTCCTACTCCTTATACCTCCTGGGCGTGGGCGCACCACCATACAGACCCCCAATGCTGTGACTGGAATCCAGGGTTCCGCACTGTTTGTCAGGGCAGGTTGTTTAACAGATCTGACGGCTGATGGATATTGCGATTCTCCTATGACGTTGGTGGGTGCGCTAACCAATAACCCAGCAGGAGCAATGATGGCGTACAACCATAGCGGCTCGGAGCAGCAGCCACTTTCTGCTGGTGAAATGGTAGTCATCGAAAACGACGTGATTACTCAGCTCCACGAATTTGATTTAAGAACCTTCTATGAAACTAGCGGGCTTGTGGAAGGGTTACAGCTCGATAGCCCGACGCCTCCAGAAACTCTATCAGAAGATTTAAGAGGTGTATGGCAAGAAATTCAGGATGCCCTTGAATTACAGGGAGATTTTGACGACAGTGACTCAAGCCAAGAGGTGGTGATAAACCCTGGCTTTATTTCTTCCGTCGTTGGAGCTGCCTCTTCTGAGGAGGCAGCAACAGCATCAGCCTTTGCTGGATTTCCCAGTTTTGAATCATCCCCAGCAGCGTTCTTCCACATACTTGGCGAGCAAGTCGCAACAGCGCGCCCTAATACTACTGTCGAGAGCTCGGGTAGTGAAGTTCGTGAGGCTAGTCTGGTTGCCCCTATCACTAGCGCTCAGGTTAGGGACGTATTAGTAGATGTAGATGCACCTATTAACCAGCGGCCAGGAGAGCTATCGGTAGTTAATCAACCATCAGTTCCCTCCGTGCAGCCTGAACCAGTTGCCTCCCCTGGCCTTGCGCCTACTATTGTTGAAACCCCGTCACCAGTTGCGGAACCTATTCAACCAGAGGTTCCCATTGCCCCTGAAACTCCTGTCCCAGCTATAGAGCAGCCGACTCCGGTCGCACCGGTTGTCCAAGAACCTGTTACTGCACCACCGACAGTTGCCCAACCTGAGCCTGTTGCTGTAGACCCCCCAACTGTCCCAGAGGCAGATCAAATTCCAGATCGTCAGCCTGTGCCTGAAGGCTCATTTGATTGGGATCAACAACCAGAAGGTGCTAACAATCCTGAGGTAGTTGTTCCAGAGGGCAACTGAGTTCCATAGATTCGTTTGGAGCTCATAAGAGCTAGTTGCTACAGTTAGAAGCTAACCTTTGGGTAGTTGAAACTCAATCGCTTTAAGTTGAAAATTTATTTATTCTGATTTGGATGGTTCATTATCGCCGTCGCTGCTGTTTTGACTATCCTGATTAGAATCAAGGGCGGTAGTTGCGTCTGGGGGTTTGTAGCTTTTATCCCAGTCTGTTGGCAGAATCACAGTTGAGCGTTTAGCCTCTGCATCGTCTTGTTTTGGTTCTGCTATTAGTGGTTTCTTTGCAGGTGCCATTTCAGATAAACCATCTATCTTCAACTGTCGCAGCTCTTCTAGGGTAGCTTTGGCTGTTGAGTAGCGTTGATTAAAGTCGTAGCGCACCATCTTTTCAATGACTTTTGCTAGACCAGGGTCTAGATCTGGGACTTTACTAGTCCAAACGATCTCTCCATGAGCGTCTCGTTGTAATGCATGGGGTGGTAAACCGGTAAGTGCTTCTATCGTGGTAATGCCAAGAGCATATAGATCACTACTAAAGTTAGGTAAGCCAGCGGACTGTTCACTCGGCATATACCCTTGGGTCCCAATGCCCACTGTTGATGTGATACGAGCATTGGTGTCAGTCAAACGATTGGAAATTTGCTTAACGGCACCAAAGTCAATCAATACATAGCGTCGATCGCTGTGACGAGCAATAATATTAGACGGTTTGATATCCCTGTGGATAACTCCTTGTTCGTGCACTGCTTGAATAACGGGTAATAGATCTAATAAAAACTGAGCCGCAGCCTTCTGCGACATTGGTTTTTGAGGATCAAGCAAATCCTTAAGCAAGATTCCCTCAATCATCTCTTGAACCAAATAAAACGAATAATTAGACTCAAAGTAAGCTAAAAGACGTGGAATTTGATCATGTTCCCCCAAGCGCTCTAATGTAGATGCTTCTGAGGAAAACAGACGCTGTGCTAGCTGATGTGCTTTTGGATTATCGCTAATAATCTTTAGCTGTTTGACAACGCAAATTGGATGACCAGGACGCTGCATATCCTGAGCTAAATAGGTGTCGCCAAAGCCTCCTGCCCCTAAAATTTTGCTAATGCGATAACGATCGCTCAAAACTGTACCAATCATTTCACTCTCATGAGTGGCAAGCAAATCCTTAAAGTCATCCTGCTGACTAATAATCTCTTGCACAATCGGAGATGTGACATAGCGAGCCAACGTGCTCCGTAATGTCTTTTTTTGTAGTTGCTCACTAAAGAACCCAATAGCAAAATCTGCTGTGGCAAACCCTAAAGTACCTAAAATTGGTATTGCGATTGGAATAATAACGCCGCCTGTGGTGAAGATAACGAAGCTCAAAAGTCCCCACGCTAAGCTAGCTGATGCGGCTACAATCAATCGACGGAATGGTGTCTGAGAGGAGATTTTACTGATAACTAGTGCTATCCCTCCTAACCAACCTGCGACCAGCAAGGCACTGAGCCATGGTCTTTGCGCTAGAGAATATAAGGCTAGATCATCCCGCAGTGTTGCGACGGTGTTTGCGAGAATTTCTACACCAGCCATAGGTGTTGGATACAGTAAACTCTTAGAAAAAGGAGCCGCATGAAAATCTTGGTGTAGTGAGGCCGTAGAACCAACAAGAACAATTTTATCCTCAAAAAAACGACCATTATCTAGCTGCGTTTTCCATAACTCTTCGTCCAAAAGATACCAAAAGGGGACATGTTGAAAGGTTTTAGCAGGTCCATGGAAGAAAATATGATCCCCCCCATTGTTGGTATGGTCAATTTGTGCTGCTTTCAAAGTTGCTTCAGCAAAGCTCAAGACTGAGGCATCTGCACCGTCCTCTGTAATCAGCTCTTCACCTAAGAGATTGGCCTCGACAGCCTTAAGAGTTTTTAGAAATTCTCGACTAAGGCGATGAATTTTACCGTTGGGCTCCAATATAAAATTTATGGCCCCAACATGAACGGGCATTTCGCGAAAGTCTGGTAATGGTAGAGTTGGCTGCAGTAAGGAACCTTGCCTTAGATCAATATCACCATATTCTGCTGCTAAAACAACTTGGGCTCCTTGTTCAGCTAAGACTTGAGCAAAGGCTGCATCATCTTCAGGGCCATAACTGCTGGGTAGGGCAAAAACAATATCTAACGCGATTGCTTCCGCTCCGGAATTTAGAATTTTCTGTACTGCTGAGGCATAAGTAGCCCGAGGCCATGGCCATGAGCCTATGGCTGCTAATTCTGGATAAGCTTCAGGCTGATCTAAATAATGTTGTCCTTGCGATAAGGACTCTTCATCTATGGCTAGTATGACAATATTGTCTGGAGCTTCAATTACGCCCCGTAATTCCCAGATTAATGCTTGTCCTTGATGCTCTAACGAACGAATAAAGCTAGGGTCTAAGCCTGTGAATAATGCGGTGGTACCAATGAGCAAACTGTTCACGCAAGCGCGCCATCGCTTTGCAAGGTTGATGGTTGGTACAAATCTGCGTAAACGATCTTGTGAGGTTAGCGTAGCTGTAATATCAGCCCCGTCCTGTTTCATCCGTGTAAAAGCAATTATTTAGACACTGTACAAACTAAATGCGGTAGATGATGCAACCTTTACAAAAGTGGAGCTTGCCCTAAGCAATAATTTAGCCTTGCTGATTTCAGTGTTTACAAGAGGCAATGTATAAAATTACATAGACTGTGGGATAGTATTACGGGCATAAGCGATAATTTAACACCATGATAGCCTGAAGCTATTGAGGGTTGCCCACTCTTTGCTGAGTAGCATATCTGGTCTGTATGACAACGAATTGATTTTGATGTAATCCTGTGTCGCTGTAGGCTTTGTCTAAAACCGGAAGAATATTGAGGAGCATCCGCACGATAGTCAAATCTGCCTTATAGTAGTAACTTGACCTTTTTACATAAGATTGAGAGTACAAAAGTTGATATTAGTTGGCATGCAAATAGCTCTTCTTTATATAGATATATCGGCCAATTAATTGGGCATCCGTATAGCAAAGCTTATTTATGTGCTGAAATCGTACATTCTAATTGAAGAGGTATGGATACAAACCTCTATGCATTTTTTATATGTGTTCTAAGTGTTGTACATATGGGTATATAGGAAAATTTGTAATATCTAAACTAGCAAATCAAGTTAGGTTGAAATGGTCGAAGAAACCTGTAGCTGTTTATTATCGTCACTCTTAAGCTTGATACAAGTTTGTTTTGAACATATGCCATAAAATAGCTGACTGTATTGTTCATTACATATTTGATAGTTTCAAGCGTTAACTAGCTGAAGCCAAGTGTTTAGTTGCTTTTCTTATATTTAGTTTCTGGGCTATCTCTGAGCGACTGTTCTGATTCATTTACTTTCGGTCTCAGTTGCTTAGTTTCTAGTTATTGTTATTATTTTTACTTCTATGCATACGCAACCGTTAAGCCGACTTTCTATATTTGTAGATGGAAACAATATGTTTTATGCCCAGCAAAAAAATGGCTGGTTCTTTGATCCTAAGCGTGTCCTAGAGTACTTTACTAAAGAAACAGTTCCTTCGATCTTAATTAATGCTTTTTGGTACACAGGGTTGAAGGACCCACAGGATCAACGTGGATTTCGTGATGCGTTAATTAGTCTTGGGTACACCGTGCGTACTAAGATTTTGAAAGAATATTATGACGATAATTCTGGGCGCTATTCTCAAAAGGCAAATCTAGATATTGAGATTGTAGTTGACATGTTCAACACAGCTGCCCAATATGACCGGGTAGTTTTGTTTAGCGGGGATGGCGATTTCGAACGAGCAATCGAGTTGCTACGTTCTAAGAACACTCACATTACCGTAGTATCTACTGAGGGCATGATTGCTCGGGAACTGCGAAATGCCACAGATCGCTATATTGATCTAAATTCGGTACGCCGCTACATTGAAAAAGATTAGGCTATTGGGCTCACATGCTGTCGCGCCCATGAGGGGTTAATAAGTTATCTAGGTCTGGCCCGAGGGGAATGATGCCCCCTGGATTAAGCGGAAATAAATTGCCAAAGTAATCTCGTTTAATGGCTGTGATATCGCAGGTACTTGCAATGCCAGGGAGTTGATAGATATCTCGTACGTAGCTGCTGAGATATTGATACTCTGCAATACGACGGACGTTACACTTGAAAAGCCCGTAGTAGGCTACGTCAAACCGGATTAATGTAGTGAAGAGGCGAATATCAGCTAGCGTCGGTGTGCTGCCGCAGAGATAACGCTGAGTTGCTAGCCTTGTATCGATATCATCTAAAGCTGTGAATAGTTGATGGCAGGCTTTTTCGTAAGCTGTTTGTGTTTGAGCAAACCCACAACTGTACACCCCATTGTTGATAGACGTGTATATGTACGAGTTCCATTTGTCGATTTCAGTCTTTAAATCGACTGGGTATAGATCAAGCTTGGGATGAGTGGCCCAAGCGTTAAAGGCACTGTTTAATATTTCAATAATCTGAGCACTTTCATTATTAATAATGGTGTTGGTTTGGCTATCCCACAGGACAGGGACCGTAGCACGCCCTTTATAGTCTGGATGGGCTTTAGCGTAAAACTGAGGCATTGTTCGACAGCCTAATGAGGAGCTTTGCGATGGAGAATCAAACACCCAGCAACCTTCATCGCCTGAAGGAGATACAACGGTTACTGGAATCGCTTTTTCTAATCCTTTTAAGACGCGTACTATCAGAGTCCTATGGGCCCAGGGACATCCCATGCCAACAATGAGATGATAACGCTGGACGGCGGCTGGGAATTGTTCTGATGGAATGCGATCGCAAAATATGCTCTCTGGCCGTTGATAGCTCCCACTTGTGTCTCTAGGAGCCATCTGGGACATCATTGTTCGCCAGAGGGTGGTCCAAACAGTTTTGACTGTACGAATCAAGAAACTAGGAGGTAATGCCATAGAACAGTCCTAGGAAGTTGAGGATGGATAAGGGTTAATCGGCTGTCTAAGAGCTAATCGCGATGTTGAGCCCAGATGCGAAGAACAGGAATAGTCGCAAGTTGATCTGATTGAATACTATTCCAATCAAGCCCAGTAGGTTTAGGCTGGTTGTTATGAGTTATCAAAGATTGGGTTGGTGTAACAATCAAATCTAACCACCAGTCATGATTCTGCATGGGTAGTTTGGCCGCATCAACAATCTGTAAATCGTGCACAGTGGTAACAATTGGCGTGTGCTCCGAAATTAAATTACACTCGCGTAACATAGCCAATTCTAAATCAGCGAAGCCAGCCCCTTTACCCGTACGTCCACCGTTAGGAGCTACTGCCACACAGCCGACTACGACTAAATTGATAGCTTGCATCTCTTCAAAGGCTACTAGCCGCCCATGGCGCATGGCACCTTGCATCGTAGCTGCATCCTTAAGTGCAATCCCTTTTCTCTCAAGATTAGCGGCAGTTAATTCTACAAAACATTTTGTACGGGCGAGGCGAGGCACAGCCATATAAAGCACTTTGCTATCTATTAATGCCTGCAGACGTACGGCAGTGTGAGGCGAATCGGGATTACATTTAACAACCTGACTTTTCTGCCAGAGCGCTGATGCAGCTAACTGTTTGGCAGCTATGTCGGCTCCAATAAAGTTGGGAATATGGCCCACTGGATCTCGGCGGGTAGCTTTGCAGTCTTTTAGCTTAGACCAAATATGATTGCGAAGAGTGTCTTTGTCGCTATGGCGACCAGACCAGGTAGTTTCCTTGATGCTTTCATGGTTTTGTTGGTTCATACAATAAATTATGGCCGAATTGTCTGTCGAAAAAGATTTTATAAAAATGAGCAGATAGTAGACCTTGTGTCACGACTGCATTCTCAAAACATAAGGCTGTTGATTGATGAACTTGAAACAAGATGCTCATCTCTTGATTTGACCTAACACTCGAGATGAGAAAATGTTGTTAAACGGTCATCAAAAGAGATATTGACTCTGCTGTGCTCACTCAACGATTGATAGAAGATGAGGGAGGCCGTATTGCAGCTTTCTAAATTACTTCATGCAATACGGTCTGCTTGATTGTTTTTGCATTAAAGCAGCACTTTTGTATTCTCTTTTCTGAAATTATTTTGTCGCGAGGTAGATATAGTGAGTGTCAAATAGGGAAAAAACTCCGCTGTCAGATCGGCAGAACTGTAAAAGCAGAGCAACAGAAACCCTCTATAGGGCGGACTGTGGGGTATGACCCTGTATCGAAATTCCGACGACAGAGGCTTGTTCTCTATGGTTAGGATTGCTTTCAGAGATGGGTCTGACAGGGCGGATTTGACAACTTCTTTATCAAAACTTGAAAGCCTTGTACCACAATAGCTGTAGAATTTTTATGCTGGATATTATTTCGTCTGTTCTGAAACACACTGTGGGTTCATGAATAGTTGAATAACTGAATTTACGTCAGTTACACCCCCGTTTGTAACCGTTCTGCGAGATAGCAGGATGTTCTCTCTTTACACACTGTCCGTAGATCTTATGAACTCATCTATTTGGCGCTGGAAGCCTCTGTCGATTTTTCTTTTTGGGCTATCGTTAATTGCTGCTGTGATTGTGCACTCATTTATTCCAGCGGCGGCCGTGGTTCGGCCCCCAGCCCAAGAAATTCGAGGTGTGTGGCTAACCACTAATGACACTGATATCTTGATAGACCAGCCCAAGCTCCACAATGCTATTGATGAGCTAGCTGAGCTGAACTTCAATACTTTATACCCAGTGGCGTGGAATGGTGGTTACGCCCTTTTTGATAGTGGCATCGCACAGCGGGCGGGTATTCAGCATTTTGTCAGGCGGGGGATTCAAGGCTATGACATTCTTGCCGAGTTGACGACTGAGGCTCATGCCAAGGGCATGTCGGTAATTCCTTGGTTTGAATTTGGCTTTATGGCACCTGCTACCTCTGAGCTAGCGACTTTGCACAGCGACTGGTTAACCCAAAAACGCACTGGCAGCCGTATAGACACCAGTCGTGAAGGGGGTGATATGGTCTGGCTTAATCCGTTTAAGCCTGAGGTACAGCAGTTTATTACCCATCTTCTGCTCGAACTGGTCAGTCGCTATGACGTTGACGGTGTTCAATTTGATGATCATTTTATTTTGCCAGCAGAGTTTGGCTATGACAGCTACACCCGCGCCTTGTACAAGGCCGAAACCGATAGAGATGCTCCTAGTGATCCCCACAATCCTCATTGGGTGAAGTGGCGAGCTGATAAGCTGACAGAATTTGTGAAAACTCTCAATGCGGATCTCAAAGCGCGACGCCGTGATGTTGTTTTCTCAGTTGCTCCAAATCCCTATGATTTTGCTTATAAAGGGCAGCTGCAGGATTGGCTTACTTGGGTTCGCCAAGGGGTAGTTGACGAGCTAATTGTGCAAATTTATCGCAACAACCTGAGCGCCTTCCGGCAGCATCTCTATTCTCCATCTTTCCGTGAAGCACAGCGTACTATTCCAACGGCAGCGGGTATTTTGACCGGACTCCGCAATTCTCCTGTGCCCATCAATTTGATTGAGGCAAAAGCTGTATCAGCTCGTTCTTCTGGTGCGGGTATGGCATTTTTCTTCTATGAAAGCCTGTGGGAAGATGCACCTGAGCCTGCGGATGCACGCCGGGCTAGTTTTCGGCATCTGTTTGCAACACCAATGCAGCGTTGGGATTATCGCGCTGGTGCATTTGAAGGCTAGGTTGATGAGTGGGGGCATGGGCTAATTCCCCTTCCTTCGCTACCCACGTTATCCTAATAACCTGTAACCCACATTTATTAGCGATAGCTCAATGGCAGTATCAAACCAGCGTGTTGTAATTTTGGGCGGCGGTTTTGGCGGTCTGTACACGGCTTTGGCCTTAAGCAAATTGCCGTGGGACAAAGCTGTAAAGCCTGAAATTACGCTAGTGGATCAGCGCGATCGCTTTTTGTTTGCACCATTGCTGTATGAACTTGTAACCGATGAGCTGCAGACTTGGGAGATAGCGCCACCCTATGCAGAGCTATTGGCAGGGACAGGTATCAAGTTTTATCAGAGTGGAGTAACGAGTATTGACTCGACGGCCAGTACGGTTTTGTTAGAAGATGATGCCGTTTTACCCTACGATCGCCTTGTTTTAGCCCTTGGTGGCAAAACACCGATGGATATGGCACCAGGGGTCAAAGAGCATGCGATCGCATTTCGAACTCTGAGTGATGCCTATGCCCTCAAAGAACGTCTGCGCGAACTAGAAAGCTCAGATGCTGACAAAATTCGAGTTGCTGTCGTGGGTGGTGGCTACAGCGGTGTAGAGCTCGTTTGCAAGCTAGCCGAACGGCTAGGAGAACGGGGGCGACTCCGCATTGTGGAGCGAGGAACCACCATCCTGCAAAACTCCCCCGAATTTAACCAAAAGACTGCTCAGGATGCACTGACAGAAAAGGGAATCTGGATTGACTATGAAACCACCGTCACAGAAGTTGGGGTGGATACTATTTCATTGGAATATAAAGACCAAACAGATACATTGCCGGTAGACTTGGTCCTTTGGACAGTGGGTAACCGAGTTAACCCGCTAATTACCAGTTTACCCTTTGAAAAAAATGAGCGTCAGCAGCTCAAAATCGAGCCCACGCTGCAGTTGATGAATCAAGATCACATCTTTGCCCTTGGCGACCTGGCAGATGGTAAAGATGCCGATGGAAATACAGTCCCCACCACAGCTCAAGCAGCGTTGCAGCAAGCCGACTATACCGCTTGGAATATTTGGGCTTCCCTGACAGGCCGTCCCGGTTTGCCATTTAGATACCAGCACCTGGGTGAAATGATGACCCTAGGAAGCGATAGTGCCACCCTAACCGGATTAGGGCTGTCGCTGGATGGTCCTGCTGCTCACATCGTTCGACGGTTGACCTATCTGTACCGAATGCCCACATTTGAGCATCAGCTGCGGGTTGGTTTGAACTGGATTAGTCAACCTTTGCGAGAACTCCTCTCGGTTTCGTAAGACGCAGATAACGCTTACACTCTACGTACTGTTCACTTTTCTCCCATGGCACCCCCAAAAGTCATCTTCCTGGATGCTGTCGGTACTCTTTTTGGAGTTAAGGGCAGTGTCGGTGACGTTTACCAAACGCTATCTCAACAAGCCGGTGTTAATGCATCAGCTCAACGGTTGGATAAAGCCTTCTACCGTAGCTTTGCTGCTGCTAATTCAATGGCATTTCCAGGTATCCCAGCGATTGAGATTCCACACTGCGAATATCAATGGTGGCTTGCGATCGCAAAAGATACCTTTCAACGAGCAGGTGTATTGGAGAAATTTACTGATTTTGAGGGATTTTTTGAAGGTGTTTATCAGCACTTTTCTACGGCTGAACCTTGGGTCGTCTATCAAGATACCGTGAGTTCACTACAGCGCTGGCAGCGTATGAATATCCCCCTAGGCATTATTTCTAACTTTGATTCCCGTATCTATTCAGTGCTAGATGCTCTAGACTTGCGGCAATATTTTCAGACCGTCACAATTTCAACTGAGGCTGGGGCTGCCAAACCCGACCCACTGATTTTTACAACTGCGCTGCAAAAACATAATTGCAGTCCTTCAGAGGCTTGGCATGTGGGTGACAGTCGCAAAGACGACCTCAAGGGTGCTCAAGACATGGGACTACGGGGTATATTGCTCAGACGACCCGATCAGCCCAACGTACAGTCTCCCTTGCTGCCATAGCAATCATCACTGGCAATACTGCCTGATTCTACGGAGCCTAATTTTTTACCAGAGCTGCCTAATCAGAGGTGTAAATGAGTAGCAATTGTTAAATTTTTCTTTTGTGATGAAGGCGCTATAAGACTTGCCCACAGGCTATTGTAGCTCTAAGCTTAATATGACTCAGCCTGGTTATGCTATTTAGGTGTAAGTAGACTCGTGTGCTAGCTAAACTAAGGGTTGAATTGGCCTTGATGAGGTGCAAGATTTGAGTTGAGGGGATAACCAATTGTTTTAGCCATAGCGCTATCTATTCCTGGCCGACCAGCTACGCTTGTTGTCAATATCATTCCACTGTTTCTAGTCGTCAACTGTGTCTCAAAAACAACAAAATCCTTGGATTGAAGGGTTTCAAACGATTGGGCTGAGCATTGCGCTGGCTCTTGGTATTCGTCAATTTATTGCAGAGGCTCGCTATATTCCCTCTGAATCTATGAAGCCCACCCTGCTAGTCAACGATCGGCTAGTCGTTGAAAAAATCAGCTATCGGTTGCAAGACCCCAAGAGGGGAGACATCGTTGTTTTCTGGCCTCCATCTGAAATTGTCCCAGCTGGACAGAGGCGGGATGCATTTATCAAACGGATTGTAGGATTACCGGGTGATACGGTAGAGGTTACCGATGGGACTGTTCTGGTGAATGGGGATGAACTTGATGAAAACTACATTCAGTCACCACCGACCTACGAACAAGCGCCATTGACCATTCCGGCAGGAAACTATTTTGTGTTAGGAGATAATCGAAACGCCAGCTACGATAGTCATGCCTGGGATATCTCTCAACCATTTGTACCTGAGGATCAAATCATTGGTAAAGCGGTTGTGCGATTTTGGCCTCCGACGCGTCTTGGTGGTTTAGATTAAATTGATTATGATTTCCTCAGACGTACTAGGGTGCCCTGCTATATTTGGGGCCAACTGCTGTGGATAATCAAAAAAATCAAAGCGCTAATATTTGGATTGAGAGTCTACAGACAATTGGTCTCAGCGTTGTTTTAGCCCTTGGAATTCGTCAATTTGTTGCTGAAGCCCGGTATATCCCGACCGGCTCGATGGAGCCTACCTTACAGGTAAACGATCGACTGGTTGTCGAAAAAATCAGCTACCACCTAGGGCCACCTCAGAGGGGCGATATTATTGTGTTTTGGCCTCCTGCAGAACTGACCCCCGCTGGCCAGCAACCCAATGCATTTATTAAACGGATTGTTGGATTACCAGGCGATACGGTAGAAGTCGTTGACGCTCAGGTATTTATCAATGACGAACCGCTTGGTGAGGACTACATCAAGGCTCCACCCAACTATTCATGGGGCCCTGAGGTGGTCCCCAATGAAAGTTATGTCGTATTTGGCGATAATCGCAACAATAGCGTTGACAGTCATGCCTGGAACGAACCATTTTTGCCGGAAGATCAGATTATTGGTAGAGCCGTTGTGCGGTTTTGGCCGCCGGGACGAGTGGGACTGCTAAATCGTGATTAGTTCTCCATCAAGCCACATATGTTTGACTTTCCCCTGGATGGTCTGGTGAGCGTAGGGTGAGTTAATCGCATCACAGCCTAAGCTCTTTGATGTCACCAACCATGGTTGACTGGGATTAAATAGTACCAAATTGGCTGGTGCACCCACTTGTATAGGGCCTGCTTCAATCCCTAGACACCGAGCTGGATTATTGCTCAGAGCGCTCCATAGCTGTAATGCGGTCCATCTTTTAGTTGCCACAAAGGTGTGCCAGAGGATGGGGAGAGCGAGCTGCAGACCCACTGCTCCCGGAGGCGCTATGCCAAAAGGAACTGCTTTTTCTTCATAGGTATAAACGCGGTGATCAACTGCGATCGCATCTATTGTGCCGTCCTCGATACCTGCAATTAGAGCTGCTTTATCGTCAGGTGTCCCCAAAGGAGGGGCTAATCGCAAACTAGGCGCATAGTTCCCCAAGTCAGCCGTGCTAAACAGCAAATGTAGCCAGGTCACACTAGCCGTAATCGGTAGCCCACGAGCTTTAGCAGAGCGAATCAGCTCAATGCTCCGGGCGGTAGACAGTCGCATCACATGAACCCGACGCTGAATATTAGCAACCTCCTCTAATAAACTTGCCAGCGGTATTGTTTCGGCAGTTGCTGCGACTGGTGACAGACCAAATCGAATCGCATCTGTGCCATCTCGGCAGATACCCGCTCTAGAACAAGGCCAAAGTGCTATGGGTAATGATAGTGACTGGGTGTAGTCTAATAAACGTTGTAACAGGAGACTATTGTTAAGGGGGTGACCATCGCAGAACCCGATGATCCCAGATTCACTCAGTTCCATCAAATCGGTTAGCTGCTCCCCTCTAGCCCCCTCCGTGATCGCTCCCCAAGCTAAGACTTTTGGCTGATGAATGATTTGACAGGCCAGACGCTGTGCAACTTGAGCCGGATTATCTACAGCCGGCAGAGTGTTCGGTAAAATGCCAATGCGTGTAAAGCCACCCTGGGCAGCTGCAGCTAACAACTGTGTGAGGGTTTCTCGAGACTCATGTCCTGGCTCTCCGGTGGAGCTATACAGATCAACTAGCCCTGGCCCTAACACACAGCGCTGACCGTCCACCTCTACAACGTCATTGTCAGTCTCTTGTTCAGACAAATTCAAATTGTCACCAACGGCTTCGATAACGCCATTGCGTATCAACACGTCCCCCACCTGGTCTCGCTGTGTTGTCGGGTCCAGTATGCGTACCTGTCGTATCCAGCTATCCATTCCCTTAGAATTTCCCAAAGGTATCTTTACAGGGCTCCTGCTGCCGTTGTGTCAAATATGCTTCCTGATAGATGGGTTGTGATGTTAGCTGCACTCAGCATAGGTTCACTATCAACTCCATCTGGATAATCGATCACACTGACTGCGCCATTACCCTGCTTGAACTGCCAGAATGCCTCTGGGCCTAGACCCGTGATATGACACAGAAGCGACTTATTAATGGCGTCATGAGCTACCACGAGGACCGTCTGAGGTGTTTCCTGCTGACTGTATTGAGCAACAATTTTATGCCAGGCCTTAATCGCCCGGTCCCAAACATCCTGCAGGTTTTCACCATCAGGCATTTGGACTGTTTCAGGTCGAGTCTGCCAGGCTTCTAACATGCCTGGAAAACCTGCTTCGATCTCATGCTCGAATTTGCCTTCCCATTGGCCGTGGCTGATTTCCCACAACCCGTCTGTAACTGCTAAATCCACATCAGAGTGCTCCTGCAAGATGATTTCAGCCGTTTCCTTTGGGCGTAGCATCGAGCTAGAAATAGCACCATCAATTGGAATGACCTTAAGAAAATCCCTTGCCTGAGCGGCTTGAGCACGCCCGTTATCATTTAGGGGAATATCAATTTGTCCTTGAAAACGTGACTCACGATTCCATTCAGTTTCGCCATGGCGCACTAGCAGTAGACGTGGCCCCTTAAACCCTCTGCGCAGTGAGGGAACTGGTGCTCCTGTATGGCTCGTAGAGTTCATCGACTCAAGCTGAGCGTGCTGGCCCCAGTCTCCTGGAAAATTGAGAACGCTTACACTGCAATTCGCTTGGTACATACGATTGAGTGCTTCTGGCCCAAGGCCAATAGCCGTACCTACCAGGGCACGATTAATTGCACTATGGGCGATAACTAGAACCGTCTCTCCCTGGTGTTTACCCAGTAAATCTCGCCAAAATTCAGCTGCCTGTTGCCAGATAGCGCGTACCGGATAAAAATCCTGTGTGGTGCCATCAACCTGAGGCAAGGTCATTTTCAGTTCCTTTGGCTCGTGCCGCCAAGCCCGATATTCGTCAGGATACTTAGCCTCAATATCGGTAAATGACATGGCTTCCCATAGCGGCAGACTGATTTCTTTTAACAAATCAGTGGCCTGTGGCCGATTGCCCTGAGCCATTGTTTGGGTAATCAGTTCAGCTGTGCGGGCGGCACGCTTTAAAGGACTGCAGTAAACCGCATTGACAGTAATACTTCTGAGAAACTGGCCTACCTGCTGCGCTTGAGCTTCTCCGGTTTCTGTTAAGAGTGACTCATCGTGATGCCCTTGAACAATACGTTTCACATTAAATGTACTTTCACCGTGCCGAACCAAAATCACACGCGTTTTCAAGGGTCTATCCTCTCTCAAATTGTACTGCGCTAGCTCAAAACCACATTGGGGCAAACAGTGTGATTGTACGTGATATCCACCAGCCTGTAGGGGAGATTTCTCAAAATAGATATTGGTCAACGCTATGACAATTTACGTAGGCGAATCCAGGTTCTGGCCGATGCATGTGTTATTTCTTGAAGCTGTTATAAGTTAAAGACAACAAGCCTTTGAAGTAGGCTTAAATATTTTTGCTTGCTGAGTCATGTACTTAGTTTTCTGGTTCATATCAAGTATCCTAAATATTAGCTAAAAGCCTATCTGGGTAAGGATCTAAATGGCTTTATTGTATTTTTCAGGACAGGGTAGATAAAATCCATGGTTTCACCCTGACAATATCTGTTTGCTTTGATGAACAATTAGCTATATACGTCCCTGAAACAAATCACATGATCTCTAAGAATAGTCTTATAGGGTTAAGCAATAACGACCAAGCAAACGGCCAAAGTCAGTCTTCTTCTGAAACACAATCAGAGCAAGGGAGTACTATCTCCCTAGTCTATCCAGACGGTCGTGTTACTAGTGTCAAGGTTCATAAGAAGAAGTAAAGGCACGG
Organism: Cyanobacteria bacterium P01_H01_bin.21; assembly: GCA_038748405.1. Taxonomy (GTDB): domain Bacteria; phylum Cyanobacteriota; class Cyanobacteriia; order Phormidesmidales; family Phormidesmidaceae; genus Leptothoe. The sequence goes on along the minus strand of JBCDIX010000004.1, from coordinate 39,990 downwards.
CATTAGGGCACACTCAAAGAAAGGGATTTGACCCCTATCGCTAGTATGCCGATACCCAAAGTTCTACAGGCGCTTACTCAGGTTTTTCTGACAACTCCATGTCCGTTGTGCCAGCGTTCTGCATCATCGCTACCCCTTTGTAATAGCTGCTATCAGCAGCTCCTTGCCTGTAGGTGGCCATACTCTGGGCTTAAAAAAACGCAACCAACAAATAAGTTAGCCATACCCCACCAAGATACACTGTCGATTTTTTCGTGGGGGATGTACCAGAACGTTCTCAAGCAGACGCTCATCCTACTAAAGTATGGCAATCAAGCTGAGCTAGGTTTTTGGTTGGGATATCTCTTGGGCCAGTGGTGGCAATCTAGTAAAGCTGGGTATTGTCAAAGATTCGTAGTTGTCCCTATTCCATTGCACAAACAGCGTCTGCAGCAGAGGGGCTACAACCAAGCTGCCTTGATTGCTAAAGGCTTTTGTCGGACAACACGAATGACGTTAGCTGAGCATAGTTTAGTCCGTGTCAGAGCCACTGATGCGATGCATTGTCTAGGGGCCAATGAACGAACAATAAACTTGGCAGGTGCGTTTCAGCTAGGTAACCGGCTACCGCCGATACGGTGCCCCATTTTACTTATTGATGATATTTATACAACAGGCACTACTGGCAATGTTGCCGCTTTACTTCTAAAGCAAGCGGGCTATACGGTCATCGGTATTGCTACCGTGGCTCAAGCGGTTTTATCTTCCCGGTCGGCTGAGTTAGCAGAACCTTCCCATCTTCGTCAAAAACCAAACTTGCGTCCAAACCCGTAATTTGCTCAAACTGTGCAGAGGTCAGCGTCGTATTAATAGATTGAGGGTCAATTGGACTTGGGTTAATTGCCCTAATATCCAAAGAAGTTGCCCCTAAAGATTTTGAACTTGGGGGTGTAAAGCCGCCGGGCATCTGGGCTGATGGTTCTAAGTCAGGTTGCCAGCAACGCAATTGTTCATGAACCCCTTTGATAAACGGCATCCCTTTTTGCATAGGTACCTCTGACCACCCGTTGACAATCGCCTCTGTCAGTGCGAGCTCAATCAAAGACTGGGGGTAGGTCTCTAGTAGGTTGTCTAAAAAAATTGTAAACGCATCACCATCATTGCCATCTAACTGATAGCTATCAATAATGTGATTTACCCGTTGACGGGTGATACGTCTTTGGATGTCCATTACGACCAGAGTTTAACAAGCATCAATACAGTCAATTTGGCATGGTAAGCAGTACATGAAGTACACACTATTGGTTGTCGGTCTTGCTGTTCTTGGGGATGACTTAGCTGGGAGAGGCCGTTGAATAGAACCGACTCCAGACTAGTTCATCACCTAAATCAGCAATCGTAATTCTTACAGGTGCGAATTACTGATATTTGCATCTTAGAAAAAATATCGAAGAGATGACAATTAAAAAATCGAAATATGATTTTTCTACTGTCTAATAAAAAAAGCACCTGTTTGAAGCTAAAGATAGTTAATCTAAGACCTCTATTTCATAATAGATGTAGATGCCCTAATTCTGTCAAAATTAATAGGCATAGTGCTTGTCTTTTTTGAATTTATAGTTTCTTTGACTGCCCGCTTTCTAAAAACAATGGTTTCAATAGGCAGATCTCTTGTTTTTAGCCTTTTTAGAGATGTGTTTGAAAGTATTGATTATGGTTGCAATACGGTATCGGGAAAATCTTGCTAAATCGTCTTTAGACTTTGATTTTTAACTGGGTTAAATTTTCTATTTCTAAATTCTATCCTCCATGATTATTAGGATAGACCTGGCTCTATAGACTGTCTTGGTTTATGGGGTTAGCTCTTTTAAAGGGACGTCGTTATTACATTCAGGGGTTCGGGAAACTTAAGAAAGCACTATTGAATAGCTCTGATGATGTCTTATTTGAACTGACTTCATTGGCTAATTCAAATAATTGAAGCTGCAGCTGGGTATGCAAACCTATGACTGAGTCTGTACTCAATATGCTGTCCTTGGAAAAAGGACTTTCGGTGGCGACACTGATTAAAACCGTTAAGACAATTGTGCAGACTCAGACCAATGGATACATTCGCATACAGACGGCATCTGACGAACAGTGGTGGCTTGACTTTCGGGTAGGGCGTTTGTTGTGGGCAGGTGGTGGTCAACATCGGTTTCGAAGATGGCAACGGTTATTAAAAACTCACTCTCCGGAGCTGCAGCCGAGTGAGTTGCGACTCCGAGAGACTGACATGTTTGACCACTGGGAATATGTCGCGTTGTCTGTGCTACTGCGGCGGCAGCAGATTACTCGTGAAGATGCGATCGCAATAATCCAAGCTACTTTATCGGAGGTACTTTTTGATATTTGTCAGGCAGTAGACAAGATCACCACAATTACCTACAGTACTGACCATCAATCGCGATTGGCTGAGCCGATGGCTATTTTGAGTAGTACGGCCCTGTTTTATCGAGTTAGAACGGAGCTACAATCTTGGCAAAATGCGGAACTCGGCAACGCGTCACCTAATTTAGCCCCGGTCATCATGGATGCTGAGCGGCTTAAGCGATGTACTCAGACTCGCACCTATCAAATTTTGAAGCAGCTGCTCCATGGGTCGCGATCGCTAAGGGAGCTGAGTCAAATTACGGGGCACGAAGTATCTTCGTTAGGCTGCATGATAGCGACCTATGTAAACCGAGCAATGGTCACGCTTCATCGCATTGATGATTTACCTAGCCCCTATGCAGCAACAGCGCAAAAGATTCCTCGTCAAGCTGCCAAAAATCTACCTCTGATTGTGTGTGTCGATGACAGTCCACAGGTCGGCTATCTGATGGAAGAGGCTCTCCGGCCAGTGGGCTACCGCTGTATTAGTATTCAGGACTCGATTCAGGCGTTAGCGCAGATTATTCGTCACAAACCAAGTCTGATTTTTTTAGATTTAGTGATGCCTGTCGCCAACGGCTATGAGATTTGCAAACAAATTCGTCGCGTGAAGGCGTTTCGTAAAACACCCATTGTTATCTTGACTGGTAATGATGGCATTGTTGACCGAATGCGAGCCAAAGCAGTGGGGGCCACAGACTTTATGGCAAAACCGGTCGATCCTATCAAGGTGATTGAAGTGGTGAGATCTCAGTTAGCCAACACAGAAAGTATGAGTAAAGACAGCTAGCTATATTCAGGCCGTTAATGTTGCCATTTGCTGAACAATGAGTCTGAGCTACTAAAATATAGCTTGGTGCAGATGCTGCTTTGGCTTTTATAGGCGTTTCTGTCGATTATTTGTGCTGTTGAGGGCGCGCCCATAGCTGACCGGCTGTGGAGCAGCTGCCTGAATCTCTGTACATGGTGCGGCTGGCAGATTTGATTCCTTACTCAAGCGCATAAATTCTGAACCTAAATTTAACTAAAACAGTTCTTTTAATGACACCTTCTGCCAATCTCATAACTGTTATTGATCAATATATCCAGTCCTCCCCTCAGCAGCGGATAGGCTTTGCGGACTATATGAATCTTGTTCTCTATCACCCTAGCTTTGGCTACTACACCAGTAAGACTTCTGTCTTAGGTCCCCAAGGGGATTTCATCACATCCCCTCATATTGGTCGTGACTTTGGCGAACTTCTTGCTGTCCAGTTTGTTGATATGTGGTGTGAGCTTGGTTGCCCGATGCCCTTTCACCTAGTTGAAATGGGAGCAGGTCAAGGTCTGATTGCCTCAGATGTACTTGCTTATTTACAGCAGCATCACTCTGACTGTTACGCGGCCCTCAATTACCTCATCATTGAGAAATCCCCTGCACTTCGTGCAATCCAACAAGAGCGCTTGACCCATAAAAAAGTCAGTTGGACCACCCTTGATGAGCTTCAACACATTACTGGTTGTTTCTTTTCTAATGAACTTGTAGATGCTTTTCCCGTCCACATCATCGAGAAGCACGACAACCAACTCCAAGAGGTTTACGTCACTATCAAAGACAACGTTTTACAAGAAACCCTTGGCCCCCTGTCTACAGATAGGCTGATGCAATATCTCGATCTAGTTGATGTAGATCTTTTGGCTGATATCTATCCTGATGGTTACCGCACTGAAATTAATCTTGTTGCCCTTGACTGGCTCGAAACTGTTGCTAAGCAAATTGATCGAGGTTTTCTCCTAACAATTGATTATGGGCACACCGCCCAACGTTACTACAGTCCCACTCGCGGTCGTGGTACACTCAAGTGTTACTATCAGCACCGCCATCACGATGCCCCCTACACGAATATTGGCCAGCAGGATCTTACTGCCCATGTAGACTTCACTGCTTTGCAACACCATGGCGAAAAAACTGGCTTTGCTACCCTTGGGTTCACCCAACAAGGTTTATTTCTCATGGCTCTTGGGCTTGGCGACCGAATTGCCCAGCTGACCCAGTCGATTACCCCCGGACCTGATAGCTTCAACCAACTCATTCAACGCCGCCAGTCCCTCCATCAACTTATCGATATGAATCCTATGGGTCTCGGTACCTTTGGTGTTTTAATTCAAAGCAAAGGCATAGACAAAACAATATCTCTCAAAGGACTCACCGTACCTCCTTTCGGCTAAAAACCTCTCCCGGAATATTCATATACTGCTCCACATGCTCTGGCACCGTAATACCTGCCGCTAGCTTTGGATCTACAATTGGCTTCCCTGCTTGCAGACTCAGGGGAATTACCCCAGCCCAATGAGGTAACTCATAGTCTGCTGCATCATCGACCGGTGGCCCAGTGCGAATCTTGGCTGAAGCCTCATTGATCGGCAATACTAATACAGTTGTTGCTGTTAACTCCTGTTGATTTGGTTTTCGTGTGCCAGCCCAGCGCCCTGGCATAACGTGCTCTGTAAACGCATAAAGCGCCTGCATTTTCTCTGCTTGGTCACTCACTAATTTTGCTGTCCCAAACAACACCACCGACCGATAGTTCATCGAATGATGCATAGCTGACCTGGCGAGCACTAGCCCGTCCAACAGGGTTACTGTGACGCATACTTCAATCCCCTGTTGTAACGATTGCAGCATGCGACTGGCCGGTGAACCGTGAACAAATAATTGGGTATTCATACGACCATAGGCTGTAGGAATAACAAACGGTTTTCCATCTACAACAAAACCTACATGACAGATCAACCCTGCATCTAGGATGGAACAAACTGTTTCCAGGTCATAGTGGCCTCGCTTGGGTACCCGTTTTACCTGGGTTCGTACTGTTTTCATAGCAATAATCTCCTAGCTCAAGAACAACTTATCGACGATATTGCTAAGTTATCGATCTAAATTGGTATTCGTCTAGAGCCAATTTATAGCTAATATATAAGACCAATTTTTAATGCAGCCCTTTAATAGTCAAGTATGGAATTAGCGTTAGTCATTGATGCTGCTCTGCCAGAACCGTTGCATCAGCAGGTATATAGCCAACTCCGCTGGGCCATACTTTCAGGTCGGCTATCCTCTGGTCAGCGGTTACCCGCTTCGCGTGTGTTAGCCAAGTCCTTTGGGTTGTCGCGGACTACGGTGACTCAAGGCTACGATCAGTTAATCAGTGAGGGGTATCTACAATCTCGACCAGGAGCAGGTACGTATGTCTGTGCGCAGCTACCAGAACTGTTGCTAGAGGCCGAGTCGATCAAGCAACTGCCTCAGTCAGCCGTTGAGATCCCGCTGTCAGCCCATGGGAAGCGTGTCAATCAATTATCTTTAGAGGCGTTTCAAGAGTCTTGTGAGATTAGTTTTCGTTATGGACACCCCGCTATCGATTTGTTCCCAGTCGAGCTATGGCGAAAACTGTTGTCAAAACACTGCCGGGAAACAACTCAGTGGCTTAAGTATTCTGAGGACTCTTTGGGCTATTGGCTGTTACGCAAAGCTGTAGCTAATTATCTACAACAGTCACGGGCAGTCCGCTGTATACCCGAGCAGGTGATTATCACCAACGGTAGTCAGCAGGCGTTAAGTTTAATTGCTCAACTTTTAGTCAATCCTGTAGATAGCGTGGCTATTGAAGAGCCTGGCTATCGCGGGGCACGTCATATTTTTAAGGCGAGTGGGGCAACGCTTTTGCCAATGTCACTAGACCAGCACGGGTTGGTTGTTGACAGGCTGATGGAACTCGATGATACCCCTCGTCTGGTTTACGTTACCCCGTCTCATCAGTTTCCGACAGGAGCTTTGTTATCTCTACCTCGACGGTTATCTTTATTGAAATGGGCATGGAAAACTGGGGCACTCATTATCGAAGACGATTATGACAGCGAATATCGTTACGGCGGGCGACCTATCCCTTCGCTGCAGGGTCTAGATAGCCATGGGTCTGTTCTGTATGTCGGGACGTTCTCGAAGGTAATGTTTCCTGGTATTCGCCTTGGATATTTAGTGGTCCCTGAGTCATTGGTAGAGATATTTAGCAAAGCAAAGTGGTTAGCTGATCGGCAGCCTCCTTCGCTGACCCAGTATGCGTTAGCAGAATTTATTACAGGGGGCTATCTAGAGCGCCATATTCGGAAGATGCGTCTGTGTTATGAGCAACGTCGCAACACTCTGGTACAGGCTCTATACAAATGCTTTGGTAATGATGTAAAGATTTTGGGAGATAGTGCTGGTCTACATGTGATGGCTAAGCTACCGATTAGCCTCGATGATGACGATGCGATCGCGAAAGCAGCCAGTGTTGGTGTAGAAATATGCAGCGCGCGCATTCAGTATGAAATGCCACGTAACACAGGGGAGTTTGTCTTTGGTTATACTGCCATTGATGAAACACAGATAGAAGAAGGTATACACCGTATTGCAAAGGCATTACGGACATAATGAAATGAGTCTTAGCATCGCCGTAAGCTATCTGCTGTTCAAAGCCGTAATTTGTAAGAACGTGAACCATTAATAAGTTTTTTGCCTGGTTGAATACTCCCTTGACAAAATATCTATTATTAAAAGTGAGTAGTAGCATTTGAGGACAAGGCTTTGGATATTACACTGCTTGCCCTGTTAATCATTAGTATGATTTTGTTCGGATTGCACATGCCCTACGCAATCTTAACGATGGTTACAATTATTGCCCTTGCTACTGTGGCAACTCGCTTATCTTGGTCTGTTCTTAGCGCCTTTGAGTCTATTGAAATTGATTAGCGCCAGACTCACAAGTTTTCAACTATAGCTTGAAGCATTAGCCCCCAGTGGAGGATTAAAACGCCTGGGGGTTAGTCTTAGGGGGGCATAGAGATTTCAGTTGATTGATACGTTCAACGGGCATGTGATTAAATCCTCACTATTTTAGATTTCGACTGAGTAACCGACGGACGCCCGCTTACAATGGATCGGTTGTATCCTGCGACACTCGTTTTGATTGAACGTTACACCCTGCCCGAGATGGGCGAACTTTGGACCGACGAATACAAATTTAAGACCTGGCTACAGGTTGAGATCGCTGTGTGCGAAGCCCAAGCTGAGCTGGGCCGTATTCCCCAAGCAGCGGTGGACGAAATCAAAGCCAAGGCCAATTTTGATGTGGCGCGAATTTTAGAAATTGAAGCTGAAGTCCGCCATGATGTCATTGCATTTTTAACAAACGTCAATGAATACGTGGGTGATGCAGGTCGCTATATCCATTTGGGAATGACTAGTTCCGACGTATTGGATACAGCCTTGTCCCTGCAGATTGTTGCGAGCCACCATGTGATTTTGTCCCATGTGGAGAAATTAATTCAGGCCATTCGCAACAAGGCTCAAGAGCACCGCAACACTGTGATGATCGGTCGTTCCCATGGCATTCATGCTGAGCCCATGACATTTGGATTCAAAATGGCAGGTTGGCTGGCAGAAGTGCTGCGTCATCGTGAGCGCCTCTGTCGAATTCAAGATGAAATTGCCGTTGGTCAAATTTCGGGTGCTGTTGGTACCTATGCCAACATTGATCCAGAAGTCGAAGCTTTAACCTGTCAACGGCTGGGGCTTAAGCCTGACACAGCTTCTACCCAAGTCATTTCCCGAGATGTCCATGCTGAGTTTATGACTACTTTGGCGGGGCTGGCTGCGTCCATTGAACGGTTTGCGGTCGAAATTCGGAATCTGCAGCGCACTGATGTGTTAGAGGTTGAAGAATTTTTTGCTAAGGGTCAAAAGGGGTCCTCAGCTATGCCCCATAAGCGTAATCCAATTAAGTCTGAGCGTTTGACAGGCTTAGCCCGGATTATTCGTACTAACGCTTTGGCTGCTCTAGAAAATGTTGCTTTGTGGCACGAGCGAGATATTTCCCACAGCTCGGTAGAACGGGTGATTTTTCCCGACAGCTGTATCCTGCTCCATTTTATGTTGGTTGAAACCACTAAGCTGGTACAAAATCTGCATGTGTATCCTGACAATATGAAGCGCAATATGAATATGTACGGCGGCGTTGTATTTAGTCAGCGAGTACTGCTATCTCTGGTAGAAAAAGGGATGTCTCGTGAGGATGCCTATCGTGTTGTGCAGCGTTGCGCCCATGAGGCATGGAACGTCGAAGGCGGTGATTTTTATGCTTTGATTTCTCAAGATCCTCAAGTCAAAGAGACATTGTCAACCGAGGAAGTCAAAGAGGCCTTTAATCCTGATTATCAACTTAGAAATCTAGATAAGGTTTATCAGCGCTTGGGCATATAACCCCTCTCTATGAGCAATATTTGTGGACGTAAAAAATAGGGAGATGGTGAATCATCTCCCTGAAATGCCTACTATATGCTTACTAGACGCTTGCTAGTAGTAGGTAGCTCCAACCATGTACCTACTATTTCCACAGACCCTGATTGACTAAGTTTGTTCCAATTACTCAGGATTATTCCGGATCCTCAACATAGTCAGCGTCTTCAAAGTCAGCTGTTTCGGCATCCATTTCTTCTTTAAATCCTCGTAGTGTCCTTCCAAGGGCACTACCTAATTCAGGGATTTTCTTAGGTCCAAAAATTAAAACAGCAACAATGGCAATAATGCCTACTTCTGGCCAACCTAAACCGAACATTGCACCTTTCCATGAATGTTTCAACTACTATACCGTAGTCGATTAAAGCCTTAGTGAATGCCTGCTCTAAATAGGACCAAGCTCAACTCGATCTTGGGGTAAGCGGTCAAATTGAGTTTCTGATTGGGGTGTTTGCGAAGGACGATTATTGATGTCTGTCCCCACTCGTTCTGAGTCATCTGTTTTAAGGGGGCCGCTGTTACAAAGAAGCGTTAAGTCTAGAGCCTCGTTCGGCGCTGATTGTTGCTCATTGCCAGTAGCTGCTGCCGTCCCGTCATTTAAGAATACGGGACATGTTTGTGCCTGTATATCGGACAAATGATGACTGCCATTGGCATCGACTTGAGCATAGCTAGCGAGCGCTAGGGTCAACATGCCTAAAATTGCATTGCTGATGGCAAATTTAATATTCATTGTCACAGCATTCCTCTGAGCTAACTATATCTTTATTGAATCGCTAGCTTCTGTAGAGGGGGTATAACGGTTGCAAAAATCAATGTATTTTTCAACTCGTTAGAAGTGTTTAAAGTACTTAGCTTAGCTCTGCAATCCTCAATACAGACTGCAGAGCCAAGCAAATGATCAGTTGCTGTAACGTTGTTCTAGCCAGATTCTCAATGCCTCTTCGGAGTCAAATTGGCGTTTTACACTACTAGCTGGGTCATATACATACCAAGCCGTGTTGTGTTTGGTTTCTTTTACCCAAATTCGGAGTTGGTTTCCTTCGGTAAGTGACTGTACTAACCATTGACCGGCTGCGCGCAGCCAAGTGGTTGAGATTTTTCTAATTCTTTGTACGGGTGTTGGTTGCCACAGTCGCTCTAGCTGCTGACGCTGTACTTCAAGTTCTTGCAGATTGGAGGAATAGGTATTCATAGGAGCCTCCCATATGGAGTAGCGATTGCATACCACCTAATCTAGATATGAAATTTCGAATCATCAAAGCATGAGATAGATGGGATCTATCTACAAAATTAATAGAGGCTTGTATTGGGTTTGAATTGAAAGGCTGCAGGGATAGTAGAGTCTGAGTATCGCCCATCCTGTAAAATATCTTGCGGTCAATACCTCATTTATGATGAGAAAGCTTTATTTTCTCCTGCCAGGAACCACCCACTCATTTTATTGTGGGGGTCTTTTTGCTGAACTAAATGCTCTTGAGTTAGTCAAGCAAATTTGTCCGGCTGAAGTTGTTACCTATAGTCAGCGAGAAGAGAACCATCCATTTATTGATGATCTCTTGAACAAGACTAATCTGAATGACTATATATTTGTGGTGAGTTGGGGGTTTGATGTTCCTAAACAGCTTAAAAAACTCTCTTATTGCAATGTGGTATATCATGCCCATAGCTCGGGATATGGTTTTTTAGTACCCCCTCAGGTTCCTATTCTGGCTGTTAGCCGTAATACAATGGGCTATTGGGGTGCGCGATCTCAAAATTCTCTCATCTACTGGTTGCCCAACCAGCTCCCTGCCAATGTTGTTAATCATCAAATGGAACGCGATATTGACATACTGGTGCAGTCTCGAAAGACTTCTGAGTATGTCATAAATCAGCTAGTGCCAGAGCTAAAAAAGAAATTTAACGTTGTTGTTGTTGATACCTTTGTAGACGATCTTATTACCCTATTTAATCGTACCAAGATTTATCTGTATGATTCTGCGGAGTACTGGGTGCAATACCGTTTGACCGAAGGATTTGGATTGCCACCGATGGAAGCTTTAGCCTGTGGTTGTCAGGTGTTTTCAAGCGTTAACCACGCTCTAGCTGATTATCTTGATCCTGGCGTAAACTGTCATAAAATTGCAGGCTATGCCACGGGACATGATGTTCAACGTATTTCAGCTGTTTTAGAAAACTGGCAGCCCAACGACTTGCCCGATAGCTTTTTCTTTCCTTATCGTTCTGAGCAGTTGATACCTCGGTTAGAGACTATTGTTGGTGAACTTAACCAGTTTTTTGATTATCGACAGCAGCAGCCATCAGATATTCCTAGCCTGACTCGAAAACGGCAACTCTATCTGTTTTATAAACGCGTACAAGCAAAACTAGTAAAGCTTAAGGCAAGAGGGTAAAAGAGTTCTGAAGTTTGTTCTTCTCGGCTTGCCGAGTATGTCGGATTTTGAGTTGGTGTCCGTTGACTGGGGGCTTTTTGATAAACAACTATCAGCTTAAAACTTAAAATCCTCTTCCTTTACACTTCTCCTGTATTTTTATTGTTTGTCTCTCTAGATAATCTGTATGCCCTAATTCAGAGCGTTTATAGAGATGTTCAAACTCTTGCTTAAAGTGTTGAGCAACGGTGACGTTTTTAATAATCAATAAGTTCTCATCGTTTTTGTGGTTAGCAGCGTTACTCCAGTTATGGGAGCCAATAATAACCGTGTGGTTATCTAGGAGAGCAAATTTGTGGTGTAGCTTGTCGCCGTCAGCCAACGTGGGATATCCAACAGTCTTAATGGAGCTATGCCACGGACGGTTTTCTTTTTCATAGCTGCAGCGATGGCTAGGAAGAGCTAGACCCAGCATATCTAATGCTTCACTGTGATAGCGATAGATAAAGCTGCGGTCGATTAGGGTGCGGAGTTGCAGGTGGGGGTTGGCCTCTAACGTGTTGGCAATCGTCTGATCGGTGAATACAAATAGAGCCAGATCAACAGACTGGGTGGCATTGCTAAGTGTGTCAGCGATGATGCCATTTGTCGTTTGATCCGGTGGTGTGTCGGTACGATGCGGTGAAAAATGAACGGAAATCTGACCGCTGGGTAAAGGTACGCTTTTGAGGGGACGAACCGGTTTGGCCACCCCAAAGAGACTGTTGGGCTGACCCTTAGGGCCGTCGCCCCACATGAAATTGAATTCTTGCGTGTAAGCATCTGCCAGTGCTGGGCTGGTAATACGCAGCATGGCGTTGGCATTGCCCTGACTTTCTGGAATCAGCCAGTCTCCGTGAATGCCGGAAAGGGTAAAATTGGCTGAGCCAGTAATGACTTGATGATTATCTATGACCATAAATTTGTGGTGCATCAGCCCGCTGCCTTTTGTGCCGTCATCGGTGTCGTCAATAATTGGGATATCCGCCTGACGCAGCATTAGAATAGCGTCGCGTTTGGCGGCTTCACCGGGCGAAATATAGCCATCTTGATTAGTGTCACCAAATATAAACAAATTTTCGTACTTGCCACGACTGTAGGTGTCTTGTTGGCGAATCCAATTGCGATCGCGCCCGCTCCAGCCTTCACTATATTGATTATCTAAAATGACTCTTACGGATACTCCAGCCTGTGCTTTGTCTATCAATGCTCTGGCTACTTGAGGCAGGTTAAGTTCTTGAACCGCTATATCAATAGATGTATTAGCCTGGCCAATGGCGTCCGTTAGTACCTTTTCAAGGTTGTTACCGGGCCGTTGGATATGGCGATACGGCTCTTGATATTGGCTGGTTTTTGTGTGATTAAAGAAAACTTGAATATAGGGATCTTGGGATAGGGGTGTTAGAGGTTCCCTCCGCTGCCCACCTATGTAGAGCAACCCTAGCGCCGCTGTAGCTATGGCGAATAGGCCGAGATGCGTCGCTTGAAAGCGCTTCAGCATAGCACCCTGAATAAATTCGACAGCCTTTAGTGAGCCCGGGCTCTGTGCCGGTCTAACAGATCATGACAGATGACCCTCCATGCAAAAGGTTTTCAATGATTATGAAGGTGTCCACTGATACGATTAATAGCGTTATGCTGATTACACATAAAAAGCGCTAGTTTGCTATGCCAACACCTGAAACTTTTTTAGAGGCAACTAAGTGGATGGGCCTCACCACATTAGCCTTTGCAGCTTTGGCAGCGCTGGCGTTTATCGCCAAGTGGGGAATTCGTTTTAGATTAGTCGGTGTCACTGGATTTTGCGGTGTGCTGACAGCGGGACTATTTGGCCTGAGCTTTCAGCCATTTGTAACAACCACGGTGGCGGGTTCAGTTCCTTACACCACTGTGTATGATTCAGGGGCTGCCCAGCTTGTCATTGCAGTGCCTAATGACATTACGAATGCTGAACTAGAGGCAACTCTAGAACAAGCGGCCATCAATGCGTTTAATCCCAGTCGGTTAGGTGGGGGTGGTCAACCTCCAAGTATCCGTGCGCGTGCTATCGTTCATCGTGATCCCGGCATTTCAGATTTGTTATATCTGGGTGAAATTCAGCCTGCTCCTCAAACTGAGACTGGTTATCAGATAACTCTTTCACAGTCTGCGCTGAAAAAAGCTCGAGCGGCGAGCCAAGATAGTTAGATTTTCCCAGGGCGCTGGGGCCGATTGCGGGAATTGCTTCTTTAATAGGAGCATCTGAAGTCAGAGATTGGTTCAGATGGTTTGAACCCCCTTAATTTTGTTCGCTTCGTCTTATTTGTCGATCAATCTGTCAAGCATCAACTATGTCTACCTTGTCTACACTGATGGTGGCACCGGCCCAGGTGGTACGGGGCTCAGGAATTTTGTCGGAATGCGGACCGCTAATTGCAAAGTTAGGGCAACGTCCGCTTGTGGTGGGTGGGAATCGCACCCTGGAGTCAGCGGCACCTTTTTTAGACCAGATGCTCAGTAACCTTAACGTTGCTCAAGCGTCTTACCGAACCGATTGTTGTGAGACGTCGTTGACTCAGCTGCATCAGTCCGTCTCTGACCACAGTGCGGACCTGATAATCGGAGTTGGCGGTGGCAAAGCTCTCGACACGGCTAAACTCTTGGCCTACCAGATGAAGCTGCCGGTGGTAACGATCCCTACATCTGCGGCTACTTGTGCTGCTTGGACAGCGTTATCTAATGTTTATTCTGAGCGGGGAGCCTTTCGGTATGATGTAGGGCTACCCACCTGTCCAGAACTATTGCTGCTTGATTATGAATTAGTGGCGACGGCTCCCAGACGGACCCTGGTGGCAGGCATTGGGGATGCGATCGCAAAATGGTATGAAGCCTCTGTCAGCAGCGGACATTCCTCTCAAACTCTAATTATTGGAGCGGTGCAGCAGGCTCGAGTATTGCGGGATATTCTCTTTCAAAAATCAGCTGCCGCTTTGGAGAATCCGGGTGGGGATGAGTGGCGTGAAGTCGTTGATGCCTCTGTCCTCATGGCTGGTGTGATTGGGGGTATGGGCGGTGCCCAATGCCGCACTGTAGCTGCCCATGCAGTTCATAATGGGTTGACTCAAATCCTGGCGAGTCACAGCATGCTGCACGGCGAAAAAGTAGCCTATGGTATCTTAGTTCAACTGCGCTTAGAGGAATTGGAGTCTGGCAATGCCCTAGCGGTCGCTGCTCGTCAGCAATTGCTGCGGTTTTATACCCAGGTTGGTTTGCCCATGACCCTGAGTGATTTGGGGTTAGGCGAGATGTCCTTAATTGAGCTGCGGCAGGCGGCTGAATTTGCCTGTCAGCCTCAGTCAGATATCCACCATCTACCGTTTGAGGTCAGCCCTCAGCTGGTGATGGCGGCAATGGTATCTACTACGGTGCCTTGTCGGCGGACCGAACTGACGGCGCGTAAACTACCCACCGCCCAAACAACGTCACAATCCTCATGAGGAGGTAAGGCTATGACCCCAGCTTGGATGAAAAAAGCACAGCGACTCGAGCAGCTTCCTCCTTACGCCTTTGCGCGTCTGGACGAGCTTAAGGCCAATGCGCGAGATCAGGGCTTAGACCTCATTGACCTAGGCATGGGAAATCCGGGTGGGCCTACTCCCGCTCCAGTGGTAGAGGCCGCGCAAAAGGCGCTGGCTGATCCCAATCAGCATGGCTATCCCCCCTTTGAAGGGACAGCGAGCTTTCGCCATGCGATTACGGCTTGGTATCACCGCCGTTATGGTGTGAGTCTTGATCCTGAAGGGGAAGCCCTACCATTATTGGGATCTAAAGAAGGACTGACGCATCTAGCCCTGGCCTATTTAGATCCAGGGGATACGGTACTGGTGCCGACGCCATCGTATCCAGCACATTTTCGGGGGCCTGCGATCGCAAATGCATCCATCCATCCCCTGATGCTAACCCCAGAGACCGATTGGCTAATCGACATCTCCACCATTCCAGAAGACGTTGCCCGTCGAGCCAAAGTACTCTATTTCAACTATCCCAACAATCCCACTGGGGCCACAGCTCCTAGAGCATTTTTTGAAGAGATCGTGGCATTCGCCAAACACTATGGCATCATGCTGGTGCATGATCTGTGTTATGCCGAGCTAGCATTTGATGGCTATCAGCCCACCAGTGTGCTTGAGATTCCCGGAGCTAAAGAATTTAGCGTTGAATTTCACACCTTGTCCAAGACCTATAACATGGCTGGTTGGCGGGTAGGGTTTGTCGTGGGTAATCGCCATATTATCCAGGGATTGCGCACCCTTAAAACCAACCTGGACTACGGTATTTTCTCCGCTATTCAGACAGCGGCAGAAACAGCCCTAAATCTGCCTGACTCTTACTTAGAGGAAGTACGGCACCGATATAGCACCCGCCGAGACTATCTAATTTCAGGGTTAGCAGAACTCGGTTGGGATGTCCCTAAAACCAAAGCTACTATGTACTTGTGGGTGCCATGTCCACCAGATATGACGGCTGCAGACTTCGCGTTCCATGTTTTACAAAATACTGGTGTAGTGGTTACACCGGGTAGCGCTTTTGGTGAGGGTGGTGAAGGATTTGTGCGGGTCAGTCTGATTGCTGAAGAAGACCGCTTAAGAGAAGCACTACAACGCCTCAAGAATGCAGGCATACGCTATCCATCATCGGTGACTGCTTAAGCACACGCTCGTGGTTGGTGACCTAATTGCAAGAAAAGGCTTGCAGCCTAACAGTCCGCTGGTTAGCTTTGGGCTACCAGCGCCTGATTTGGTTGCTCTTCTGTCTCTAAAATAGCTAGCTCAAAGTTGTGTGCCAGTCTTAGCTGTACGGGCTCCAAATTCTTAGTACTACTAAAATCGGTTTCTTTAACATCGGCCTGTCCAAAATAAGTTCGGGTTAGAACGCTATTCGTCAGGGTTGCCTTCTTTAGATTGGTATGGCCAAAATAAGCCTCAGTTAGGTTTGCCTGAGACAAATAGGCATGGTAAAGATTGGCGTTTGCAAAGTAAGCCTGGGTGAGATCTGCACCAATTAGACAGCAATGGCTAAGATTAGCTCCCTGAAAATTGGTTTCACGCAAATTAGACTCAAACAGATAAGCTCGACTCAAATCAGCTCCGCTCAAATAAGCTAGCTGCAGATTAAATCCGGCTAAGTCAACGCCCTTGAGATCAGCGGCCCTTAAATTTGGTCGAATTTTAGGATTTTGCTGACGCCAGCGATTCCAAGTTCGGGCACTGGTTTGCAATATTTCTAAGTGCTCTGGGTGGGGCATGGTCTGTGACAGGTCAGTTTGGTTGGCTTACAACACTGGAGACATGACAGTTGTCCAGGTCGCCACAAGAAACACTACTGTTGCAATGATAGACAATACTCCAGCGATGATATTTCCAAGCAAGGAACTCACTACAATTGCCAAACTTACCTTGGCACCCAATTTGGCTCGTGCTGGCAGGGCTAAATCTCGACGATGGAGCATTTCACCCACAAACGCCCCCAGCATTGAGCCAAAGAAAAGACCCAAAATAGGGCCACCGATAGGCAGAGCTGGTAGCAGTCCTAAAAGGCCCAAAATCATACCGACCACCGCACCAATCTGACCCCAGTTGCTAGCGCCAACCTTTTTAGCACCTAGATACCCGGCTAGATAGTCAATAGCCGTAGTGATTAAAAAGATAGCAATGGCGATACTGAGAGCGACCACCACTGCCTTGCTAAAACCAGCAACGACTCCCCAGATAGCGATGGCTGCAACAATCAGCCCGATCCCTGGAAATGCCGGAACAAATGAACCAACAATGCCAGCTCCCATAATAATGAGCAGGACCCAATAAAGAATAATTAGTCCTATAGCCATGCTTGCCTATTTTGAGTGCACGTGTGTACTCTAGCGGGCAATGAATAGACCTGACAATGTTGTCTATTTCGGTATTCTCTACTGGCTTAAGGCTTTCAGAAACTTTTGGAGCTCACCAAGCAAGCTTTTTTTCGGTTTGGGAGTATTGCTACTGTCGTTTTCCCCATACAGCACTTTTTCTAGAACCTCACTCGAAGGGCGTTCGGAGAGTTCAGCTTTGAGTTCGTACTGATCGCCAACTTCTTGCCAAATTTGCCAGCCCTGGGGATGGCGATGTAGCACAGCCGCATCGGGCATTGGGCGATAATAATAGCAGGACGTTAACGTACTTAAAAACCGCTCCCGTAACTGACGCGCTGCATAGCCGATACCCACAATACTGACGTCTTCTAGCTGAGGATTAAGTAAGACAATGGGGCGATCTTGAGCAGCATTGCAGAACTTTTCCACATCTTGAACTTCAACAGCTGACGGATTGACGACTAGAAACGCTTCATCGTCAGGGGTCATGGCAGCTTGAATTTCATTAATGCCACGAATGGTGAAATCCGGGTTACCCCAGTCGCGCTTAGCCAGGGCAGCCGCGCCAGCATCTGGAAAGTAAACCTTAAACTGCAATCCCAAATCTTGAAACACAGTTAAGAAGCGTTCGGCGATAGGCTGCTGTTTGAGTTCCGGGATCACCATTTCTACCTGCAGGCGGGTGATGCCATCTTCAATCGCTGCCTTTGTAGAGGCAATAGCTTGATCGATGGTTTCCTCAAGACTGGTCGGCAGGTTGGACATGATTAAAAGTTTTATTAGTCATCAATCATCTCTGATTATCTGCTGTTTTGGCCGTCAGAAGTTTGAGTTTAGCTGTGGGATTACTATTGATGTTTTTACGTAATCCCCGCCATAACAGGCCGAGCCAACAGAGTTCTCTCAAGAATTTGTCGCAGCGCTATCGCTGTCCAGTCCACATCAGCTTTGGTTGTCTGGTGCCCCAGCGTTAGCCGAATGCCTGTCTTGGCAGCTGCATCGCTAAAGCCCATTGCTTTGAGGATGGGGCTTGGCGTTAGCTTTCCACTGTGACAGGCTGACCCTGCACTAATTCCAATTCCAGCTAGATTTAGCTGACGTACCAATGTTTTACCAGAGACTCTTTCTCCATCCGCATTAGGCAGATAAAAGCTCACATGGTGAGGCAGACGCTGTTGTGGATGCCCCGTGAGCATAAGCTCAGGATGATCTTGCAGCTGTTTAATTAGGCGATCTCGCAGTCTGATCAGTCGCTTGTGTTCTTGAGAAAGTTCTTGCCTAGCCAGCTCGGCAGCCATGCCAAAGCCAGCGATGGTTGGCACGGCTTGAGTTCCCGATCTCAAGTTATTCTCCTGCCCGCCACCGTCAATTAACGGCATCAGGTCAGTTCCCGGTTTCACATACAGCGCCCCTGCACCTTGGGGGCCATAAATTTTGTGACTTGAGATGGAGAGTAAGTCTACCCCCAACTGATGTACATCCAGTGACAATCGCCCAGCTACCTGTACTGCATCCGAGTGCAAGAGTGGCTTAGAGAGATGACTACTGGCCGCAATCACAGCGGCTAGCTCAGAAATGGGTTGAATTGTACCAATCTCACTTTGGCCATAAATAATGGAGACCAGGACCGTATCTTCCTGCAGTGCGCTGGCTAAATCGGCCGGATTGATCTGACCATAGCTATTTACAGGTAAGCGAGTGATTTGCCAGCCTAGCTGTTCAAGCCGTGCGGCTGGTTTTGCGATCGCAGAATGCTCCACTGCAGAAATAATCATGTGGCGAGGCTTACGATATTGCTGTGCCACCCCCATAATTGCCAGGTTATTTGCCTCAGTCCCGCTGGCAGTAAACACAATCGCATCTGCAGACGCACTCATCAGTTCGGCCACCTGAATGCGGGCAGTTTCCATTACTGTCGTGGCCTGACTACCCCAGCTATGTAAGCTGGACGGATTTCCCCAGCTATTTTTCATCGCTGCTTCCATGGCCGCAATCACCTCGGTGCGAGGTGGTGTAGTGGCGCTGTAGTCAAGATAAATTTGCATAGTGTGCCCTGATTTGCATGCTTATGATCTGCCGCCTTGTGTCTGCCCCTTAGTGAACTAGCCAGAATAGGAGAAGGACATCCAAATAGGACGTTCCCTTTACCCTATATCTCCTCAGGCTCTTTCCCTGATACAACCGGGGCTGTTTTACTTAATGCCAGTTTTGGATGCTCCCCTTCCACTTGCTGACAGTTCCACTCATTGCGGAACAGTAATACTGGACGACCATAGCTGTCCTTAACCGTCACCGTATTAAACAACCGACCTGCATCTGTGAGCGCGTCCCAACCACCGGTCACCCAACGGGCTACGCTATAGGGCAACATCTCCAACATGGTCTCAACGTTGTACTCGTTCTTGAGACGAAACTGCACCACCTCAAACTGTAGCTGCCCCACCGCTGCCAAAATTGGGTCACGTTTCGACTCATCTGCCGAATACATAATTTGGACAGCCCCTTCTTCTCGCAGCTCTGTTACACCCTTTCGAAACTGCTTAAATTTTGAAGGGTTAGGATTTTTGAGATAGGCAAACATCTCAGGAGAGAAAAACGGAATCCCTTCATATTCCAATTTTTTGCCCTGGTAAATGGTATCGCCAATGGCAAATACCCCAGGATTATTAAGCCCGATCACATCGCCTGGATAGGCCGCCTCTAGGGACTCACGTCCTTGACCAAACAACTTTTGTGGATGGGATAGCCGTACGTTTTTGCCAGAGCGGGCATGATTAACCACCATATCTTTCTCAAATCGCCCGGAGCATACGCGCACAAAGGCAACGCGATCTCGATGTCGCGGGTCCATATTGGCCTGGAGCTTAAACACAAATCCAGAAAACTCTTCGCGAGTAGGCGGTACCATGCCAACCGTACTTTCCCGAGGGCTTGGTTTTAAGGCAAAATCCAAAAATGATTCTAGAAACAGCTCCACGCCAAAGTTAGTCATGGCACTGCCAAAAAAGACCGGGGTCATTTCACCCGCATGCACTAATTCCAAATCCAACTCCGGACCTAGCTCATCTAACATCTCCAGTTCTTCTAAAAACTGGCTATAGACGTCATCATCGTCAATGAGTTCTTCAATACGGGGATCACCCCATTCCAATACAGTATCTGCAGCCGCTTTACTACCGTGGGCTGAGCGTTCAAATAAATGAACTTGTTTTTGTCGTCGATCAAAGACGCCTTTGAACCGATCCCCCATACCAATGGGCCAGTTAACCGCGTAGGTAAATAGCTCTAGCTCCTTTTCGATCTCATCCAACAAAGCCAAAGGTTCTTGTCCAGGACGATCTAACTTGTTGAAGAAGGTAAAGATGGGTAGCCCCCGCATCTTACAAACCTCAAACAGTTTGCGTGTCTGAGGCTCCAAACCTTTCGCTGCATCTTCTAGCATGACAGCATTGTCTGCCGCGGCTAGAGTGCGATAGGTGTCTTCACTAAAGTCTTGGTGACCCGGCGTATCCAACAAGTTAATGCGGTAGCCGCTGTAATTAAACTGCAGCACCGTCGAAGTGATTGAGATACCGCGCTGCTGCTCTAGCTCCATCCAATCAGAGACAGCATGGCGCTGAGCCCGACGTGCCTTAACCGATCCCGCTTCATGAATCGCACCTCCGTATAAGAGAAGCTTTTCGGTTAGCGTCGTTTTACCGGCGTCAGGGTGAGAGATAATCGCAAAATTACGACGCTGCTCAACGGCTGAGTCAATAGTTGCTGGAGACGATAGGGTGGTGGTCATGGAGGTGTTTCAGCTCAATGAGCATTGCACAATACCCAGCCTACAGACTGGGCAACCTCCATTGTACTGTCCGGTGTCTACAGTGTCTGGAGACTACCAGTCGGCATTGTGATAGTCCACCCTATCGCCCTGGGTTGTAACGACCGTAAGCGGTAGCTCTGATTCTGATTCGCGACGAGGGAACTGTACGACCTGCATGCCTTGGTTGTCAGGTTCTACCACCATGACATAGTGGTCATCTTGCCACTGCAGATCAACAACGTGGTGATGCATTAGCCAAGCTTCGGCCAGATTACCTTCGTTGATATCATTGCCCTCATTCTGACTGTAGCAGCTGGTCCACACCTCATCTGCTAGAGACCACAGACCTGATAAATTAATTGGCTCCATTCTCGCGCTTAGACCATAGGTCGTAAAGCTGAGGATATCGTGCTGCCAAAACTGATTGGCCAATTGTTGAAAGTCTTTGTCTTGTAGAAGGGGGCTGTAACGCTCATCAGTAGCCAGTTGTTTCTGCTGCTGATCTGGGCTGGGGCGTTGCCAGTTAGGAGCTTCACTGCAGACCAAAAACTCTGTTGTCGCTTGAGCACTAGACGTTATCTGGGGTTCTGTAACAACCGCATCAGCAACTTTGACAAATTTACTAATGGCTTTAACACCCCCAATCAAGCTGACCATTGCTAAAATCAGCAGCCCTTGCTTACTTATCTGCCTTAGTTTAGATTTGGCCATGGCTGATCTCTGATTCGCCCCTCTAACAGTGTTTGCGCTAAATCCAAATGTTCTCTAAATCAAAGTGACGATACCTAAAGCATTTAGAGATAGCGACTCCAGTGGCGTCTATCTCAATGCATAAGCAGATCGGGGAAAGCAATCGCTTTCAGAAACCGACCTAGTGCGATCGCAAATACCTCAACAACACCTAAAGAAGATCTAGAGGCTGATTTGCGTCATCTAAAATCAGCGACTGTGAGTTCGTTCAAAAACTTACAATACTAAGTGCTGCAGTCAGAAAGACTTTAGAGATGGTTTAACCAGGTCCAACCGACGATCACTGCCTAATATCAAGCTAGTGCTGTGCTAGCTCAATATATGCACTTACTACCTACGTATACTTTCGCCAAATTTATGAGTATATTATGAGGCAAAAGTGGCCATATACATATATGTCTGGGACACTTTTTAGAAAATGTAATGACTGTCCCATAACAACAAATTGCTGAATATCGTTCCTACACACTGCGGATTGTTTTTTATTGTTGTCTTAGTAACAAATCGTCAGATTTGCCTTAGTCATTTAGAACAGCTATGGCGAGCATAGTTATCAAAACCACTGCTGTAAGAGGCTTTCCTCGTAATTGATCTGCTACAGCTATTGTTGCTGTCGCCGCGCCTTCTGTTGAGAACTGAGACTGTTTCTTTCCCAGAAATATCCGCCAGCATACCCTTGAATTTCGGGTTGATCTGTGGCGCTGTCTAACCGCTTCTCCGCGATACAAGCATAGTCTTGGTCTAGTTCTATACCGATGTAGCCGCGATTGAGTTTTTTGGCGACGACTGATGTTGTGCCAGAACCCAAAAAAGGATCAAACACCATGTCACCCGGCTGACTACTGGCCAAAATTATTTTGGCCATCAACTTTTCAGGTTTTTGAGTAGGGTGGTCGGTGTTTTCCGGCATAGACCAAAACGGAATTGAAATATCAGTCCACAAATTAGATGGATGGGTAATACGAAACTTGCCGCTATCCGTAGTTTTCCAGTCTTTAGGATTACCGTTGCGATCGCGATACGGAGCCAGCACTCGACGCTTTAGTTTTACTGCTTCAACATCAAACCAGTAGTTTTCAGAGCGAGTGCCAAACCAAATGTCTTCCGAAGAGTTTTTCCAGTTTTGTTTTGATCCCCGCCCCTTCTCCCGCTCCCAAGTGATCCGACTACGCACAATGAAATATCGAGAGAAGATGTTGTAAACAGCAGGAGACGACTGCCAATCGCAGCACACATAGGCAGATGCATTGGGTTTGAGTAAGCGAACTACCTGGGACATCCAACTGTCTAACCAGCCTTCGTAAGCCTCCAGCGAACGATGGGCAAATGTGGATTGGTTAAAAACCTTGGAGCGGTTGTAGGGGGGATCAACAACCAACAAATCGACAAAACTGTCTGGCAGCAATGGCAATGCTTCAAACGTATCCTGACAAATTGTGATGTTTTTGAGTGATTGAGAGGTCTCTCCCTTGGCGAGCTTAACGAGCTTCTGACAATAAATACGACGATCCTCTGCACTTAAGGCCAAGGTACGATTATTCGGCGCTCGTTTTTTATCACCGTTCATCCGTTTGAGTTTTGCATCTAAAGCAGCATAGCAAGTGTTTGTGAGTTAGATATGCGGTAGACGCGAGCAAACCGATTAGTATGGAACAATACTTCGGTTAACCAATTGACAACTTCTCATGTTTGAAGCCCTCTCAGAACGATTTGAATCTGCGTGGAAAACCCTGCGCGGTCAGGATAAAATTTCTGACTCTAATATTAAAGAGGCGCTGCGGGAAGTTAGACGAGCATTGCTAGAAGCTGACGTTAGCTTCAACGTAGTAAAAGACTTTGTTGCTGAGGTACAAACTAAGGCTCAAGGCGCTGAGGTTGTCACCGGGGTTGCGCCAGATCAGCAGTTCATCAAAATTGTCTACGATGAGCTAGTCGCTCTGATGGGGGATGCCAATGAACCCCTAGCGGATACCCAGACCAAACCTACTGTCGTGCTGATGGCAGGTCTACAGGGAACAGGTAAAACGACTGCCTCTGCAAAGCTAGCTCTTCATCTACGCAAACAAGAGCGGTCAGCAATGCTGGTGGCAACCGATGTCTATCGACCAGCTGCTGTTGACCAGCTAATTACCCTGGGTAAACAAATCACGGTGCCGGTGTTTGAGATGGGCACTGAGGCAAACCCAGTGGACATTGCCAAAGCGGGAATTGCCAAGGCACAGGCAGACGGCATTGATACCGTCATCGTTGACACCGCTGGTCGCTTGCAGATTGACCAGGACATGATGGCTGAATTAGAGCAAATTAAAGCTTCTATTAGTCCTGATGAAGTCCTGCTGGTGGTCGATGCCATGACGGGGCAAGAAGCGGCGACCTTAACTCAAACATTTCATGATCAAATTGGCATTACTGGAGCCATCCTCACCAAAATGGATGGTGATTCTCGCGGTGGTGCTGCTTTATCAATTCGTCAAATCTCGAGTAAACCAATCAAATTTATTGGTATTGGAGAAAAGGTAGAAGCTCTACAGCCCTTTTATCCCGACCGTATGGCCTCCCGTATTTTAGGGATGGGCGATGTCCTGACTCTGGTCGAAAAGGCTCAAGAAGAAGTTGACATTGCTGATGCCGAGAAGCTGCAGGCCAAAATTCTAGAGGCCCGCTTTGATTTCAACGACTTTCTTAAGCAAACTCGCTTAATGAAAAACATGGGGTCACTCACTGGGATCATGAAATTGATTCCCGGCATGTCTAATAAGCTTTCTGCAGACCAGCTTCAGCAGGGTGAAACACAGCTTCGCCGCTGTGAGGCCATGATTAACTCCATGACTAAGCAGGAGCGAGAAGATCCTGATCTATTGGCCAACTCTCCCGGTCGGCGGCGACGGATTGCTAAGGGCTCTGGCTATGGTGACAAGGATATTAGTAAGCTGGTTAGCGATTTCCAAAAAATGCGCTCCATGATGAAGCAAATGGGGCAGGGGGGCGGTTTCCCCGGCATGGGCGGGATGCCCGGTATGGGGGGCTTTCCCGGTATGGGTGGGATGCCCGGCATGGACGGCGGTATGCCAGGCGGTGGGCGACCTGGCTTTCGTGGTTACAGTGCAGGTTCTAAAAAGAGTAAGAAAAAGAAAAAGAAAAAGGGCTTTGGTACTCTTTAGACTGTGAATGCCGGCGTATTGTAAGCATATTCATCAGGTCTACCTGGGAAAACTACCACCATAAATTGAAATCGCGGTAAGAACTTATGAAGAAGCATAGTGTGCTTGGGTTGCTGTGTTTAGGCTTTGGTCTACCCACTTTGCTATCGGCTAACCCTAGCTACGGTCTACCGGGGCATTCTGTGAATGAAGTGAAGACATGGATGCAGGGGCACCCTACGCTGCGGGCCGATCGCCGTGAGGGGTTAAGGGTACACCGTGCGGATATTCCATCTCGGCGTTTTACCTTTCAAGCTAGCGTCTTTCCCATCGGTGGACTGCAACGTTCTGACGAAAGTTCTTCTATATGGGCTGATTCTGAACGTCAGCGAAACTTTAGCACCGTGCGCCGTGAGGAATTTATTCTGGTTGACTATGATGAGCCAGTGACGATTGCTCGTCTAGAAGACTCTCTACGCGCACTTTATGGGCCAGATACATATGCCGATTATCGTCGAGCTCAGTCTGTCTATAGCTATGCTGTTGAAACTGGCACTATTCAAGGTGAGGTCCGTTTAGGGGCAACCTATGCCTATTGGATGGAAATTACCCCTGATCTCGATGGTGTTGTGACTACGGGAAAGCTAAACGTTTTGCTACCTGAAGATGTCAATCGACTACAACGTCATTTAGAAAACCACCGAATCTAGCTGGCGGTATCACAGTCACATTTGAGCAACCGCTGTCTAATACTGCGCTGTGCCATAAAAAATGGACTGATGAGGCTTGCTGTGTATAACGTCAGCTCACAAGCTGCGACATCATCATGGAAAACATCCTGACGATGGCGAATACAGTGACGTATTATTTTGCGGATATCGTTGGCCATATATAGCAGGATCATCATGGGGCGTCGCCATGGTGATGTGCTAAGCATACGTGTACGATATCTGCTCAGCCCGATGCCACGACAGAGCTTGTTTAGATACTGACGCGTTAATCGCGAGCTAGGAATTTGATGTTGCAACCGCATTTGAGGGTTGTACCAGATTTCCCAACCAGCTTGTTGGATGTGCAAAATTGACTCGGTATCTTCACCAGTCAGCATGCTTTTGTTCGTGCGACCAGTGAGAACAAGTTCTTCAGGTACATTGTCTAACCAGGCTTGTCGTCGGACTACCATGCCGGCTGATGGCGGAATAACTTTATTTTTAGGTTGATATATAAGTGCCTGGGAGCCCCGCTCAGTCAGTGCTAATAACGCGGCAATGCGCTCGAAATTTTTAGGAGGGTTGGTTTCAAACTTGCCTCGAATTCGGCTGGCAATGACACCAGCTTGAGGATACTTTTGGGCAAATCGATAGGCTGACATTAGCCAGGTCATACCAGGCAATGTATCGTCATCTAGAAATCCAATTAGTGGACTAGCCGCAATGTGAATTGCCCGTTGTCGTGCATAGGCTGCTCCTTGCTTGGCTTCAAAGGCATAGCGAAGAGGCGTTTGTTGAGGCCATATACGTTGGTACCGTTTAACAACAGCGGCTGTATCGTCAGTACTATTATTATCGACAACAATAATTTCCCAACTGAGTCGGTCACTGTTTAATTGCCAGCATAGGGCTTCTAAAACGTTTGCCAGTCGTTTGGCGCCGTTGTAGGTAGGGATAGCGACTGAAAAATCTAAATCAACTTTTTCAGGAAAGAATCGGCTAAATGTATGACGTAATCCGACTAATTGATCGGCACATTGTAAAACGCTAATCATTAATTAAGTGATCTGAAGAATAATCATGTCGCAGAGCTTTAGCGCTACGTCTGTAGCAACAACACCTGAGTGATGTTGATTTCAGCATTCCCTGGGATAAGTTAAGAGTCGCAAATGATACTTATTCATCTCAGTACATTGACGTCTACTGGGTCTTAAAATTTTTGGTGTGAAACACCAGTATTTCCGTTGAGACGTCTGTTTGAAATAGACATGAGACCTTGTCCACTAGCCAGAGTTTACTATCCATGTGCTGGTAATAATTTGTACTTGATATGACATCGTCATAATGGTCTTTCAAGTCTGATTCAGATGCGCTACAGTCCCTGCTGCTAGGCGATCCCAGTTGACAGTCTTAAACTGGTTGGCTATATTGTTTTGCCACACCATAGGTTGACTCACCATGAAAGCATCTAACTGGCTAGAAAACCTACCCGATAGACTTATTGCAGCTAGAAAGCTCGTATTTCCAACCATGACTGATGCTGCTAATGCCCTAGGTGTTAGTAAGCAAGCACTAGAGCAACGGGAGCGCAAACGTTATAAAGGCGCGAAGATAGAAACACTGATAACAATGCTGAAATTGCTTGAAGAGCAAGCGATTATTAGCCCACCTAGTGATGGCGGACAATCCAGTAATTGACGGATATTAGCTCACCCGAGAATGCCAACCCGCTCACCATTCTTCAAAAAGGTTTTTAGTTTTTGAAGAACTTCAACGGACCCTACTGGATTCGAACCAGTGACCGACCGCTTAGAAGGCGGTTGCTCTATCCACTGAGCTAAGGGTCCCAATATTAACGACAAGCTGTAATAGCCATAAGCAGCAACACTTTGCCAAATTAGTTTGCTTTACAACCTAGTCTTTAATTTTATGCGATTTTAGCCAAGATCTATCGTGGCTATCAACTATCTAGATATCTGATGTGTCACTGAAGAATTGTGAACTGGGTACGCTGGGGGCACAAAATGGTTTTAGTCAATGGTTTTCCTACTATCGTATTTCTACTATTGTAGTGAGTTAAGTTAAGCCCACTCATAGGAGCAAAGAAGTAGATTGACAAATTAATCTCATGATTTACTTGCTCAAGCTAAGCCCAGGCTGACAGTACGGGCTTCTCAGGTTGGCATTTATCAGTGGCACTATGTTCATTTTAAAGCGCCAGGATGTTGAAATCGGGAGTTTTCAACATCCTTCAAAGGGACAGAAGATTCCAATCTTGTCTTATCAAGGGCAGACATTTCGCCTGTTGAGTGTGTTCAATGCTGCGCAAGAAGAAGAAGCGCGCACTCTCTGGCGAGACCTAACAGATAATCGGGGTAAAGCCTGTGTGCTGCTAGAGGAACCTGAGCGTTTTAGTGTGTGGGGCAAGATCCAAATTGAGCGCTCATTGGAGAAGACACCACAGCCAGAAGCACTGGCCAACGGGGGGGTGAGCGCTGTGTTTGTCAAAGCTGGAGTATTGATTATTCAGGCGATGTATGAAGACATCGAAGATTTGATGGGAGGTAAACAGGCCAAACGCTTTGAAAATGATTTAGCGGAAGTTGGTCAGCAAATGCGCCTACCTCAGATGAACTCAGAAGATTCAGTCACTGGGCTACTGAAATTAGATCCGTTTTCAGCAGCTTTACCACCCTGGCAGACGAATCACCTCAACACCATTTTTAAGGAACTGCATCGAATTGGTAAAAGTTATTTCGGGCGTTCTAACTTTACAGAACGGACCTTAGAGGCGCTAGATGAACTTTCACCACCAGAGCGTGATGCTTTCTTGACCTGGTTGCGGCAGTTATCGAGTGGTGAACTGTGGCAGTAGCCAGAACACCTAGATCATCGAGCTTATGGCGTTGCTTTTTTTTGCAAACCAGTATTTTTATCTGTATTGCGGGTATGCTGCGAAAAACTTGCCCTCAAATTGGCTAGTTTGTTTGACTGTGACCGAGTAGGCTCAATGGTGCAGTTCCTACGTTAGAGTTTCCACCATTGATTTATAGTTACTTACTAGTCGTCATTGACCATAAGTGGGATCAAGTTTTGTCCCAAGTGCCAAATGGGTAATTATAAATGCCCATGGGCATTATCTTTGGTGTTATCGCATTCGGGAGTAGACCATTGACTCAGTCCTCCAAGATTTCTACAACCAGTTCAGGCCAGTCTACTTTGCTGCTTTGCCTAGGTTGGGGCATAGTATCCATACTCTTCTTTTTACTGTTCGGAGCACTCGCACCCGGAGAAGAGTCGCGTCCAAATTGGTTTTTAATCGCAATTAATTTTTTAGAAATCTTCGCCTTTATTTTGGCTGCTGCGCTGTGTTTTAGAAATTCTGGTAGCTCGCAGATTATCAGTGGCAGAACGGTTTGGTTATCCCTGGGAGTTGGGATGTTAGCCTACGCCGCTGGGACGGTATTTTTCTTTTTGTGGGGCACGGTTTGGGGGTTAGATCCCTCTGTATCGATGGGGGATGGTTTTTATTTTATTAGCTACGTTGCCATGATATTGGGCATGTTGCTGGCAGCCTTACCGCGCCGTATTGATTTGACGATGCCCCAATGGGTCATGATTGTTGCGATTGGTGCAACTGGTATTGTTTTGGCATGTGTTTTGAACTATGGGTTTCCGACAGTTGCGGCTCAGCTATCCTCTCAACCAGCTGTGGCGGCGGAGGCTCAGTTGGCTCAGGCACCTGAATCAGTTGTAGAGCCCACTGAATCGGTTGTAGAGCCTGTAGAAGAAGCGGCTGAGGAGGAAGTCGTTGCAGGATTATTACCTGCGCCAGGTTGGGCTCAGGCGTTGGATACAGCCTTAGAGCAGTTTGCTGATCCAGTTGCATTGATGTATGTAGTGGCTGATTGTTTTTTAGTTGTAATTGCGGCAGCCCTTTTAGTTGCATTTTGGGGGGGGCGCTTTTCACAGTCATGGAAGCTGATTGCGATCGCAACCTTCTGTCTATATATTGCCGATATGGCTTTTGCCGCTGCAGGGGATAACTATACTGAAGGCGCTCTTTGGGAAGTGTTCTGGATTTGGTCGGCCCTCTTCTTTGCAGCGGGTGCTGCCATCGAATATGACGTTTCTAAACGCTCTCGTCGGGGATCACGTCGTCGCGCATAACAACCGGCCCAAACCTGGCATACTAGAGAGACATTTTTACCTCCCCTTGGGTCTGTTGCTGGTATGGCACCGAGAAAATTGTCTGACGCTGATAAACGCGATGTAATTGAGATTTATCGGCAACCAGGAGAAACGACGTCCACCATTGCCAAACGGTATGGGGTCAGTACTAGCACCATTAGTCGTATCCTCAAAACTCAGCTACCGGACGACGAGTATCGGGCACTTATCTCCCAGAAGCGTTCGTCGACATCGGAAAAGCCCTCGGTGTCGACCCCAGCACCGGAGCCGGACAAGTCAACTGGCCCCGAAAAACCAATCCGGAGATCTCGTAAGCGCTCCAATGCCTCTCAACCAGCCGAAGACGAAGGGCAACTGGAGCTGCTAGCGGCTGAAAGTAATGCCCCTGAGGCTGCTGAGGAACAAGATGATGTATCAGCTGTGGCGACTGAGCTATTAAAGCAGCCAAAGCTGCGCCGTAAGAAGGCTGACGACGATCTCGATGATGAGGATCTAGATGACCTTGATGATGAGGATCTAGACGATCTTGATGATGAGCTTGACGCTGACTACGACGACGAGGATGACGATGACGACGAGGATGATAACGAAGGCGAGTCTGGTCTGATTGGTACTGCCGTTGAAATTATGCCAATATCAGATGCAGTTTTTCCTAGAACCTGCTACTTGGTGGTGGATCGTCTATCTGAGCTGATTACCCATCCCCTCAATGAATTTGCTGAGCTCGGTAAAATCCCTGCTGATCAAGAGTTAGCTCAAACACTGCCCATCTTTGATAATCATCGGGTGGCTCGACGGTTTTCGCGTCGTAATCAGCGGGTCATTAAGGTGCCCGATGGCCAGATAATTACTAAGGCAACCTCCTATCTCCAAGCAAAAGGGATCACCCATTTATTGATTGATGGCAACATCTATTCTCTATTGGGTTAAAAATCGTTTCCATTATGTAGGGACGTTCCATGGAACGCCCCTACAGGTCAAAATTGAAGCCTGTCTTTTGGCGTTCTAAATATTTAGTGTGCTCAAATTGATAGAGCTGAGCGGCACGATGGGAGACATTGGTTTCTTTTTCATCCAGGGCCACCAGGATATCTAGCTTGAGTATCTTTTTGCGAAAGTTACGCTTGTCAAAAGGGCGAGCTAAAACGATTTCGTAAAGCTGCTGCAGCTGTGTCAGGGTAAATTTAGTCGGTAATAGCTCAAATCCGATGGGGCGATGGCGAATATGAAAGCGTAGCGCTGCGATCGCATCCTCCACAATGACCGCATGATCAAAAGCTAAATCTGGCAGCTCATCTAGAGACCACCAGCATGCCTGCTTAGCATCGGTTGCTGCCTTGATCTGATAGTCCCAAAGATTAACTAGCGCATAAAAGGCAACTGTCACCGTGTGACCGCGAGGATCTCGGTTGAGCTTTCCATAGGTGTGTAGCTGTTCTAGAAAGAGTCCAGTCACACCAGTTTCTTCGCGCAGCTCACGACGAGCCGCCTGATCCAAAGATTCTTCTAAATGTACAAAACCACCAGGTAGAGCCCACTCTCCAGCAAAAGGTGGTAGCTGTCGCTCAATTAATAAAACCTGTAACCCATTAGTTCGATCAATACCAAAGACCACACAGTCTACTGTGAGTGCGGGTCTGGGATAGTCATAGGTATAGGTCATGAACCGATTTGACGTTTGGAAGTGGATTAGATATAACCAAGTTAATCTTAGTGTAATAATTACACTAAGGCTAAAGCCTTTTATTTGATTACGTATGCTCGGTGCAATTGCAGGCGATATTATCGGTTCTGTCTATGAGTTTGATGCTCACAAGACAAAGGAATTTCCTTTGTTTACCGACCAAAGTATTTTTACGGATGACACCATTTTGACGGTGGCTGTAGCCGACGTGCTGCTTCAGGGAGGCTCCTATGCGGACACTTTTAAGCGTTACTATCGGCGTTATCCTAATCCGTCGGGGGGATATGGCGCCCGGTTTCAGACTTGGGCCATCTCGTCAGATAGTGAGCCCTACAACAGCTGGGGAAATGGATCTGCGATGCGTGTTAGCCCCGTAGCCTATGTTGGTCAAGATTTATCCTCTGTTTTAGAAATGGCAGAGCAGACGGCCATCGCCACCCACAATCACCCTGAGGGCATTAAGGGTGCTCAGGCGACCGCGGCAGCTATTTTCTTAGCCCATCAAGGGCAGTCTAAAGCTGCTATCAAAGAGTATGTCGAAGCTCAGTTTGGTTACGATCTAGAGCGCACTGTCGATCAGATTCGACCTGACTATCGGTTTAATGAATCCTGTCAGGAAACGGTGCCAGAGGCCATAATTTCTTTTCTAGACTCCACCAGCTTTACCGATGCGATTCGCAATGCGGTCTCCCTTGGAGGGGATGCGGATACCCTGACGTGTATTACGGGGAGTATTGCCGAAGCCTTTTATGGAGAGGTGCCGGGAGCCATTCTTGAGCGAGTTTGGGGGCTGCTGCCCGATGATTTGAAATCTGTAATTGTGCAGTTCAAAGCGACCTACATGCCTGTGCTTAAGGCATAAACGTGCAGCTGCTGATTGAAAGGAAAGTAGCGGAGAGCGACCTGGCAGGCTTTAATACCAATTCCCAAATGTGTGTCTACAGTTCAAAATCTCTATCCCCGGCTGTGCCAAGGCTCCATAGCTCAAAATTAAGCATAATCAGCAAGCTGAGAAGAGCAAAGCTCTACAAAACTGAGAACTGGCATAACAATCAGCACTATTTCAAAGCCCAGCAATGCTCGAAAAATTATTCTGGAGATAACCTTAATGTCTGATGCTTTGCCAATTCCTGAGTTTTTTGCTGCCGACCGTGTGGGTGACGTGTGGCGTGTGCCTTACGAAGAGCGTGCGGTACAGGCTAAAACCTGGGCTAAAACCCATGAACTTCAGCCTGCCGTAAGCGATCAGCCTCGTCTGTGTTTGCTCGCAATTGATGTACAAAATACCTTTTGTATTCCAGGGTTTGAATTGTTTGTAGGTGGAGTTTCCGGCCATGGGGCCGTTGACGATACCCGGCGTCTGTGTGAGTTTATCTATCGCAATCTGGGGCAAATTACAGAAATTGTGCCCACTATGGACACCCACCGAGCTGTGCAAATTTTCCACGCGACCTTTTGGGTAAATGCTGATGGGCAAATGCCAACCCCCATGACCATGGTGGAACTAGACGATGTGCGTAAGGGGCGCTGGCGAGTGAATCCAGCCGTTGTTGCTGGTCTAGATATTTCGCTAAAACAGCTGGAGGCTTTTGCGCTGCACTATGTGGAACGGCTGAGCGATGATGGTAAGTACCCGCTAACAATATGGCCTTATCACTCCATGTTGGGAGGCATTGGGCATAGTCTGGTGTCGGCGTTTGAGGAAGCCTGCTTTTTTCATAACTTGGCCCGTCAGACCCAAACACGGTTTGAACTCAAGGGCAGCAATCCGCTCACTGAAAACTATTCGG
The DNA here is from genome assembly GCA_038748405.1 of Cyanobacteria bacterium P01_H01_bin.21. Classification (GTDB taxonomy): domain Bacteria; phylum Cyanobacteriota; class Cyanobacteriia; order Phormidesmidales; family Phormidesmidaceae; genus Leptothoe. The sequence continues at coordinate 6,912 of JBCDIX010000004.1, read as the reverse complement.
TGCTTCGGCCAGAGGTGTTAGATGACCCGGCAGGTCAATCTGTGGCCCAAAAGAATTCAGACTTAATCCAACACCTACTGACGTTTGATGCGGTTGCGATCGCAGGTCAGGCCAAGAGTCACTGTGTTGCCTGGACAATCGATGACTTACTCAATGAGATTCAACAGATAGATGCCACGCTAGCGCAAAAAATTTATCTGCTAGAGGACTGTAGTTCACCCGTTGTCGTACCCGATGTCGTCGATTTTTCAGACGCAGCGGATGATGCCTATCAACGCTTTGCAGATGCTGGTATGAACATCATCCAATCGACCAGCAACACTTCAAACTGGTTGTTCCAATAGATGACATTCCGTTATCGATACTGTGTGAATAGATGTATGTTCTGTGTCTTTTTGCGCTTGTATTTAGACAACCGGACTGCTGTTACAAATATTTATTTTTCGTCGCCTAAAAATACTTGAGTCTGAACATTTCCCAGTCTTTCATAATAGTTATTTCAGGGACTTAAGGAGATAGCTTGTTGATTGATTGACCCTTTAAAGGGTTACAAACTATTAACCTAAATTAGGAAAAAAGCAATCCTTCCCAGTAGCTACTGATTACTCGCTAATAGTGCTGTGCATAGCCGATTTGGCGAGGTTCAGGTTTGAAAACCCTTCTTGTTATGAGGCTTTTAGATTGCATAAGGCTTGATTCACGTTTGTCAGATATTGTTGAACTGCCCAACTTCTGTTCTTTTTGTCAAAACTTCTGTTTCGCCACAAAACTTAGCGACATCTCAAAATGTGGCAAATTATCCACTATTCCATCATGTTTCGAATAATTTAACTACAGTAAAGTTAGCGCGATACGCTTTGTAGCTAATTCAAACTTATTTTTAAGCCTTTAGATATTTTTATTCGCGTTAGTAAAGTGTTGTTCTGCCCTGTTCAAACGTTTCGCCGGACCTTTGTTATGCATTGCCCCTGCTGTCAAACATCCACCTTAAAACGCGTCCGATTAGATGAATATTTATCCGCCCATGCTTGTGAAACTTGTGAGGGTCGATGGATCTCCTCCTACGACTACTGGCATTGGTTAGAGTGGCAGCCAGAGAATGGAGAAATTAGGCAGTGTAACGCTGTCGCTCTGAGCGACTCTATTTCTGATAACCGGCGCGCGTCTTTTTGCCCTGAATGTCATCACTTAATGCGACGTGCAAAAGTTGGCCATGGGTTATCGTTTTATCTTGATCGATGTGCTCACTGCGGTGGTAATTGGTTCGATAGGGGAGAGTGGGAAATTCTGAAAGCCTATAATATGCACAATAAGGTTCATCTGGTCTTCTCGGAACCTTGGCAAGCCCAAATCCGCCAGGCAGAATTCAACCGGGTGTTAGAGGAAACCTATCGTAGCGCTCTGGGTGACGAAGACTATGCCCAAGCTCTCCAAATTCGAGCTTGGCTTGAGCAACATCCTCACCGTGATTACATTTTGTCGGTTTTGAACCAGGTACCCCCAGCTGATGATGAATCTCGTTACATACCTGTCAAGCCGCCTGTGTCACAAAACGATGTACCCAAAGAAAAAGTCAATCATCACCCTGTAGCTCATGGTCATCATGGTCTATCGCCGACTTATGACTACCCTAAGCCAGCTAAATAAAAACTCCTGGGTGGTACTGCAGCAAAAGAGGATAGTGATCAAACGGTAGTTAACCTTCCTGCCTAGCTGTCTTCGTAGGTTGTGATCGTTAGAACTTGGGGCGGGGTGGCATCAGGAGGATAGAGAAACTGTACTTCTACAGATCGTTCTTCTCCGGGTTCTAGAGTCAGTTCTACTAACGGCGGACCTACCTGGCCTCGACGCTGTACCAAGTGAATGTATTCGGCTCTAGATTCACCCTGATCGTTTTTGTATAAAAACAATACCGTCCCTCTAAAAAAGATACGAGAGTCATGGGGTGTCAAAAAGGTAAGCGCGTTTTTAATATTTTCATTTTGTAGAGGGGTTTGTACCGATAGCGCCACGGTTTTAGGTTGATCAGTTGGATTATGCAGCGGTAGTGTCAGGTCATATTCGGTGCCATAGTTGCCATGGGCTCGATAGGCCGTGTCGCCATAGCGCCTGAGCATAGGCGCACTTTGGATTTGACCTGTACCAAAGGTGTTGTGGTCTACCGTGCTAATGGCATAAGAAAGCTGCTGACCTATTTCAGGAATTTTTAGACGAGGGGAGCGACGATCTGTGAGTCTGGCCTGCCAGCGTGACCCCTGACTGACTCCAGCCACTCGACCATAGATAAATGGGTTAGCAGAGCGACCGGGTTGTGTTGGTGCTAAATCGCGTGGTGTGGCGAGCTCTCCGTTGATCAAAACCTGAAGCCATTCATCTAGTGTGGGTACTCGTTCGCCACCATCAGCGGTTAGGGGGGCAAACATGGCAAGGCTGGCTACATATACTGGCCCACTGCTAGATACACGCATTAATGTAGAGCGAGCGTTGCTGCGATCGCCTCCAAGGGTGCTGGGTAATGGAGGCAAAAGCTCACTACCGGCGCTGAGGCTGCCATCCGTTGGAACAGAGAGGCGGCGTACTGGCAGCGGTGCATTCATCAACAGATAGTTTTCTTGGGGAGGAATGGTAATGCTGTTAGGCCACGAGGACTGACGGCGGTCCCTGAGAATTTCATTCATGAGACGACTGCCTGGACCTGAAAACTGATTGCTGGCCAGGTTAAACTCCACATCGTTGCGTCCGTACCATGGAGCTTCTTGGCTGAGATAGCTTGCGGCTTCCCGAAAACTGAGGGTGACCGGCCTGCGGCTAGGGTTATGGATTACAAGTCCTATGTAACGGGTGCGAGTATCAGTGTCACCTCTGGCCTGAACAACGTGGTGGTCAAAGATATCAAAACGACCTTCAAAGGCATAGTCCAGATGGGCCGATGGAGTAGCTTTACCACGGGATGGAAACGTAGATAGAAGAATGCCTTCTGTCTCCACCAGTTCAGGGCTATTGCTGTTAAATACGGGGACATCATCGAGCCCGCCTGGGAGAGGGCGAACTTCCTGAATTTTTGGAATAACCTCTTGGCGGCTAGCTTGTGTGATCACGCTGCCAGCCTCAAATGGGTTGGACTCAATGGAGTAGCCTGTGTGCTGTGGTGCTTGTGCTAGAGCAGTAGGGAGAAATGGAGCAGCAGAAGTTAGCGCAAGTAAAAACAGCAATGGACTCATAGATCTGATAGAGGTGAGAGCGTTATTCAGTTAACAGGCCAATGGCTGTCGCCTAACCTACCATTCAACCCGTAGCTGATGGTATAAGTTGTGCCGTTCAACAGACTGGTTTCTCAAACGGGTTAACTGATTTTGCTGTTCAATAGAGCTTGAATTTTTTCAGCGGTTAATTGTTCGATGTGAGCGATTACTAGATCGGCCCCTGCTTTTTCAAGCGTCTGGCTGTATTGACTTTGATAGGTGCCATCTGTTTGAACATGGGGTGGAAGAACACCTACACCTAGCCACAATCGTTCAGGAAATTGAGATTGCGCGGCTTTGATTGTCGCCATATCAGCGACGGTATCACCGGCATACAGCACAGGTAGACCAGCGGGTACGGTTGCTTCCAGCTGGTTAACAGTCATATATAACCCTGTGGGATCTGGTTTACCAGGTGCATCGGCCATGGCAACCAAAATTGGCTGGGTTAGGCCAATGCGCTGTTGTAAAACGTAGTTCGCTGATCCTCGTGTGGCTCCGCTAAAAAAAGCAGTGGGTACGCCACTATTAGCCAAATTGGTTAGATATTCGGCGGTCATGAGGATTGGCTCTTGAGTGATATACCCAGTCCATTGAGCAGGGTCATCACCCGTGCCTCGATAACGTTCTTGAAAATAGGCAACAATGGAGTCATAGTCACGGTCGTAAGCCGTTTTCGCAGCTTTGCTATGACGTTGGATCAGTTCCTCAGAGGCTTTCCAATCGTTGTTCCAAATCCCTTCACTTTTGAGCTGATCAATATCGGTGGGGCTTGGCCGATAATGCCCTTGGGTGAAATGCTCAACTGTATCTGCAATAGCACGACGGTAGGAACCGCTAACGTCTCGGACAACACCGTCAATATCGAATACAGCCAAGGCAAAAGGGTTAGACATTATTTTTGCGTGAAAGAGACTAAAATTTGATGTGTTTAAGACAGCAAATACGCTAGAATTATAGACCGTGTAGTTTTAAGCTAGACCGTGTAGTTTTGAAGCCAAGAGGCGTACAGCGGAGGTTTGCATTGTCTCGATTTATCTTAAAGGTTCTCTGGCTCGACAAAGATGTGGCTCTCGCCGTGGATCAAGTAGTGGGCAAGGGATCGAGTCCGCTAACCTCTTACTTTTTCTGGCCTCGCAATGATGCGTGGGATCAGATGAAGACAGAGCTTGAGTCCAAAACTTGGATTGTTGAAGAAGAGCGCATCGATCTGTTAAATCAAGCCACTGAAATTATTAATTATTGGCAGGAAGGAGGCAAAAGCCAGCCTATGCAAAAGGCAGCTGAGCAATTCCCCAATGTTGCTTTCACTGGTAGTTCATGATTTAGTGCCACTGAAGATTATGCAAAAGCCCATGCTTCAAGTTAAAGGCATGGGCTTTTTATTGGTTTAAAATTTGTAGCAATCGGCTAAATGTATCCAACCGATGTGCGCCAAGGCATACTTAATACTCGTTTTTACTGCGTTCTTCTGTATGAAGCCACAACACAAAGGCCCAGGCTGCCTGAAAACAGCCTGGGCCTTAAAAGCCTCAGAGTAGCGGCTAGTTTAGAGACTACCGCCCGCTGCTTGGACTCGTGCCCGTGCCCTCTTTAAAGACTTCCGTGCCTTGATAACGGCCTGTTTATCTTCAGAAGAAACACCGTCGGCTTCTGACTTAGCGGATGCATATTCCGCTTGAGCTGCAGATAGGTCAATATTATCGCCGCGTTCAGCGCTGTTAACCAAAATGGTAACTTCATTATTTTCCACTTCAGCAAAGCCGCCCATCAGTGCGATCGCAACCCAATCTTTATCAGCCCGAACTCTCAGCACACCGATATCTAATGCAGTCAGCAGCGGAGCGTGACCGCTCAAAATACCTAGTTGACCAGTCGTGCTCGGTAGCACGACCTCTTCTGCCTCAGCATCCCAGACAGTCTTGTCGGGAGCTACCACACGAACTGCTAATGACATAAAACTCTCAAACCTAAAGGTGGACCAGCAAATAGCGAGCCATCACAACATCCGAGAAACTTCTCAAGCCCATCAAAAACTAATCTGTTGAATGACTCGCTACTTACCAAGCTTGTAATCTGCGCTAAATGAGGTAAGCGATAGCTTAACCCTCAGCCTTCATTTTTTCAGCAGTCTCAAGCACTTCAGCAATGCCACCCTTTAGATAGAAGGCCTGCTCAGGAACCTCATCCAGCTCACCAGAAAGAATCATGTTGAAGCCTTTGATAGTGTCCTCAAGAGTCACATACTTACCAGCCAGACCCGTAAAGATCTCAGCTACAAAGAAAGGCTGAGACAGAAACTTCTCAATCTTACGAGCGCGGGCAACAGCGAGACGATCATCTTCAGAAAGCTCATCTAGACCCAAAATAGCGATGATATCCTGTAGTTCTTTATAGCGCTGCAGAATAGATTGAACCGCTCGTGCAGTTGTGTAGTGCTCACCACCAACAACGTCAGGCTGAAGCATCGTGGATGTAGAATCCAGAGGATCTACAGCGGGATAGATACCTTTTGATGCCAACGCACGAGAAAGCACCGTTGTTGCGTCCAAGTGTGCAAACGTGGTTGCAGGCGCAGGGTCAGTCAGGTCATCTGCAGGAACGTATACGGCCTGAATAGACGTGATTGAACCCTCAAGAGTAGAGGTAATCCGCTCTTGGAGATCACCCATATCAGTACCCAAAGTGGGCTGGTAACCTACTGCAGAAGGCATACGGCCTAGTAGTGCTGACACCTCAGAACCAGCCTGTACAAACCGGAAGATATTATCAACAAACAACAGTACGTCTTGCTTGTTAACATCGCGGAAATACTCAGCCATTGTCAGAGCAGACAATGCCACACGCATACGAGCCCCAGGTGGCTCATTCATCTGGCCATACACAAGGGCAACCTTAGACTGACCCAGGTCATCCTTGTTGATTACACCAGAATCAATAAATTCGTTGTACAGGTCGTTTCCTTCACGAGTACGCTCACCGACGCCAGCGAATACAGAAACACCACCATGCTGCAGTGCAATGTTGTTGATCAGCTCCTGAATCAGCACGGTTTTACCTACACCAGCACCACCAAAGAGGCCGGTCTTACCACCCTTACGATAAGGCGCTAAAAGATCAATAACTTTAATACCCGTTTCAAATACAGAGGGCTTTGTCTGCAATTCAGTTAACTTGGGAGCAGCTCGGTGAATTGGCAGTGTGGTGGACATATCCACATCACCCTTCTCATCCACAGGCTCACCAAGAACGTTAAAGATGCGACCCAATGTGGGAGGGCCAACAGGTACATTAATAGGCGAACCTAAATCAGTAACCTCCATGCCCCGTATCAATCCGTCAGTAGAACGCATTGCTACGGCTCTTACCTGGCTGTCTCCTAGTAACTGCTGAACCTCACAAGTAACAGAAACAGTCTGACCAGCGGGGTTAGTGCCTTCGATCTTGAGGGCGTTATAAATGCTAGGCAGCTCGCCAGCGGGGAACTTAACGTCTACAACAGGGCCAATAATCTGAGTGATATAGCCATTATTTGTTTTCTCTGCAGTGGTGACCATGCTTGCGCCTTATCCTAAGGGTATTAGCTACTGCGGCGACTTTTAATTTTATTTTTACTTTCAAAGTGCCATGTAAAAGATTATCACTAGATGTATCACCCATGGCACTGGTA